>NZ_JABFFQ010000001.1:0-834447 GCF_032944295.1 Methanoculleus nereidis
TCGGATCCATCCTGATGGACATCAACGAGGAGTGGGTTACCGGCAGAAGGTATTTGACCATGGAGAGGGAATGATCAGGCAAGGAGACAGGGCTCAGACAAATTACAGAAGATCTGAGACGTTACCGATTCTTCTTTGACTTGAACCGGGGAAACCCTTTCTTCTCGCGGAAGAACCGGGTGAAGGCATTGTCGAGGTTCTTATTTGCACTCTGGAGCGATTGGGAATTGACTTCTTTGAGCCACGGATGCTCCTCTTTGAGGGCAGGGAGGTGGGTGTTCAGGTCGAAACAGGAGAGTTTTCGCCCTTCCTGTTCGTATGCCCGGATCTTCTGCTCCAGAGAATGGTTATACACAAACCGACAGGCATGGATGTGCTGCACGAGGAGCGAGATCTGCTCCGGAGAAGGAGACATCCGATACTTGTAGGCCTGAAGCATACAACCAGTATCGCGCCTTATAATAATATATTACTTCTGGTAATTGTGTGGCGAAGGGCGGCTCCGCTTTCATCCCCACCCTGAAGGGCGGGGTCTTCCCGCTCCGCACCCTTCACCCCCGCAAGATAAAAATCCGCGAGCATGTCGGGGTTGCAGTGGTGCAGGCCGGGCGGGCAGGCAGGAGGGTCGTTCCGCTAACCTACTAACTCTCCTGGTGACTCAGAAGGGTCTTTAGCAGAGCTCCCTAATAAGACCGAGATAATCTTCAACTCATATACTCGATCAAATTTACTCTCATTCCCTTTTAGAACCGTGTCACATAGGGCTAACGTGGTCTCCAATAGAAGTGCGAACCTGATAATGGATCTTTTGACAGGATTCAGTGCTGCATAGTTCTCGATGTAGTAAAGTTCGCTCTTGGTTGACCAGTATCTTGCCCAACTCTTCAGGTTCAGGTTCTTTATACAGGATTCCCCCTTGTGAACGGCCCCGGTCTCAGGGTTCAAGAGCAGTTTCCAGCCACGTTCGGCGAGTTTACGCCCGATTATATACTCTTCCCAGTAAAGGAATGTGTTTTCATCGAAGAGACCGACATCTGTGAGGGTTTGACTCCTGAAGAGGATGCAAGAACCCCCTAGAACTCCAAACTCTTTTGGTTGCTCAAAAGAGTAGTCATAATTAAAGTGCCTCTTCAGGATTCTGTTCTCTCTAAACAATCTCTGACCGATAAACGTATAAACAAATATAAAATCAAGGAAACCGGGGATGTTTCCCGTGCAGGTCCTCTGTATCTCACCTGTCGTTGACCGGAGCACCGGGCTCACGGCCCCTATACGAGCATTCCGATTAACTGCTTCGGTGAGTTTACCGAGCATTTCTTTATCCGTGATGATTACATCATTATTGAGAATAAGAATATATTCTGATTTGAGGACGTAGAGGGCGAACTTAATGCCGATGTTGTTACCTCTGGCATACCCATAGTTCTCATTATTTTTTATAAGTATCAACCGGCAACAGGGCTCCAACCGCTCATATGACGCGTGATCGAATGCGTGACGTTCTATTTCGTCCTCAGGCACTTCGAAAAGGTGGATGGAAGAATTGTCAGGAGGCCCAATCTCACCTGCTCCCTCGCAGTAACGCCGAATATTCTCTATAGAGCCGTCGCTTGAGTGATTATCGACCAATATGATATCGTAGTCTGAATTAGAGAACTGGTGGATGGAATCAATACATTCGATAGTATCTGCCCATCCGTTCCAATTCAAAATTATAATCGCAACGCGAGGCATTATGGTTATTTATATCGATTACACCAGTCATTTAGGTTTTGGTGTTATATTGGAACTTTTACACCCAGAACAGCCCTGTCCAGGAGAACTCAGCAATCGAACGCCCGCCCGGATCGAAGCATCCTCCCATACATCCCGCAGTAAGTGTAACAATTCACCCCACAAATCACAGCGATGCTTCGGCATTCCTTCTTGTCGCTGTGATAAGATACTGGACAGTTAAGAAAGATTTTCCCGGCAAGTACTTGCCCAACGTGTAATTCAGGTGCCTATCGAGATTACCAAGGTGTCCACTCCCAAATTTCGACTGCACCGAGACAACATCCAGACCGGCTTGATCAAACAGGCGGCACATCTCCCTTCGGGTAAAAAAACGGAGATGTGACCGATCCAGGATCCCTGCGTCTGCATACTCAAACTTATCGTATAATATTAGATCGAGCAGCACTCTGTAGTTCTTAACGTTCGGAATACTGGCGATTATCGATCCTGTGCCTCTAAGATACCGTGAGTACCGTCGTAGAATAGCAGGAGGGTTCACGAGGTGCTCCAGAACGTCGGCGAAGATAATATAGTCGAAGTGGCCTTCTTCAAAAGCGGGATCGAGCTCCTCTACATCGCCAACCAGGACGGTATCAAGCCGGTTGCAATTGTCCTGTAAACTATCGTAGTTCAACTCTATCCCGACAATTTCCCGGGCTTTGTTAAGTTCTCGAAGTTTGATCAGCGTATCTCCAGTTCCGCAACCAACTTCCAGTATCCTGTGATCTCCACCAGGAATTAACGAGATTACATCCCACCGGATGCTGGAGAAGTAACTATTGCCTTTATCGTGATACAACTCATTCTTCGACACGATCTTCACCAGATGATGCTGTATTCAGGACCTATCCCGTAGAGAACCGCGGATCAGCCGGTCTTATCTCCATCGACAATTTTTGAAGGACTGGCTACCGCTTCGTGGCTGGACGTTCCAGCAGCACCCTGCCGGACACCGTGGCTCTGAACCATCACGCTCGCCCGCAGGAGACTCTCGAACGTCCCTGCATCGCTCCAGAACCCCGGAAGAACCGAGAACTCCATCGCACCCCGCCGGATGTAGGCGTTGTTCACATCCGTGATCTCGAATTCGCCCCGCCCGGACGGCCTGAGCGTCTTGATAACCTCAAAGACCCCGGCATCGTAAAGGTAGAGCCCGGTCACCGCGAGGTTCGACTTCGGGACCTTTGGCTTCTCCTCGATCCCGAGCACCCTGCTCCCCTTCACCTCGGCGACCCCGAACCGGTGGGCGTCGGTGACCTCTTTTAAGAAGATCTTTGCCCCGGACCCGAACGACTCAACGTCCTTTTTGATGTCGTCCTGGAAGATGTTGTCCCCGAGGATCACCGCGACGTTATCTGTCCCGGCCCATTCCTCCGCAAGCCCCAGCGCCTGGGCGATCCCGCCGGCGCCCTCCTGGATCTCGTAGGTGAGCCGGACCCCCAGATCTTTGCCGGAGCCCAGCAGTTCAAGGAAATGGCCCACGTGCCCCCGCCCGGAGACGATCATGATGTCCTTGATACCCGCGGCGACGAGTGTCTGGAGGGGGTAGTAGATCATCGGCTTGTCGTAGACCGGGAGCAGGTGCTTGTTCGTCACCTTCGTTAAGGGGTAGAGGCGGGACCCGGTCCCGCCCGCAAGAATGATGCCTTTCATGGATCTCCTCACCGAAGGGCGCAGGTAGTCTTCCAGTGCCTCCTTCCAGGGGCGCATGGGACTCGTCTTCGTGTTCAGGAGCACCGAGTACGCGGGGCGCTTCGCTTTCCGCGGGAACTCGGCGCTCGTGCAGGGGACGATATTCGGGGCGAAGGCCCGGGCAAACTCGTACCACGAGCAGACCCCGTCGTTCGTGACGTGGTAGATCCCGGGCGGGCAGTCAGCGATCTCGGCCGTCTTCCGGGCCAGGTCCATCGTGTAGGTGGGTTTGCCCACCTGGTCGGTCACCACCCGGACGGTCTCGTTCTCTTGCGAAAGGTGCCGGATCGTCTCGACAAAGTTCTTGCCGTGCCGGCCAAAGAGCCAGGAGGTCCGGATGATCCGGTAGTCGTCCATCTTCTCCGCGATCTTCCGCTCGCCACGGAGTTTCGATGCGCCGTAGACGTTGATCGGGTTCGGCTCATCGGACTCGACGTACTCAGTCTTCGAGCCGTCGAAGACGTAGTCAGTGCTGTAATGGATCAGCCGGGCGCCCACCGCGCGACAGGCGGCGGCGATATAGCCGGGGGCGTCGCCGTTGACGGCGAACGCCGTCTCGGGGTCATCCTCGCACCCGTCGACGTTCGTGTACCCTGCCGCGTTGATGACGAGATCCGGCTTCACATCAAGGATGTACGCCTTTACCGCGGCCTCGTCGGTGATGTCGAGATCCTTATGTCCGCAGAGCCGGGCGCCGGGGAAGACCGCCGCGAGGTCGCGCCCTAGCATGCCGTTGGCACCGAGGATCAGGACGTTTGAGAAGGTCATATCGACCGCCCCTTCAGCGGCCGCCACCACCAGTCATTCTCTGCGTACCACGCGACCGTCGCCGCGAGGGCGTCATCGAAACTATACGCCGGCTTCCAGCCAAGATCACGAAGTTTCCCGAAGTCCAGTGAGTACCGGAAGTCGTGCCCCTTCCGGTCGGGCACGTACTCGATCATCGACTCGTCCTTCCCCAGGAGTTCGAGGATCTTTGCGGTGATCTCAAGGTTCGTCTTCTCCGCGCCGCCGCCGATGTTGTAGACCTCCCCCGGTTCCCCGTGGCTGAGAATGAAGTCGATGGCCCGGCAGTGGTCGAGGACGTAGAGCCAGTCGCGGATGTTCTGGCCGGTGCCGTAGACCGGGACCTTCTTCCCCTCGAGGAGGTTGGTCGCGAAGAGCGGGATCAGTTTCTCGGGGAACTGGTAGGGGCCGTAGTTGTTGGTGCAGCGGGTGACGATCACCGGGAGGCCGTGGGTGATGAAGAACGAGCGGGCCAGGAGGTCGGAGCCGGCCTTGCTCGACGAGTAGGGGCTGGAGGGGTTCAGGTTATCGGTCTCCGTGAACGAACCCTCGCGGGTGCTCCCGTAGACCTCGTCCGTCGAGACATGGATGAACCGCCCGACACCGTGCTTTTGCGCGTAATCGAGCAGGGTGAAGGTGCCGAGGACGTTCGTTCGCACAAAGGTGGAGCCGTTGGCGATCGAGCGGTCGACGTGGCTCTCCGCGGCGAAGTGGACGACGGTCTCGATCGGGTGGTGCGATAAGACGGCCGCGACCGTAGCAGGGTCGCAGATGTCGCCCCGGACAAAGGTGTAGTTCGGATTATCGGCAACATCCCGGAGGCTCTCCGGGTTGCCTGCGTACGTCAGTACGTCGAGGTTGACGATCGGGGTTTCGGGGTGCTCCGCGAGCATATGGCGGATGAAGTTGCTCCCGATGAACCCCGCGCCGCCGGTGACGAGCATGGTCATTTTGATTCTCCCCTCATCCGTGCCTCAGGCCGGGGGCAAGCCCCCAGTCGTAGGGGATCTCAGCGGTGTCCGGGGGGAGCCGGAACTCGTCGGGCTCCTTGTAGTTGTAGGGGAGGGTCGGAATGCTCACGAAGAACGCCGTCTCGGTGCCGATCCCCTTGAACCCGTGGTAGACACCGGGCGGGACGCTGATGAGGATCGGGTTCTTCTCGCCGACGAAGAACTCCATAAGGGCCTTGTAGGTGGGAGAGTCCTCACGGGCGTCGTAGAGCGCGACCTTCATCATCCCGTGGACGCAGGTGAAGTTATCGGTCTGCTTCTTGTGGTAGTGCCACGCCTTAACAACGCCAGAGTAGGCCGTCGTGCAGTAGACCTGGCCGAACTGCTCGAAGATCTCGTCATCGCAACGGAGGATCTCCATCAACCAACCCCGCTCATCGGGGATGACGTTGAGTTTCTTGATTTTGACACCATCGATGCTGTTCTTCATTATTGTCACCGTGAATTTTACGATAGCCAACCAGGACTCAGAAACTGAATGCATCAGTATCCCTGGAGGTCTGCAACAGCAGATTTATCATCTATTTTTGAGTACATTCCGAAAAATTTACCGCGATTTATTTATCCATATCTAAAGACTGCCATTTAGTTTCATTGAAACGTTAAACGCGAACAAGAATCAACCCTTAACATCCCGTTTATCACTTCAGAGATCTAACCCAGATTCTTGAGATAAAAATTTTTTATTTAAACTTGATAAGTACTGTTACAAATACAATTCCATTTCTTTTCGATATCGGACCAGTTGGCCTGATCCAATGGCCTCCAGAACCAGTCAAAAAACACTATTAATTACGCAGGAGACACAAAAAAATCCCATTAACGCCAGAAAACTCCCGATTTTCCGTGGCTCATGAAAATCACGAGACTTATGATATCACGGTTCTGCCGAGCGAAAAGAACCAGGCAGTTTTTGTAAACGTAGGAAACGGTCTACCTATGCCAGCAAGCGCAAGGCCGGCAGACCAGCGTTCTATCCCTATGAGGCAGGGAAAGGGCCTCAACCATTCAAGGCTCTGCCTTTATGCTGAATCTTGATCCGAATCACGCAGGCAGGGCTTCCTGTATTCCCCTCACCCCAATGGCTCTTCGTGAATCTCTCAAAGGCGTACATACCGACCCGTACAGAAAAACAGATGAGTGGGTAAAGCAGGTACGACGAATTACCGGAGACTAAAGCATAAATAATCCCACATGCGTTGAACGTTTTACCGGACCACCAGATTCGGCATATCCTCTACTGAGCGAGGGTCGTCCAACCAGAGGTCTATTTATCGGGAGCTACGAATACCCAGGCCAGTCTCCAGGGCTGGTAATCAGCGAAGTTGAGGATCATCATTAAATACTTCCAACCGATCGCAAGGTTGCAAGACCAATGAGAATCCTGCTCCTCTCCACCCAGGACTACATCCACCACCCGATCCCCTCGAGGCACCACAACATCTTCGAGGAGCTCGCGACACGGCACGAGGTCCACGTGCCTCATTTCCACGTCAGCCGGGGCAAGGAGCGCGAGACCCTCCTTCATGTCCACGAGGCGACACGGTTTCCCGTCGAGAGCCCGTTCCTCCACTACACCCTGAACGCACCCTGCCACTACCGGGTGATCAGCGAGATCATCCATGACCACGATATCGACGTCGTCGTCGGCGCCCACGTCCTCGCAGGGACGGCGATGGTCCGGGCGGCGAAGAAGTCCGGCATCCCGGTGGTCTTCGATCTCAAAGACTGGTTCCCCGACTCCGCCGCCGCCTACTACAAAAATCCCGCGATGAAATGGCTGCTCCGGGAAGGCGTCCTCACCGTAACCCGCTACAACCTGGACCACAGCGACGTCGTCACGACGGTCTCGCCCGGACTCGTCACGAAGCTCAAAGGATACGGCTACGATGCCGAGCTGATCACGAACGGCGTCAACACCGATCTCTTCCGGCCGATGGACGGCGGCGTGATGCGTTCAGCCCTCGGGATCGCCCCCGATGCCTTCGTGCTCGGGTTTGCGGGGGCGGTCGAGCGGTGGTACGCCCTCGACGAGGTGATCCGGGCGTTCCCGAAGGTCCTTGAAAGGCATTCTAATGCAGAACTCCTGATCGTCGGCGGTTCGCTCTTCACCGGCTACCTGGACGAACTGCGGGCGCTCGCGGCCCGGCTCGGGGTTGCCGGTCGAGTGCACTTCACCGGGGCCGTTGATTACCAAGGCCTCCCCGGCTACATCGCGCCGATGGATCTCTGCCTCATCCCGCTCTCTCCTCCGCAGTGGGTCGATATTGCGTTGCCCAACAAGTATTTCGAGTACTCGGCATGCGGAAAACCGATCCTCTCAACCCCCATCCCCGACATGCTCCGGATGGGCGGCGACCACATCGCTGTCTACCGGGATAGAGCTGAGTTCTTGGAGCGGGTCGACGAACGGGCCCTCTCCCCGGGGTGTGCCCGTCCCGAGATCGAGGAGCACAGTTGGAAGAAGAAGGCCGAGGCGTTCGAGAAGATCTTTGCGCAGTTGGTGTAAATATACTGAAACTCACCCCTTTTTTCCGGCGTCACGGATACGCCAAGATTATTAATGGTTCGAAGGAAAACAGATTCGTAACAAGGAGTGTCCGATGGCTCAGATGGATCTCAAGAAGTACCAACCATACATCATCATTGGCGTTATCGTTCTGTTCGCCCTGCTCACGCTCTGGACGCGGGGCATCCCTTCGGAAGGTCTGGTGACCGCCGAAGGCGTCAATCTCCTGGGCAACGACCCCTGGTACAGCCTGCGCCAGGTGGAGCAGAGCGTCGCAAACTTCCCGGGCTACGCCTGGTTCGATCACATGACGCTCTACCCGACCGGCGACGTCGTCTACTGGGGGCCGCTCTTTGTTCAGATCGCAGCAGCGCTCTGCGTCCTCACTGGTGCAGCAACGCGCCCCGAGATCATGGTGGTGGCGTCCTGGGTTCCGCCGCTGATGGCTGTCGTGATGGTGCCGGTTACCTACCTGCTTGCGAGAAAGATTGCCGACTGGAAGACCGGCCTCATCGCGGCGGGCCTGATTGCGGTCATCGGCAGCAACTACGCCTACCGATCTCTCTTCGGCTTTGTCGATCACCATATCGCGGAGACGCTCTTTTCGACGATCTTCGCCCTCGCTTACGTTGCGGCGCTGCTTGCAGCGCGCGACCGGCCGCTCTCCCCAAAAAATCTTGAGACCCTGAAGATCCCGGTGATGATAGCGGCCCTCGCCGGTATCGCATACCTCCTCGGATTCTTCAACATGTCGACGATAGTTCTCTTCGCGCTCATCGTGACGACTTTCACCCTGGTCCAGTTTATCCTGGACTCCTTCCAGGAGAGATCGAGCGATTACCTGGTTCTCGTGAACGCGGTTGTCTTCGGCGTCGTCATTGTCGGAGCAGCGGCATTCGGCTTCCCGCACCCCGGACTCGACCTCTCCCGCTACACCGTCGGGCACGTCATCGTCTACTCTGGCCTCATTGCAGGCACGCTCGCGCTTTACGGCCTTTCGGTCTTCCTGAAAGGCCGTCCAAAGTATTACTTCCCGGCGGCGCTCGCAGGTGTCGCGGCCGTCGCCGTCGCGGGGCTCTACATTGCCCTGCCGGACATCTACAACCTTCTGATTGCAAACCTCCTCGCCTTCTTCGGCGGAGGAGCCACAAGTACGACCGTCCAGGAAGCCCGGCCCTGGTCGTTCGATGCGGCCTGGATGACGTTCCACTGGGGCCTCGTCCTCGCGGCCGGCGGGGCTGCCGTCCTCCTCTGGCAGAACCGCGAGAAGGTGAACCCGACCCACGTCTTCGTCCTGATCTGGACGGGGATCATCCTCGCCTCGACCGCCGCGCACGTCCGGTACGAGTACTATCTCGCCGCAAACATCGCCCTG
Source organism: Methanoculleus nereidis (assembly GCF_032944295.1). Classification (NCBI taxonomy): domain Archaea; kingdom Methanobacteriati; phylum Methanobacteriota; class Methanomicrobia; order Methanomicrobiales; family Methanomicrobiaceae; genus Methanoculleus; species Methanoculleus nereidis. The sequence goes on from NZ_JABFFQ010000001.1 coordinate 9,149, forward strand.
CTCTCGGCGGTCTTCGCAGGCGCGGTTATAAACGCGACCTGGAAAGACGTTGCACGCCTCCTCGGGAGGGGGAGTGACAGCAAGGCATCCTCCAGTCCGGTGGCCACCGTGAAGCAGGAGGAGCCGGCAAGGAAGGGGAAGAAGGGCGGTAAGAGCCCCGACGCCCGGAAGACAAAAGTTCCCCCGAAGAACCAGCCGGACTACCTCAAAGTCGGGGCCTTCGCCGCGGTCATCGCCGTCACGCTCCTCTTTGCCGGGACATCCCTCATGGGGAATATAGCCCTCGGCACCAACGCGAAGTACGGCGGTATCGACTCGCAGTGGATGGGTGCCCTCGAGTGGATGGGCGAGAACACCCCCGACCCCGGCGTCGACTATTACGCGATCTATGACAAAGAGACCTTCGCCTACCCCGAAGAGGCCTATGGCGTCATGTCCTGGTGGGACTACGGTCACTGGATCACCTTCCTCTCGAAGCGGATCCCGAACAACAACCCCTTCCAGCACGGGGTTGCCGGCCCGAACGGATCGGCCCAGTACTTCGTCTCAACCTCAGAAGAGGTCGCAAACAGGATCCTCGATAACATCGGCACCCGCTACGTCATCACCGATATCCAGCTCGACACCTCGAAGTTCCACGCCCCGGCGACGTGGGCCGACCCCGAGGTAGGTCAGGAACCCTTCCAGCCCTACTTCCTCCTCCCGGTAAGCGCGGGTTCGTCGGATTACCAGGCGGTGCCGTTCAACAACCAGGAGTACTACCTGACGATGGTCTCCCGGCTCCACAACTTCGATGGATCCATGACCGACCCGACATCACAGGTGATCTATGCCGAGTACCGTGACGCGGAATCGGCAAATACCTCTCTCCCGGTCATCACGCGCACCGAGCAGATGAACGCAACCGCAGGTGCGGCAGCCGTGGAGGCCTACAATAAGAACGCGCCGGCGGGCTCGGGCGCAACGCTGCTGAACATGTATTACCAGTACCGGGGAGACTCGATCCTTCAGCCGCTTGAGCGGGTGCCGGCGCTCCAGCACTACCGACTCGTCCACGAGACGCCCCAGAACATCTTCAGCAACGTCGGTGAAGGTGGGCCCGACCTCAAAGCCGTCAAGATATTCGAGTACGTCCCCGGAGCCACGATCAGGGGCGAGGGAATCATCGAAGTCCCCATCGTCACGAACACCGGCCGAGAGTTTACTTACCGGCAGGAGAGCGTGAACGGCACGTTCGTCGTCCCGTACGCGACGTCCGGGTGGTCGGGCGAGGTGAAGGCAACCGGACCGTACCGGATCGCAGGCACCGGCCAGACGTTCGACGTCACCGAAGAGGATATCCTGCAGGGACGCACCATCAACTAACGAGGATGCGCTCTTCAGTCATCTACGGTGACATCTTTACCCGGCACGATATGGAGGCTCACCCCGAGTCGGGTGCCCGGCTACGGGCAGCCCTCTCCGGGGTTCCGGCACACGTAAGGTGGCGCCCCCCGGTCCAGGGTACCGAGAGCGACCTGGAGCGGGTTCACGACCCCCGATACGTCCGATGGGTGCGGGAGATGGCGACGGGAACCTGTTTTTTGGATGTGAATACTTACGTCACCTGCCACTCGTTCGAAGCAGCATTGTATGCCGCCGGATCGACCTTTACAGCAGTGGAGCGTGCGCTTGACGGCGAGCACCTCTTCGCTCTGGTCCGTCCGCCGGGACACCATGCCGAGCCCGACCGGGCAATGGGGTTCTGCATCTTCAACAATGCCGCCATCGCGGCAGCGAAAGCGCTCCTGTCGGTCAACCGGGTGGCGATCCTCGACTGGGACCTGCACCACGGCAACGGCACCCAGAAGGCTTTTTACGGGAGCGACCGGGTGCTCTTCTGCTCGGTGCACGAGGAGAACAGTTTCCCGAAGACCGGGTGGGTGGACGAGATCGGCACCGGCGCGGGCCGGGGCTACACCCTTAATGCCCCGCTTGCGGCAGGGTCCACCATCGCCGATTACCGGTATGTCTTCGAGAAGGTCTTCATACCGGCGCTCGTCCGGTTCCGGCCCGATGTCCTGATCATCTCGGCAGGACAGGATGCCCTCTCCGACGACGAGCACGGTCGGATGAATCTCGAACCCGATGACTACGGCATGCTTGCCGGGATGCTGATCGACGGCACGGACCTCCCCCTCGCGCTGACGCTCGAAGGAGGCTACGGGCCGTCGATCGGGAAGGCGATTCATGCAGTATTCCAGGCCCTCGCCGGGAAGCGGTTCGAGCCTGCTGAGCGGCCCCTGAACCGGAGCACGGAGAGGGTCGTGGAACTCCTCAAAAAGGTCCGATTCTGCTGACCGGTGAAGGGCCTCAACCCTGCGCGGGTCGCTTCCGGTCGGGGTCCATATACGAGACCTCAAACCCGGGAACGACGACTCGCACCACCGGTACCGGGGTCCTCGAGAGGTCGCAGATGCAGACCCTGTCCGTGTGCGGAGCGACCTCCTCAAGCACCCGCTGAATGTCGAGGTCGAACCGCGTGGTGCTCGTGTCGGGAACGTCGGCGACATCGACGGCATCTGCATCGGCAAACCACATCCGGTTGATCCGCTTCAGCCGCTCGTACCCCGCCTTTTGAAGGATCATCTCCCGTTGGGGGTCATTGCGACCACCCTGGAGATAACTCCCCCGGCTCTGAGCGACCTCGGTCAGGGCACGAAGCGCCGCGATCTCGGGGCAGGTGTGCGTCCCCGACCCGATAACGAGCATCGCCGGGTCTTTCGTGACGGTGTCGTCCGCGGCGGCCGCGACTGTGGGGATGCCGGTCTTCCCGTTGAGCAGCCAGAGGTGGATATCGATCCCGTTCTCCTCGAACCGATCGAGGACTTCGCGGGCGGCGCATTCCTTCTCGATGACCAGGCGACAGCCGAGGTCGCGCTTCTGGTCGGCGATGCTGAGCGCGTCCCGCTCGATCACCTCAAAAAGGGCGTGCAGAATCGCCTCTTCCATAACGTTTCCCGACGCAAGCCCGTTTGAGTCGCTCCGAAAGAGGGGTATCGCCATGCCAAGCGAGTCGTAGGGATGGAAGACGGCGTTGCTCGGGACATAGGCCTCCTCATCGTTTAAGATATCCCACACCGGTGTCCAGTGGAGTTTCTCCCCCTGCTCGAGTTTCCGTGGGATGAGGAGGTCTTCGGGGTGCACTGCCCGTCCCGGACCGATCTCCTCGTAGGTCGCATATTCCATCCGGTCACCCCGATACTCAGCGCAATAACGCTCGAGTGCCTCCATCATCGCCGAGACCCGGGCATGGACCGGTTCTTTCCCTTTTCCAGCATGGACGCGAACCGCTCCCCGGGCCGCTCCCGGCCGAACCGCCGAGTAGACCGGGATCCCGAGGCGGTCCAGGGGGGTGACGTCGATGATCTCGGTAACGCCGATCTCTGTCATCAGCGGTTCAACGGCGGCCCGGGTCTCCTCGGGAGATCGGGAGCGATGCGTCCCGTCAAAGTACAGTTTCTCTACCGGGTGAATCGTGATTGGCATTCAAGATACCTTGGAGGTGATACCTTAATAGTATGGCAGATGTACCTTACCTCGTTATGAGCACGGATGATGTAGCAGTGGGCGCAGTCGTCCGGTACCCCCGCACCGGGACAACGGGGAAGGTCGTGCGGGTCGAGGAGATCGACGGCTGGAAGTACGCCGAACTCGACAGCACCGGACTCTATTACCGGGTAGATGAACTCATCAGCACCGACAAGCCGACCAGCGACGCGGAGAGAGGGGAGCGTTCTCTCGAGGAATACCTCAAAGAGCACAAAGAACTCCAGAAGCAGCTCGAAGAGGTGTGGGAGAAAGGGATCGACCAGAGTTGCGAGGGCGGCGGTTAACTCTCGACCGGTATGGTGGTGAGTTTCACTGCCTCAACACCTTTCTGTGCCATCAGCCTCTCGGTAATATCCTTCAGTACGACCCCGTCCCCACGGATCAGGATCACTTCGAGACACTTGTTGTGAGTCACGTGTGAGTGAAGGGACGCCTGGATGTTCTGTGCGTACTGGTGCTGGATCTCGGTGAGTGTCTGCAGCAGTCCCCGCTGGTCATGGTCGTAGACCATGGTGATGACACCCTGGCGTTCTCCCTTTACATCGGAGATCCACTGATAGTGAGTGATGTAGCTTCGTATTGAGTCCCGGATTCCTTCGGACCGGGAAGAATATCCCCGGAGGCTCAGGATCTCGTCGAATTTGTCGAGAAGGTTCTTGGGTAGAGAGATCCCGATACGTGAAAGTTCGGTATCACCTGACATATTACGATCAGTTCCATATCTCTCTTCATAGGGTATAAATATTCGCTAACAACCAATGCATTATTCATACTTCGTATGCCAAACCCCCGGTGGTGCACAGGGATCGACCGGTGTGTAATATAATAGTGCGGTAGGGAACGACAGAACAACCACTACCGATTATGTATAAGTAGTGTCACTATATATTGGATAAGGAGGTTCGAAAACTTTTGCGAGATGCATTCATTCCCGGTGTCAATATTGGGCTCGTAGGTCATGTTGATCACGGCAAGACCACCCTGGTCAGCGCGCTGACCGGTACCTGGACGGACAGGCACAGTGAGGAGATCAAGCGCGGCATCTCCATCCGGCTTGGCTACGCGGATACAACTTTTTACAAATGTGAGGGATGTACGGGGACGGAGGGCTACTCCTCCCAGCCGGAATGCCCGAAATGCGGAGGAAAGGCGGTCCCGTTCAGGACAGTCTCGTTCGTCGATGCCCCGGGCCACGAGACGCTGATGGCGACGATGCTCTCCGGCTCTGCGTTGATGGACGGTGCGATGCTCGTTATCGCTGCAAACGAGGTCTGCCCGCAGCCCCAGACCAAGGAGCACCTGATGGCGCTCGAGCTGATTGGTATAAAAAAGATCGTCATCGTCCAGAACAAGATCGACGTGGTCACCCAGGCTGAGGCGCTGGAGCACTACAAGCAGATCAAACGGTTCATCAAGGGCACCATCGCCGAGAACGCACCCATCATCCCGGTCTCCGCGCAGAAGGGAGTCAATATCGGTGCCCTGATCCAGACCCTCGATGAGGTCATCCCGGAGCCCGAACGCAACCCGGAGATCGACCCGCTGCTGCTCGTCGCACGGTCGTTCGATGTCAATAAACCCGGCTGCAGCTGGCGGGACGTGAAGGGCGGCGTCATCGGGGGTTCGCTCATTCGGGGTGTCCTGCATGAGGGCGACGATATCGAGATCCGGCCCGGTCGACAGGTCCAGATCGAGAACCGGACGAAATGGGAGCCGATTGAGACGAAGATCACCTCCATCAACGCAGGCAAGACCGGCGTGACCGATGCATCGCCCGGGGGACTCCTCGGCGTCGCGACGAAACTCGATCCGGCCCTGACGAAGAGCGATGCCCTCGCCGGGCAGGTTGCCGGGCTCGTGGGGAAACTGCCGCCGGTCTGGGAACGGCTGAAGTTCGATGTCACGCTCATGGATCGGGTAGTCGGCGCGGACAGCGAGCAGATCATCGAGCCCTTGAAGCATAAGGAACCGCTGATGCTCTCGGTCGGGACCGCCGTCACCGTCGGCGTGATTGTGAACACAAAGAAGAACCAGGTGGAGGTCCAGCTGAAGCGGGCGGTCTGCGCAGAGGTCGGCGCACGGATCGCTATCAGCAGGCAGGTCGGCGGGCGATGGCGGCTGATCGGCATGGGGATTCTGGTCGAGTGAGGGTACTCCTCGATACGAACGCCCTCCTGATGCCGGCCCAATTCGGGATTGACCTGTATGACGAACTCATGGGCCTCTTCGGGGATTTCGAGCCGATAGTGCTCGAAGAGGTGATCGGCGAGCTCTCGGGGCTCACCCGGGGCCACGGCCGCGATGCGTCTGCCGCCCGCGTGGGCCTTGCGATGGCCCGGCGCTCGACGGTCGTCCCGAGCGGGAGTACCGCGGAGCATGTGGACGACCGGATGATCGAGTACGCCCGGGAGGAAGGCTGCATTGTGGTGACGAATGACCGGGAGCTCCGGAATGCCCTCCTTGATGAGGGAATCGGCGTTGTGTCGATGCGGAGAGAACGAACATTGGAGCTGATGAGGGGATAGTTAAAAATGTATTTTAAAATGACGCTGGAGGACAAGGTGCGCGTTCCGCCGCACCGTCTCGGGGAAGACCTGGAGAGGGTTATCCTCAACGTACTGCAGGAACAGCTGGAAGGCAGCATCGCAAAGGAGATCGGCATCTTCATTGCGGTCACAAACATTCTCAATGTCGGTGAGGGGGAGTTGATCCCCGGCGACGGCGCCGTCTACTATGATGTCAGGTTCGAGGCGGCGGTGCTCCGCCTGGCGCTCCAGGAAGTGATCGAGGGCGAGGTGGTGGAGACGACGAGTTTCGGTGCTTTTGTCAGCCTTGGACCCATCGACGCCATGCTTCACGTGAGCCAGATATCAGACGAATATATCAACTACGATGAGAAGAACGGCAGGCTGATCTGTCAGGACTCGAAGCGGGCTATTACTGTCGGCGACGGCATCCGGGCCCGGATTGTTGCACTCTCGTTGAACGAGCGTGAACCCCGCGAGAGCAAGATCGGCCTCACCATGCGGCAGTCGGGCCTCGGGACCACGGCCTGGCTGGAAGAAGAACTCGAACAGGAGAAGGAGAAGGGAGCGGCGTAAGATGGTCGTCCGTAAGAAGGTGGTCAAGGTCTGCCGCGAGTGCCACCGGGTCGTGGAAGGAGAGAGCTGCGTGATCTGCGGCACGGCCAACCTGAGCGAAGACTGGGCGGGCTACGTTGTGATCATCGATCCGGAGCACTCAGAGATTGCAAAGAAGATGAACATCACCATGGCCGGCCGGTACGCGCTGAAGGTCCGTTGATGCTCCGGCTACCCGAAGCGCACAGAGATCTCTTCAAAAAACCGTTCGGCACCCTTTATGGGAGTATCGGCGAACTCCTCGATCGGCTTGAGGGCCGGGCGGTCTACGCCGTCGGCGATGTGGTGACCCACAACCTCCTCGCCGCGGGGGTTGTCCCGGATGTCGCCATCATCGACGGCTACACGATGCGCATCCCCTGCACCCGATCACCCCTGCTCCGGGCAAGAAGGCTGACAGCGAAGAACCCTCCCGGCACGATCACCGACGAACTCGTGGATGCGATCACCGACGTGGTCCGTAACCCGCCCGGGGTGATCTTTGTCGAGGGCGAGGAGGATCTTGCGGTCATCCCGCTCGTCCTCGCCGCGCCGGCCGGGGCTGCCGTCCTCTACGGCCAGCCGCAGGAGGGCGTCGTCCTCCGGCTCGTTGATGCGTCAGCGAAGCGGGAAGCCGCATCGATGCTGACGGTTTTCGTGCGCGAGTGAGGGATGCATCAAAATGCATTCCCGCGTATCAAAATGCATTCCCGCGTCCCATCCCAGAGTATAAATAAACCCCCCAACAATATTTTAGGGATATCGATGGACTTCGAAATTACCCGTGATGTGAGGAACGAGGTGTTGAGCAGAAGAGAGCTTGAGTTTACTCTCACCTTCGACGGACCAACGCCCTCGCGGAAGAGCATTCAGGAGAAGCTTGCCGCGCTGCAGAACAAGGATGCAAGCCTTCTCGTGCTGGACCTTGAACGAACCCGGTTCGGGAAGATGGAACTTCTCGGCCGTGCCCGAATCTACGACGACGAGGAGACCAAGAAGGCAACCGAGCGGGAGTACCTGCTCAAGCGAGGTGAGCCGAAGGCAGAGAGCGAGGCGTGAAGAGCATGGCGATCAAGAGACACGAGTGCTACGACGTCAAGGGCGACGTGGCGGTCCTGCAGAAGCGGCACTGCCCCCGGTGCGGCCCCGGCGTGCTGATGGCTGAGCACAAGGACCGCGTGGCCTGCGGCAAGTGCGGCTACACTGAGTTCCGGAAGTAGGTCCTCACCCTGATACCAATACGGCCGCGGCCATGGTTCATGGGCCGCAGCCGGTCTTTTTCGTAACGAACAAACGGAGCGATACCTGTTTTATGCCGGATGTAATGCCCGATGACGGGCTGGTGCTGGGCCTTGAAGGGACCGCGTGGAACCTCAGCGCCGCTCTCTTCGGAGAAGACCTGGTCGCCCTCCATTCGTCGCCGTACGTCCCGCCGAAGGGCGGGATCCACCCGCGTGAGGCCGCGCAACACCACGCCTCGGTGATGAAGGAGGTCGTCTCCCGGGTGCTCACGGAGCCGGAGCGAATTAAGGCGGTCGCCTTCTCCCAGGGGCCGGGGCTCGGGCCGTCGCTCCGGACGGTGGCGACCGCCGCACGCGCCCTCTCGATCGCCCTCGATGTGCCGCTCGTCGGCGTGAACCACTGCGTGGCGCACGTCGAGATCGGGAGGTGGGCGACAGGGTTTTCGGATCCGATCGTTCTCTATGCAAGCGGCGCGAACACGCAGGTGCTTGGCTACTTGAACGGCCGCTACCGGATATTCGGGGAGACGCTGGATATCGGCCTTGGAAACGCGCTTGACAAGTTCGCCCGGAGCCACGACCTTCCGCACCCGGGCGGCCCGGTCATCGAGACCCTTGCGCGGCAGGGGAACTACATCGAGTTCCCTTACACGGTGAAAGGGATGGACCTCGCCTTCTCCGGGCTCGTCAGCGCCGCCCAGGAGAGTAGCGCGCCGCTCGAAGACGTCTGTTTCAGCCTGCAGGAGACCGCGTTTGCGATGTGTGTCGAGGTGACGGAGCGCGCGCTCGCGCACGCGGGCAAGAACGAGGTGCTGCTGGTCGGCGGGGTCGGCGCGAACGGACGGCTGCAGGAGATGCTCCAAGTGATGTGCGAGGACCGGGGAGCGTCGTTTGCCGTCCCGGAGCGGACGTACCTCGGTGACAACGGCGCGATGATCGCCTATACGGGTAAGATCATGCTGGAGCACGGCGTCGTGCTCCCCCTCGAGGAGTCGCAGATCCGGCCGGGCTACCGTGCGGACGAGGTGGAGGTCGTCTGGCGGACGGAGCCCGGCGAGGTCTTTCCTATCGGGCCACACGAGGGGGGCGTCGCCCGGGGCGCGGAGGCGGTCGTGGAGATCGGGGAGGAGAACGTGGTCAAGCGCCGGATAGGCAAGCGCTACCGCAACCCGGCGCTCGATCGTCGGCTGATCGTGGAGCGGACCCGGGCGGAGGCCCGCCTGATGGCGACGGCGCGGCGGGCGGGGGTCCCCACCCCGGTGATCCGCGATATCACCGCGGACACGATCGTCATGGAGCGCGTTGAAGGTGAGGTGCTGAAGTACGTCACCACACCGGAGACAATCCGGCTCGCGGGTGAGGCGGTCGGGAGACTGCACGGAGCGGGGATCATCCACGGCGACCTGACGACGAGCAACATGATCGTCCGCGACGGTCAGTGCGTCTTAATAGACTTCGGGCTTGCGTCGACATCCTCGGAGATTGAGGGGCGCGGAGTCGACCTCCACGTCTTCTTCCAGACGCTCGAGAGCACCACGGAGAACTTCGAGGAGCTGAAGGAGGCGTTCATGAGGGGTTACGCGAGCGTGTTCCCGGGGGCGGACGAGGCCCTTGCCCGGGAGCACGAGGTGGAACTGCGGGGGCGCTACCTGTGAGGCTTGCGGTGGTGACAAGCAACGCCAACAAGGCGCGGGAGGTGGCCGCCTACTTTGCGGGGGTGCTGGAGGTCGAGCACGTCCCGCTGGAGTGCCCGGAGTTCCGCCACGACGACGTCGGAGAGATCGCCCGGGAAAAGGCGGAGTTCGCCTACCGGGTGATCTCGCGCCCGCTGATCGTCGATGATACCGGCCTTTTCATCGACGCGCTCCGCGGGTTTCCGGGGCCGTACGCCGCCTACGTCCACGACACCATCGGCAATGCCGGGGTGCTGAGACTCATGGAGGGCGTCGCGGAGAGGAGCGCGCACTTCGAGACGGCGATCGCGTTCGCCCGCGAGGACGGCATCCGGATCTTCCGGGGCATCCTCCCGGGGACGATCGTCGCCCCCCGGGGGGAGGAAGGGTTCGGCTACGACCCGATCTTCGAGCATAGCGGGCAGACGCTCGCCGAGATGCCCCTAGCCGAGAAGAGCCGGATCTCTCATCGGGCGCGGGCGCTCGAGGCGTTCCGCGCCTGGGTCGAGCGGGAGACCAAAGAAGGCAGAACTGTTAATAGTAGCAAGCACGAATAGTACCAAACTGACAAGTGGTGTTTTCGACATGGCAAGATTTCCCGAAGCTGAAGCACGTCTGCTCAACGTAAAGATCTGCATGAAATGCAACGCCCGGAACGCAATCCGCGCGACCCGCTGCCGCAAATGCGGCTCGGACGAGCTCCGGGCGAAGTCCAAGGAACGGAAGGCGTAACGCACCCGGGCGCGCAGAAGCGAGACCCGGTATACTCTTTTCTTGATGTTGCGGCACCAGCGATGAGAGCCCGCTTTTCAGGCGCTGTAATAGGTGACCTTTCGACCCTCTTCGCTGTACTCGCCCCGGTAGGTCTCGATGTTGCGCTTGTAGCCGATCCGCTCTTCAAAGCCGAGGTTGCGGAGCCGCTCGCGGACCCGCATCACGTCCTCTTCGTCCGCCCAGTCCCGAGTATAGACGTAGATGACCGACCGCTCGTCACGCGAGTCCGGGTTCGGCTTGGCGGTGCTGACTTTCGCGGATATGCCGAGCGTTCCCTGCATCGTTTCGTCCCGGATTTTCTTCCACGCCTCGTCCACCGCGTTCCCGGGAACGAAGAGGAGCCATTTCCCCACCTGATCGTCGTCGAGGCCTCGCGCGAGGGGGCCGGGGGCATCCTGAACGATCCAGTACATCCGGGTCGTCTTTGAGGGGAAGACCCCTTCGCCCTCCCTGAGGGGTGCGTAGATTGCATCGATCCCGCCGAACCGGCGGAGGAGAGCTTCTGCGAGCTCCGGGTAGTCCTCCTGGAACTTCCCGAAGACCTCACGGACGTCCGCCTCAAAATCAGCTCCCTGCTCGACAAGTTCGAACAGGTACGGGCCGCGGAGGCGGAGTTCGCGGTTGAGGTAAACCTCAAAGATCCCGTACGCGACGTCGGCCAGTGACTCCGGATCGATCTCTTCCATACTTACTGGTAACCGCCGGGAGAGTAAAAAGAATTTTGAAGTGTTACCGGCCGAGCCTTTCTGCAACAAGTTCTGCGGCACGCTCCCCGGACAGAAGCATCCCCCCGAAGATCGGCCCCATGCGGCACTCCCCGGCAACGGCGTTTGCCGCCATCCCGGTAACAAAGAGGCCGGGAAAGACTTCTTTTGTGTGAGCGAGGATCTGTGACTCGGCACGCTCGGCCCACATGAAACTCTCGCCCTTCACCCTGAGTTCGCCGCCCTTACGCTCGACCATCCGGGCGATCATGGCGTCGTGACCGGTGGCATCCACGGTGTAGGTGCAGGCCATGGTGAGCGGGTCGACGTGCAGTCCGGCCATATCGACCGGCGTCCAGTTGATGACGAGGCCGCCGACCCTGCCATCGCCCCGGACCATGACGTCCTCGACGGAGGTGAGGTTGAAGAACTCGACGCCGGCGTCGCAGGCCGCTGCGGTGAGTTTAGATACGGCTTCCACCGATTTGGCGACGTAGTAACCCTCTTCGAACTCCTTGTAGGCGATATTGAACCGGTCGAGGAGACGGCGTGCCTCTTCCTGGACGACGATCCGGGGAAACATCATCCCCCCGCCCCACATGCCGCCACCGATACTGAGCTTCTTCTCGATGAGTGCGCAACGGACACCCCGCCCGCCGAGGAGCGCGGCGCAGGCGAGCCCCGAGGGTCCCCCGCCGATGACGGCGGCGTCCATCTCGAGGTGGTCGATGAGCGCCCGGTGCTGCTCCTCGAGAATGGCCCTGCTGATGGTCACTTCGTTCAGCGTCATCCGATTCTTATCTATGGCACCGGAGAGAGATAAGGGCACTGGCGCGTGCGCAAAACGCACCGGAGCGCGGTTCAAACGGAAGCAACCGGAGAGAGTGGCATAGACCTTAATAGCGATCCGGCACAACATGTTTCTATCATGAAGTGGACGCGCGACTTCGGTCTCACTATGAGGATGTTTCTCACGTCATTCCTGCTCCTCATAGTCTACCTGATCTTCCTGGGCGTCCTTTCGGCCCTGGGATTCCCCTTTGAGTTCCTCCTGCTGGTGGCCGCCGGGATGGCGTTCCTCCAGTTCTTCTTCTCCGATAAGCTGGTGCTCTGGAGCACCAGCACCCGGATCGTCGAAGAGGACGAGTACCCGGAGTTGCACCGCATGATCGAGAGCCTCGCCACGAGAGCGGGCCTCCCGAAACCGAGGGTCGGGATCATGACCTCCCCGGTTCCGAACGCGTTCGCGACCGGGCGCAGCCCGAAGAACGCCGTCGTGGCGGTCACCGACTCGATCATGCGGACGCTCAACCGCGAGGAACTCGAAGCGGTGCTCGCCCACGAGATGTCGCACGTGAAGAACCGGGACATGCTGACCCTGACGATGGCGAGTTTCATATCGATGCTCGCCTTCCTGATCATGCGCAACTGGTTTTTCATGGCTCTCTTCGGCGGTGGCGGCGGCAACCGCGACAACAACATGGGCGCGCTGATCCTGGTCTACATCGTCTCGATCCTCGTCTGGGTCCTGAGCACCCTGCTCACCCGCGCGCTCTCCCGCTACCGGGAGTTCGCGGCGGACCGGGGCAGCGCCGAACTGACGGAGAATCCCCGGGCGCTGATATCGGCGCTCCAGAAGATCAGCGGGCGGATGGACTACGTCCCCGCCGAGAAGAAACAGGAAGTAGAGGGCGCAAACGCCTTCTTCATCATCCCCGCCCTCTCGGGAAACACCCTGATGGAGCTCTTCTCCACGCACCCGCCGCTGGAGAAGCGGGTGGCCGCCCTCGAGGAGTTGCAGGCGCAGCGGCGCGGGTATTAAAGGCCCGGCTCCTCTCCCACCCAATATTTAATATTCAGCACGGCCTACTTATGTAAGCGGATCGTGCATTGCATCGATGGTCTAGTGGTATGACTTTGGCCTTCCAAGCCAATAGCCCGGGTTCAATTCCCGGTCGATGCATGGGGCTCGTGGTCTAGCTGGTTATGACGTCGCCTTCACACGGCGAAGATCTCGTGTTCGAATCACGACGAGCCCATTTTCCTGCTCGCTTTTGTACATTAGGACTGATTTTGCGCGTGTTTTTTTGAATTCAGAAACCACGTTATCGTGCAATTTACCCACATTTAAGGCTGTTTCTTTCAGAGCTGGGACTAAATGTCAGGTAATATCCGATCGTTACAAGCAGGGTGTCTATAATGATTCTGGACAACACGTCGATTAAATAGCCGGAAAACAATAAGGGCATAAAAAGAAGGAACGTAGCCCAGTTAACTCCAAAAATCAGGAATCCAAATTTCGCTGCTCTACGTTCCAGGGACAACGTATCTCCGATATTCCCGAGCAATATACATACTACCCCAATACAGGCACCCATAAGGAGCGTCCAGAAAAATGTATAAAACAGGCTTGTCTGGTATCCGGATTGGATCACTTCTGTGACATATGCAGCGTATCGTCCAACTAAGAATATCCCTGTGAATATGGATACGGCAATCATCTTCTGTCGAAGAGTAAACGGCTTTACCCCAGCATTCTCTCCTTTCTCAGCATTTAGCAAACTCAATAGAATCGCCATTAAAAAAACAGGTATTGCATCACTGAGGCCAACCACAAATTCGTTAATAATTGGATTGCCAAATAGGGATACCCCCTCCAGCATGGCAAAAAGCCAGATCAGCGCTATTGCAGACCCGTACCGCACCCCTTTCTTTACTCCCTCTCCCGGAATCACGTTTCTGATGCGGCAATAAACATAAGCAGCACCGGAAAAAGAGAATAGCGCCCAGAGAGATACAGTAATCTCCGTCCCGAGCAACGCTGCCACTATGCTGTAGTTCGGATTCTCAGGCATAGTACTGTATGCGCTTGTAACAAGATGAAGAACGATATCAAATAGTACGCAAACCACGACAACGGCTACAATTTTTACCCGTTTACCCATGTTCATACTATAAATACTTCCTTTCCAGGCCAGCGGCATGTTCAAACGGCTGACACAGCGACTAACATATCATTGTTTTTAAAGATTTGAGGAAGTTTATTCCATTGCGCTGGTATACCTAACAGCTCTTTTTGCATAGACACAATCCCTCTTTGACTATTCAGAAGATATTCTTTGCTAAATTCCTCTGCTCAGGCGAGTGGATTGTTTTCTTGCTGGGGCGATACCGTCCGGCAAAGTATCCCCTCGGTTTCCCGAAGGTTTTTCCCAACTTCTCGCTCAATTTAATTTCATTGTCAGTATAAAAATTCGATATCACCGGGAGTTCTTATCTGACTTCCCCACGTAGACTGTCAGTTAACATAATCGTTATAGGTCGTTTCTGATATCACAGAGTCCCCGACAGTGCAAAACCGCTTAAACCCTTCTACATGGACCTTGTAGAGATCAAAAGGGTATCAACCCCGTTCCCCTTCTCCAGGCTATTCTCTATATTACACAAGGTTTTTGAAAAATCATCAAATCCCTTATAGGCGCCAGAATCGAAAACTGCCGGCGTAATGACGACTCATTCGCCGGCGGGGGTCTCGAGTTCGAATCTCGACGTGCCCATCATTTTTATTTCCGTTGCAGTTTTTGGGAAATCTCTGCCGATAAATGAAGACTGATTTTGAGATTCATCTATTCTCATCAGGCGACCCCCCCATATTCCCCGCATTTTATAACCACTTCCGATCCAAACTACTTCGAACCGGCAATGTAACCCCGGAGAGGGACTCATTTCAGAGGACCCGACACGGATTCCCAGGGAAGTGGAAAACCATATGGAAGACGCAAAAATCCATGTAGAGTCCGAATACGGAAAACTTCAGGAAGTTATCGTCGGATTATCTACCGGAATGACACCGGACCTTAAGGCACCATGGTTTGAAAATGCTCTCCGGATTCTGCCGGAGGATGAAGCTGCCTATGCCCGGGAAACGGCCGGAATGAACTTTGCAGATATGATACATCCGGATACGGGGAAAAGCGAATCCGAAATGCTTGAAGAAGAAACTCAGGCTTTTATCACTGTTCTGAAAAAACTCGGAGTAAAGGTTCTTCGCCCAAAAGAGATAACTCCGGAATTCATTCGGGAGAACTATGGCGAACAAATCCTGATAAACGGATACTCTCAGGATTTTCCCCGTGACAATCTGGTGATCATCGGAAATACCATTATTGAATGCAATCTTAGAACCCCTATCAGAAAAACAGACATCTCGGGTTTCAGTGAAATTTTACGGAAAAAATGCGTTGACGGTGTCAGGTGGGTTGCCATGCCGCATACAGAACCACTGGCAATTCCCGGTGACGAAAAACCGTTGCTGGAAGGCGGCGACGTTATTGTTCTTGGCACCACGATCCTGGTGGGAAACTCGATGAATCCCGCTGTGGGTTCAAATGAAGCCGGATATCGCTGGCTGAAAAATTTCCTGGGTGATGCCTTCAATGTAATTCGTGTGCCATTGGTGCCTGAGATTCTCCATCTTGACTGTGTGCTTTCGGTTCCCAGAAGTGGTCTCGCAATTCTCTGTCCTGAAGCGTTTGCAGAAGGCATCCCAAAAGCCCTTGAAAACTTTGACACAATAACGGTTTCTCTGGAAGATGCCTCAAGGCTGGCCGTTAATGGTTTGCCCGTTGACGAAAGTCATTACATCATGTCCTGGAACGATCACAACGACAATACGTTTATCAGGGAAGAATTGGAAAAACGTGGAATTTCCGTTTATCCGGTATATTTCGGGGTTCATAACGGACAGGGCGGAAGTCTGCGGTGTGCAACTCAGGCTCTGATCCGCAGGTGCGAATAATAATCGGTGATGAGGGAAGTCTTCGTATGGCAAAGAACAGGATCCCTCCGGTCCGGACACGTCCGGCCATACATGAACATTGAGGCCTCTCCTTAGACCATCTTAAAAAGAGGGAAAGACTGCCAAGAAGGGATGATCAAAAGAGATTCGCCAGAGGAAATATGGTCTACAAGGGAGATTTAAGTCGGAACTGCGGCCAGCACTTCCTTCATACACTCTTCCGGGATGCCATACAGCGCGGAGGTCTCTTCGACGACCTGCTCAGGGAGATATGCCGTCCCAGAGCATCCCGGCAACGGTGCGCTTAACTTCGTAGGTGATCTGCAAGGGATCTTGATGCCCGGACGGGGACGATATCGGGCCCTTCCTCAACTCAGATACTTCTTATTGACAGGGAGAGCAAGTCAGGGACTTTCCATGAACATTTCGAAATTGCTTTCACATTGCACATGAAGACCCTGTACCACGTACCATGAACAACAGGACGACACCCTATTCAGATAGAGAGATCATCAACAGGTGGGCAATCGCGGAGATCGGTCCCGGCATCTCCCGCATCCTCTCCGCGAAGGGACTGATGCGGCCGGACGCGGACAGGTGCATCGGCTTCTTTTACGTCGGCCACGAGGAGGGCATCACCTTTCGTATCCATACCCTGTGCCGGACCGAGCCCGGAGGGGCGCCGGAGATCGTCGCGAACTTCGAGAATCACGGCGAGGGACTCATACTTCACTCCGACGAGGTGGGAACGTATACACTCCTCTCAAACGATGAAG
This sequence comes from Methanoculleus nereidis, assembly GCF_032944295.1. Lineage (NCBI taxonomy): Archaea > Methanobacteriati > Methanobacteriota > Methanomicrobia > Methanomicrobiales > Methanomicrobiaceae > Methanoculleus > Methanoculleus nereidis. The sequence goes on from NZ_JABFFQ010000001.1 coordinate 25,825, forward strand.
CGAACGATCTCTCGCTGCTCGAGGAACAGCGATGGCGCCTCTATTACGAACCGGAACAGCTCCAGGCGGTAAGAAAGAGAGTTGACCTCGACAGGTTCAGGGCTCCGGGGTGCTTCGACGACGTATCGGTGATCCTTGTCTCGAAAGACCGCGAAACAATCCCCGAAGGCGTGTGGGTCCGCCTGGAAGGCCAGTCAGACGACGGCGCGTCGTTGCGGGGAACTCTCCTGAACGAACCCTACTCGGATTTTGGCGTGCACGAGGGGGAGACGGTCACGGTGCGCTTCGCCGAGGATGAGGAGGGGCGGTTCCTGGTTGCAGAAATGGGGTCATAACCCCCCATCCCGGACCCCTCACAACGCTTCGATCACGCGCCCGACCACGGATTCGAGATCCTCGCCCGAGCACGCGACGGTGAGATCGGCGTACTTCTCGTAGAGCGGGACCCGCTCGTCGTACATCTCGCGGAGGCTCTGGCCCGGAAGGAGGAGTATCCCCCGGGTCGTGATGTTCTTGAGCCGCTTTTCCATCTCCTCGTACGGAATTTTCAGGTATACGGCCAGCCCTTCTGACTTCAGGTGCGCCATCGCGTCCTCGCTGCAGACCACGCTGCCGCCCGTCGCGATCACGGCATTGCGGGGGTGAAGGGAGAGGATCGTCTCCTCCTCGATCCGCTTGAAGACATCCGGCCCGTCCGTATCAAGGATCTCCTGCAGCATCTTCCCGGCCCGCTCCTGTATCAGGATATCCGTATCGATGAACTGCATGCCAAGCGTTTTTGCAAGGATGACGCCCACGGTGCTCTTCCCCGCGCCGGGCATCCCGATGAGGATGATGTTTTCGCGGTGATGCATACTGCTCTCCCGGAACCCTCTATTGCTATCCAGGTGGGATTTCGGGGAAGATGAAGGTTGTTTGACAGAAGGTGCAATCGCCTGGAGTTACCCCGGCCATGCTCATAACCCGGAACGGTGCCAGGCGACATCACAACCTGCGAGGCAGAAGGTATTTTTACCGGTATCGAAGATTGGCGGTCGATCGAGCATGAAGGCAAGCCAGATAATTGGAGCACTTCTCGGCGCTTTTGTAGTCACCCTCGGCCTGCTATGGCTTCTGCAGGGCACGGGAATTCTTCGGATGCGTCCGATATTATGCATCGCGAACTGCGAAGAGGTCGTCGGCCCATCCCCAACCTGGGCGGCGGCGGGAGCGGTTGCTCTTATCATCGGAGCCATCGTCGTTGCCGTCAGCGTGAGGCACAGCGGAACGCCCTGAGACGCAACCGGACCGAAATATCGGGATGCAATAGAAAGGCCAGGATTTTAATTCTCCCTCATAGTCCAATGCTCCCGGTCGGTTCGAGGCATCTCATCCGGATCTATAAACGAAGAGATCACCGGGGCGAAGCGCCGGTCTCTTCCCCATGATTCACGACCACATCGTCGATCAGTTCCGCAAGCGTTGTCGCGGAGGTCGCCCTCATCTCGACCCCCGCCGCCTCAAGCGCGTAGCCTGCCGCCCTCCCCGCGAGCGAGTGATGCACGAAGACCACATCGATCTTTTGCGCGAGCAGCATCTCCGCCACCTGTCCACCCTTCCGCTTCTCCACATCCGTAAATGGATTGGAGATGGTGTCCTGGCGCTCGATTTGGTTCTTCTCAACGTCATAGTCGAGGATCGCGAAATACGGCGCTTCACCGAAGTGAGCGCTGATCGACCCCTCCCGGTCCTGCAGCGGCACCGCATACCGCAGGTGCGTCTTCTTTTTGGGCTCATAGTGGATGAGGACCCGCTCGACGTTCTGCACCTGACGCCGTATATCCTGCTCGATGCGCTCGCTTTCTCGGTGCGCCTTCCCAAAATCCGACTCCGCCATCTCAACCATCGCCTCCACGAAGATGTAGCGCCCGGAGTTGCGCCCCGTGATACTCTTGATGCCGCTCACCTTCGGATCCGAGAGGATGATGCTGCGGATCTCGTTGAGCGTATCGTAATCGACCGAGGCATCCAGGAGAGTTCGCATGCTGTCTTTTAAGATCCCCCAGCCCGCCCGGACGATGAAGACAGCGACAACGACGGCTGCGATCCGGTCCAGGGGTATGCCGAAGAACTGCCCGAGGAGCGCGAAGAACACGATCGAGGACGAGAGGACATCCACCCGGTGCTGCCTCCCGTCCGCGATCAGGCTTGGGGAGTTGTACTTCCGCCCCACGTTCACCTCGTAGGTGCCGAGGATATACGGCACCGGGATGAAGGCGGCAACGGCGAGGAGGACCCACCCGCTGTAGGGCTGGGCGGCGGCATCGCCCGTCACCGCCTCCGCCGCAATCTCGAAGGCGGTGAAGAAGATGAGGAGGGCAATGGCTACCGCGACGACATTCTCCACCTTATAAAGCCCATACGGGAAATCCCGGCGTTTGCGCGAGGAGAGGTACACCCCCACGATCAGCGCAAGCGAGGCGACCACGTCCACGAACGAATGTATGCCGTCCGCACGGAGGGCAAGGCTCCCCGTATAGACCGAGAGTAGCAGTTTTGCGACGACCAGCCCGGCGTTGACGGCAAGGGAGTAATACGCAACACGCAGGATGACGGACTCCGGCGTCTGATCAGGCCCCGCCTTCTTCTGCACCTCTTCCTGCATACCGGATCGCCCCGTCATGCATTCCTTGGCGTGATGTTTCCATTAATCTAACCATTATAGCCTATTTGATGGGGAAGAAACAGCGGCACCGTGACAGCCCCTCACGGCGGAGGATACGGGAGCAGCACCATTAGAAGGGCACTCATCAACCAGCGTGAGCGGGCCTACCCGAAGGACTACACTTTCACCCTCCGCTCTGAGTATTTTTGTCGCCCGGGGGATCATACTTGCCCGGACCCCGGGATCGGCGCGGTCGATGGCCCGGGCGAGGGGCGGCGGTGCATGCGGCGTTGCCGAACAGCAGGGTCGTCGTCATGCCCGGGCAGCAGCACGTTGCGATGAGCGCGGCACCGGAACTGTTTATGTGATTGGTCACCGGATTCCTGACAGAGCCGGACTGACCGGGGCGGATTCGGGCACGCCTGAACGGCCCTGCCCGTTTTATTCACCCTGTTCTGCATTTAATCTCTTTCTGTGCCCCCTTTCCCCCATACAGCCGCACGCACCTGACGGTACAGGGGAAGAAAGTCTATGTATGAGAGTTACCTTCACTCTTCCATGGAAGATCGGCCCATAAAGGTCCTGGTCATCATAGGCAGCGCCCGGAAAGCAAACACCTACCGTGCAGCCGAACGGATCCGCGAGATTCTCCAGGAGGAGGCAGCGGTTGACTGGGAGTACGTCATGCTCGGGGACGTCGGCCTGGAGCAGTGCCGCGGGTGCTACACCTGTTTCGACCGGGGGGAGGAGTACTGCCCCATCAAGGACGATTCGGCCCTCCTGGAAGAGAAGATGCATGCCGCGGACGGGGTGATCTTCGCCACCCCGGTGTACGGGTTCTAGGTCTCGGGGCTGATGAAGGTCTTCATCGACCGCCACTCCTACATCTTCCACCGCCCCCGGTTCTTCCGGCAGAAGGCGCTGCTTCTCACCACCGTCGGGGTGATGGGGGATAAGGACGTGCTGGACTACCTCAACGCGGTGGCCCGCATCTGGGGCTTCGAGGTCGTCGCCCGGGCGGGGATCTTCTCCCACGCGAAGATGGGGCCGCTCCCCGCCTACCGGCTGCGGGAGAACGAAGAGAAACTGCAGGCGGCGGCAAAGGCCTTTCTCGCCGCGCTCCGGAGGGAAACGCCGAGGAGGCCCGGGTTCTTCGACGTGATGGCGTTTCATATCGGGAGAGCGCCCTGCGACGAGCTGGGCGACCGGAGCCCCGCGGACCACGCCTACTGGGCCGGGAAGGGGTGGTTCGAGAAGGGGAGGCGCTACTACGTGGACGTTCCGGTCAACCCGGTCTACCATGCGCTGGGCGCGGTGGCGGAGTGGTATATGCGGCGGCGGGTGCGGAGGGATCTGCGGGAGGTGGGGTGATCGGGTTCTGGAGTGGATGCATGAGACAGGGTGTAGGATGTGGTTGTCGCGATCAGCCCTCGGTCGGGGCACGAATCCCTCAAAACCCCTCCCCCTTCCTCAGTTTAACAGAAACCCCGCCCCCGCGCTCCTCAACAACAATCCTCTCCATAATCTCCTCCCTCAACCCCACGGGGAGCCGCTCCGCCTGCCACGCCCGCTCCCGGGTAACATTCACCACGGCGTTCGCCGGGTCCGCCGCCGCGACGGCTTTCAAAGCGTAATAAGCCCCCCCATAGGCGTGCTGGGGGACGTGTGCGGTCGCCACCGCCTGGCCCGCGGCGCGGGCAGCAAAGCAAGCCGTGTCATTCTCTTTGGCGTCGCGGGCGGCGGCATGGGCGGCGAGCGACGCCCCGCGGATCTCAGCCATCCTGAAGATGCCTGTCCTGACCCACGTTCGGGCCGTCTCGATGGCTCTCCGCGGCCGGTCATCCTCCGGGTATGCCTTCTCAAAGAGCGGGAGCACCCGCTCGGCGCAGTCCGCGGCCCAGGCCGCCATCGTTGTCTGGTCGTCTCTGCTGTACTTTTTCATGAACTAATGACTCCCGGATGTTATTTCTCAGTGTTCTTCAACGACACCGTTAGGTCGCGAGGCTATGTCAACCAGAATTGACGTAGCGTTGATACACCACCTCCAAGGCAACGTACGTTGACGTAGACCGATGCCTGAACCCGATACCTCCGCCATACCATGCCGGGAACCCGATCCCAAACACAAAGATTGATGGCATGTCCAACCGACCATCTGCATAATTCTCACACAGGATGCATCATGACTGACATCGAAACGGACGTCAGGGAGATTAAAGAGAGCATCAGAGTGCTCACCGAAAAGATCGACGATCTCCTCAATGAGAGGGAGAGTCTCGCAATGATGAAACTCTCCGAGCGGTCGCTCTCCACCTTCCTGGACGAGGAGCCCGATCTCTATACCGTCAGCGATGTCAGGGTCGTGTATCGATGAAGGGATAGATCGTTCTGATACCATTTCCTTTCACCGATTTAACAACGACAAAACTGCGCCCGGCGCTCGTCCTCCACGAGGGCGCCCGCGATGTTGTCCTCGCCTTCATCTCATCAAAAACTCACACAGGAACGAGTTCCGCCGGAGTTATAATAACCTCTTCACATGCAGGCTTTTTGAAGAGCGGTCTCAAAGTCGACTCGGTGATCCGGCTGGACAAGATCGCGACGGTCTTGAAAGACCTGATGGTCGGTGAACTTGGAGAACTGGATGACGACCTCAAGGCGGAGGTCAATGCAAAACTTGTCGCCCTGTTCAGACTCTGATCGAGGTGAAGGCTGGTAAGGATCTCCGATCAAAAGAGGCACACGGCCGGAGGTAACCCTCATCCGCATGCCCACCCGCCGGCTCCACCAGACCTTGAACCACCGGTGCGCACCTCTCCCACGCGGGATAGCATATGCGTGCGGCCCGAGATACATCCAGTCAAGACAGGGAAGCCGCACTGCAGAGATCAATCCACCGTAAAGATATATCTCCGTCCCAACTAAGTCAGGGGTCGTATGTAACCTCTGCCGCCAGGCAGCAGAAGGAGGATGAATCGCATGAACCGGATAGTACATTTCGAGATCCATGCCGGCGACCCGGAGCGGGCGGTGAAGTTTTACCAGGACGTCTTCGGCTGGGAGATAGAGGAGTGGAGCCCGCCCGGGACCGAGGTGAAGGATGAAGACCGCTACTGGATGATGATGACCGGACCCGAGACCGAGCCCGGCATCAACGGCGGCCTCATGTTACGCCGGGGTCCGGCGCCTGCGGAAGGGCAGCCCGTGAACGCATACGTCTGCACGATCGGCGTTGACAACCTGGACAAATCCCTCGACGCAGTGCTCAAAGCCGGCGGGAGCATCGCCCTTCCGAGGATGGCGGTGCCGGGCGTCGGATGGCTGGCGTACTGCAGGGATACCGAGGGGAACACGTTCGGCGTGATCCAGCCGGACGAGAGCGCACAGTAGCACCCCCCTGAACCCTCCTCTTCTTTGGGAAGGACGTTTTCACCCCCTTCCCGGTGCTGTCCTCATCGGATTAATGCCGGAAGAGATCAATACCATACAGGGACAGGAGAGCATGAACAAGACAATCATTACCGTCGTCGGGAAGGACACCGTCGGCATTATCGCGAAGGTCTGCACGTATCTTGCCGAGAACCAGGTCAATGTCGAGGACATCTCGCAGACGATCGTGCAGGGATACTTCAACATGATGATGATCGTCGATACCGGCAGATCGACAAAACCGTATGCCGGGATGGTAACCGAACTCGACGACCTCGGCGAGGAGATCGGTGTTAAGATCCGGTGCCAGCGGGAAGACATCTTCACGAAGATGCACCGCATCTGAGGGGTTCCATGATCAATATTCTCGAGGTGAACGAGACCAACAAGATGATCGAGCAGGAGAAGCTCGACGTGAGAACGATCACGCTCGGTATCAGCCTTCTCGACTGCTGCGACGCCGATCTCGATACCCTGAACAGGAATATCTACGACAAGATCACCCGGCTGGCGAAAGACCTCGTCTCGACCGGGAGGGAGATCGAGCTCGAGTACGGGATCCCGATCGTGAACAAGAGAATATCCGTAACCCCCATCGCGCTGGTCGGCGGGCGGGCCTGCAGGTCCCCGGAGGATTTTGTAGAGGTTGCAAAGACGCTTGATAAAGCCGCACGGGATACGGGGGTCAACTTCCTCGGGGGATACTCGGCCATCGTCTCGAAAGGCACGACCCCGACCGACGAAGCCCTCATTCGCTCAATCCCGGCGGCTCTCGCCGCGACCGGGAGGGTCTGCAGCTCGGTCAACATCGGCTCGACGAAGACCGGGATCAACATGGACGCCGTAAAACTGATGGGCGAGATCGTGCGGGAGACGGCCGAGGCGACGAAGGAGAACAACTCCCTCGGCTGCGCGAAACTCGTCGTCTTCTGCAACGCCCCCGACGACAACCCGTTCATGGCCGGGGCGTTTCACGGCGTCTCCGAGGCCGATGCGGTCATCAACGTGGGCGTAAGCGGCCCGGGGGTCATCAAGCACGCGCTCGAGGGGGTCCGGGGCAAGAACTTCGAGGTGCTCTGCGAGACAGTCAAGCGGACGGCCTTCAAGGTCACCCGTGCAGGCCAGCTCGTCGCGCAGGAGGCGTCGGAGAGGCTCGGGATCCCGTTCGGGATCGTGGATCTCTCCCTTGCCCCCACGCCCTCCGTCGGGGACAGCGTCGCCGGGATCCTCGAGGAGATGGGACTCGAGTCGGCCGGAGCACCGGGGACGACGGCCGCGCTTGCCCTTCTAAACGACCAGGTGAAGAAGGGAGGGATCATGGCGAGTTCGTTTGTCGGCGGGCTCTCGGGCGCGTTCATCCCGGTCAGCGAGGACCAGGGGATGATCGATGCGGTGAACCGCGGTGCCCTCACGCTCGAGAAACTCGAGGCGATGACCTGCGTATGCTCGGTCGGCCTCGATATGATCGCGGTCCCGGGCGACACACCCGCATCGACGATATCCGGCATCATCGCGGACGAGGCTGCAATCGGGATGATCAACAATAAGACCACCGCTGTCAGGCTGATCCCGGTGGTAGGAAAGGACGTCGGCGAGACCGTCGAGTTCGGCGGACTTTTGGGTCATGCACCGGTCCAGCAGGTGAACCGGTTCGGGTGCGCCGACTTCATCAACCGTGGCGGGCGGATCCCCGCACCGATTCACAGTTTCAAGAACTGAGGGGCAAGGGGGCCGTCCTTTTTCCCGGCGGTCCGCCCGCCGGAAGCGACCCATGGCAAACCTTTTCTTCGAAGGGGTCGTGCCGACAGAAGGAGATGCGATATGGAGCCGATAGATGTATCCGTACAGTACCCCGTCGTCATCACGCCGAACCTCGAAGAGTGCAGGGACTTTTACGTCGACCACTTCGGTTTCGACATCGTCTTTGAGGCAGACTGGTATATCCAGTTAAAGCATGAAAACGGCATCGAGCTCGGGTTCATGAGACCGAACCTCCCGAACCAGCCCCCGTTTCTCCACGATGCGTATGACGGAAAGGGCATCATCGTCACCTACGACGTAGAGGATGCCGGGAAAGAGTACGAGAAGGCGCAGAAGATTGAGGGCGTGATGATCGTGTATCCCTACACCGAAGAAGAATGGGGCCAGAAGCACTTCATCCTCAAAGACCCGGCCGGCGTATTCGTGGATATCGTCGAGCAGCTCTCCTGAAGAGTCTGCCTTACTCCTCGAATCGTGGCAGCGGACCGCTCAGGCATAGCGGTAGCGGGCCAGGGTCCCGGGCCCCCGCATGAAGATCACAACCGCAGCCATGACGGTCAGGGTGGGGGCCACCAGGACGGGGTCGTACCGGAAACCGTAATCGGGAACCGATCCCATGTTGACCATGGCGTGAAACAGGATCATGCCGAATACGCTCCCTCCCGTGTTGTTATAGAGCCAGACCATGAGGATGCGTACCATCACCGTCGCGACGCATTGGGCCGCCACCCATAGCAGCGGGTTCACGAGGGAGTAGGGCACAAGGTGCCACAGCGCCCACACCACCCCCAGGATGATGCCCGCGGGGAGAGCACCCCACCGGTCCTGCAGCGGATCGAGGGCGTATCCCGACCAGCCCACCTCCTCACCGATTGCGAGGATGAAGAAGGCCAGGAGATAGACGGGCATCATCAGGAACGGGAACTGCAGGCGAGGGATGGGTACCACCCCCATCAGTCTCATCAGTCCATATTGCAGGATGGTCACGGCCGGAATCAGGAGAAGGAGGGGGATATACCAGATCTTCCGCTGGATCCGTTTGTAATCAAAGGTTCTCTTCCAAAGAAGCCTCACGCCGCCCGATCCCGCCTCCCGGTAGGTGAGGATCGAGGCCGCGATGAAGGGGTTGAAAACCATCAGCAGGCTGTATGGAGCGGCGAGACGGAGCACGTACGTGGGAAGGGATAACAGGAAGACCAGCAGGAAAAAGAGCCACACAGATCTCGACGTCGTGGTAGTTCTCATCGGCATCCGCCACCTGCACCGTTCCGGAACGGTGATTCGAGGAGCGGTTCACCGTACATAAGATTATCCCCAACAGGCGGATACCCACACCGTTCGGCGTCAGTCCGGTATCGGGGCCGTTCTGCGGGCATATCTGAACCGGGCCGACGTCCCCACTCTCCATACGGGGGTGCTGCTCCGCGCTGCCACCTCAGGCCCCGGAGAGCGCCGCCGCAAGATCCCGGCCGCACCGGTACGCCTGCTCAAGCACCTCCTTCTTCTTCCCGACGATCCCCGGCTCGAAGCAGTTTAGGACCGGGAGTTCGGCAACCACCTCATAGCCGAGCGGCCGGAGCGGCAGGGAGAGCGCTTCGAGTGCAACGCCGAGGTCGGCAGGGTCGGCCTGCTCACCCACCGCGAAGACCACGGCCTTGCGCTCCCGGCCCGCGAGACGGCTGGAATAACCCCGGGGGCGCTCATCGGTGAAGTCGTAGAAGGCATAGAGCCGGTCGATGAACGCCTTCATCTGGCTGGTGACGTTGTAGTGGTAGACGGGCGAGCCGAGAACGAGTGCATCCGCTTCCACGATACGGGGGTACAATAGGGTCATGCCGTCATTGAAGCGGGTGCAGGTCAGGTCGCGCCTGCACCGCTCGCAACCGACGCAGCCTGCAATGACATACTCGGAGAGACTGACGGCGCTCGCCTCGCCGCCCACATCGGAGACCCCGCGGAGAACCTCCGTGAGGAGGCGGGCGGTGTTCCCCCTTGCTCTCGGGCTCCCGCTGATCCCAAGCACCTTCATGATCGTATCTCTTTTGGGCGGGTGAATAAGGGTTCCGGATACAGTCCAGCAGGTATACCCGCACCCACCACCAGAAGGATTCATATGCACCCCGCCGTATCGTGAACCCCATGACCCGAGAATACCCGCGCCCCCGCCTCGTCGTCAGCCGCTGCATCGAGTTCGACCCGTGCCGCTACGACGGCTCGAAGATACCCTCCCCCACGGTGGCACACCTGCGGGAGTACGCTGACTGCATCCCGGTCTGCCCGGAGGTCGAGATCGGGCTCGGGATCCCCCGCTCGACCGTCAGGATTGTCCGGACAGGCGGTTCCGATCGCCTTGTGCAGCCGGCTACCGGGCGGGACGTCACTGCCGAGATGTCCGCTTTTGCAGCCGGGTTTCTCGATCCCCTGCCCCCGATCGACGGGTTTATCCTCAAAGGCGGCTCCCCAACCTCCGGAACCCGGAACGTGCGGGTGTACCCGTCGATGGAGAAGTCCGCGGCGATAGCAAAGTCCGCAGGCTTCTTCGCCCGCGAGGTGCTGAAGCGGTACCCGGACCTTCCCGTCGAGGACGAACTCCGCCTCAACAATCAGCGGATCCGCGACCACTTCCTCTCCGCAATCTTTACCCTGGCGGCGTTCCGGGGTGTCGAGGAGACCCGAAATCGGGAAGCCCTCGTGCAGTTCCACGCGGAGAACAAACTCCTCCTGCTCGCCTTGAGCCAGAAGATGCTGCGGGAGATGGGACGGCTCGTCGCGTCCCGGGCAGCGGTTGAACCGGGAGAACTCTTCCTCCAATATCGCCGGATGCTCTCTATCGCGCTCGCACGGGCTCCCCGGTATACCGGCAACGTCAACGTTCTCCTGCACGCCCTCGGATACTTCGCCGACCGCATCTCAGACGAGGAGAGAGCCTACTGCATCAGGCTGATTGACCGCTATAAAAACGGCCATGCCACGCTGGCCGAACCCCGCGGCCTGCTCCGGTCGTGGGTGATCCGGTTCCAGGAACCGTACCTGATGAACCAGTCGTTCTTCGCCCCATACCCCATCGAACTCGTAGATCTCCCGGGGGACGTCACCGATCGCGGACGGGATCTCTGGGATGCCGGAGAAGGGCCGCTACCATAGTCGCATCCCACTGCTGCGAGCGAGCGCTTATGATATTTCGCGAAGAAAGGAAGAACCATGCACCGGATCATTGACTGGAACGAGCTCTGGAAGGCGCTCCACGTGGGTTCGCCCGAACGTGCCGAAAAAGACCGCGATCCCGCCGCCCACTGGGACAAACGCGCTGCTGCCTACCGGCGGGTCACCCGGGACGAGAAGAAGGCGACCGAGCACGAACTCGCGATCCTGGACATCCAGCCGGAGGACACCGTGCTCGATATGGGTGCCGGGACGGGGAGGCTGGCTGTGCCGATTGCCCGAACCGCCGCCCACGTGACGGCCCTCGATCCCTCGGAAGGCATGCTCTCCGTCCTCCGGGAGCGGATGGCGGCGGAAGGGCGCACGAACTACTCCACGGCCACGATGCGGTGGGAGGATACGGTGATCGGCAGGGACATAGAACCGCACGACGTCGTCGTCGCGGCGTTCTCGCTCGGGTTCTACGACCTCGCCGCTGCCCTGGAGAAACTCGACGCCGCGGCTCTCCGGGCGGTCTACCTCTTCTGGCACGCGGGCGAGTGGCGGAACCCCAACGAGATGGCGCTCTACCGGGCGGTCTTCGGGGAGGCAGCGACCGTGCGGAAGGGCTACCCGGACTACATCTACCCCGTCAACATCCTCCACGACGCCGGGATCTACCCGAACGTCCGGATCTATCACGCCGTCTGGGACGCGGTCTACGACTCCCCCGAAGAGGCCGTCCAGACCTGGGTGACGATGCACAACCCCGGTATGGAGGATCTCTCACCGGTCAGGGAGTATTTCGCCCGGGCGCTCCGCAAAAACGAGTCCGGGAAGTATGTCGAGACGACAGTGCGGCCGACCGCGGCGGTCTGGTGGGAGAAAGAGGGCAGGTGACCGCATCCCTGTCTCATCCGTCGTTCTCACGGATGAGCTGGTTGATGATTGCTTCGGCGATATCGCTCGAGTATTCGCCCGCCCGCCGGATGCTCTCCGCGATATAGCCGATCGACTGGGCAAGTTCGCCTTCTTCCCGGTGCGCGAGTGCGCTGATCCCGTCGGTCATCCCCGCGAGGCCGGCGACCATATCGATGGTGCGATTGGCATCAACAATATTCGACGAAAAGAGAGCCCGCATGCTTGAATGTAGGATATCCATGGCGTTTTTCGTGGCTACCTTTATATCGGCGACGATCTCCGGATCAGCCCCATGGTCCAGGAGAACGGGGATGTGAGAAGCGATCCGGACACCGTGATCACCAATCCGCTCAAGGGTCCTGCTCACGACATAGTAGTTCGAAGCTTCTTCAACGGACACGTGGAGTTTCTCCCGGAGAGTTGCGTCCCAGAACATGAGATGATACTGGCGCGAGACCAGCCACTGGAGTTTATCCACCTCGACATCCCGGTTGATGACGTCTTCTGCGAGAGCCCGGTCCTTCGTCTCGAGGGCGGTCATCACATCGGTAAACATCGTCCCGATGATCACGAACATCCGTTTTACGCTGTTTGCAAACGGCATCTCTGAGGGGTTCAAGATATCTTTGATGAGGATAGAGGAGTCGGTCTCCTCGACGATCTGCTGGCCGATGGTCATTGAACTGAAGTCCCGGACGGCTTTGCGGGTTGCAGGCGAGAGTTTTGCGGAGGAAGATACCCGGACGGCCGTGTATCCGGCGATATACGAGCCCACGAGGCACCGGAACAGGAACGTGGGGTTCTCTATTGTATCGGCATTAAACTCCTTCGTTCGCGGCTCCTTCTCCTCCGAAGGGCGGGGGAGGATGAGCAGGCTTCCGTCGGCCTGGATCTTGATCGGGAGAGGTTCGTTCTTCTTGATATTCATCGACTGAACCCACTCCTTGGGAAGAGAGATGACGTACGACGACCCCCCGGTCCTCTGAACCTTCCGAAACTCCATAAGACACGTATCACTATTCTTGTGAATATAATTGTTGATCCCCCCAATAAAGTATATACAGGTATTGTCCCACTGTTCTCGAAAATATTCAATGTCGAAAATCCATATGCCCGCTCTCTTCCTTTCTCTCTACCATGACAGGAAAGAATCTGTCAGGAGACGTGATCGCGGTTGCCGTCGCCGGCACTCTCGTGGTTCTTCTCATGATAGCAGGATGTCTCGGCAATGAGGGCGGTGCCGCAACGTCACCGTCGCAGCAGATCACGGTGACGGGATCGACGACGGTACTGCCCATCGCCGAAAGAGCGAAGGAAGCATTCGAGGCGAAAGACGCTTCCGCCGCCATCATGGTGAGCGGCGGAGGCTCAAGCGTCGGGATCAAGGCCGTCGGTGAGGGCACCGCAGACATCGGCATGGCCTCGAGAGACCTCAAACCCGAGGAGACCGCAGGTTATCCCGATATCGTCAGGCACGAGATCGCCAGCGACGCCATCCTTCTCATCGTCAATCAGGAGAACATCGTCGAGAGTCTCACGCTTGATAAGGTGCGGGGCATCTACAACGGCACCTACACGGCCTGGGACCAGGTCGGCGGGCCTGATCAGCCGATCGTCGTCATCGGGAGAGACAGTGCGTCGGGAACGCGGGAGTTCTTCTCCGAGTATGTGCTGAAGAAAGAGGACTTCGTCAAAACCCAGGAGGAGTTCAACTCGAACGGCGGGATCCAGCAGAAGGTATCCCGGACCCCCGGCGCGATCGGCTACGTCGGCCTCGGCTACACCGACGCCGTGAAACCGCTCGCGCTGGACGTCAACGGAACCATCATCGAACCCACGCTTGAGAATGTATCGAGCGGGCTATACCCGATCAGCCGGCCGCTCTTTATGCTGACGAGTGGAGAGCCTGAGGGGCTTGTGCAACAGTATCTCGAGTTCATCATGAGCGATGAGGGGCAGGAGATCGTGGCGAGCCTCGATTACATCCCGGTGTGGAGATGACCGCGCCTCTCTTTTGATCGTCGGAGTGACCATGAAGAAAGAACAGGCTGCACCGGTTCCGTTCCGGGACTTCAGGAGGATCCGGCGGCCCGAAACCGGGGTCGGCCCCTCTCCTGCCGGGGCAACAAGGCATCTCGTCGACTGGACCGTCGGGAAACTCCTCTTTTGCGCCGCACTGGTCGCGATCGCCGCAGTCTTCTTCATCATCGTCTTCCTGCTCCGCGACGGATACCAGATCGTCCTCGAGACGGGTCTCTGGAACTTTCTGACCGGCGCGGAATGGAACCCGGCCGGCCAGCACCCGGCCTACGGCGTACTTCCGCTCATCACCGGCACGCTCCTGGTGATGGCGCTCGCGATGGCCATCGCCGTCCCGCTCAGCATCGGGAGCGCTGTGTTCATCGCTGAGATCGCCGGTTCCGGGACGAGAACGATCATAAAGCCCGCCATCGAGTTGCTGGCCGGTATCCCCTCCGTCGTCTACGGGTTCTTCGGCCTGATCCTCCTGACCGACTGGATACGCATCGCCTTCGACCAGCCGTCGGGATCGAGCTGGCTCGCAGGCTCGATCCTCCTCGCGATCATGGCCATCCCGACGATCACGAGCGTCGCCGAGGACGCCATCAGTTCGGTCCCCCGTGAGTTCAGGGAAGGCAGCCTCGCGCTCGGAGCAACCCACTGGCAGACGATCAAAAACATCATCGTCCCCGGTGCGCTCTCCGGCATCAGCGCGGCGATCATCCTCGGGATGGGACGCGCCATCGGCGAGACGATGGCGGTGCTCATGGTCACGGGGAACGCCGCCGTCATCCCGGACCCGATAACCAACGTCTTCTCTCCCGTGCGGACGCTGACCGGGACGCTGGGCATCGAGATGGGCGAAGTCGCGTTCGGGAGCACGCACTACCACGCACTCTTCGGCGTCGCGGTGGTCCTGCTCTTCATCACGCTCGTCGTCAACAGCACGGCAAGGATCATCGTCAGCCGGATGCAGGGGACGGCACGGTCCGGGCCGCATCGAGCGCTCACAGCGGCGGCCTCGCGCATACCCCACGCCGCATCGGCACCATTTGGGAGGGTTGTCTCCCCGAGAACCTCGCAGCGGTGCGCGTTCCTCCTGATATCGCTCTCGGTCGCGATCGTGCTAGCGGCGCTTGGGGTGATCCTCGCGGAGATCGTCGTCAACGGCGCCGGGGCGATCTCCTGGGAGTTCCTGACCGGGTCGCCGAGCGACCTCGGGAGAGAAGGCGGGATCTTCCCCGCGATCGCCGGGACGCTCTACCTCGTGGGAGGAGCCCTCGCCATCGCTCTTCCCCTCGGGATCGCGACCGCCGTCTATCTCATCGAGTACACGGCCGAGACCCCGCTGACGCGGAGCATCCGGGCCGCGGTGGACTTGCTGAACGGAACCCCGTCCATCGTCTTCGGGCTGTTCGGGTTCGCGTTCCTGGTTCTCTTCCTGGGCTTCGGGGTCTCGCTGATCGCCGGACAGATCACCCTCGGCCTGATGATCCTCCCGACGATCATACGGACGACCGAAGAGGCGCTCCGGTCAATCCCCGGCTCCTTCAGGGAAGGAAGTTACGCTCTCGGGGCGACGAAGTGGCAGACGATCTCGCGGGTCGTCCTCCCCCCCGCGCTTCCCGGGATCCTCACCGGAGCGATCCTCTCCATCGGGCGCGCCGCAGGCGAGACGGCCCCCATCATGTTCACGGCAGCGGTCTTCAGCAGCAGGTTCCTGCCGTCGTCGCTCACGGAGCCAGTGATGGCGCTTCCCTACCACCTCTTCGTCCTCACCACAAGCATTCCAGGGGCAACCCCGCAGAGTTACGGGACCGCGTTTGTGCTCCTGCTGTTGGTTCTCTCGATCTATCTCGCCGCAATCCTCGTCCGGCGGCGATACAACCACGCGAAGGTGATGTAGAAATGGACAATTCCACAATTCTCGAGACAAAAGACCTCAACCTCTGGTACGGGCAGAAACATGCCCTCATCGACATCACGGTCCGCATCCCGAAGAAGACGGTCACGGCGCTCATCGGGCCGTCGGGATGCGGGAAGTCGACCCTGCTCCGGTGCTGCAACCGGATGAACGATCTCATCGATTCGTCGAGGATCACCGGAAACGTCCTCTTCAATGGGGAGGACATCTACGACGGCCATGCGGACGCGTATGCAGTCCGCGAAAAGATCGGCATGGTCTTCCAGAAGCCGAACCCCTTCCCAAAGAGCATCTACGAGAACGTCGCTTACGGCCCCCGCATTCACGGGGTGCGGGAAAAGGGTGCGCTCGACCGTATCGTCGAGGAGAGCCTGAAGGGCGCAGCGCTCTGGGACGAGGTAAAAGACCGGCTCCATGAACCGGCGCTCGCCCTCTCGGGCGGGCAGCAGCAGAGGCTCTGTATCGCACGGTCCCTTGCCGTCGAACCCGAGGTGATCCTGATGGACGAACCCTGCTCCGCCCTCGACCCCATTGCCACAGGAAAGATCGAGGACCTCATTATCCGGCTTGCCCGGAACTACACCGTCGTCATCGTCACGCACAACATGCAGCAGGCGGCGCGGGTCAGCGAATACACCGGGTTCATGTACATGGGAGAACTGATCGAATTCGACGAAACCTCGCGGATCTTCGAAGATCCCGGCGAAGAACTGACGGAGAACTACATCACGGGACGATTCGGGTAGATACAATGGCAGAGAAATTTCATGCGGAACTTGCGTCCCTGAAAGGGGACGTCCTCGCGATGGGCTGCCTCGCGCAGGGCATGCTGCACCGGTCGATGGAAGCGCTCCGGACCCAGGACGCGGCGCTGATCGAGTCGGTCGCCCGGGACAAGCAGAGGATCGCGGACCAGGATCACGAGATCGAGCAGAAATGCCTGAGGCTCATCGCTCTCCACCAGCCGATGGCAAAAGACCTGCGGACGATTGCGGCCTCGCTGAAGACGATCACCTACCTCTACCGCATCGGGCGCTACGGCAAAGACATCGCCGCCGTCGTGCCCGAACTCGCCGACGCGCCGCACGCAGGAGGCCTTATAGGGATTCCCCAGATGGCGGATCTCGTCGAGGGGATGATCGCGGACGCGCTGGTCGCCTTCGAACGCGAAGACCTCACTGCGATACGCGGCATCGAAGAGAGGGAGGAGGCGGTCGACGCCCTCAGGTATTCCATACTCCGCGAATGCCTCGCCTGCATGACGGAGAACCCGGAGACGATCGCGAGGTGCACGAACTACATCATGATCGCTCGATACCTCGAACGCTGCGGGGACCACGCGTGCAAGATCGCGGAGAAGGCGCACTACATGGTAACGGGGGAGCGGATCGAGATCCGGTGAACTGTCCGGGGAGCATGGTAGGAGCGGCCCGAAACCGCCGTGAATAGGGCGAAGGCCCCCACAGGCCATTTTTTATACCCGTAAACGAATCACTCAAGCAGAGATGCAGAACCAGCAGCCCGTCAACCTCAAGGGCATCGCGTGGACGGCGATGCAGCAGTACGGTTTTATCCCCGGGTTCCCGCCACCCGTCCTCCGCGAGGTCGAGGGCCTCGACGCCAAAGTCTTCCCGGAGACCCTCGATGACCCACGCGACCTCCGTTCGCTCCTCTGGTCCTCGATCGACAACCACGACTCGGAGGACCTTGACCAGATCGAGGTCTGCGAAAGAGAGAGCAACGGCGAGATCCTGGTCCGGGTTGCCATCGCCGACGTCGACGTCTACGTCCCGAAAGGCTCGGGGACCGACCGGCACGCCGCCCATAACGGAACCTCGGTCTACACCGGCGTTACGACCTTTCCAATGCTTCCCGACCGCCTCTCGGCGGGCATCACCTCACTCCTGCCTGGCCGGGACCGAATGGCAGTCGTCATCGAATACACCGTTCTTCCCGATGGGAGCACGCTACCCGGCGACGTCTACCGGGCGATTGTCACGAACCGGGCAAAACTCGTCTACGAGGAGGTCGGCGACTGGCTGGAAGGGAAAGGGGCCATCCCGGAGATGGTTGCAGAGACGCCGGGCCTCGCGGAACAGGTCCTCCTCCAGGACGAGGCCGCGATGCAGATGAAGAAGCGCCGGACGGAACAGGGAGCGCTCGCCCTCGAGACGATCGAAGCCGAACCGGTCGTTGAGGAGAACCGGGTCATGGGTCTCGTCGTTCAGGAGCAGAACCGCGCGCGGTGCCTGATCGAGGAGTTCATGGTCGCGGCGAACGGAACCCTGACGGCGTTCTTGAACGCCGCCGATCTTCCCATGATCCACCGGGTTGTCCGCATCCCGAAGAACTGGGAGGGGATCGTTGCCGAGGCTGCGGAGCGCGGCGAGAACCTTCCCGCCGAGCCGGACGCCGAAGCGCTCACCCGGTTTCTCATCCGGCAGAAGGCGGCCGACCCCGACCGCTTCCCCGACCTCTCACTGACCGTGGTGAAACTGATGGGGGCAGGCGAGTACGTGGCGTTCCGGCCGGGCGACGAGCCGATCGGCCACTTCGCCCTCGCCGTCACCGACTACACCCACGGCACCGCCCCGAACCGACGCTACGTCGACCTCATCATCCAGCGGTTGGTGAAATCAGCCGTCGGCGGCGAGCGCGACCCGCCCTACACGATGGACGAACTCGAGGACCTCGCCGCCCGGCTCACCGACCGGGAGAAGGCCTCACAGAAGGTCGAGCGTTACGTCCGGAAGGCCGCGGCCGCGGTCCTCCTCCGGGAGAGGATCGGTGAGACATTTGCAGCGTTTGTCACCGGCGCCTCGGCGAAAGGGACGTATGTCCGGCTGATTGACCCGCCGGCCGAAGGAAGGGTCGTGCTGGGCGAGCAGGGGCTCAGGGTCGGCCAGAGGGTGCGCGTCCGCCTGATGGCGGTCGATCCCTACAAGGGTTTCATCGACTTCGGGCGCACCCGGTGAGGGGGTCTCCCCCTCCCCGTCAGCCCCACCCCTGATGGCGATAAACGACCGGCGGCACGGCAGGAGTTCGAGCACCGGAGGTGCGCAGGCAACCACGGTCCACTGCATGAGGATATGCCCGTGAAAAAAGGCCGGCCCGGGGACAGGCCTGGTGTGACACCACCCTCATCAGGGAAAGGATGAAGATCGGAACAGGGTTTCAACAGAGCCTTAAGATCTGAAAGAAGAAAAGAAGGGCGGCCTTGCGTTCATCCCGGGCTTTCAGCCGCAAGAGTTCCCGCTCTGCCACCTTCACCCCTGGGGTGAATCCTCAGAGAAGCCCCAGGATACCGATGATGATCGCGACGACACCGATGATCGTCTGGAAGCCACCCAGCCACGTACCGAACTTCTCGAGATACTTACCGAGACCCGGGACTACGTGGAACGCGCCGGTCAGGAGGATGACCCCGACAAGGAAGGCAACGATACCCTGCAGTGAGAAGATCCCCAGTAGTCCGAGGATCATCATGATGATCCCTATGATGACCTGGAAACCGCCCAGGAACTTGCCTGCCTTCTCAAGGACGCCCCCGAGCACGGGCAGGACTCCTATAATTCCTGCACATAATACCAATCCACCGATTATGTTCATTATCGCGGTTATTGCCACAATTATACCTCCATTGCATTACGTTACAAAGTTAAACTATAAATATACCTCTGATGCAATGATTTAATTTCATTAACACCAGGCATTAATTTAAAAAAATATGTTGACCGTTCCGGGCAGGAATGCCTGCTAGCGCTTGAAAACCGACACTGTGCGTGACTCCCCCCTCGCACCGGAAGCAGTTAGGGACATCTTCAGCCCCGCAGAGCCCTGAAGCCACAGGGACCAAGCCCATAGGGATTTTCGTCGGACCGGGAAGGCCCCGGGTGCGGATCTGCAAAAATAGAAGAGATCTACTGGGCCCGGTCCAGGTGGATGTCCACCTGCGGGAAGGCTATCTCGATTCCGGCCTCCTTGAACGCCCCGACGATGTCACGGGTCAGATCCCACTGCACGTCCCACATATCGGACGTCTTCGCCCACGCGCGCAGGGAGAGGTTCACCGAAGAGTCGGCAAGTTCGGTGACGAGAACCGTAGGTTCCGGCGATGGGAGCACCCGTTCGTGGGCCGCCATCAGGTCGGTGGCGACCCGGATCGCTGTATTCAGGTCGCTGTCGTAAGCGACCCTGACCTTGACCTCGGCACGACGGGTATCCATGCGGGTGGAGTTGATCACCGGGCTCCCCCAGACCAGAGAGTTCGGGATGGTGATGTAGGTGTTGTCGAACTTCAGCAGCTCGGTCGCCATGATGCCGACCGAGGTGACCGTCCCGGATATGCCGTTGACCTCGACGAACTCACCCTTGTCGATGGGGCGGAACGCCGCCAGCCAGACCCCGGCGGCGAGGTTGGTGACGGTATCCTGGAGGCCGAAACCGAGGATGAGCCCGATCACCGCCGAGAGCCCGAGCACCACGGAGGAGATATCGAACCCGAGCGTCGCGATGACGATGAGGACGAGGATCACGTAGAGCAGGACCGAGAAGAACCTGACCAGGAACTCGATGACCAGGGTGGGCAGTTTAGATGCCCGGGAGAGCATCTTTGTGAAGACAGACGTAAGCACCTTCACCACGATCCACCCGATGATCGCGACAAGCACGGCGAGAACAACGCTTTCAAGCGTGATGTCGGAGAGCGGAACGGGGAAGCTGAGGATTTCTGCGATCTCCATGCATTAAGGTGGCACGGGAAGTCAGATATACTAAACCCTCTGGAGGAGGAAAGAAGGGGGGAGCACCGCCACAGCCGCGACCACACCGCTCCTGCATGGCCGGACAGAGAGGATGAATCCGGTTGACCCGCACCCGAAAAATGAGACAGACCGGGCATACGCCTGCCATGAAGACGCCGCTCTTTTCCTTTAGCAGGCAGGCCCGGTGCCGCCGCGCGGGGCAGCCGGGTTCAATACCCGAGCGGCTGGCGGATCAGGACCAGGTTTACCCTTCCGTCGACTTCTTCGCGGTCGAGGATCACGTGCTTGCCGATGTAACTCCCCGTGCCGTAGGCGTGTTGCGCACGCTGGTTCTCGAGGGGCAGGGCGTACTCCCGGCACCGCTGAAGCGCATCGTCGATGGTCGGCACGATCTTGTTCGTCCCGGAGACGAGGATGAGGTGTGCCGCCGCGTGAGGCCACGCTCCCGTCCGGCTCCCGGTCTTGTCGCACGCAACGAGCTCGCCCGACTCGGCGATCGCCTGCACCCCGGAGAGGAAATAGTCGGCGGCCACGCTCTTGCGGCGGAGCGCGTGCCGCTTCTCGGTGTCGTCCTCGGCGGTGATGGCCGCGTGATAGTCCCGCCATCCCTTCGGGTTCTCTTTGAGCACCCGGTCGTATCCGATCTCGATCAGGGTCGTCGAGTAGCCGTTCATGACCTCAGCTCCTTCAGGCAGCAGGTCAACGACGGTCCTGAGCGCGTCCTCCACCGTATCGACGAGGCTCACCCTGATGTTCCGTGCCTCGATCGCCTCAACCGTCCTTTTGATCGCCGCATCATCCGGCATCCGGCTCCATCGTTCCGCATCCGCCCCGGCATCCTTCATCAGGTTGACTGCACTGTACTCCGTGGGTTTTGCCATCTGCTGGGTAACATTCGCCATCCGATCACCTGCCCGGGATAGGGGATGCGATCCCACATATACCTCTCCATGAGCCAGGTTGGGAGAGCAGGTCAGACCGTTCTCCCGGCGAAGAAGGTTCCGGTGTGTTTTTTTGGTCTTGCACCTCACAAGGGAATATGAATAGAATTTACCTCGCCGGAATAGCCTTCCTTCTGGTGCTCGCGGCCGGGTGTAGCGGCCCTTCCGAACAGGAGACCGTGGAAGAGAATATGACCCACGCAGATCTTGCAGACTTCGTCCGGGAGGCCGCCGCCTACGCGGAGGCCGCCGGAGAAGATGCAGCACTCGCTGAATTCAACAACGAGGCGGGCGGGTTCTCGCGGGGAGCTCTCTATGTATACGCTTACGATTACAACGGGGCGCTCCTTGCCCATCCATACGAGAAAGATGCAATCGGTTCCAACCGCGGGAACTGGACCGATGTCCGGGGGCTGCCGGTGATCCGCATCGGTACACATACAGCGGCAAACGGTGGCGGGTATATCACCTACCTCTACCCGGCGCCGGATGACGGGGGCATCAATGAGTCGGCGGTGGAGACCTACATCCCGAAGATCGGCTACGTCGCTCCTGCTGGCGAGACGTGGTGGGTGGCTTCAGGTGTCTACCTCTCCGACGTGGCCGGGCCCGGAACCGAGCCGTATCCCGAACCCGTCTCCGCGATGGTCGACCTCGTCGAGCGCGGTGCCGCCTACGGCCGTGAACAGGAGGCGGAAGCAGCGTTTGCCGAGATCTCGAACGCTTCCGGAATGTTTGTCGATTCAGAGGAGCATTATCTCTACGCCTACGATTACAACGGGACGCTCCTCGCCCACCCCCACCTGCAGGCCTCGATCGGCACAAGCCTGATCGAACGGCAGGATCCGTTTGGAATGGAAAACATCCGGGCGCTCAGGGATACCGCAGAGTCAGGAGGAGGGTTCATCGTCTTTATCTGGCCAAACCCCGAGCAGGAGAACCGCGACGAACTCAAGATCGGGTACGTCCTTCCGGTCGATGAGACCTGGTGGGTGGGGTCAGGGGTCTACTTAAGCGAGATCACCGGGGAAGATACAGTGCTCCCCTGAATACCTCTTTTTCATAAACTACACGGCTACAGGACCACGCCCTTGCGGTGCCCTTCGTACACGAGGCGATCGTGACCGGCACGCCTCTTCGTATCCGTTGCGATAGGGCATCTTCAGATACCTGACGGATCCGGGGGGTTCGCCGCTCCCTGCATCAGGGAGTAGCGTTCCAGATATCCCACAGGTTCTTCCAGCCGTCCGCCGTGCGCTTCCACACGACGACGAACTTAATCTTCTGCTCGGCAGGCGTTCCACCCGGGGGGTGGACCTTGAGAATGCCCGTTCCCCTCTCGTGCAGAAAATCGCCGCTCCCTGAGAGTTCGAACGTGGTCAGTTCCACCTCTTTTACGCCTGAGGCCATGACCGTTCTCCAGAACTCCTCGATCGCCTCTCTTCCCTGGATCATGGGAGCGTCCGGGGGGAAGACGACGGCGTCCTCTGCAAGAACCGATGCCGTTACTGCGGCATCGCCCTTCAGGAAACCTTCGGAGAATCGTTTGTTGTTCGCGTCGATGGCCTTCCTTACTTCGTCGGCAACCATACTCCATCCATGACAGAGTGTCGGTCCGGTACATCAACGGACTCTGTCGACATCTTTCTGTTGAATTCGAGCGCCTATGCAGACCAGAACACCGCGGCGAACCGGAAGGCACAATCTCCCTTCCGCGGTGCCGCATGAGTGAGAGTATTCCGGCCAGGTCTTCGGAACGGGACGGCCGAAAGGGTCCGGTCTCAAAAGAGGTCAGGAGGCCGGTGCGGCCCCCACCTCTTCGCTGTCCCATACGAGGGTGTTCTTCATCTCGGTCATGATCACCCGCGAACCGGGGGGGACCCGGATCGCATCGCCGATATCCTCGGGCGCCTGCGCCCAGACGACCTGGTGCTTGATGTCCCCGTCGGGGAGCAGCACCACGACGCTGTAGGTGTTCATACCCTCCTCGGGAGTGCCTTCTTCCTCTCCCGGGGTGACACGATAGCAGGTAAACGTGACCGGTCTCGATTCTTCCCCCATCTTCTCTTCGGCTTCGCCTCTCATACGCTTTCCTCACCACCCGGACGTGCGCGGCCCGTCGCGGTTCTGCGCGGCCCCCGGGGATAGCGGGAGGCCGTGTCCTCCGCCCGCCGGAAAACCCGCCTCACTCCCGGGAGCGACCTCCTCTGGTGCCCTCCTGATAATAAGTTTGCCCCGTGCCGCAGCCATCGGTGCAGGGGGCGGGGGGTGTTGACGGTGCCCGGTTAATGCCGGCAAAAAAAGTATTCTCCGGCTCTCACGCCACGTGGAGGAACTCTTCAACCAGTTCGCGGATCGCTTCGTTGTTGCCGTACAGTTTCTCGCTCAATCCCAGGTCATCGAAGGCCTTCAGGGTGGTGATCCGGCTGTCGATCATCCCCGCCGGGAAGATTCCGCTCTGCTCAAAGAGCGCTCTTTTCGCCTTGAGCGCTTCGGCGGACTCGACACAGGAGGCGGGAAGCTGCCGGAACTCCGCGAGCCGCTCCTTGAACTCGGGGCGGAATATGTTCCCGCTGACGTAGAGTTTCTCGGCCATCTCGAGCGCGCCGGGCATCTCGATCCCGTGTAGCGCCGCCACGACGAGGCCGGCGACGATCAGGTAGGGATCGGCCGAGCCGTCGGCGACCCGATACTCGAACGTCTGCTTCGACGGACGGTTCGGTGTAAGGCCGTTTTCACCGGGGTTGGCGTCACAGGTCATGCCGTTGGCGCCGATCCAGCCGAGAGGCACCCGGACCACGACCGAGCGGTTGCGATCGCCCCAGCAGACCGTCGTCGGCGCTTCCTGGTGTGGAACGAGACGGAGGTAGGAGGTCGGGATGGTGTTCCCGAAGGCCGTCAGGGCGTCGGAGGCGTCGAGAATACCGGCTATCATCTTCCGGGCGAGCGGGCTCAGCCTGCCTTCCTCGACCAGCAGGTTCTTGCCGTCCTTCTCGACGAGCATGTGGAAATGCATCCCGCTCCCGGCCTTGCCGGCGGTGATCTTCGGGGCGAAGCTGATCTCGACGCCGTACTGGTTGCCGAGCATCCGCAAGACCCACTTCGCGACGATCAACTGCTCGACCGCCTGCTCCACCGACATTGGCAGGAACTCGATCTCGTGCTGCTCATAGTAGGTATCGTCATTATAGAAACATCCGACCTCAGAGTGGCCGTACTTGATCCGGCCGCCGGCGCGGGCAATCAGCCGCATCGCCTCGTCCCGCAGGTCCGCGAACTTGACGAACGGTTCGGCCGAGTGGTAGCCCTTCTGGTCGCGGCCGGGGTAGAGATCGTCCCGCGGGCCGATGACGTAATACTCGAGCTCGCCGAGCGTCTTGAAGGTGTACCCGGTCCGGCGGGTGAACTCCTCGTCCGCCTTGCGGAGTACGTACTCGGGCGAGCTCTCGAGGGGTTTCCCGTCGTTGTCGTAAAACGAGCAGAGGAACTCGAGCGTCGGCACCTCGGCAAAGGGGTTCACGAACGCCGTGCGGTAGCGGGGGATCACGTAGAGGTCGCTGCTCCCCGCCTCGATGAACGAGAAAAGATTGCTGCCGTCGACGCGCTCGCCGTCCGAGAGGATGATGTCGAGATGCTCCCTTGAGGAGATAACGAAATTGAGGGTCTTAAGTTTGCCGTCTTCGGCGGCGTACCGGAAATTGACCATCTCAATTCCGTTCTCCTCGCAGAACCGTATGATATCCTCTTTCGTAAAATCGGCCGGATCCTTCTTGAGAAAACGTACCAGCTCATTGGGGTTCATCAGGATCTCAGAATCTTTCATATTTCTTTAACGTTGGCTTTGACCGTATAAAAATGAGTGTTTTCCTCTCCGCATCCGGTCCGGCGAGGGCATCGTGCTCCCGGATACAGGGGGGTTTCTCCGGATCGGAGACGGAGTGCCCTCTTCCGGGGGTGAAAACGGCACCGCGATCATCCCGCCTCCCCTGCGCGACGGATAACGGCTCCATTCCGATCGTCAATCCGCCCCGTCCAGCCTTCCGGAGAGGTCCCACACCACCATCGGGGCCTTCAGGATGGCGGCATCGGCCCCCTCGTCCCGATACCCCGCCACCTCCGCGAGCACCGAGAGGCCCAGTTGAGCGTTCCTCTTCGCATACCCTAACGACACACGGTCGATGGTGTCGTCCGGGGTATGGGCCGGGCCGTGCTCCTCGCTGTGTGTCGTCACGGCCGGATAGCCCCGTTCCCGGAAGGATATGTGGTCCGAGGTGCAGGAATGGATGTTCTCGGTCAGGGCGAAGTTCGTGCCGTAGAGTGTGTTATAGTCTGCCATGAGTGCCGCGACACCTGCCGATCGCTCGTCGTAGACGATGTCGAGGACCGAACGGTTAAGAGGATCGTAGCAGGACGAGTCGTAGTTGAGGTAGAGCGCGATCGGAGCCGCCGCATCAGCGGCGTAGTCGATGCTGCCGAGTCTTCCGACCTCTTCAGCGTTCCAGAATGCAAACTGCACCGTCCGGTCAAACGAGTGCCTGCTCATCACCCGGGCGAGTTCCAGGACGATCGCGACGCCGCAGCCGTTGTCGGTAGCCCCCGGCGCGCGGGTAAGATCTGTCGACGTGCTGTCGTAGTGCGCGCCCACCAGCACGATCCCGTCTGAGGCGTTGCCGCCCCGGGGAAGCGTGGCGACGACATTCCCGGATTCGCCGTCCATGGACTCCACCTCAAGCCCGGGGATGGCGGCAAACCTTGCGGAGAGGTACGCACCCGCCTCCCGGTTCCCGTCGGTGCCGTATGCCCGGGTCGAGAAGTTCTGCAGGTCGTAGGTCGTGTCCCGGAGTTCGGACTCATCGATCTCTGCGAGCATCGCGGCGATCCCGGGGTCGTACTCTCCCCCGGGCGTGCCGGTGCCGGCTGCCGGGGCAGCTGCAAGAAGGACCGCTACGCCGGCGAGCAGCAGAACATAGAGAGGCCCCCTGGGGGAGCAGGCATGCCGTTGAGTGTATTTCCAGTGCGCTGAATCCCGTTCCATGTATGATCACGCAGAAGGCACCGAAAGGAGGGGTCGAGATATATACTTTCCGCCGGGAGATGAGAGCGTTATGATCCGATAAAGGGGGACATTCGGACCCGGATCGGCGAATTTGCGTCCGGGGTCCCGGATAGGGAGACGTGCCATCCAGGGCCAGGTATATATCGCACGGCAACGAGATCAGTCTCTCAACCCGACCCGAAAAAGGATCGCCACAGGAGCGGATATGCCCGACCGACCATCAGCAAGCGACGAGTCGACCCTTTTGCGGTGGATGCGGCTTGAAATCGGCAGGATCAACGACGGTGTCGTCTCAGAGCGCAAACGCCTCTCACGGCTCTTACGGGAGGAGCACCCCTCGTCCGTCACGAAGGGCGGGAACCGGCACGACTTTGACCGGGACGTCCTCCTCCGGCTGGAGCAGGCCCTTCCGGAAGCGTTGCAGCGACGGCTCCGGCTTCCGATCCTCTTCTACTTCGACTCCACAGTTCCGGATAGCTTCTTCCTCGCAGACGAGGCTGCGGTGCAGGCCCTCCAGAACCTCAGCGAGATCAGCCCTCTCCGGAGGATGCAGGGTGGGAGGCTCTGGATAGGGAAACCTCTGGTGTATGCCATCGTGAACAGGTACCCGACAGCCATGCAGATCGTGATGCACTAGCGGGACCGGGTGCTCTAAAAAGAGAGAGGATCTTTTCTCCGGCGCCCGGTCCGCTCTCCGGCCGGTGGCCGACAACGGGATAAGCGGCCGGCGAGGCGCTCTCGGGGTGGAAACCCATATGCCCGGCCTCGGTGTCCGGTGAAGCCACTGAAGACGGCCGATCCTGTGTTCCAACAACGATACAGGCTATCAACCCGCCAACAACCAGGGCTTGAATGACAATGGTCAATACTGTAGCCATCTTCTGCTCTGAGATCTCGATCACCTCGCGTGCCGGTAGCGGGGATCGTATTTAAATCTTGTTATTTCTATAACACTTTATATTATTTATTGCTACTGATGCGCCATACGTATGGTGAGAGAGGGGCCGTGCACCCGGTTCCGGAGATAACCCGGGCATGGGGTCAGCCGGAGCGGCCCGACGGCTGCCCGGGATCGTCCTTCTTCGTGACGGTCCGCCGGACCCGTTCAAGCACCGGGCGGGTGGCCTCATCCATCTGCCGGTCGAAGTAATCCACCCATTCTGCAACGACTGCGAGCTGTTCCTGCTGCCTGGAGAGACGTTTCTGCAGATCGTCGACGGTCATCTGGAGCCGTCCGACCTCCTCCATTCTCCTTTGCTGCTCCCGCTCGAGTTCATCGACCAGTCGTGCAATCCGGCGTTCCTGCCGGGCCAGCGTATCCCGCATCACCCCGAGATCGATCACCACCTCAGGCGGGAGCGGGGCGGCGTTCCGACCGATCTCCTCTGCCGCACCTTCAGATTCGGCCCGTTTTTTGCTAAGTTTGGCCTCTTTGACGATCTCCTCCGGAGAAAGGCCTTTCCCGGAGAGTTCGATGAGTTTCTGGACAGTTCCGACCGTTTTTTGCGGGAAAAGCCTGGCTCGGCCGAGGGTCCGGTAGGTAAAGAGGCTGTCGTAGGTCTGGACAAGTGCCCTGACCTCCTGCTCGGAGATCCCGGTGAGGTGCGCGATATCCCCGATCTTCAGTTCCTTCTCGTTCATGGATGCCATCCCCTGCACCCGCCCGGGTGCTCGAGCGGGAGCCCTACCGTACCTCTTTGTCGTCATCAGGTATAGGTGCGTGCCGGAGCACGGGATTTTTCGTGCTGCCGTCCCAGTACTGATACATGAGCAGGGGAGCGAGGGAGAATGTCCCGGATAGAACGACCGTCGTCCGGAAGGCGGTGCGGTCTGCCCGCCTTCAGGTGCGGCCGGACGGGACCCTGCGGGTGGTCGCTCCCCCATCGTTCGACATCGGGGGATTCCTGCAGCGCAACGCGGCCTGGATCGAGAAACGGCGCGAGGAGTTTGATCGGCTGGCGGTTGAAGGGCGCGGGCGGGAGGATCTGCTCCTTCTGCATGGGCAGTTTCACCGCCCGGTCCCGGGTGCGCTGTTTGCGATTGACGAGGCCTCGGGCACTGTCACCTGCCCGTCCGTTCCCGCCCTCAGGAGAAGTCTCTCCGGGATGCTGAAGGAGGAGGTCCAGGACCGCCTGGCAACCTACCCGGATCTTGTCGGCCGGACGCGGGGGCGGATCGCAGTAAAGATGCAGAGGACCCGGTGGGGAAGCTGCTCGACGCTCGGCAACCTGAACATCAACCTGCGCGTCGTAGCTCTTCCCGATCCCCTGCGGGAATATGTCGTCGTCCACGAGGCCGCTCACCTCCGCGAGCAGAACCACTCAAAACGGTTCTGGCGTCTCGTCGGGAGTTACTACCCCGAATACCGGGCGGCGGAAGCCGAACTGCGGCGCTACTGGGTCATCCTCGAGCGGAACCGGGTGTGGGGGACGCTGCAGGATAGGAAGTAAGAGAAGGGATCAGGAATACTTTCGCCAGAACATGGAGAGTTTCCTCGACTCAGCCCACCGCCCGTCGAGCTGGTCGATGATGCCGTTGATCCGCTGCACCTGCTGCCGGATCTGTTCCCGTGTCGTGGCATCGTCAAGCAGTTCGGCACGCCCCATGATCGCCTGGAGCGGGTTCCGGATATGGTCGGCGAGCAGGGCAAACTGTTCCATGTTCCGCTCGATCTGAGCGTAGGCCTTTGATTTCAGGTCCTCAACCTCCCTCTGGGCGGTGATATCCCGGGAGACGGTGACGATCCTCTCGACCTTGCCGCGTTCGAAGATAGGGATCCGCATCTCTCGAAGAACCACGGTCTGGTCACCGCACCTGAGAGACCGCTCTGATGTCAGCGGCCGGCCGGTTCGTACGACCCGCTCGTACAACTGCCGGGTGGTGGAAGGCAGGAACGGGAGAACAGCAAAGAGGTCCTTTCCGACGACATTCGTCTCAAGCCCGAGGTCTTCGCACCAGGCGATGAAAGCGTCGTTTGCGAGAAGAAGGGTGAGCCGGGTATCGACGACGGTGACGGTATCGGTGATGGCATCGAGGACAATTTGATAGAGGCCTTCTGACTCCCGAAAGAGGTATTCGGACTGTTTCCGGTCAAGTGCACCCGCGATGATGTGGACAGCCGCAGACAGGAGAGCCACATCCTCGTCCACGAACCGGTTCTCCTCGATGTCCAGATCGAACCCGACGAACCCGACAACCGCCCCGTTCAGCCGGAGCGGGATCATTAGCGCCGCGGTAGCGCCATGCCGCTTCAGGAATTCGCGCTCCTCCCTGTGCAGCCGCCCTTTCCCGGACGCTCTGTCCACAAGCACAGTTTCGCCTTCGAGAATCCGCGCGACCCACCGGGGAAGGTCGCCCGTGAGGAATTCCCGGGACTTCCCCCGCCGGGGGTTCTGTTCCGGCCGGCACCACTCGTGCGTGGTGCCAAGAAGTGTCCGGGGGTCGTTGAAGAGGGAGAGGTAGGCCCTGCATACCCCACATGCGCGGCCGAGATCCTCAAGCGATTCATCGATAGCCGGATCGATCTGCGCGTGATCCACGAACCGCGCGGGCATCGCCGCAACAGCCCGCTCAAGGCTGCGGCGGCTGCGCGGTGTATCTTCAGCCCTGCACTGCACGCCAGCGTCGATGCAGGAGAGGAGGAGCCAGGTATCGGCGGTAACAGGTTCACGAACGCTGTTGATCGAGATCCTGACATCAAAAGGCGATGAATCCCTCCGCCGGGCAGCAACCGTCCCGCTCCACCGGCCGGAGGAGAGAGCACAGTCAATGCAGTCCCGCCCCTCTTCCGGGGAGAGCCAGAGGAGAGGGACGGGTTTTCCGACCACCTCGCACAGCGCGTACCTCCACATGGCAAGCAACGAAGCGTTGGCAAAGGCAATGCGCCCTCCCTGATCGACAATGCAGGTCCCGCAGAGTGAGGTCTCGATCACCTGCTCTAGCATCGCGGTAGTAACACCAGGCATCCGGGCCGGGGTTTCGGCGGCGATATTTCCTTCACCTCGAAAGCCCTGATCGCCGCTGCGGTGCTCCGGAGGAACGCCTGCTGCCAAACAGTTCGTTGAATGCGGATCCATACCCTGATCATCCCGGGCGGCAGAACGGAGCCGCCCATCGCCGTTATAAAGAGGGGACGCACCGCCACCCTCTGACCTCTCCCCGATCTCTGCCGGGTGGGTTAGGATGATCAATCCCCCCGATCGCGTATTAGAGTTTCTGTTTGTATCGCATCAGCTCCGACCCGGGCGAGGGATCTGAAATGTTGTCGGGTAGAGGCGATACCGATACGCCTCAGGCATCCGCTTTCAGTCTCCGCGAATAATTCCAGTACATCACCAGGAGCGCGGTGCCGATCAGAAGGAAGACGGCAAGCGAGAACCAGAACCCGGTCCCTGCCGGGATAAGGTTCACGATGTAGTCGATGCCAAGAGCGATCCCGAAACTTCCGATGATGCCGCCGATGGTGATGCAGGAGAGGACCTCTGTCTTCGTCATCCCGAGCATCCTCCCCACGACGGAGCCAACGATGCTCCCCGACCCATCGAAGGGGAGGGCCACAAAGGCAACGAGACCGACGAAGTAGAGCCGTTCAAGCCACGGCCGCCGGTCGAGAAACGTCCTGCCTGCCGTCACAAAGCGGCTGACCCACGACCCGATATAGGGGATGCGCAGGACCAGCGGGAAGTTCCAGGCCATGAAGAGCCCCCCGGCGAAGTCCAGGAACGCCAGGGCAAACGCGGCCAGCCACCAGGGGACCCCGCAGAGAATGCAGACCGGGATGATCGTCTCCCGGCCGAGCGGCGGGACGATGTAGGCGACCATCATCCCGAAGAGCAGAAGCCACTGCTCGGCCGGGAGGAGGAACCAGACGGCGGCGAGAAAGAGCGCGCAGAGCAGGAAGGGGACCGAGACCTTCAGCCAGCTCGCCTGGCCATCAGCGCCGTCATCGTCCCATACATCGATCTGCCACATGAACCACCGTCACCCGCGGGCGAACACCCGCTCTTGGGCCGGCGTCACTCCTCACCGACAGGGCCGTTAGGGCTTGCAGGGCCCCGGGTATTCAGAATACGCTCGATGATCTTCGACGAACTGGCGAGAGAGCCGGGATACCCCGGTATCCGGACGACGTCCGCATCGAGCCCACGGTCCCGGAGCTTCTGCTGGAGACGTTCCTCGTCGAAATGCTGGTTAAACCCGAGCGTAATGATGTCGGGCCGGATCTCTGCTATCGGCCTGAACATATCATGCAGGTCGCCGAGAAGCGCATGGTCGACCGGTCTTAACGCCTGCACCATCCTGAGCCTCTGCGCCTCCGGGAGGATCGGTCGCGGCTTATGCTTTACATTCGCGTCCCGCGCCACGATCACGGAGAGTTCGTCGCCAAGCCTCCGGGACTCCTCAAGGTAGTACAGGTGCCCGGGGTGGAGGATGTCGAATGTCCCCGTTGCGACCACACGGATCACTCGACCACCTCAAGGTGTGTCACGCTGCCGTCCGCCCGGTAGCACCGCCAGTCCCTCCCCGTATAGGGGTATCCGACGATGACGTGGTATCGCCCCACGGTCGGAAAAAACCGCAGGTCCGCCGACGACGGGGAGAGGACGCCGTTCGGGTGGCTATGGGCACTGCCGGCCTGGTGAGTATCCAGCGGGAGCATATCGATGAAGAACGAGGCACTCTCCTCGCCGACGATGGTACCGGGCACCAGGTCGAGGTCCCGGATAATGCCGTCCTTCTCTCGCAGCACGGCAACGAACTCGTTCGGATGATGTTCCCATCCGAGTTCGAAGAGCATTGAAAGCAGATCCCTGCTGATCCCGTGTATGGCCATTTCTACTGAATGGTAGGCGAGGAGGCAACATAAGCCCTCGCGTTCGGCATGCGTGCCCGGCCTGCGGGGGTCCGGAAAGAAAAAAGTGGGATCGTTTAAGGGATGACCCTTTCTTCCGGCAGTACCGCCGTAGTCGCATTCTCCACCACAGTCGCATTCTCTGCCGGAGTTACGTTCTCCACCGGGGTCACATTCTCCGGCGGCAGCACGAAACCCGGCGGCACAAGAACCGTGTCGATGATGTGGATGACACCGTTGTCAGCCGTGAGATTGGATGTGACGATGGTCGCGTTCTCTATCGTGAGGTCGCCGTCGACAGCCGTAACATTGAGACTATCCCCGGCAAGCGTCTCAAGAACCGTTTCGTTCCCGGTGACGTTTGCCTCTGTAGCCAGATCTTCTGCGGTATAGTTCCCCCTCACCACATGATACATGAGAAGCGCGTCAAGTGTCTCCGTATCGTTCGAGAGTTCAGCAAGGGTCTCGTTGCCGAGGACCTCGAAAGCAGCATTATCCGGGGCAAAGACCGTATACGGCCCTCCAGCAGCGAGCACCGTCTGCGTGAGTCCGGCATCCTCGACGGCGTCCGCAAAGGAGGTCAGGTTCTCATCCCCGGCAATCAGAGCTGCCAGCGTCATGTTCGACTCTTCCCCGGGGGTCACGTTCTCATCCGGGGCCACCACCATCCCCTCCGGGACGACGATGACGACACCTTGCATGGGTGTCCGTTGTGTCGAGGCGTTGAGCGTACAGCCGTACGGGTAGGTCCCCGTATCGTTGAACGTGTGATTGAACGTCTCGTTCTGCTCTATCGGTCCGGAGTCAAAAAGCCCTCCCGTGCTGGTGACGGTATGGCTTACCTCGTCGTAATTCGTCCAGGTTACCGTTGTATTGCCCTCGACCGTGAGCGAGGCGGGGATGTACGCACCGCCGCGGATATCGACGTCGGTGGTCGCCGCGAGAACCGGCAGGGCGACGAGTCCGATGGCCAGGGCCGCTACGAGCCCGAGTATGGTTGAATTCCTTCTCATGCAATCTCACCACGTTTATGAACCACGGCAGGGAGAACGGCCGGCATCACGGAGTCGGGCCCAGAACGCACTCCCAGCCCCCGGGTTCACAATACCGGGATACCTGCCCGAAGAGTTCGGCACCGCTCGCCGCTGCCACAGAGCGGAAAATAACCGTGAAAATATATAAATATTATTATATTTCAGAGATACCAGGCCCCCGGACCGGAACCGCCCCCCTATCGTGAAAAATCTACGGTATCAGGCTGTTCAAAACGGTCCGTCCTGTTCAAAACTCCTCCCGTACCGGATGGCAAGTTCCGCCTTAAAGAGCTCCTTTCCGAGGTAGCCGGCGTGATCAAGCCGGGAGAGGCACCCATTTGAAAGAAGTGTATAGAAAACGTCTTCCCAGTGTCTTCCCCGCACGGCACGACCCTTATGAACAGCGACGATATAGTCACCCTCGATCCCGATACGGATGCATCCAAGCGGGTCATAGGTAATCTCATTCGGTACGGGATGCGTATCCATAGCGTTCTCATACTCCAGCGGCGGTTCGCGACGCCGCCGCTTCTCCTTCAGGATCAGGAGGTCGAGTCCCAGGTCTTTGGGATACGGGCGATCGGTCACGAGGGTCATCATCTCGGTTGCCCGCCGCATCTCCGCGACCGAACCCCGTGTCTTGTCGCTGTGCTCGCTCGTGAAGATGACGGCGGCGCCGACCTCGTGCGCCATCCCCGCGAGCAGCGCGTTCGCCCCCGGGGAGTCCGCATCCAACAACTCCACGACGTTGCCGGCCCCGAAGAAGAGTGGGCGCGGAGCCTCAGAAAACCCGGCAAGCGAATTGACGAGGCCGGAACCCACCGGCTGGAGCAGCGGGTCGGCTATCAGGCAGCGGATTCCGGCCGCTTCGGCGGCAGCAAGGTTTTCAGGAAGCGTCCGCTCACGCGGCACCACGACCGCCGCGGCCCCGGCCTGTGCGACCGCTTTCCCGACGGTGGGGATGTTATCCTCGTGCAGGGAGAGCACCAGGTCGGCGCGGGGGAGCGCCGCCGCGATAAGGGAGGGGTCCTGGGTGTCGACGGCGAGAGGGCCTTCGACCCTGGCGAGGGCCGCAAAACACCGTTCGACATCGTCCGGGGTCGCGTCGAACCCAAACCCCAGGTCGACGATATCGGCCCCGTCGGCAAAGAACCGTCGGACGTCGGCGAGGAGATCGTCGCGCTTATGCGCATCCATGATCTCCGCGAGCACCTTCATCCTTGAACCCCCGCCGATCTTTGTGCTGTGGATGATGAAATCCGCCTCCGCCTCCTCCTCGCGGAGCGCCACCTGCCGGCAGGCCTCCTCGCGGCGTGTCTCTGCGAGGAACTCGTCGGCGGGGACGGTCTTTGAGAGCCGGACGCGATCCAGCACCGAAAGGACCAGCGGAAGGTCGGCCGCATGCCGCGGGCCGCGGTAGACCGGGACGCCGACCTCGCGCTCGACGGCGGCAAAGGATGCGGTGCACATCCCGGAGACGATCGCCATGTCGTAGCCGCCACCGGCAAGCAGCCTCCGGAGTTCGCCGGGGGTAAGAAACGACGCGATCTCGCCGGTGATCGCCACATCTATCTCATAGCGGCCGCCAAAGCGCTCAGCTGCCGCCTTCACGATTCCAGCTGTTGCCGATCCGGTCGGGAGGAGAATGTGCATAACACTTCACTTATTATTCAGAGGATGACAAATAATCTGATCTCATGCTACGGTGCGACCTGCATGTCCATACAAGGTTCTCCAGGGATGGAGAGAGCAGTGTGGAGGAAATTCTCCGGCGAGCGGAGGCGGTCGGCCTCGACGCCGTCGCGATCACCGACCACGATACAGTGGAGGGCGCCCGCTACGCCCTTGAATGCGACACCTCCGTGATCGTGATCCCGGGCACCGAGATATCGACGAGACAGGGCCACCTGCTCGCTCTCGGGGTCACCGATCCCCTGCCGGCAGGACGCGATTTCTTCGAGACCGTCGCCCTGGCCCGTGCCCGGGGCGCCCTCCTCATCCTCCCCCACCCCTACCACCGCTGGCGCCACGGCGTCGGGAGGAGGCTCGCGGCCGGTATCGGTGCGGTGGATGCGGTGGAGGTCTTCAACAGCCGCTACATCACCGGGTCGGCGAACCGGAAGGCTGCGGTCATCGCACGAAGATTCGGGAAACCCGGCGTTGCCGGGAGTGACGCCCATAACGCACGCTACGTCGGGTTCGGGGTAACCTATGTCACGGCGGAACCGGATGTGGCATCTATTCTCTCTGCAATCAGGGAGGGGCGGACGATGGCAGGGGGGAGGATGACCCCGCTCCACACCTACACCCGCCAGTCCATCAAGGGCGCTCTTCGCAGGATCCGGCGAACGGTACAGCAATGAAACTGGCGTTTCGTTTTTCGTATTTCGGGGACCGTTTCTTCGGCTCGCAGATGCAACCGGGGCTCCGCACAGTGGAGGGCGAGTTCATCGAGGCCTGCAGGCTTCTCGGGCTCTTCGACGACTGGCGGGAGGCAGGATTCGTCACCGCCGGCCGCACCGATCGCGGGGTGCATGCCCGGGGCCAGGTCTGCTCGTTCTCGACCGATGAGCCGGACCGGGCGGTTCAAGCGCTGAACAAGGTGCTCCCGGCCGACATCTGGTGTACGGCGTGGGCCGGGGTGCCGGCCGGGTTCCACCCCCGGTATAGCGCCGCATCGAGGACCTACCGTTACTATTTCTTCGCCCCAGAAAACGTCGCCGCCATGCATGAAGCGGCACAGGAATTCCTCGGACGGCACGACTTCTCCTTGTTCGCCCGCGTCGGCGACCGGAACCCGGAGAGGAGGATCCTTACAGCACGGGTCTTTAAGGACGGACCATTTACCGTCTTCGAGGTGACAGGGGAAAGTTTCCTCTGGAATATGATCAGGTGCATGGCGACGGCGCTCGATCGGGTGGGGCGAGGCGAGGCCGTCGCCGGGGATATCGCACGCCTCCTTACCGAACCAGCAGGGCAGAGAATTCCTGCGGCTCCTCCTGACGGGCTGATCCTCTGGGATATCGACTACGGGATCTCCCTCACACCACTCCCGATCGATGAGAAAAGTCGCCAGCACCTTGTCGACCGCCACCGCTATCACGCCGTCATGGCGGAAGTGGCCGCATGCCTGGTACCGGAGGACCGGCAGCTGGACACACACCGGATATAAAACTTCTTAATGTGGCAACAGGGCGCAGTGAGGAGCGGGAGACAGACCCATCTTCTTATCGCTGTTTTCGAAAGGATCAGACCGCAGACAATAGATCTTCCAAAAGCGGTGCGGCAGGGGAAATCGGACGTCACCCCCACCATCCGGAGCCGCCAGACTTAATGCTTCTGGATAACGATCCCGGATGTAGCTCGATATCGCCAGAATCGTAACGTGGTTGTGCTTCACCCTCTTATATCGCGAGAGAACAACCTTTCCTTCTCGATTCGGGACATTTAAATACCACGATCAAGATTTAAGCACACGCATGTTAAACAAAAATGATCTATTTTTAAAATAATCAATGTTATTTGTTTAATAATAACCTATTAATATATGCCAGCACAGTCCCGTTTCAGTACGTCAAGAGGGGAAAGCGGATGTACGACAAGGATCCGGTTCGGGCGAGGCCACCCGCTCACGTCGAAGGGTGGTTCGCCGAAGAAACAACTGTGCCGTTGCCACAGTACATAGGTGCAGAGAGAGACAGATGGATCGAACGACATGTACCCCGGAGCATCGGACAGGAGAGCCCGATAGGTATCCCTGCCCTCCGCTATGAGGTCCAGGAGCAGGTCAATCCTCTACGGACACCAACAGCTCCGGGGAACCGGCGGGTGGTGAGCGAGACCGCCGAGACTGCCGCCATTCCTTCCCGGCGGTCGAGCGTGATGAGGACACTCGTGGCGATCCCCTGTTTCGACGAGGAGGTTGCAATCGGTTCCGTCGTCTTACGAGCCCGGCAGCATG
The DNA here is from genome assembly GCF_032944295.1 of Methanoculleus nereidis. NCBI lineage: Archaea > Methanobacteriati > Methanobacteriota > Methanomicrobia > Methanomicrobiales > Methanomicrobiaceae > Methanoculleus > Methanoculleus nereidis. The sequence goes on from NZ_JABFFQ010000001.1 coordinate 63,270, forward strand.
TCGACGAAGTTCTGGTGATCGACGACGGATGCACGGACAACACAGCGAAGGTTGCCCGGGATGCCGGAGCGGCCGTCATCTCGCACGGGACCCAGAAGGGGAAGGGACAGGGGATCAAGAGCGCCCTTAAGTATGCAGTCGATCGCAACTTTGACTGTCTGGTCCTCATGGATGGAGACGGCCAGCACAACCCCGGGGAGATACCGCTTTTGGTAGAGCCGATCCTCACCGACACCGCCGACCTCGTCATCGGGTTTCGGGCTTTCAACCAGATGCCCTTCTACCGGCGGTTCGGCCGGGCAGTGCTCGATATCGCCTCCAGCCCCGGCAGTTCGATAACCGACTCACAATGCGGCTTTCGGGCACTGAACAGAAAAACCATGGAGTCGATGCTCGGTACGCTGCGGAAGGACGACTTTTCAACCGAATCGGAGATGCTCCGGATAGCCCAGGAGAAGCACCTGCGTATCGGAGAAACACCGATCAACTGCAAGTACGGTGATTTCGACACATCCACCAAGAACCCTCTGTCTCACGGATTAGAGGTACTCGGATCGATATTCTGGCTCGCTGTGGAGAGAAAACCCCTCCTGCATATCGGCCTGCCGGGGCTCGTTGCGATGCTCGGCGGAGTCTTCTTTCTGTTCCAGTTCCTCCAGGGATTCAGTGAAACGGGCCTCGTCCCGATCGAACAGGGCATGCTTGCATCGTTCCTCCTGATCCCGGGGACCGTCGCACTCATGCTGGGCCTGATGCTTGCTCTCATTGCAAGGATACGGGAGTGAGCAGGAATGAACAGTACGATGCAGAGGAAGGTGTAGAATGATCGGAGTGATACTCGGCACACGACCGGAGATCATCAAGATGTCTCCCGTCATCAGGGAGTGCGAACGCAGAGGGATTGACTACTTTATCCTTCATACGGGGCAGCACTACTCCTATGAGATGGACCGGCTCTTCTTCGAGGAGCTTGAACTCCCGGATCCGAACTACAGCCTCGACGTGGGTTCCGGGACCCATGCCAGCCAGACGGCGAAGGTTATGACCGGAGTCGAAGACGTCCTCCTGAAAGAGTCGCCCGACATCGTTCTGGTGCAAGGGGACACGAATACCGTCATGGCCGGGGCTCTCGCGGCATCGAAACTCCACGTGCGGGTGGGGCACATCGAAGCGGGCCTGCGGAGCTTCAACCGCTGGATGCCGGAAGAGATCAACCGGGTGTTGACCGATCATATCTCGGATTACCTCTTCGCCCCGACAGAGACTGCACGGGAGAATCTTCTCGCGGAAGGGATCTCCAATCAAAAGATCTGCGTGACCGGCAACACTGTCGTCGATGCGATATACCAGAACCTCGACATAGCGAAGAAAAAAGGCAACGTCTTAAATGACCTCGACCTCGAGCCCCGCGAATACTTCCTCGTCACTGCACACCGGCAGGAGAACGTAGACAACCGGACACGGCTCAAGGAGATCTTGAGAGGCCTTGAGGGGGTGCAGAAGGAGTTCTCCCTGCCGGTCGTCTTCCCGGTCCACCCAAGAACTGAGAAGCGGATCAAGGAACTCGGCATCGGTGTCGACGGGTTGAACCTCACCAAACCCTTCGGGTTCCTGGAGTTTCTGCAGCTGGAGTCGCAGGCAAGACTTGTGCTAACCGATTCCGGCGGCGTCCAGGAGGAGACCTGCGTTCTCGGTGTTCCCTGCGCTACGATGCGCTACGACACGGAGCGGCCCGAGACGCTGAACGTCGGATCAAACATTCTGGTAGGAGCCGATTCGGGAAAGATCCTTGAAGGAGTCCGCTCGATAGCAGCCTGGAAGACCGGCTGGGAGAATCCCTACGGCGATGGAATCGCTGGAAAGATGATTGTCATGGTCTGTGCAGCCGCACGGTCTCAATGACTGCTCAAGGAAGATACACATGAAGATTTGCGTGATGGGATTAGGATACATCGGATTGCCGACCGCACTGCTGTTTGCGGCTCACGGAGCGAATGTTGTAGGCGTCGACGTGAAGCAAAGCCTGGTGGATTACCTGAATCACGGGAACCTGCCGTTCAAGGAGCCTGGGCTCGAAGACCTGTACCGTGAGGCAAGAGGGCGGTTCTGTGCCAGGACCGAACCGGAGGCCGCGGATGTCTTTCTGATTGCCGTGCCGACACCCCTGGATCCGGCAACGAAGGTATCCAACCTTTCGTACGTCAAGAAGGCAGCCGACATGATCGCCCCCCACCTTGCCAGAGGGAACCTGGTCATCCTCGAATCGACCGTCCCGCCCGGAACAAGCGAACGGGTCATCATCCCGAGACTCGAGAAGAGCGGTGTCGCTGTCGGGGACTTCCTGTACGCTCACTGCCCCGAGCGGGCAATCCCCGGGCAGACCCTTCAGGAGATGGCGGGCAACTGCCGCATCATCGGGGGGTACGACCGGGACTCCACCGATCAGGCGACCTCGATCTACCGGACCTTCGTCCGCGGGCAGATATACCAGACCGATACGCGGACGGCGGAGTTCGTCAAACTGATGGAAAACACCTGCCGCGACGTGAACATTGCGCTCGCGAACGAGTTTGCCCAGCTCGCGGAGGAGTGCGGGATCAATGTCTGGGAGGCCATCACCCTCGCGAACAAGCACCCCCGGGTCACGGTTCTCAACCCCGGCCCGGGCGTCGGGGGCCACTGCATCGCCATCGACCCCTGGTTCCTGACCGAGAACTCAACGCGGTGCAGAATGGTCTCCACGGCACGGGAGATCAACGATTCCATGCCAAACTACGTGCTACATGTCACCCGTAGCCTGCTTTCCGGCATCAGAAACCCGACGATCAGCATCTTCGGCGTCGCCTACAAGGGTAATATCAGCGACACCCGGGAGAGCCCGGCATTTAAATTCATTCAGCTCGCCGAGAACGAAGGGTATTCCATCAGATGCCACGACCCACACGTGGTGGAGTTCCCGCACCCCCTCATGGATGCAGTGAACGCAGCTGCCGGGAGCGACTGTATCGTTTTCCTCACCGATCACGACTGCTTCCGGATGATAGAACCCGCAACGCTTCGAATGAGGACGAAGTTCGTCATCGACGCCCGCAATATTCTTGACCACGAGAAGTGGACCGACCAGGGTTTTGCGGTCCGCATACTGGGTGACGGTTCATCGGTGCAACTGGTACCGCTGGACGAGATCGCGGCCCCGGCAAGCCTGTATCCCGCAGGCTCTGCGCGGTCGATCGCATCTCCATCGCCACCGTCTGTTTCTCTGCTCTCTCCGAACGGGCGGGAGGGGCTCCTTTAGTCCCCGCACATGGTTTGACAATCAGCCGGGCTCCGGTAACCGTACCCAGACACCACGAGGAGTTTCATGAAACAGGTATGCATCGTATCACAACATTTTCCACCAGAAAAATCAGGGAATGCATCACGCATTTACGATACCGCCGCACATCTCGTAAAACTGGGTATCGGCGTGACCGTGCTCGCGCCGCATCCCACGTTCCCCACCGGTTCGTTCTCCCGCACCTGGAATCGGTTGGATGTGCAGGAGGTCAACGGAATCAGGGTTGTACGGCTCTGGACCTGGCAGCCGGACTCAGGGAATCCCGGGTTTGCAAGCAGGATGGCCTACTACCTCCTCTTCCCGATCCACGCCGCCTTCTGGCTCATTCTCACCCGGAACCGGTTCGATGCGATCGTCACGTCGGCACCGCCCCTCTTCACCGGGATCCCGGGGTACGTCCTGAAACGGATCTATAAGGCGAAGTGGATCCTCGATATCCGAGATCTCTGGATAGATGCGTCGATCAGCCTGGGTTTTCTCAGGGAGGGGAGCCTCTATGAGAAGATGAGCCGGAGGTTCGAACAGATGTGCCTTTCGCATGCAGATGCCGTCGGGGTCACGACGGAGGAACTCGGGCGGAGGATCTCGTCGCGATACCGGGTCACGGTTCCGATGGAGTTGATGCCGAACGGCGTCAACACCGAATTCTTCCGCCCCACGAACGGCGGAAAGAAGCGGCGGATCATCTACGCCGGGAACGTTGGGCACGCTCAGGATCTCGATAAGGTGGCCCTCGCCGTCAAATCGATGAACGGCACCTATAACCTGAAGTTCCTCATCGTCGGTGACGGTGACACGAAGGAAAACCTTGAGAGGCTGGTGAAAACGGAGAGCCTGACTGACTCGATCGTCTTTATGGGCACCCTTCCGCGTGAGGAGATCCCGCAGCTGCTCTCTGAATCGCTCGTGGGGGTGGCGCCCTTAAAGAGGCTCGAAAACCTCGAGTACGCCGCCCCCACCAAGGCTTACGAGTACATGGCATGCGGCATACCCTTCATCGGCTGCGGGAGCGGCGAGATCGCCCATCTCGCAAAAGAGTCGGGTGGGGGGGTCATCGCCGATAACACGCCGGAAGCGATCGCCGCGACGCTTTCTGCGCTCCTGGACGACCCGGAGAAGATGGAGGAGATGGGGCGGCGGGGCCGGGAATACGTCGCCGAGCACTACGACCGGCGATCGGTCGCCCTCAAACTGAAGCAATGCATCGAGAGGATAACATGGACAGGCGCCTGACATCGCTTCTTTTCCGGGTTACCCGGGAGGTGCGCGAGCTTGCCATCGTTGACGGCGAGACCGCGTATATCCGCGACCCGGTCTTCGGCATCGTCCGGAACCGCGTGCACGCCGAGGTCGCTAAGGCACTGCTCCGGTCGGGCGGCGACCCGCTCGTGGGCCCGATCCTGAACTATGTCGCCGGGTGCCAGAACCCGGACGGGTCCTACAACGAGGTTCACGTCAACTACAACGAACCTTCGGCCCTGATCACCGCATTTATCGGCGACGCACTCCTGGAGGCGGCGGACCGGCACCCGCACGAGGAAGTGCTCCGGAAGGCCCGGGACTTCGTTCTCGCGGCCGAGAGGCGGCCGGGATATTTTCTGAAGTCTTCGGGGTATACCGCCGACCACCTGAATGTCGACGCCTCCTGCGGGGCGTTCCTTGCCCGGTATGCGGAACGCTACGGCGACGAGGACGCCCGTGCGGCCGCCCTGCGGGCGGCGGAGAACATCGTCCACCACCAATGTAAATGCAGCTTCTACCCCTACGCCGTCGATAAGGGGACCTACCCGTACGTCTTCAAACTCCCCTGCGTGCACTACCAGGGGGTGACGATGTACTACCTGGCGAAGATGAACGACGTGCTCCACGAAGAACGGATCGATGAAAGCCTCGCAAAAGGTGCCCGGTGGCTCGCAAATGCCCAGCGCCCCGACGGGCGGTTCGACTGGTCGAGGAGCGGGCTGTCCTTCGCCTACTACCTTTCCGGGGCGTATGCGTTCGCCCAGGCCTCCTTTGTCTATGCCTCCCGGACGGACGACCGGTACCGGGATCACGCCGATCTCTGCCTTGATTGGCTCGATAAGAACGTACAGGGGCTCGCCCCACGGTGGGAACCGGGGCCCTGGATCGATCTCGTCCCGTCCGTCGCCACGGCAGCAACGGCGGCGTCGCTCGGGAAGTACCCGTTACGGCACCGGGCGTTCCGGTTCGGTTACGGCATGTATCGCGAGATCGCCCGCAGGCGTTACAGCAAGACCGCGGAGACGCAGTCTTTTGAGGCGCTCTGCCGGCTGCTCGGGATCCGGACGTCGACCGTGGAACCGTCGAACAACTTCCCCGATCTCTTCATGACATCGGAGATGCTCGACTGCCTCAGCCAGTCGGGAGTATGGGGGGAACATGCATGAAACAGGTATTACTCGACCTGCAGTCAGGGTCTATCCAGGTGGAGAACGTCCCCGTTCCCGCCGTAACGAGGGGGGTCGTCGTCGAGAACGCCTACTCCCTCATCAGCGCCGGCACGGAGTCGTCGCTGATCAACCTCGCACAGCAGTCGCTCGTCGGCAAGGCTAAGGCCCGGCCCGACGATGTGAAGAAAGTACTCCAGAAGGTCGGGACGGACGGCCCGCTCTCGGCATACCAGCAGGCGATGAGCCGCCTTGCAAAACCCGAACCGCTCGGCTACAGCTGTGCCGGCACCGTGGTGACGACCGGCTCCGATGACTTCGAGGTCGGCGACCGTGTCGCCTGCGCCGGGGCCGGGTATGCAGTGCACGCCGAGTATGTCGCGGTCCCGAAGAACCTCTGCGTCAGGATCCCCGACGGCGTCGGCTTTAAGGAAGCGGCGTTCACGACCGTCGGGTCGATCGCGATGCACGGTGTTCGGAACGCCCGGGTCACGGTGGGCGAGAACGTGGCGGTGATCGGGCTTGGGCTGATCGGGCTTTTAACCGTGCAGATCCTCAAAGCCGCCGGGTGCCGGGTCATCGGTATCGATATCGACCGGGAGAAGCTTTTACTCGCAGAAAGCCTCGGTGCCGACGTCGTCTCGAACTACGACGGCCTTACAGAGCGGGCGAACGCCTTCTCGCCGTTCGGCGCGGACGCGGTCGTCATCACCGCGGCCACCCGATCGAGCGCTCCCATCGAGGCCGCCGGCGGCCTGGTCAGGGATAAGGGCAGGGTCGTGGTCGTCGGGAACGTCGGCATGAACGTGCCCCGGGATATCTTCTACGCAAAAGAGGCGGAGGTCGTCGTCTCCCGGTCCTACGGCCCCGGCCGCTACGACCGCAACTACGAGGAGCGGGGGATCGATTACCCGATCTACGTCCGGTGGACGGAGAAGAGGAACATGGAGGCGTTCCTGGAACTGGTGCGGCAGAAGAGGATCGATCTCGACCGCCTGATCACTCACACCTTCCCGCTCGACGAGGCGCCGGAGGCCTACAACCTCATCAATACCGGGAAGGAGCGGTTTATCGGGGTTCTCCTGCAGTACAGCCCGAACGGTTCGGGCGCCTCCGGCACCGTCACCCGCCTCCCGGAGCCCGAGGGACGGAGGCGGAAGGTTCCGGCCGGTGCCCGCACGCTCGGGTGCATCGGTGCCGGGGTCCACGCCCAGAGCGCCCTCTACCCGCACCTGACGGGACTCCCGGTGAACCTCGCGGGGCTTGCGACCGCGACGGGGCTCTCGGCGCACGCGGTGGCGAAGAAGTACGGGTTCTCCTACTGCACCACCGACTACCACAGGATCCTCGATGATCGCGATATCGACGCGGTGATGATCGCGACCAGAAACGACCTCCACGCGCCCATGGCGGTCGACGCGCTGCGTGCCGGAAAAGACGTCTTCGTGGAGAAACCGCTCGCCACCGATATCGACGGACTCAGGAAGATCGTTGCGGCCCAGAACGAGTCGGAGCAGCGGCTGATGGTCGGGTTCAACCGGCGCCACTCGCCGCTTGCGAAGAGGATGAAAGAGTTCTTTGGGAACAGAGCAACCCCTATGGTCCTGCACTACCGGGTCAATGCGGGGCAGATCCCGCCCGAACACTGGGTGCACGACGACGAGCAGGGCGGCGGGATGCTGATCTCGGAGTGCTGCCACTTCATCGACTTCATGCAGTACATCACCGGGGCACGGCCGGTCCAGGTCTATGCCCGGGCCATCGAGCCGACCGGGACCCTGCAGAAGTACGACAACTTCCAGGCAACCCTGACCTTCGACGACGGGTCGGTCGGCACCGTCACCTACACGACGCTCGGCGACCGTTCCTACGCCAAGGAAACGGTCGAGGTCTTCTGCGACAACGCCGTCGGGAGGATCACCGACTTCCGCGACCTCGAACTCCGGCGGGACGGGAAGGCATCGAGGGAGAGGCGGTGGCTCGCCCAGGAGAAAGGGTTTGCCGAGGAGCTCCTGGCGTTCGTGAAGGGTGAGGAGCCGGACTTTATCGACAACGTCGCGACGACGCTTGCGACGTTTGCGGCGTGGGAGTCGATCGATACCGGGGTGCCCAGAGAGATCGATCTCGGGCGGGTCGGGCTCTGAAACAGTTCAACCAATTTTTGCGATGTCTAAGGACGGGCCCCTTTACGGCCTTGATGACGAAGCCTTCCCAAAAAGCCCCTGTCGGGAAAGAGGCACGCATCGTTTATCGCCATTGGGGAGAGCGACTGGCCGTAGGGCAGGAGCTCGAGAAGAACGAAGTTCTTCGAGGGGGCGTGCCCCATCCCCTGTCTCAACCCCACTAAAATGATGCCCACAACCCCCACCCCGCCCGGCCTCCGGCCTCCTCCCCCGCCCGCGAGGGGCGGGGGCAGTGCGTGGCGATAGCCGGTGGAAAGCCGTGCACGGTTCTTCTCCAGAGTCACCCCATGCAGTGGACCGTGGAAGACATCGCCGTTCGGGAGAGGGGCCGACAGGGGGGTGCCCCCTCCCCTGTCTCTACCCTGTACGCGAACATCTGTAGCCTCCTCCCCCCGAGGGGGCAGAGGCAATGTATAGCTGGTGGAGAGCCGTATCCCCGGGAGCGAGCCGGGACTCCATTCTTTTCCAGGATCTCCCGATACCCGCAGGCGGTGAAATCCAGGCGCAATGCCCCACTAACGGTTTCTCATGCTCCGTTCCTGCGGAACATCCCACCAACAAAAAAACGCCCGGGGGGAGCCGGAGCATCGGACGGTGGGCTCACAATCGATATGGGAAAGCGTTTACGAGGACGAGAGCCGGGAAGAACGCACATACGCGAGCTGATCCCGGATCCTCTCCGGGATCGTGCGGGAATCTTCCACCATAGCGGCCTTCTCCCACTCCTCCCGGCACGAACCGTCCAGCCCGTCGAACTCCGTCGTATCGAAGTGGCAGTTGTAGCGCTCGATTGCGCTCGTGACCTCGGCATCGCACTTCCCGCAGTTCCGGGCCCAGTCGAGGGACTCGACCGAGTAGTTCCAGGGGCTGACGTAGACGTGGGCACGGTCTCCGAACCGCTCCCGGCACTGCTGCAGGAGGTCGACCAGGCTCCAGAGCCACGGCGGGCGGTAGAGGTTGTTCTTCCAGAGTTCGTGCACGACGGTGTTCTTCTCGACCGTCGTCACCTCGAGGTCCACATAGTCGATCCCGCGGGAGACGCAGTAGGAGATGGTCTGCAGGATATCGTCTATCGCTTCTCCTTCGGTAAGGAACGGCGGCTTTACGAGGAGGAGCGGTTTTGTCAGCACGCCCATCCCCCGCATCCTTGAATGAAAGACATCAAAGTTGTTGGCCGAGAACCCCTTGTTGATGCAGAGGTTCATCACCTGGGAGTTCGCGGACTCAAACCCGAAGGCCACCTCAAGCTGCCGCCCGTTTAAGGCCTTCTTCATCTTTGCCACGTGCTCGTCCGGCGAGTAATCTATCCTCGACTCGACGACCACCTTCTTGATGTTCTTATAACCGTCGATATACGAGCAGATCTTCTCGATGGCGGCAACCGGCATCTCGCGTTCGTTGAAAATATTCCCATCGTTGTAGATCGAGACGATCGGGTAATCCCCCAGGTCGACGGCGTTCATCACGTGCTCGAACTGCGCGACGTACTCTTCTGCCGAGACCTCCCTGCCCCGGGACGTCGCACAGTAGAACCCGCACATGGTGCACCCCCCGGTCTTCTCGACCCACTCGCAACCTGTAGACCGGAGGAAGATGATCAACCGCCTGATAGGCTGGTCGTCAAGATAGCCTACCCGCTCCTCCCAGCCGATGGGAACCGTAAAATCGAGGTTTTGCGGGCCTTCCCCGTTCTGCCTGCGCAACCCGGCGGCCAGTGCCCGTATCTCATTCAAAACGTCATTCTCTGTTGGGAGACCCGTGAAGATCTCCGCATTGCTACTGCTATCAGGTACGGCCTTCTGAAGAATGATTATCCCCCCTGTCCCGGGTATGTACCGTCACATCAGGTGTGCACGGCTCCGGTGACTGTCGCCTTATCTTGCTAAGACATACCCCTGATGGGCTTTTGCATATTTATAGTTTATCCAAATGCTCATTTCATCGGGCCATGTTTGCCAAATGGCATTATCATGCGGGAATTTAAGGAAATCAGACCATCTATCAAAAAGAGCCGGATTCGCACTCCCGCAATACATCTCCCGGAGGGCTATCCGTCCACCCATAGAACCCTGATCTCAAATGGAACAGATGACAGCATGCCAATTTTTATATACGACGTCGGAGGCTATACTCTCTCGATGCACCGGGAGGAACATCGTCCGCGGGGTGGTGCTCCCGGCGGACTGCCCGGGAAGCGGCCAGAGACAGCCCGGTGAGAGCCGGGAAACGATGATGAGGCGAGAAGCGGTACAACAGTGCCGTTCCAGTACGTATGACAGAAGAGTACACGAAAAGGGGAGAGAAAATCCTGATACGCCTGGGAGAGAGGTTCTGCGGCAGGGAATCGTTCACGGCGAAAGCCCTCGGCATCCTTCCCTCATATAACATTTATCGCAAGACCTACGCTCTTCTCAAGCGGTCCCGCCGGTGGAGTCCAGAGGAACTCGCGGCCTACCAGGCGCAGGCGCTCTCGCGCCTGCTCGAGCACGCCTACGAGAACGTCCCTTACTACCGCCGGGTCTTTCAGGAGCGCGGGCTCGTGCCCGGGGACATCCAGGCGCCGGCCGACCTTACTCTCCTCCCCTTCCTGACCCGGGAAGACCTGCAGAACAACCTCTCCGACCTGAAGGCCAAAAACTACCCGGAAGCGGCCTTCGAGTACGTCACCACCGGCGGGTCCACCGGCATCCCGGTCGGCTTCTACTACGAGAAAGGGGTCTCCCGGGCCCGGGAATGGGCGTTCATGAAGACCCAGTGGGACTGCGTCGATTACCGGTTCACCGACCGCTGCGTTGTTCTCCGCGGCTACATCGTCGGGTCCGCCAAAGAAGGTACCTTCTGGAAGAAGACACTCTGCGGCCGGTGGCTGCTGATGTCCTCCCACCACATGACCGAAGAGACCCTGCCGGCCTACATCGACCGCATCCGCACGTTCAAACCTCGGTTCATCCAGGGATACCCCTCCGCGGCCGTGATCCTGGCGCGGTACATGCGGGAGCACGACATCGAGCCGTTCCCCACCGTCAAAGCGGTCCTCTGCGGGTCCGAGAACCTCTACCCCTGGCAGCGGGACCTGCTCACCAAAACCTTCGGGTGCCGGGTCTTCTCCTGGTACGGGAACTCCGAGCAGACGGTGCTTGCCGGCGAGTGCGAGGAGAGCACCCGGTACCACATCTTCCCCGAATACGGCATCGTCGAACTGATCGGGAGCGACGGCCGGCCCGCCGAGGGGCCGGGCGCCATGGGGGAGGTGGTCGCGACGAGCCTCACCAACTTCGTCTGCCCCCTCATCCGCTACCGGACCATGGACCTGGCCACGGCAGCCGAGGGGGTCTGCACCTGCGGGCGGAACTACCCGCTGCTCGAACGCGTGGAAGGCCGGGTTCAGGATTTCATCGTGACGGGTAAAGGAGAATTTCTCCCGGGGATTGCCATGAACATCGATACCGATGCGTTCGATAACGTTAAACAGTTTCAGTTCTACCAGGAGAAAGTCGGAGAAGTCGTCCTGAATATCGTAAGGAAATCGGCATTCAGCCAGCACGACGCGGAGTACCTCTACCGGGAAGTGAGCCGGAGCTGCGGTGACGACGTTACCATCACCATCAGGTACGTCGACAATATACCGCTCACCGCCCGCGGCAAGTACCGCTACTTTGTCCAGGATCTGCCGATACGCTTCGGCGAACGAGAGGGGGTGAAGGTTGAGCATGTATCACCCGACATACCCATCTGACCCGGGAGATGTTCATACGAAGACCGGTCTACTGAGATGGGCATCCCATGCGAATCCGCTCACCGTAAAAGCGCTCAGCCTGGTACCGTCTTACCGTACGTACCGGCAGATGTACGCGCTTCTCCAGCAGTCGCAGTGGTGGAGCCCTGAGGAACTCGCGGCTTACCAGGCACAGGCGCTCTCGCGCCTGCTCGAGCACGCCTACGAGAACGTCCCCTACTACCGCCGGGTCTTTCAGGAGCGCGGGCTCGTGCCCGGGGACATCCAGGCGCCTGCGGACCTCGCCCTCCTCCCCTTCCTGACCAAGCAGATCGTCCAGAACAACCTCCCTGACCTGAAAGCCCGGAACTACCCGGAAGCGGCCTTCGAGTATGTATGCACATCCGGCTCCACCGGCACCCCCATGGGCTTCTACTACGAGAGAGGAGCGTCCCGGGCCCGGGAGTGGGCGTTCATGAAGGCCCAGTGGGACCGTATCGGCTACCGGTTCACCGACCGCTGTGTCGTCCTCCGGGGACATGTCGTGGATGCGGCATCAAGCGGTGTTTACTGGAGGCGGGCGCTCTTCGGCCGATGGCTGATCATGTCCTCCCACCAGATGACCGAGGAGACCCTGCCGGCCTACATCGACCGGATCCGTAAGTTCCGGCCCCGGTTCATCCACGCCTACCCCTCCACAGCCGTGATCCTGGCGCGGTATATGCGGGAGCACGGGATCGAGCCGTTCCCCACTGTCAGGGCAATCCTCTGCGGGTCCGAGAACCTCTACCCCTGGCAGAGGGGTCTGCTCGGGGAGGCGTTCGGGTGCCGGATCTTCTCCTGGTATGGGAACTCCGAGCAGACGGTGCTCGCCGGTGAGTGCGAGGAGAGCACTCACTACCACATCTTCCCTGAGTACAGCATCGTCGAACTGATCGGAAGAGACTGCCGGCCCGTCGAGGGGCCGGATGCGATGGGGGAGGTGGTCACAACCAACCTCACGAACTTCGTCTTCCCCCTCATCCGCTACCGGACCATGGACGTGGCGATCGCTACCGAGAAGCAGTGCTCGTGCGGAAGGAGGTATCCGCTGCTCGAGAAGGTGGAAGGGAGGCTCCAGGAGTTCATCATAACCCGGAGCGGGCACCCGATCTCCGTCACTCCCATAAACTACGAATCAGAAGCGTTCGAGAACATCAGACAGTTCCAGATGTACCAGGAGGAGAGGGGCGAACTCATCATAAAGGTCGTCAGAAAGCCAACCTACACGGAGGAGGACACCCGGCAGTTGACGAGGGAGCTCCGGTGGCAGCTCGGCGACGAGGTGAACGTCCACGTCCAGTTCGTCGATGAGATCCCCCGCACCGAAGGCGGCAAGTTCCGGTACCTCATCCAGAAACTCCCGATCACTATCGGGGATCTCTATTCAATGTGAGAGACGACCCTGCGCTTCAGCCAGGGTTTGTTGACGATAGTGCTGTAGGCCCATTCCGCCAGTGTCCCGACCATATCCTTCCGAAAGACCTCCATATACATACCGAGACTCGAACAGAACTTGGATTTGAAGAAGTTCAGGTCCGGTGTGTTCGCTCCGATATTCTCCAGGTACGAGTATCCTTCGGCCCTTGCACGCTGGACCAGGAGCCACTGGAGGTATTCGTTCCCGGCGTGAGCGCTCTCGATCCGCGGCGTTCCCATCCAGAGCAGGAAGCGTTTGTACTCCTGGGTGGCGACTGCCCCCGTGAGCGCACCTTCCCGGTCGTAGAGGTAGTAAGCCGCGAGATGGTCCGGGTATGCCCGGAAGAGGTCCTCGAAGTAGCGCCTGCTGACCATCGGGATGTTCATCTCCGGCTGGCTGAACCGCTCGGCGATCGACGCGTACAGTGTCGAGATATCGGCGCTCCGTACGAGATCCATACCGGCCTTCTCGGCCTTCCGGATCTTGCTGCGGAGTTTGTAGTGGAAGTCGCCCCAGATCGCCTCGACCGGGCGCGTAAGATCGATCACGTAGGTGTAGTGGACCTTCGGAGCATACCCCCTCCAGAGGAACTGCCTGATATCGGTGAGGCCGGGAACAAGGGTCAGGGAGAAGTAGTGCGGTGAGATTGCGTCGACCTCCGCGGAGAGGTCGTTCGCAATGAGATCCATGATCGCCTCCTTCTTGCCCAGCTTCAGCCCGTCAAACTCCTTCCCCGGGACGAAGCCCTGGTAGGGGATGACCGCCTGCATGGGCGGCGGCGAGAAGAGCATCTTAACCCCATGCGCGTTCTTGAAGTAGAGCGGAGCAAGGCAGACCAGTTCCTCTCCCTTGTAGACCCCGTAGGGGAGAAGCTGGTATCCCGCGTGCTCTCCGGTGATCGTCATGTAGTCCCACCTGTGGAACAGCAGCCCATACGGACTTGATTCCACAAACGAATCCCATAACTCCCTATCTTTGACGATTTCGAGCACCATAGAGCCTGACTTCCGGGGATCGGTCATGCCAGACCGCGCCCGCTACAGGATACCTCAAAGGATATATTTATACCTTTCCCGGAAGACCCCGGCAGTGGGAGCCTGCACGGTTTTCGGCGGATCCAAAAGCGGCCCGGGTCCAGAGGGGCACTCCCGCTTACCGGATGTAGGGGACCATTCTCCTCTTGATCAGGGGCCTGTTGACGATGTTGCTGTACGCCCACTCCGCGACCCTGCCCACGCCGTCTTTCCGGCTCACCTCGAAAAAGATCGCAAGATCCGGGTTGTACTTTGCCTTATGCATATTCAGGTTCGGGTTGTTCGCCCCGGTATTCTCGAACTCCGAAAAGCCCTTCGCTTTAGCGTCCCGGAGCAGGCACCACTGGAGGTACTCGTTCGCCGACGTGCCGTTGATCTTCGGCCCGCCGACCCAGAGGATGTAGCGCCTGTACTCCAGGGTCGTGCCGACCCCTTTGAGGTCCCCGTCCCGGTCGTAGAGGTGGTAGACGTGGGCGTGATCCGGATACGCACGGAAGATATCCTCGAAGTAGTCCCGGGTGATCATCGGGATGTCCATCTCCGGGTGGCTGAACCGCTGGCGTACCGTCTCGTAGAACCGGGTGAGGCCGTCTCCTTCTTCCAGGTAGTAACCATCCTTCTCAAACCGCCGGAGGCCTGTCCGCAGCTTCGCATTCAGGTTCCCCCAGAGGGTCTCGAGAGGGGGCGCGAGGTCGATCGCATACGAGTAGTTGATCCGGGTCAGGTAACCGTCCCAGATGAACGGGCGAATATCGTGAAAGCCCGGGGCGAAGGTCATCGAGAGGTAGTTCGGCGCGAGGTCCCGGACCGCCTCCCCAATTCCGTCGGCCATTAGCTGGAGCATCGACTCTTTTTTGCTCTGCTTTGCCGTTGCGTACTCCCTGCCCATAACCACCCCGAGGTACGGTATGACCGCCTGCATGGGCGGCGGCGAAAGCACGACCGAGATCCCGTTTGCCTGCCTGCAGAAGAGAGGGCAGACAGCGACGAGTTCTTCGCCCTTATAGATGCCGTAGGGAAGAAAGGCATACCCCGTATGCCGCTGCGTGATCGTTAAGAAGTCCCACTTATGAAAGAGGAGACCCGACGGACCGGCATCGATGAACGAGTCCCAGATCTCTTTTTCAGTGACGATCTCGACTGCCAAGCTGTTGTTCCTCCGCCCTTCCGGAACGCTCCGGCCGGGCTTTACCTCCTGCAGTCTCAGATATATACTTAACGATTGCCTTAACCATGGCGGGGCACGGAGAGCCCCGGCCGCCGGAGAAACCCGGTGCCCCTCCCGACCCTGCCCATCGTCGGGAGTCTGGAGCCGTGAATCCCGGGATTGCATGCATCGACCGGTGCCTGATAAGGGCGGAAGCGGGCCCTAGACCCTGTCGGCTGCCGTCATCAGTTTCTTGAAAAAGGTGAGGTATGCCCACTCGGAGACCGTCCCGAGGGCATCTTTCTTCTCGATCTCGAAATACATCGTGAGGTCCGGGTTGAACCTCGACTTGAAGAATACCAGGTCCGGGTTGTTCGCACCCATGTTCTCAAAGGTCCGGTAGCCTTCGGCCTGCGCACGCTCTATCAGGAGCCACTGGAGATACTCGTTTCCGGCGTGGACGGTCTCGATCCGCGGCGTCCCCATCCAGAGCAGGAACCGCTTGTACTCGTGAGCCGCCACCACGGCCACGGTCTCGTCCTGTGCATCGTAGAGGCTGTAGATCCCGATCCTGTCCGGGTAGGCGTGCACGAGGTCTTCGAGGTAGTCGCGCTTGATCGGCGGGATGTCGAGCGACGGGTCCCGGTAACGATCGGAGATGAGCCGATGGAGCGTGGAGACATCCCCGCTCTTCTCCAGCCGGAGACCTGCTTTCGCCGCTTTCTTCAGTTTGTTACGGAGCTTGTAGTGGAGGTTGCTCCAGATCTCCTCCAGCGGCCGCTCGAGGTTGATGGTGTAGGTGTACCGGACCCGTGCGTCGCAGCGGTCCCAGAGGTAGTGGCGTATATCGTTGAACTCCGGGACGAAGGCAATCGAGAGGTAGTTCGGCGAGAGGTTCAGGATCTCCTCCCGGACACTCTTAGCGGCCATTCCGAGGAGGGATTCCTTTTTGCTCTGTTTAAACTCCCCGAACTTCCTGCTCATCACGCACCCGAGGTGGGGTATCACCGTGAGAGGGGGAGGGGAGAAGACAGCGTTAATGCCGTGTATCCGCCTGCAAAAGAGCGGGAATACACAGATCGGCTCATCCCCATGGTATACCGCATAGGGAAGGAGCGTGCTCTTCGTATGCTTTGCTGTCAGGTGCAGGTAGTCCCATTTGTGAAAGAGGAGTCCCGAAGGGCTCTCGTCGATAAAAGTGTCCCAGGTAGCTCTGTCGTCAACTCTGATCGCGGTCATTCCTTCCGTCACCTCGGCCCTGCTACGCCGTCTGCTGCTCGCTGACCTCTAATCACCGCCCGGGTCCATATATACCTTTCTCCGGGCCCACCGGATCCCGCAATGGATCGCCGGCTGACCCGGGGAACCCGGGGTCGCGGGTGCCTGACCTGACAGGAATCATTATATACGGCAACACGTGAGGTAGGGGCATGGTCGCACTCCGACTCCTCGCCATGGACGACGTCTCGTTCCGCTCGTGGGAGGGCAACGGATCGGGTGCATACGGCGACATCTGGGTGATCATCTCGGAGAAAAAACTCTTCCCCGAGTTCCTGAAACATTTTTACCGTGCGTCCGGCAGGGATCTGGTTTCCATTCCGTACTCCGAGAACTTCTTTTAAACCCACACATGTCCGGGGACTCCTGCCGCCGCCACCGTGCTGCCGGGGTCATTCCTCCTCGCCGGGAGCACAACGTTTAATGCCGAGTATCGATATCAGCAGTGTCGATGGGTGTGCGGATGAATCATCGGGGATTGAAGGCTCTCCGGCTTGAAGATTCTGTGACGGCGAGGGCACTTCGCATCCTCCCCGCGTACTCTGCGTACAAAAAGATTTACACCCTCCTCAAGCGGTCCCGGCAGTGGAGCCCCGAGGAACTCGCGGCCTACCAGGCACAGGCGCTCTCGCGCCTGCTTGAGCACGCCTACGAGAACGTCCCTTACTACCGCCGGGTCTTTCAGGAGCGCGGGCTCGTGCCCGGGGACATCCAGGCGCCGGCCGACCTTGCTCTCCTCCCCTTCCTGACCCGGGAGGACCTGCAGAACAACCTCTCCGACCTGAAGGCCAAAAACTACCCGGAAGCGGCCTTCGAGTACGTCACCACCGGCGGGTCCACCGGCATCCCGGTCGGCTTCTACTACGAGAAAGGGGTCTCCCGGGCCCGGGAATGGGCGTTCATGAAGACCCAGTGGGACCGCGTCGGCTACCGGTTCACCGACCGCTGCGTCGTTCTCCGCGGCTACATCGTCGGGTCCGCCAAAGACGGCGTCTACTGGAAGCAGGCACTCCTCGGCCGGTGGCTGCTGATGTCCTCCCACCACATGACCGAGGAGACTCTGCCGGCCTACATCGACCGGATCCGCACGTTCAAACCCCGGTTCATCCAGGCATACCCCTCGGTAGCCGTGATCCTGGCGCGGTACATGCGGGAGCACGACATCGAGCCGTTCCCCACCGTCAAAGCGGTCCTCTGCGGGTCCGAGAACCTCTACCCCTGGCAGCGGGACCTGCTCACCGAGGCGTTCGGGTGCCGGGTCTTCTCCTGGTACGGGAACTCCGAGCAGACGGTGCTTGCCGGCGAGTGCGAGGAGAGCACCCGGTACCACATCTTCCCCGAATACGGCATCGTCGAACTGATCGGGAGCGACGGCCGGCCCGCCGAGGAGCCGGGTGCCATGGGGGAGGTGGTCGCGACGAGCCTCACCAACTTCGTCTGCCCCCTCATCCGCTACCGGACCATGGACGTCGCGGTTCTCGGCCAGGGTCCCTGCACCTGCGGCCGTGCCTATCCAATGCTTGAGCGGGTGGAGGGAAGGCTTCAGGAGTTCATCGTGACGAAGGATCACCGGTTCATATCGATGACGGCGGTGAATATGCACTCCGACGTCTTTGACAACGTTGCGCAGTTCCAGTTTTACCAGAGGAGGGAAGGAGAGGTTGTGATGAAGATCGTGAAAAAACCGGGGTATACCGACCGCGATACGGAACGCATCCTCCGGGAACTCGACAAAAAGTTTGAAGGCGACGTGGATGTGACCATCCGCTTCGTCGAGACAATTCCCCGCACCCGGCGCGGCAAGTACCAGTTCCTGATACAGGACCTGCCGCTGGGCCAGTGGGGCATTTCGGTGTGAGAAACATGCAAAAACTCAGATTAACGGCAGTAGGAGATACATGGGCCCGGACTGTGAACAATGGGTACCCGTTCGGAGAGGTCCGTCATCTCCTCCAGGATAAGGACGTCCTCTTCGGGAACCTCGAGACCACCCTCTCGGATACGGGAGATCCGGCAGAGAAGCATCACGTGATCTTCACATGCCCGGATGCGGCCCGACACCTGGCGAAGGCCGGGTTCGACGTCATGAGCGTTGCAAACAACCATTCCGGTGACCTTGGTGCCGAAGGCTTCAAAAACACCCTGAAGGCACTCGAGAGCCGGGGCATCCTCGCCATCGGCGGATCGGCGACCGAGGGCCGGCAGGAACCGGTCACCCTCGAGAAGAACGGCATCTCGATCGGGTTTGCGGGCTATACGATCGGCAAACTCGCCATATCGCGCGAGGTCTCGGTCAACCGGCTGGTCGAGGAGGATATCTTCAGGGATATTGCGTCCCTTAAGGGCCGGTGCGACCATATCGCCATCTCGCTGCACTGGGGAACAGAGATGGCTTACTACCCGTCCCCCGAGCAGATTGACCTCGCCCACCGGCTCATCGATGCAGGGGCCACCCTGATCCTCGGGCACCACTCCCATACCATGCAGGCGATCGAGCGCTACCACGGAGGGCTGATCGCCTACTCGCTCGGCATGTTCCAGTTCGAGCCGCGCTGGCCCCACAACATCTCACGGGAGGCGATCATGCTCTCGGTCGACCTGCAGAAGAACGGCGACGTCGGGGAGTACAAGGCGGCACCGCTCATCATCGATGACGATTTCGTCCCCCGTCCCGCAGAGGGGGCCCTGGGTATGGAGATCCTGGACTTCCTCGACGAGATCTCGCGGCCGGTCGCCGAAGGCAGGCTTACCAGGGCGAGGTGGTTTGAGGAGATCGCACCGGTCTACATGAAGATGAACCTCGAGAGCTACCGTTACCGGATACGCCGTAAAGGCCTCTTTCCCCTCCTGGAGATGGGGGCCTGGTTCTTCACACCTTTCTGCCTGAAGTGTTACGTCGGCCTGGTCCGCCGGTTGTTTCGCCCGGCGCCGACGCGGGAGAGGCGCGCGCCCGGACAGAACGCCGGAAACTGAGCGGGGGTGAGCGGGGGCGGGCAGGATCCCGGTTCAACCGGGCACCGCCCCCGCCCCGTTTTTCTGTGCATATCTCATTCCGGCGTATTTTCACCGGTCATTCCTGCGGAACGCCACCGGGTGCCCGGAAAAAAGATCGCAAAACCCTCATTACAATTGATGACAAATATAAATGCGAGGAGTGTAAGCAATTTGTCAGCGATTCCAAAGGAGGAGTATCTCTATAAGTGCACGTCCGCCTGCGCGGGGTGCAGCTCTTCCCTGTGTCTGCGTTACGTGCTCAAAGCCGCCGGACCCGACTCTGCTCTGGTCGTACCCGCCTGCTGCACCAGCGTCATCCAGGGGATGTATCCCGGTACGGCGATGAACGTGCCCGTCTATAATGTAGCATTTGCCGCAGCCGCCGCCTGCGCCTCCGGTATGAGCGAGGCGTTTGCAGCCATGGGGAGGGAGACCAACGTCATCGTCTACGCGGGCGACGGCGGGACGGTCGATATCGGGATCCAGGCGCTTTCAGGTGCCTTCGAGCGCGGCACCAATTTCCTTTACATCTGCTACGACAACGAGGCGTACGGCAACACCGGCATGCAGCGGTCGGGATCGACCCCTCTCGGAGCACGCACCACCACGACTCCGGGCGGCAAGCCCACGGCCAAGAAGGACCTCGACCGGATCGTCGAGGCGCATAACCCCCCCTACATGGCGACCGCCTGCAGCGCCTACCCTCTCGACCTCTACAAGAAGGTGAAGAAGGCGCTCTCGATCGAGGGTCCCAAGTTCATCCACATTCTCGCACCGTGCCCGCCGGGGTGGCGCTACCCCACGGAGAAGACCGTCGAGATGGGGAAACTCGCCGTGAAGACCGGGACCTGGGTCCTCTACGAGCGTGAGTTTGGGAAACTTGCAATCAGCGGCCCGTCGAAGGCCGCGATGAAGCGACCCGCGCCGCTCGAAGACTACATCAAGGGCCAGGGCCGGTTCAAGAACCTGAGCCCTGAAATCTTTGCCGAAATGCAGCAGCAGGTGGAGCGAAACATCCAGCGGCTCTCCCGCGAGGAGGCAGGCGTATGCTGACGATCGCGACCGGCAACAGGGCGGTCGCCGACGCGGTGAAGGCCGCGAGGCCGGGTGTCATCGCCGCATACCCGATCACCCCCCAGACCGAGATCGTCGAGCAGATCGCCGAGTACGTCGCCGCCGGTGCCCTTGAAAGTAAGTACATCCCGGTGGAGAGCGAGCACTCGGCCATGGCCGCCTGCATCGGGGCGAGCGTCGGGGGGGTGCGCACCTTCACGGCGACGAGCTCGCACGGTCTCCTCTACATGCACGAGATGGTCCACTGGGCCGCGGGCGCACGCCTGCCGATCGTCATGGCAAACGTCAACCGCGCCCTCGGGCCCGGGTGGAACACCTGGGCGGAGCACACCGACGCCTTCTCCCAGCGCGACACGGGCTGGCTGCAGGTCTTCGTGGGCACGGTCCAGGAGGCCTACGACGCCACCCTGATGGCGTTCAAGATCGCCGAGGACGAGAGGGTCCTCCTTCCCGTGATGGTCAACCTGGACGGGTTCACGCTCAGCCACATCATGCAGTCGCTCGAGACGGTCGAGATCGGCGACTTCCTGCCCCCCTACCACCTCCCGCACGCCATCGACACGGAGAATCCCCGCGGCTACGGCCCCATGACCGGGCCGGCCGACTACTTCCGGTTCCGCTGGGACATCGAGCGCTCGATGCGCGATGCGGGAGGCGTGATCGCGGATGTCGAGCGTGAGTTTGCCGAGCGGTTCGGCCGCTCCTACGGGCCTACCGAGGACTACCGGTGCGAGGACGCCGACGTCGTCGTCGTCGCCATGGGATCGCTTGGGAAAGAGGCGGAGGTGGCGATCGACCGCCTCCGCGACGAGGGAATAAAGGCCGGGTCCATGCGCCTGCGCTGGTTCCGTCCCTTCCCGGACCTCGATCTATCCGGGCGGGAGGTCGTGGTGATCGACCGCGACTACTCCTTCGGCTTCGGCGGCGTGGTGGCGCACTCGATCAAGTCGAAGACAGGCGTCGAGCCTTACAGCGTGATCGCCGGTCTCGGCGGCCAGGAGGTCACCTACGACGATATCGCGGACTTTGTCCGGAACCGGCATCCCGGCGAGGAGACCTGGTTCGGGGTGAGTGACCATGTATGAGATCAGGATTCATTCCCGGGGTGGGCAGGGCGGTGTCACGGCCGCGAAACTTCTTGCCCTCGCGGCGTTCAGAGACGGAAAATATGCAACGGCATGCCCGTTCTATGGGGCTGAGCGGCGCGGGGCGCCGGTCGTCTCGTTCGTCCGGATCGATGACGAACCGATTAAAGTCTACAGCCAGATCCACGAGCCGGACCTCGTGATTGTGCTTGATACGAGCATCATGGATGTTGTCGACGTCCTGCAGGGCCTCAAGGCCGATGGGACGGTCCTCCTGAACAGCGCCCACCCGGTTGCCAGGTGCAACGGAACCTGCCGTCACGTCGACCTGACCGGGATCGCGCTCGCACAGAACCTGGTGGTCGCCGGGAGCCCCATCCTCAACACCCCGGTGCTCGGGGCGCTCGCGAAGATGGGCATCGTCACCCTCCCCTCGGTGGAGCAGGCGATCCGGGAGATGTTTGCCGACGAGCGGAACGTGAACGTCGCCAGAGCGGCGTATGAGGAGCTGAAGATATGAGAGATAGACTTGCGCTCAGCAGGCCGAAGGAGGCTGCGTCGGGGAAGACCGGGACGTGGCGGACGTTCCGGCCCGTGGTGGACAAGGAGACGTGCAACGCCTGCGGGCTCTGCGCCCAGTACTGTCCGGACGGGGTCATCGATGAAGAACTCAACATCGACCTCGACTACTGCAAGGGGTGCGGCATCTGCGCGAACGAGTGCCCGAAACAGGCGATCGCTATGGTGCGCGAGGAGCGTTGACCTCTTCGGTTTCGCTGACAGGGCATTTCCCCATATATTCCAGGTTGAACCGGTAGAAGTGCGCATAACCGCAGTTGCGGCACCGGGTCGTGAAGTGGCTGCACCCGATCGCGAGGTCGTGCGGCCCCGTGACCCCGCAATTTTTGCAGCGCCCGGCGGCCTCGATATTCCATACGTCGTAACATCCGATTGGCGTGCAAATCCCGATAGTTTCGGTGTTCTCGAACCGTGGGATGAAGATCCGGGTTGCCCCACATGCAGAGCAGATCACCTGTGCCTGCGTGGAGACCGCTTTTATGATCTGGGGGGCGTCCTCGCCGCAGTGGTAGCAGCGGGTGCGATACCGGGTGAAAATGAACCGCTCGCTCATGCATGATACTTGACGCCCCCCTGATAAAACCTCCCTCACCCGTTCCACGTGCCGCACAGCCCGGGATCCGCCGCCCGGGATTGCGGGCGTGAGGAGACCGGACGACGATAAACGTTAAATAGCACTCCCGCCCCTCTGTTGCCGTCGAGGAGGTTATGAGATGGCAGCATTGAGAGTCGCACCCTATGTCTGTGCTTACTCAGATGAAAACGGAGAGAATCTTCACATCGAGATTGAACTGCCGGGCGTTGAGAAGAAGGACATCTCCTTCAAGATGCAGGAGACCAGCTTCTCCGTAGACGCGTCCCGCGGTGACGTCCGCTACGTCGGCACCTACGCGGTCGGTTGTCCCGTCGATACCGGCAAGGCAAAGGCGACCTTCAGGAACGGCCTGCTGAGCGTGGACGTTCCCTATATGCAGCCGGTCGCGGAGGAGACGAAGGAGATCCCGATCGCGGAGTGAAGAAGTCCTGCGGGTGGGGTCTCTTCTTTTTTGGCCCGACAAAAGCCCCCATCTGAGGTCACGTTAGCGGCCTGAATCGATGACGGGCGACGGCTAAAGCATGAGATGATCCAGGCCCTCCGGAACACCGGCGTCTCACTCTATAAGCGCGACGGGCCAAAGGGTGCGAAGACGCGAAGGGGGGGGTCCCGTCCGGAGCGCCATCTCTACCGGGAAGAGTCACCTTTATTAGCCTGCATCCGCACGTCAGGAACATGAACCCGGCACGCGGACATGACCCGGAAGCGCCAGAAGCGCCGGTGCGGGAAGGATTTCCACCGAACCGGCTGATCCACGAACAGAGCCCATATCTGCTCCAGCACGCCCATAACCCCGTCGACTGGTACCCCTGGGCCGAGGAGGCGTTCTCCCGGGCGCGGGAGGAGGGCAAACCGATATTCCTCTCCATCGGCTACTCGGCCTGCCACTGGTGCCACGTCATGGAGGAGGAATCGTTTGCAGACCCGCAGGTCGCGAAACTCTTAAACGACGTCTTCGTCTGTATCAAGGTGGACCGCGAGGAGCGGCCGGATATCGACCAGGTTTACATGGCGGCCGCCCACGCGCTGACCGGAGCCGGAGGGTGGCCGCTCACCATCTTCATGACAGCCGACAAAAAGCCGTTCTTTGCAGCGAGTTACATCCCGAAGGAGAGCCGTTATGGGATGACCGGCCTTTTAGACCTCGTCCCCCGGATCAGCAAGGTCTGGCAGAGCCAGCGGCAGGAACTCGAGAACGCCGGCGCCCAGGTGCTCCAGGCGCTGCAGAATGCAGCCCGCACCCCTCCGGGTGAGGGCGAGCTCTCCGAAGCGGTCCTCGATGAAGCCTACGACACCTTCTTCCGGATCTTTGATGGAGAGAATGGGGGGTTTGGCGATGCACCGAAGTTCCCGACCCCGCATAATCTCATATTTCTGCTCCGTTACGGACACCGGACCGGGAAGGAGCCCGCATACACGATGGTCGAGAAGACGCTGCATGCCATGCGACGGGGCGGGATCTTCGACCACCTCGGCTACGGATTTCACCGCTATTCGACGGATGCGGAGTGGTTCGTCCCGCACTTCGAGAAGATGCTCTACGACCAGGCGCTTCTCGTTATGGCGTATACGGAGGCGTACCTCGCGACGGGAAGAGAGGAGTTTGCGAGAACCGCACGGGAGACTATCGCCTATGTCCTGCGAGAGATGACCGACCCTGCAGGCGGCTTTTACTCGGCGGAGGACGCCGACAGCGAGGGCGTGGAGGGAAAGTTCTACGTCTGGACAAAGGACGAAATTCTCCGGGTCCTCGGGGAAGAGGACGGAGAGCGGTTTTCGCGAATCTTCAACGTCACGGAGCCCGGAAACTACCGGGAACAGCCCGGCGGCCGAAGGACGGGCAAAAACATCCTCCGCCTGCGGCGGCCTCTGGCATCCTGGGTCCACGTCTTCTCGACATCGGAAGAGGATCTGGCGTGGTTCGTGGAGGGTTGCCGGCAGAAACTCTTTGCAGCCCGGGGAGAGAGGGTCCGCCCGGGAAAGGACGACAAGATCCTCACCGACTGGAATGCTCTCATGATCGCGGCTCTCGCGAAGGCGGCCCGGGTCTTCGACGACCCGGAGTACCTGGCGGCCGCGGAGAAGGCAGCCGCGTTCGTCCTCGCCAATCTTCGCCGGCCGGACGGGCGGCTCCTCCACCGCTACCGGAACGGCGATGCCGATCTCGCCGCGACCCTCGACGATTACGCGTTCATGATCTGGGCGCTCATCGAGGTCTACGAGGCATCGTTTGCCCCCCGCTACCTCCAGACCGCCGTCGAACTCTCCCGGGATCTCGTCGCCCACTACTGGGACTGCAGCCATGGCGGGTTCTTCTTTGTGCCGGACGATAGCGACGTCCCCGTCCGCCAGAAACCGGTCTACGACGGGGCGATACCCTCCGGCAACAGCGTGGCCATGTACGCCCTCTTCGCCCTCGGCCGGATGACGGCGAACCTCGAACTCGAGGAGACGAGCGAGCGGATGCGGCAGGTTTTTGCCGGCACCGTCCGTGAGTCCCCTATTGCCTACGCCCATTTCCTCACTGCCTTCGAGTTCATGCTGGGGCCGAACTTCGAGGTGATACTGTCCGGGGTTTCGGACGCTGAAGACACAACGGCGATGGTCCGTGCCATCCGGTCGCACTACGCACCCGACGCCGTCGTCATCTTCCGCCCCGCCGAGGAGGAGAGCCCGGAGATAGTGGGAATAGCCGGGTTTACCCGGGATGTCGAGATGGTCGAAGGAAAGGCGACGGCGTACGTCTGCACCAACTATGCCTGCGACATCCCGACGACCGATCCCGACGAGATGCTGCGGCTCATGAGGTCGACGGGAAGACCGCCGGAACCCATCACCTGACGAGAGGGATACGGGAGGAGCCTGGTACGATGATGCGTAACGGGGTCGATATGGAGAGGGTGAACACCCTCAAGGAGGGAATGCGGAAGGATCCGGCGGCAGGCAGAAAGACCCTCTCCGGCATCACGAGCTGGAGCAGCGGTGCGCACTCCACCACGATCGTCCGCAACTTCGCTATTCCGGCCGACGAGCCGGCCGTCCTCGGCGGGACCAACCAGGGTCCAAGCCCGACGGAACTGGTGCTGACGGGTCTTTCAGCCTGCATCGCGGCCGGTATCGCCTACAGCGCGGCCGAGGACGGGATCGAGGTCAACCTGATCGAGATCGACGTTGCGGGCGACCTCGACCTCAGGGCGTTCCTCAATGTCTCCGATGACGCCCGGCCGGGCCTCGCGGAGGTCCGCCTGACCGTCCGGGTGGATGCCGACGCGCCGCAGGAGTTGATCGAGGAACTCGTGCACCGCGGCTACCGGCGCTCGCCGGTCGCGGCTTCGCTTGAAGGGAGAGTGCCGGTCAGGGTCTGCATCGGGTGGGAGGAGACGAGGACTGAGTGAGGGGGCGTGGGAAGGTGGGGCGGAGACCCACGTGATCTCCTCGCCTCGAAGAAGGCCCCAAAAAGAATAATGGGAGAAGGTCAACTCTCTCTTTCCACGATGAACGTAACGTTCACGTTGGCACGGTATTCCACGATTCTGTCGCCTTCCACCTTCGCGGTGCATTCTTTCAGATAGACATGCCGTATGTTTTTAACGGTCTTCGCGGCTTCCTTCACTGCATTTGCCGCGGCATCCTCCCATCCGGTCGTGGAACTGCCGATCAACTCGATGACTTTGGCCACGGAGGGCTTACCCATTGCTGCCATGTTCATTCCTCCACGACCACTCTGAGGCATACCTCCCAGATAAAGATTCCCGGTATGCAACAATCGGCCGGTCGGGAACGGTATGCCGGGTCGTGGATGAGGAGACACAACCCGAAACAACCTGCACCGCCCCTCCCGGCCTCTACAGTGCCGGAGAAGCGGAAAGGGGTTTCTCCTCCTCCTTAACCAGCGGATAGTTCGCCGCTTTCCAGCCGATGGTGCCGCCGAGCAGGTTGGTGACGTGCCGGAACCCATGCTTCTCGAGGATGCTTGCCGCAAGGCTTCCCTTGAACCCGGCGTCGCAGTGGACGACGATCTGCCTCTCTTCCGGGATCTTTGCCAGGTGGTCTTCGAGCTCTCCGACGTAGATATGGTGGGAGCCCTCGATGTGGCCGTCCTCCTCCCGGTGGTTGACGTTCCTGACGTCGAGAACCCAGATCGACGGGTCGTCCAGGTGCTCCGCGAGGTCGGAGGGGGACCAGGTGCCGTTCCTCTCGATCTCCTCGCCCTGCTTGAACCAGGCTGCAAACCCGCCCGCGAGGTATCCCGCGATGTTGTCGTAGCCGAGCCGCACGAAGTGGCGCACCGCGTGATCCAGGTCCAGGTTGAAGTCGTCCACGAGGATGATCGGGTCCTCGTAATTCAGGTAGTAGCCCATGTAGAGGGGCAGGCCGTTCCGCCAGATGCTGAGGGTCCCGGGGATATGCCCGCCGGCGAAGCTCGTCGGCGACCGGATGTCGACGACCTGCGCCTTCCGGTCCAGGAGCGACCGTATCTCCCGGGCCGTATAGGCCCGCAGGTGCGGCAGGTTGTAGATCAGGGGCGGGCCTTCCCGGTTGAGTTTTCGCATCATGGCAAAATACGGCGGCTCGTAGAGCCGTTCGTTCACCTTCCGCTCGACGAACTCTTCCTTCGAGAGGGAGAGCAGCTTGTTCGTCGCCTTCTCAAACCCGATGGTCGTGTACTCCCGGTCGCTGATATTCCCGCCGCAGACCGAACCGGCGCCGTGCGCGGGGCAGACGATCACGCTGTCCGGGAGAGGAAGAAGCTTCTCGTGCAGGCTCGCATACAGCATCTCTGAGGCCTCCCGCCGCTTATCCTCGCCGGCGAGATCGGTCCTCCCCACATCACCGGCAAAGAGCGCGTCGCCGGTAAAGACCATCAGGGGATCGTCGGAGACGGACCGGTCACGGAGCAGGAGCGATATGCTCTCCATGGTATGGCCGGGCGTCTCCAGGACCTCGAGCTCGAGAGGGCCGACCGAAAACGTCTCCCCTTCACGAACGCCGGTGCCGAACTCAAAATTCTCCCGTGCCCCGTGGAAGATCTCCGCCCGGGTCGGTCGGGCGAGGTCCCGGGAGCCGATGACGTAGTCCTCGTTCTTATGCGTCTCAAATATCTTCGTGATCTTCATGTCCCCGTGCTCTGCGAGGTTCGTGTAGATCTGGCAGTCTCGCCTCGGATCGATGACCGCCATCTCTCCGCCCGCCCCGATGACATATGAATTGTGAGCAAGGATATCGGACTTAATCTTCTCAAACAGCATCCGTATTCATCTCCCGGGTGATGGAACCCGTCGTTCTGATGTGGCGGAATATGGGAGAGGTATATAAAAGGTTTCCGGGAATGCAAGGGAGACGGACGTCACCGCCCGGCTGCCGGTCGCTACGATGCAGGCAGGACCGCTCACTCCTTCCGGGCGGCCCTGACCTCAAGGATGCTTCCCACCGCCTTGAACGCATCCTCAAGCTCTTCGAAGTTCGGGATCCGGGAGCCCCGGAGGATGCGCAGCCCGCTCCTGATGCTGTCGCCGCCGAGCATGCAGCCCACCACCATCTTCTCCGTGTTCCGGGAGAGTCGGACGATCTCGTTCGCGACGTGCGCCGGATCGACGAGCGTGGTCGGCACGGCGATCACGAACACGATGTCCCAGAAATCCTGGTGGCGGATCAGCACGTCGAAGAGAGTGGCGAACCGGGTGGCATCCGCATCCCCGAGGATATCCATAGGGTTCGCGTGATTCCAGAACGGCGGCAGGAATGTGTTGAGCTCGCGGAGCACGTCATCGGGGAGGTCGACCATATCGACCCCGTACGCCTCGGCGTAGTCGGAGGCGAGGACGGCGAACCCTCCCGCACTGGTGACGGCGATCGCACGGTTGCCTCGCGGGCAGCCCTCGGACGCCAGGAGTTCCGCCAGGTTAAAGGCGTCCCGCAGGCTCCGGGCCGGGATCACCCCCGCCTGCCGGAACGCCGCAACATAGACGTCGTAGCTCCCGGCAAGCGAGCCGGTGTGGGACGACGCTGCAGCCTTGCCCTTCCGGGACGACCCGGACTTCACCGCCACCACCGGTTTTCGCCTGGCAACCTCGCGCACGATCTGGGCAAACCCGCGTCCGTCCTGGATCTCCTCGACGTACAGGGTGACCGATCGGGTCTTTTCGTCTTGCTCGGCGAACCGGAGGTAGTGCTCGAACCCGAGATCCGCCTGGTTCCCGACGCTGACGACGGTTGAGAACCCGAACTCCTCAGTGAGGCTCCAGTCGACGACGGTGGTGATGATCGCGCCGCTCTGGGAGATGAAGGCAACGTCCCCGGGCCGTGGCGAGACCGGGTCGAACGTGGCATTGATCCCCTGGTGGGGCATCATGATCCCGAGGCAGTTCGGGCCGATGACCCGGATCCCATGCCTCTTTGCGATCTTCACGACCTCATCTTCGAGGGCTGCACCTTCACCACCGATCTCGCGGAACCCGGCGGTGACGATGACGGCGAGCCGGACACCTTTCTCCCCGCACTCCTCCATCACCCCCGGGACAGCGCGGGCGGGGACAGCGATGACCGCCCAGTCGACCGGGCCCGGGATCTCCAGAACGGAGGGGTACGTCTTTCGCCCGAAGAGTTCCGTTCGGGATGGATTGACCGGATAGAGGTTCCCGGGAAAGGAGAGCAAGTTCCGGAGGACAGAGTAACCCACCTTTTTCGGGCTTGCCGAGGCGCCTATCACGGCGATCGAGTCCGGGTAGAAGATCTCCGCGGGTGCCCGGACCCTGAGGCGGGCGGCCTCACCCCCAACGGTATCCCCGACGATGATCCTGGCATCGACGACGCTGGCCCCTTTCTCGTAGACGATGACCGGGTTCAGGTCGAACTCCTGGATCCGGGGGTCTTCAATGAAGACGCGGGCCATTGCGGCGATGATGCGCACAAGCGCCTCCTCGTCCTTCGGGGGCTCTCCCCGGTACCCCCGGATGAGTCGGTAGCCCTCGATCTCGCGAATCATTCTGCGAATCTCATCGTCGGTGACGGGAAGCATGCGGATGGAGACGTCTTCAAGAAGTTCCACCAGTTTCCCCCCGAGACCGAACGTGATGACCTTCCCGAACGACGGATCGGTCTTCCCGCCGATCAGCACCTCAAGCCCTGCCGGCATCTGTTTCTCGACGATGATACCGGTGATCGCCGCTTCGGGGGCATGGGTGGCGCTGTTCTGCATAATGGCCGAAAAAGCGTCTTCGGCCTCGCCAGCCTCCTCGATCCCGGTGATGACTCCGCCTACGTCGCTTTTGTGGACGATCTCCGGGGAGATGACTTTCATAACGACAGGGTAGCCTATCCGTCCAGCGGCCTCCCGGGCATCGGCGGCGCTGGTAACCAGATGGTGGGGCGGCACAGGTATCCCACACGAGCCCAACAGGTGATATCCTTCAGATTCGGTTAACATCCTCTCTGGCATGTGCATTCCTCACAATACGCCGGTCGTGCCGGTGCGCATGACCGGGTGTCCTATTGCAGGGGTAGGTCGAACCGCCCATAATAGTTATCCACCTCGCGGGAACGAACTCTATTCCTGCCGGAGAGAGCAGCAGATGCGGCACACGTGGTTTGGGCCTGTGAACCGGCACGACCGGCCGTTGGCACAGGTAACACGAATCGAAAATAAGTCATACGAGATAGGCGTTAATTCGATAACTATAATAAATAGTATTACGTCTATTAGTTTTAGTATGTCAAACCATCGATATACCGGATATCTCGCGGCCGCGATGCTTGCGGCCCTTGTTGTGCTTATGATCGCCGCCGGGTGCACCAGCACCGGAACCGTCCAGGGCGGCGCCGACCAGACCGTCACGATCACCGACGGGTTCGGTCGGTCGGTCACCGTTCCGGCGGCGCCGGAGAGCGTCGTATGCTCGGGTTCCGGGTGCCTCCGCTACCTCGTCTACCTGCAGAGCCAGGACCTCGCCATAGGCGTCGACGATATCGAAAAAGAAGGCCGGGCGATTGAAGGCCGTCCTTACGCCCTCGCCTACGGGGCGCACTTTGCGGACCTCCCCCTGATCGGTGAGTTCCGCGGCAAGGATGACCCGGAGAAGATCCTCGGCATCGGGCCCGCAGTCATCCTCAAGACCGGCTCCACCGGAACGGCGTACGCAACCAGTGCCGGCGAAGCCGACAAACTCCAGGAGAAGACCGGTATCCCGGTCGTGGCCTTCCCCTACGGCTCACTGCGGAACGACGCGGAGCAGGCCGAGATGTATGCCGGGCTCCGCACGATGGGCGAGGTGCTTGATAAACAGGACCGCGCCGAAGAGGTGATCGCCTACATCGAGGCGACGATCGCCGACCTCGAAGCCCGGACCGCCGATATCCCCGAGAGCGAACAGAAGACGGCCTACGTCGGCGGTGTCTCCTCGGCGGGGGCTCACGGCATCATCTCCACCGAACCGGCCTACCCGCCGTTCCTCTGGGTCAACGCGAAGAACGCCGCGGCCGGGCTCGGCACAGCACACGCCGACGTCGCGAAAGAGGCGCTCGTCGACTGGGACCCCGAATACATCTTCATCGACGTCGGCACGATCCAGATGGAGAACGACGGGGCGATCGGAGAACTGAAGACCGACCCCGCGCTCCAGGGGCTCTCAGCCTCGAAGGAAGGCCGGGTTTACGGTGTTTTGCCGTACAACTTCTACAACACGAACTACGGGACCGTGCTCGCCGACGCCTACTTCATCGGCAAGACCCTCTACCCCGACCGGTTCACCGACATCGACCCCGAGGAGAAGGCGGACGAGATCTACACCTTCTTTGTCGGGAAACCGGTCTTCTCCGACCTGAACAGTCAGTACAGGAACCTCGGGTTTGGGGAGATCCCGCTGTAACCCGGGATCGAACAGGCCCGGTGGAAGTGGAAAGGAACCATGCGTGCAGCAGGTACGAACCCACTTCCTCTCTCCTCTCGGCCTGTGCAGCCGGAGCCCGGGCATGGCGTCCTCCTCCCACGCTCCTGGCATGCGAACCAGAGGGGTCTGCCATACCCGGGGGCGTTGCACCGGTTCGGCCGATTATCAGCGCAGGTATTACGAATCAGAATTGAGTCATACCGGATAGGTGACGATTCGATAACTATAATAAACAGTGTTACTATTACTGGTATTAGTATGCCACCGTTCCGATATAGAGGAGGCCTCGCGGCTGCGGTGCTCGCGGCCCTCGTTCTTGCCATGCTCGCCGCCGGGTGCACCGGCACCGGAACCGTCCTGGACGGCGCCGGCGAGACCGTCACGATCACCGACGGGTTCGGTCGGTCGGTCGCCGTCCCGGCGCCGCCGGAGAGCGTCGTATGCTCGGGTTCCGGATGCCTCCGCTACCTCGTCTACCTGCAGAGCCAGGACCTCGTCATCGGCGTCGACGACCAGGAGAAGAAGGATCAACCCATGGAAGGCCGTCCTTACGCCCTCGCCTACGGGGCGCAGTTCAAAGATCTCCCCCTGATCGGTGAGTTCCGCGGCAAGGATGACCCGGAGAAGATCCTCGGCATCGGGCCCCAGATCATCTTCAAGACCGGCTCCACCGGAACGGCGTACAGCACCAGCGGTCCCGAGGCCGACAAACTCCAGGAGAGGACTGGCATCCCGGTCGTGGCGTTCCCCTACGGCTCGCTCCGGAACGACGCCGAAAAGGCCGAGATGTACGCCGGGCTCCGCACGATGGGCGAGGTTCTCGAGAAAGAAGACCGGGCCGAAGAGGTGATCGCCTACATCGAAGCGACGATTGCCGACCTTGAAGCCAGGACCGCCGACATCCCCAAGAGCGAGCGGAAGACGGCCTACATCGGCGGCGTCTCTTCGGCGGGCGCCCACGGCATCATCTCCACCGAACCGGCTTATCCACCCTTCCTCTGGGTGAATGCAAAGAACGCCGCGACCGGCCTCGGTGTAGCCCATGCCGACGTCGCGAAAGAGGCGCTCGTCGACTGGGATCCCGGGTACATCTTCGTCGACCTCGGGACGACCCAGCTGGAGAACGACGGGGCGATCGGGGAACTGAAGAGCGACCCCGCGCTCCAGGGGCTCTCCGCCGCGAAGGAAGGCCGGGTCTACGGTGTTCTCCCGTACAACTTCTACAGCGTGAACTACGAGACCATCCTTGCCGACGCCTACTTCATCGGCAAGACCCTCTACCCCGACCGGTTCGCCGACATCGACCCCGAGGAGAAGGCCGACGAGATCTACACCTTCTTCGTCGGGAAACCGGTCTTCGGCGATCACAACAACGAGTACAGGAACCTCGGCTTTAAGGAGATCACCCTCTGATGCCGGGCTCGAGCAGGAGGAGATAACGAGATGCACTTTGCGGACGGGGCCATCCCCGCCGACTACATGGGCTACGTGCGGCGAAAGCACCTCTGGATACTCGGAGGAGTGGTCGTCCTCTTTCTCCTCCTGATCGTATCCATATCGGTCGGCGCGGTGAGCATCCCCCCGTATGAGGTCTTCCTATCCATAGTGAACGGTATTGTCGACAGGGTAATCCTGCTCCTCAACCCCGGCACCGTTCTCAACCCCTCCAGCACCGACCGGATCGTCTGGAACATCCGCCTCCCGCAGGCGCTTGCCGCGATCGTCGCCGGGATCGGGCTCTCGGTGGCCGGGGTCGCCATGCAGTCGATCCTTCGTAACCCGCTCGGCTCGCCGTTCACGCTCGGCATCTCGAACGCCGGCGCCTTCGGTGCGGCCGTCTCGGTCATCGTCCTCGGCACCGGGCAGATGCAGTCGACGGTCGCCGACGCCGTCGTCCTCAACAATCCCTACGTGACGACGCTGATGGCGTTCATCTTCTGCCTCCTCGCCACCGCGGTGATCCTCCTGATCTCCCGACTGCGGGGGGCCTCCCCCGAGGTGATGGTGCTCGCCGGCGTCGCCCTCTCCTCGCTCTTCACGGCGGGGACGATGTTTCTCCAGTACTTCGCCGACGACACCCAGCTCGCCGCCGTCGTCTTCTGGACGTTCGGCGACGTCGGCCGGGCCAGCTGGCAGGAACTCGGGATCATGGCCTTCGTGACCGCGGCGGCCTCGCTCTACTTCATCGCGAACCGCTGGAACTACAACGCGATCGACGCCGGCGACGAGACCGCGAAGGGTCTCGGCGTCAGCGTCGAGGCGATCCGGGATATCGGGATGGTCGTCGCGGCGCTCGTATCCGCCGTAATCGTCTCGTTCCTCGGGGTCATCGGCTTCGTGGGACTCGTCTGCCCGCACATGGTGAGGAGGCTCATCGGCGACGACCAGCGCTTCCTGATCCCGGGCTCCTGCGTCATGGGCGGGATCCTCCTTCTCGCCTCGGACACGGTCGCCCGGGTCATCGTGGCCCCCTACATCCTCCCGGTCGCCGTGCTCACGGCATTCCTGGGCGCACCGGTCTTCATCTACCTGCTCTTACGGGGGTACCGGCGATGATCCTCGACGTCGACGGCGTGGCGTTCAATTACCGGAGCGCTTCGGTCATCCGGGATATCACGTTCGACCTTCGACCGCACCAGGTTCTCGCGATCCTGGGCCCAAACGGTGTCGGGAAGACGACGCTCTTGAAGTGCATGAACACCATCCTGCGGCCGAAGGCCGGGTCCGTCCTCATCGAGGGGGCGGATCTCCTCACCGCGGATCGGATGGAGATCGCCCGGAAGGTCGGCTACGTTCCGCAACGGTGCGAAGCCGGCCGGATGACCGTCTTCGACGCCGTTCTTCTCGGCCGCCGGCCGCATATCGGATGGGACGTGACGGAGGTGGATATCCGGATCGTCGAGGCGGCGATCCGGATGCTCAGCCTCGAGGACCTGAAACTGCGCTACATCGACGAGATGAGCGGCGGAGAACTCCAGAAGGTGAGCATCGCGAGAGCGCTCGTGCAGGAGCCCCGGGTGCTGCTCCTCGACGAACCGACGAGCAGCCTCGACCTCAAGAACCAGCTCGAGATCCTCGGGATCGTCAGGCAGGTGACGACGGAGCACAACGTTGCCGCGGTGATGACGATGCACGACCTGAACATGGCGCTCCGCTACGCCGACCGGTTCATCCTCCTAAAAGACGGTGTCATCCACGCCGCAGGGGGCCCCGACGTGGTGACGCCGGAGACCATCGAGGCGGTCTACGGCGTTCCCGTGACGGTCGAGCGGTACAACGGGTTCCGCTTCGTCGTCCCCCTGGAGCCGGAAGGTACCTGAGAGCCCGGGAAGCCCTCCGGGCTCCTGAAGAGTAACATATAAGCCCTCCTTCGCCGATATGCCCGACCGGGGACATATCGTGCTCGAGACGCTCGTCGGGATCACTGCAACGGTCCTTGGTATATTCGGGGCGCTCTTCATCGTCTACGGAGCGGTGATCGCGATCGTCGAGATTCTGGCGCGGGAGATGCGCATCAGGGCGATCAGTTACCGTGACATCCGTTGGGTCTTCACCACGCGCATCCTGATCGGCCTCGAGTTCTTCGTTGCCGCCGACGTCATCAAGACAATCCTCGAACCGACGCTCCAGGACCTGACCGTCCTCGGAGCGCTCGTCGCGATCAGGACGGTCGTGAGTTACTTCCTTGGAAAGGAGGTGAGCGAACTCCCGGAGGAAAGAAAAATGTGAGTGTACCGGGATTTCGCGGTCACTTGCCCTTCCGGTTCGAGAGTGCCTTCAGGTGCTCGTGCGCCCCCTCGACGACCCTTCGGGAGTTCGCGAAGGTGATCGTCTGCAGCGCCCTGTCGTGCGGGAGCCACTGGTAGTCGATATGCTCGTCCGAGAGCGTCACCTCTTCCTCCGGGGTCTCGATCAGGTAGTAGACGACCTCCTTGTAGACCGTGTGTGCCCGGCGCTGGAAGAAGTAGTGGACCTCCTCGCGGAATCCGGGGACGAACGTGGCCCGGGTGATCCCGGTCTCCTCCTCTAGTTCGCGGAGCACCGTTTCCTCCTCGCTCTCGCCGCGTATGCCGTGCCCCTTCACCAGATCCCAGTGTCCAGCCCCGTACTGCAGGATGAGGTACTGGGGATCCGTGTCCCGTCGGACGACAACCGCCCCGCATGATCGCTCTTTTGCCATGGCCCTTCAGTTCTGTGTCTCAGATCCTCCCATATCCGTGATTTCGCGCCCGATGGTCCGGAAATCCTCTTCCAGCGCTTCCCGGTATGCCGGGTTATAGAGCGCGGCGGCGGGGTGGAGGGTGGGGATGAGGCGGACCGGGTGGCCGAAGAGGAGACCCGGATAGATCGTCCCCCGGATCTCCGTGATCCGGTCGAACTCGACCGGCAGGAAGGAGAGGATATACCTGCTCGAGTGCCGGCCCAGCATCACGATCACCTTCGGCCTGATGATCCGGATCTGCTCCTCAAGATACGGGGTGCAGGCCCGGATCTCCTCGTCCCGGGGGTCGCGATTCCCGGGCGGCCGGTGCTTGACAATGTTTGCGATGAAGACGTCGTCACGGGTTAGACCGATTCCCGCGAGGAGGCCTTCGAGGAGTTTCCCTGCCCGGCCGACGAACGGCCTCCCGGTGAGGTCTTCCTGCTTCCCCGGTGCTTCGCCGATGAGCATGAGGTCGGCCCCGGCGGCCCCCTCTCCCGGAACCGCATGGTGGGTATTCTCCCAGAGAGGGCACTTCCGGCATTCGCCGATGACCGCCGCAAGGTTTTCGATCGCCACCTCTCTTCCCGCATCCTCTACCATGCCCACACTATTGACGATAACTCGTATAACCTTCTTATGCATTGTGATCTGGCGCCGGGCCCTATCTTGCCCACGACGGATCGGCCTGCGAGGAGGGGGGAGGCGGACAGCCCTGCGGCCAGTCCGCTACTCAAAATTAATACCCCCGAAGGTGAACACTATATAGAATTTCCCGGCGAGCGTGCGGCCCGGCCTCACCGGAACAGCGCCGAACAGGGATTTCCGGCCAGGTCTCGAACTGCAGGATGAATGGAGCGATTTACACAATGAGCGATATGGAACATTTCTGTTTTGATACGGCAAAGATCGATAAAATACAGGAACTGCGCGAACGCGGGGTGACGATCTACCCCTACACCTTCGACCGCAGGGAGACCGTCACCGAAATCAAGGAGCGGTTCTCCGCAATCGAGCACGATAAGAGCGAGGAGGAGGTCAGCACCGCGGGGCGGGTCTACGTCGTCCGCCAGCACGGCAAGACGATCTTCGCCGATATCGGAGACTCCGGGGGCCGGATCCAGCTCTACCTCCGGAAAAACGACCTCGGCGAGGAGCAGTTCGAGCTTTTCAAGCAGTACGTCGATGCCGGCGACATCATCGGTGTCGTTGGCCACGTCTTCCGGACGAAGATGGGCGAGATCACCGTCTGGGTCGACCGGTTCGAACTCCTGACAAAATCGGTCTGCCCGCTTCCCGAGAAGTTCCACGGGCTCAAGAACGTCGAGACCCGTTACCGGCAGCGCTACCTCGACCTGATCATGAACGAGGAGAGCCGCGAGACCTTCCGGACGCGGAGCAGGATCATCTCCCTCCTGCGACAGTTCCTCTTCGAGCGGGACTACCTGGAGTTCGAGACGCCCACCCTGCAGCCGATCTACGGCGGCGCGAACGCCCGGCCGTTCACTACCCACCACAACGCCCTCGACCAGAAACTCTACCTCCGGATCGCGCCGGAACTCTACCTCAAGCGCCTGGTCGTCGGCGGGTTCGATAAGGTCTTCGAGATCGCGAAGAACTTCAGGAACGAGGATATCGACACCAACCACAACCCCGAGTTCACGATGGTGGAGGTCTACGAGGCCTACCGCGACTACAACGACATGATGGACCTCACCGAGGAGATTCTCGGGCATCTCGCGGAGAAGGTGCTCAGGACGACCGCCTGCTCGTTTGCCGGGCACGACCTGGACTTCTCCCGGCCCTGGCGCCGCCTCACCATGGAGGAGGCGGTGCGCGAGTACGCCGGGATCGATATCGGGGCCATGAGCCTCGAAGAACTCCGTGTGTTCGGCCTCAAACACTGCGTCGAGGGCTGCGAGAGCGCCACGACCCGGGGCGAGTACCTGGTGCTCTTCTTCGAGCACTTCGGCGAGAAGCACCTCATCCAGCCGACGTTCGTCTACGACTTCCCCATCGAGAACTCGCCGCTTGCAAAGAAGCACCGGGAGAAGGAAGGGTTCACGGAGCGGTTCGAGCTCTTCATCGCCGGGATGGAGATGGCGAACGGCTTCTCGGAGTTAAACGACCCCCTCGACCAGAAGGCCCGGCTCGAACTGCAGGACGCGAAGCGCCGGAAGGGCGATCTCGAGGCGCAGATGATCGACTACGACTTCATCAACGCGCTCGGCTACGGGATGCCCCCGACGGGCGGCGTGGGCATCGGGATCGACCGCCTGGTGATGCTCCTCACCGGCAAGGACTCGATCAAGGAGGTGCTCCTCTTCCCGCAGATGAAGACCGCTGTGCCCGGGCAGAACGGGGATGGAGCGGAAGAGGGCGGCGGGGAAGAGTGATCCCCCACAATTTTTTGTCATGAACGGACAGAACAGGGCCGCCATCAAACCCGGGATGACGGTGGACATCGTGCTCAAACGTGACCAGCGGACCGGCAAGCGCACCCGGGGCGTCGTTGCCGAGATCCTGACCAACTCGTCCTTCCACCCGCACGGCATCAAGGTCCGGCTCCGCGACGGGCAGGTCGGGCGGGTGCAGGAGATCATCGGATAACATCAGGCGGCCTTCCGGAGAGTGAACCGGATGGCCGTCCCCTCCTCCGGCCGACCCTCTACCCGGTCGTCCACCCAGATCCGGCCGCCGTAACGTTCGATAAGCATCCGGCAGATGTAGAGGCCAAGACCTCCACCGCTCTTTCTGCCGTCCCCACTGCCGAGGCGGGTAAACAGGCGTTGCTTCACCTCGTCGGCGATACCCGGCCCGGTATCCTCGACCGAGACGAGTACCTCCTCGCCACGCTCCTCGACACGGATAGTGACCTCGACCGCCGGCCCGCCGAACTTCGCCGCGTTGCCGATGAGGTTTGTGAAGATCTCGGAGATGAGATCATCGCCGATCACCCGTGCGGGCGTCCCCGTGTAGGTGACCCGCACATCAGGGTAGTGCTCGAGCTCCACCCGGATGACCGGGTCGAGAGCGACCGGCCGGAGAACGGCAGCCTCTTCCTGGATCTGCCTGATGGTAGTGACGTTCCTGATGATCTCGGTGCTCTTTTTGAGACTCTTCTGTAACTTCTCGGTGTAACTCCTCTGTTCCCCCACGAGCTCTTCCGTGAGAAGGGCCGTATAGAGGGTGGCGGTATTGATGGCGTTCTTGATATCGTGCGTCATGATGTCGAGGTAGAGGTTGGCCTTCTCGGTCGACTCCTGCAGTTCCGCCGTGCGCTCTTCGACCTGCTCTTCCAGGTGCCCGCTGTACTCCCGGATCGTCTCTTCCGAATCCCGGAGGCTTTTCATACCCGCTTTAAGGGTCGCTACCATTGTATTGATGCTCCGCTCGAGTTTCATGACCTCACGCGTTGCCGAGACCCGGATCGTATGGTCGAGATCCCCCTGCGCGATGACGTCGATGTCATCGATGATCTCCTTGATGGGGCGCGTGAGACGGCGGGCTACAAGGAAGATCATCCCGCCGCAGAGGACGATGGCGAGAACCGCAACGGCAGCACGGTAGGAGAGCATCCGGTCGAGCTGGCTCTGCACGAGCCCTGTATCGTAGGTCATCTCGACGACAACGCTCGGATCCGACGGGTAATCCGGGTCTTTCAGGTCGATGAAGAGGTAGCGGATCTGTTTTTCGTGCTCTGCATCCTCAACCTCGTAGTCAGTTCGGCCGGGGATGATCGTCCCGGTGATGAGCGCCTGTGTTCGCGCATCCGCGCGACCGTCCTCCTCCCCGACAGGGTTGCCGAAGATATCATAAACACGGATCGAATCGAGATAGGGGTTCAAGGAGACGAACTCCTGTGTGCTTTCCCGTGAACGTAACCGGTTCCGTTCTTCCACGAACGCGTCCGGCACGAGCCCGAGTTCAAGCAGGTAGCGGTGATCCGGCGTGGGCATATAGGCGTACTTCCGCACCTGTCCGGTTTCGGGCTCGTAAACCACGCGGTCGGGCGAGAAATCGTCTCCAAGGCGCATCCGCGTGATCTCGTCGTAGAAACCCGGGACATTCCTGAAATCGAGGCCCTGATCAGGGAGATAGGTGGTGTACTCGATGACGCCTGACGCGTTGATGACATAGAGATCCATCGAACTCCCGAGCCGTTCTTTGAGCGCTAACAGGTCCATCTTCGATGGGTCCCCACCCGCTCGTTCGTACTCCTGGAGAAAAAGCAAAAACCCGCTCAGCATTCTCTCGTTTAAGGAATCGTCAAAGAGTTTGAGGCCGGTATCCACGTCCACGATCGATTCCCTGACGCTCTTTTCGGTGACGCTTTGCAGGGTATCGAAGTCCGAGGCCATCCTCTCTTCTGCCAGCATGATGTCGTGGACCGAAAGGAGGGCGATGGCAGGGATAACGATGAGAAGGATGGCTATGATAAGAGTAGACGTAAACGGCCGGTCTTCTGGACCGGGTATGCGGTTGCTCTTCATAGGTCGTTATCATGCAGCGGACGGGGCACGCGATTGAACGGCCGGCGGATGCACGCCCGTCGTACCATCTGTACCGGATCGTGCTCACTCCAGAGAACAGGAGTTTTCATCTTGGCGGTCACTAATGGATGTCTCTCCACCTTAATCTTCGCGATCAGGGAGGGATCTCCGGGAGCGATGAGGCAGGGCGGACGAGGAGCTACGGGCGACCACCACATCTCAGGCGCCTTTCGGAGCGTAAACTGGATACATAAATTATGTGTTCTTCTTCGACATGAAAAAAGCCATGCAGGACAAACGTGATCCAAAAGATGGGGCGCCGCCTCCACCCTCCACGGGCACAGGGGACCTTCCCGCTCATGCCCCGCGGAGATACATTTCATCCGTTTGCTCTGGAAAAATCTGCAGGACATACTCTCCTGCAAACCCGCGTTGAGGAAAAGGAGTTACGCAGCGGTGGGCCCGGGGCAAAAAAAGGAGATTACCGGGGCCGGATCGCGGTCCCAGATCGTATCGTGGGGCGGTACGGTGATCTCACATCATCGGGGGCATGCCCATGCCGCCCATACCGCCGCCCATGCCGCCACCCATAGCAGCCATCTCCTCAGGAGAGGGGCCGGCGGACTTGGACGAGGCAATGACATCGTCGATCCGGAGGATCATGACGGCTGCCTCGGCGGCGCTTGCGATTGCCTGGGTCTTCACCCGCAGGGGCTCGACGACGCCGGTCTCGAGCATGTCGCCGGATACGGCGTTGAAGACGTCAAGGCCCATGTACGTTGCATTCTTGCCACCCTTCTCGTGGGAGGCGCGGAGAGCGACGAGCATGTCGATCGGGTCGAGGCCTGCGTTCTCGGCAAGCGTCCTCGGGATGATCTCGAGCGCATTTGCAAACGCCTCGATGGCGAGCTGGGCACGGCCGCCGACACTCGCGGCGTACTCACGAAGCCGGAGCGAGAGCTCGATCTCGGGCGCGCCGCCGCCGGCGACGAACTTCTTGTCCTCGACGGCAACGCTGACGACCCGGAGCGCGTCCTCGAGTGCACGGTCGAGTTCGTCGACGACGTGCTCGGTGCCGCCGCGGATGATGATCGAGACCGCCTTCGGGTTCTCGCACTCGGTGACGAAGATCATCTCTTCGCCGGAGACCTTCCTCTCCTCAACGCTGCCCGCCTTACCGAGTTCCTCGGGGGCGATGGCATCGATGGAGCTGACGACGGCCGCACCGGTGGCGCGGGCGAGTTTCTCCATGTCGCTCTTCTTGACGCGGCGCACGGAGAAGATACCGGCCTTGGCGAGATAGTGCTGGGCGATGTCGTCGATGCCCTTCTGGCAGAAGAGGACGTTTGCACCGCTCGCAACAATCTTGTCGACGATGCCCTTGATCATCCGCTCCTCTTCGTCGAGGAACATCTGAAGCTGGTCGGGGCTCGTGATACTGATCTCGGCGTCGACCTCGGTCTTCTTGAACTCGACGGCGGCGTTCAGGAGCAGGATCTTCGCGTCCTTGACGGCACGGGGCATTGCCGGGTGCACACGCTCCTTGTCGATGATCATGCCTTCGATGATCTCTGAGTCATCGGTGGACCCGCCGACCTTCTTCTCGACCTTCACAAACTCGGTGTCGACGTTGCCGTCGGCATCGGCGACCATCGTGATCGCCTTGACGACGAGCTCAGTGAGTTTCTCCTTTGCAGCCTCGGCGCCCTTGCCGGTCATGGCGGTGTCGGCAATCTTCCTGAGCATTGCCATGTCATCGGGCTTGACGTCGATGGCGATCTCGTCGAGGATGTCCTGTGCCTTATCGGCGGCCATGCGGTAGCCGTGGGCGATGACCGTGGGGTGCACATCCTGGTCGAGGAGATCCTCCGCACGCTTCAGGAGTTCGCCCGCGATCACCACTGCGGTCGTGGTGCCGTCGCCGACCTCGTCGTCCTGGGTCTTGGCGATCTCGACCATCATCTTCGCAGCCGGGTGCTCGATGTCCATCTCTTTCAAGATGGTCACACCGTCGTTCGTGATGACGACGTCGCCGATGGTGTCGACGAGCATCTTGTCCATGCCCTTGGGCCCAAGCGTCGTCCTTACAGCGCCTGCGACGGCCTTTGCGGCAGCGATGTTGCCTGACTGTGCGTCACGGCCACGGGTACGCTGGCTACCCTCTTTCAGAATAAAGATTGGTTGTCCTCCAAGACTTGACATAGGTATCACCGTTGTTAAGCGATAGAAAGGTAGGTTTGTGGTTCTATATAAAGTTATTCACTCATTTATCATATCTATCAGTTCCGAGCCGTCTTCGAGGGTGTGGAGATGCTCTTCGCCGATAAGGAGGGTTGTGCCGATTTTTTTCTGCTTTTTGTAATCCGTGACGACGCACATGGCAAACGTCTTCGTGATCTGGGATATGTTGCCAATGAGCGAAGCGCGCTTTACGACCTTCTGGGAGGTACCGTATGCCGTCAGGATTGTATGCTTGTCAAAGAGCGCCAGCGCCTGGAACGGGGCCTGCCGCATCGCGTGGATTTCCATCCCCATGCGTTCGAGATCGATGAGAATATCGCCGGTCTTAGATTCCAGAGACTTCTCGGGCTCCGGGGAGCGGTGGCCGATGAGCTCGATCGTCTCGACGAGCGGAGCGTTGAAGAGTTCCTCGAGTTTGATGGCGACATCGAGCGTGGTACCCATC
This sequence comes from Methanoculleus nereidis, assembly GCF_032944295.1. Classification (NCBI taxonomy): domain Archaea; kingdom Methanobacteriati; phylum Methanobacteriota; class Methanomicrobia; order Methanomicrobiales; family Methanomicrobiaceae; genus Methanoculleus; species Methanoculleus nereidis. Next base: position 106,423 of record NZ_JABFFQ010000001.1, read on the forward strand.
CCGCTCTCATACTTGCTGATCGTCCGGCGGGAGACACCGAGGTGCGATGCGAGGTCCCCGAGTGACATCTGAGAGCGCTCACGCACCTCCCGCAGGAGGTCACCATTGATCTTCACGTAAAGGCCCCCGGGGGAGGCGTAGACCATCGGCGAGAGCCCCTCCACGAAGTAGTCGTAAAGTGTCTCGGGGCTGAGGGCAAAGAGCCCGTAGCGGATGTAGACGACGCCGCGCTCGAGATCTGCGTCGCGCGCCCGCTCCCCGACGATGAGAGGGGTTGCTTCCAGGTACCGGGCGATCAGGTTGAGGTCCCAGGCAATGTCGGCGCTCACGCTGTCGATGTGAGAAGCGACTTTAATGATGACGAGGCTGTCGCCTTTCTTCGCGATAAGGTCGAAACTCCGTGGACGGATGTTGCATCGCTCCGAGACATCGAAATTCGCCAGGAGCATGATGCTGATGACCATCTGAGGAAGGCGATCCTGCGACATAACCCGTAAGAATCGATATAGCCGGAGAATAATATAAACTATCGGGTATGTGGATCGGGATCGATGATACGGATTCTCCTGGCGGGATGTGCACCACCTATATCGGGGCGGTTCTGGTGCGGCGGCTCGTGCAGGCGGGGCTTCGCATCGTCGACGCCCGTCTGGTCCGGTTGAATCCGAACGTCATCCACAAGACCCGGGGGAACGCGGCGATCTCTATCGAGGCCGATGGCGATCCGGAGACGGCGTTCGCGCTCGCTACCGCGTGCGTGGAGGAACTCGCGCAGTTCGACGACAAAAAGACCAATCCGGGCGTGGCGGTCTCCGAAATCCATCCGCCGCTGGACTTTTACTACGCGGCGCTTCGGGACTACTGCACCGTGGACGAGGCCGTCGGGGTGCTTGAGGCAGTGGGGGCCCGTTACCGGGGCTACAAGAACCGGCGCGGGCTCATCGGCGCAACAGCGGCGATTTCAAGCGTTTTTCCCAACCAGACCTACGAGTTGCTCGCCTACCGGAAGCGGGAGATGTGGGGCACCCCCCGGCAGGTGGATACAGCGAGTCTCTTTCGCGCCGAGGAAGTGACCTACCCCCACACCTGGGACACGGTCGACCGGGAGAACGGCGTGGTGGTCGGGGTACCTCATACGCCCGACCCCGTCCTCTTCGGCATCCGGGGGGAGAGCCCGGCGTGGGTGAAGGAGGCGCGTTCATACGTGCGCTCGGAGGAGCCTGCCTGCGAGCAGGTCTACACCACCAACCAGGGAACCGACGCTCACCTGGTGCCGGGATCGGTCGCGACGCTCCGGGAGGGGCGGTCGTACCTGGTGCGGGGCACGGTCGCACAGGCCGCGGCCACCGGGCCCGGCGGCCACGTCTCGTTTCTCCTGAAAGATTGCGGCGTCGATCTCCGCTGTATGGCCTACGAGCCGACCAAGGGGTTCCGGGCCATCGTGAGGGCGCTCGTCCCGGGCGACGTGGTGGCCACGGCCGGGAGTTACAAAGGAGGGAGCCTGAACCTTGAGAAACTCGGGGTCGCCCGCCTCGCTGACGTGGTCCGGATCCGCCCACCGGTCTGCCCGGGCTGCGCAAAGCGGATGACGAGCGCCGGGACGGGAAAGGGCTACAAGTGCCGGGTCTGTGGGGCTCGCAGCCGCGAGCCCGAGGTCAAGGTGCTGGAGCGCCGGATCCAGCCCGGGTGGTACGAGGTGCCCCCTACTGCTCGCCGGCATCTTGCGCGCCCGCTGGTGCGCGGTGTCCCGGCGTGGGAAGAGGTCGTGCTTCAATCCAGCCAGGGATGTGATGCACCCCCTATCACGTAAACCAAATGAACTTTACAAAAAAAGATTTATAACGTTTGGGTGTTAACTTATCCCCTGGTGATCCCGTGCCGACTATCTGCGGCGAAAGTATGCGTGCCCTGACCCCTCCGTCCGCGACGGTGCCACCCTGGCAGACGGGGTTTTACGGCAGGCTGTACGAGTTCGCGGCCGAGTATGCACGGAACGAAGACGAAGGCAGCCTTCTGGATGCCTTTCCGTTTCCGGCCCGAAAGTCCACTCTCTAAAGAGATGGTCCGGGTATACCGGACTCCGACACGGTGGGACGAGTGGGATCATCCCGTGTCGAATAACCAATCATCCCCTGTCTGGCAGCGGGGACCCGACCGCCGGGCCCCGCAACATTATGGCATTTTTTAACAGAGCACCCCTTTCGCCCGGCGGGCACTCCCCGGCAGCCTCACGAAAAGACGATCCCTTATCGTGCATGAATGCCAATACCTCGTACAGAAGCTGGTGTAACGGTATCATGACCTTCAAGTACGGGGACGCGGTTCAGCAGGCACGGGTGCACCCCAGGATGACGGTCGGCGAACTCGTCGACGAACTCGGGAAAGCCGGAGCCTACAACGGGGGATCGCTGTGGCAGGCGGTCAACATCTACGAGCGGATGCTCCGCGACGAGAAAGCACTGAAGTTCTTCGGCCTCTCGGGCGCGATGGTGCCCGGCGGGATGGGGGGGATCGTCGCCGACCTCATCAAGAGAGGGCATATCGACGTGCTCGTCTCAACGGGGGCGAACCTCACCCACGACGTCATCGAGGCGATCGGCTGCCACCACTACCATGGGGCCTCCGACGTCTCCGATGCCGAACTCTGCGAGGAGGGGGTCAACCGGATCTACGACATCTTCCTCCCGAACGAGGCGTTCATCCGGTTCGAGGAGTTCCTGCAGGATGTCTACTCATCCCTCCCCGAAGGCTCGACGGTCTCGATCTCCGATCTTCTTGACCGGATCGGCAGCCAGCTTGACTCGGGGATCCTCTCCGCGGCGGCAAAGGCCGGGGTGCCGATCTATTGCCCGGCCATCCAGGACTCGATGATCGGGCTGCAGTACTGGCTCTTTTCCCAGACGCACAACGTCACGGTCAGCGCGTTCGACGATATGCCCGGGCTCCTTGACCGGTGCTTTGAGGCCGAACGGGCCGGCACCATCCTCGTCGGCGGCGGCGTCCCGAAGAACTACATCCTGCAGAGCAAACTGATGACCGAGACCGGGTTTGACTACGCGGTGCAGCTCACCGGCGACCGGCCGGACCTCGGCGGCCTCTCGGGGGCGACGCTCGACGAGGCCCGGTCGTGGGGCAAACTCACCGGAGAAGCCACCGCCGCGACGGTCTACGGCGACGCGACCATCAACCTGCCGCTCCTCGTTGCGGCAACCCTTGAGAGGCTGGAGGGATGACCGAACTTGTCCTCTCTCTGGACGTGCTCGACCGGAAACAGGCGGTGAGCGTCGCGGAGTCCTGCGCGCCCTTCATCGACGCGCTCAAGATCGGCTACCCCCTGGTCCTCTCGACAGGCCTCTCGATCGTCGAGGATCTCGCCGATCTCGCCCTCCCGCTCATCGCCGACTTCAAGGTCGCGGACATCCCGAACACCAATCGCCTCATCTGCGAGGCGGTCTTCTCCGCCGGGTTCGACGCCGTGATCGCCCACGGGTTCGTGGGACCCGATGCCGCAAGAACCTGCGTCGAAGTGGCGCACAACCACAGCGGGGCGGCGTACATCGTCGCCGAGATGAGCCATCCGGGGGCGACCGAGTTCTTCCACGGCGGCGTGGCCGAAAGCATTGCGGAACTTGCCGTCACCTGCCGGGCCGACGGCATCATCGCTCCAGCCACCCGTCCGGAGCGGATCAGCCGGCTCCGGGAGATCGTCGGCAGCAAGGCGATCTACTCCCCAGGCGTGGGGGCGCAGGGCGGCGACCTCGATACAGTGGCCCGGCTGGTCGACGGGGTCATCGTGGGAAGGAGCATTTATGAGGCGGAAAACCCGGCGGCCGAAGCCGAGCGCTTCTCCCGCATCCGCCGGTGATGAGTTCTCCGTTCCGATCCCCATCGAGGGAGATGACGAACCCTATGAGTGTTCTGAGGCGGATGCGGCACATCCCGCATCTAAAGGGATATATATTCCCCTGCAGATATTGGTATCATGAACTGGAGCCCCGAACAACTTAAACTGGCGGAGAAATACCGGAGTCTCGACGAAATCCCCGTAAGTGAGCGGCGGTACAAGTGCCACACCTGCCACTTCGTCGTTGACGAGACCCCCTGTCCCCACTGCGGCGAAGCGTCGCTCGAGCTCATGTGCCCGCTCGACCATTGTGACTGTCACCACGAAATCGTCGAGAGCATCGAGTACTGCCCGCTCTGCGGCAAGGCCGTCTGTCCCGAGTGCGGGAGCCACGATGTCATGCAGATCAGCAGGGTCACCGGATACCTCCAGGACGTTGCGGGCTGGAACGCGGGCAAACAGCAAGAACTGAAAGACCGAACCCGTTATTCCGTCGTATGAGATATTTTGTCAGGAACGATACTCTTTTTCTTCGCGGCCGGTTCAGGGCAGCGAGCACCGGGGTTCACGGCGGTATCACCGACGTCACGACCGTCTTGAATCACACGGTGCCCCATGACTTCGTGGGCGATCCGGTGCGCCACCTCGAACTTCTTGCCGCCCGGCACGGGATCTTCCGGGACTACTTCGGCCTTATGACCGCCGTTCGGATGCGCCACCTCTGCGTGCTCCAGTACGACTTCGTCACGGTCTTCATCACCGCCGGGGTGACGAACCCGACAGCGTCCCCCACCGCCCCGCACACCATCAACATCATCGTCTACAGCCGGGAGGGGATGGTTGATTCGGCGCTCCTTGAAACGATCGTCACCGTAACGGGGGCGAAGGCCCAGGCGCTTCACGACCTCGGCTACGACTTCCCGGGGACCACCACCGATGCGGTCGCCGTCGCCTGCGACCGCGACGCAAAACCTGCACACACCTATGCGGGAACCCTGACCGAAGTCGGCAGCAGGGTTCACGCGGCTGTCCTCCGTGGCCTCCCGGAGGCCCTCGCGCGGCAGCAGGGCAAGGTCATGCGGAGCGAGCCGTCGTTCTTCATCTACAGCCGCTACGGTGGGGACCACTGGGTGGAGTGGCAGAAGGAGAACTGCCCCTACTACCCCTGCCACTTCCCGGGGCAGCGCTGCGACTACTGCTACTGCCCCTGCTACCCCTGTGCCGACGAGGAGCTCGGCGAATGGGTTGAGAGTTCTAACGGCAGCAGAATCTGGGGGTGTGCCGGCTGTACGCTCCTGCACGTCCCGGAGATTGCAGATTATATGAAAAGAAATCCGGAGACCGCTCTCACCGAGCTCAAACGCCTCCGGGACCAATTATAATCGTGTCTTAAGCCTCGGCAACGCCGAGAGCAGAGAGCATCTCTTCGAGGGGGATGCCGTGCACCTGGGCGGCTTCCCGGATCGTCTCGTTGTTTGCGATGGCGCAGCCAAGGCAACCCATACCGAACCGGAAGAGTACCTGTGCCGATTCGGGCTTCTCCCGAAGGAGTTCCGCGATTGTACTGTCCGCAGTCAATGCCATGCAGCTGATGTTGTCCTTGCCCCTATATATACATTTAAGGATCGGGTGCAGGGATGCACTGATTCGGCCGCCGGCCCTAAAACGACGTGTCCGCCAGCTTCTGCGGGTGCAGGCAACCCGGCCGGACCGATAGAATCCCCCGGCGAGGAAACATCTTCCTGTCGGCGGGGCATATACGCAGCAGGATGGCCGATACAGGCCCCAGATGCCGCGTTTTTTGCAGGCCGGGCCCACCGGAAGGCGTTCACAGGGGAACCCGTGATCACTTTCACATCGCGGGCCGAGTCTTAATACCCTGATGAGGTGAAGTACAGACTGGAGATGTAAGTATGAACCTATCAGAGGTAACAGAGAGAATCTCCCGGAAACTTGAAGCAAAAGGCGCACAGCCCGATCGGCAGAAGATCGAATCACGCCTCCGCCGTCTCGCCGAGGAGTTCGGCGTCAACATCGACGAGGCCGAACGCACGGTGACGGCCGATCTCGCCCGCGAGTATAACGTCACCGGTGTCGGGAACACCTCCACCGAGCTCCGCACGATACACGAGATCGTTCCCGGCGAGTGGGTGACGATCGAGGGAAAGATCGTTGCTCTGACCCCGCCCGTCTCGCCCTCGATCGCGCAGACAGGGATCATCGCCGACTCGAGCGGCGCCATCCGTTTTGTTGCCTGGGCCCGGGGAAACCCCCCTGCGATGGAATACGGCCACTGGTACCGCATCGAGTCCGCGGTCGTCGACGAGTACAAAGGCGCACCGAACCTGAAGATCCACTCGGGCACCACCATCTCCCGGATGGAGAATGATACCCCGCTCCTTCCCTCGATCACGCCTATCGCCGAGCTGAAGCCCGGTGTCGGAAGCGTGCGGGCCAAGTTCATCCAGGAATGGGAAGCCTCCCACGACCGGATGCTCCAGACGGGGCTCCTCGGCGACGAGACCGGCACCATCAAGTTCGTTATCTGGAAGGAAGACGGAGCCGGCTCCTCCGGAACCGGCCCGGCGGCTCCAGAGGAGACGCGGGGTAAAGATCGGCTGGAACTTGATGCCGTCTACAACATCTTCTACGCCACCGTCGACGAGTACAACGGCAGGCTCTCCCTCGCCCTGAACACCGCGATGTACATCACCGACGAGGGTGATATTGAGGTCGGGCGAACCGAGACCGAGATCCGGGGAGCTCTCGTCCACGTCGCTCCGGGCTCGGGCCTGATCAAGCGCTGCCCGGTCGAAGGCTGCAACCGGACACTCTCCCGGCAGAACTACTGCCCGGTGCACGAGATCCAGCCCGAGTTCCGCTATGACCTCCGCATAAAAGCGGTCCTTGACGACGGCATACGTGCCAGGAACGTCCTGATGCAGCGCGAGATCGTCGAACCCCTCGCCGGGATCACCCTTGATGAGGCAGTTGGGATCGCCGAGACGAACCCGCTTGGCATGGATGAGATATTCTATCGTATCAGGAACACGGTGCTCGGACGCTACTACACCTGCAGCGGGAACGAGTTCGGCGGCAGGCTGCTCGTCAACTCCTGCACCCCGATCACATTTGAGCCCACGGAACTGGCTGCGTTGCTGAACCGCGCCGGGGGTGAGCCGGCATGAAGCCCCAGAGCGCGTTCGAGCGTGAACCGGCACGAAGGGTCTTTGCATCCGAGCTCCGCGAGACCCGCTACCAGTTCAAGGACGGCGAGGACGAGAAGAGCCCGACCTACGTCATCCTCCCGAGCGGGATCCGGAGCAACCGGATCTTCATCGTCGGAACCCTCACGGAGAAGCAGCGGCAGGGCGACCAGAACATCTTCTACCGCGGAAGGGTGGTCGACCCGACGGGCACCTTCTTCATCATGGCGGGTTCCTATCAGCCCGAGGCGATGCAGCAGCTCGCCCGGATAGAACCGCCGGCGTTCGTCGCCGTCGTCGGCAAGCCGAACCTCTACACGACCCAGGACGGGAACTGCCTGGTCTCGGTTCGCGTGGAGTCGATCGCGGTCGTGGACCGCGAGACCCGCGACCTCTGGGTGCTGGATACCGCCCGCGAGACCCTGGACCGGCTGGATGCGTTCGGCACCACCGACGACTCCCGGAAGGCCCAGGAAGAGTACGGGACCCAGCCCGATGTCTACAAAAAGATCGTCTACGACGCTCTTTCCCAGGTGCAGCTGTAGACCGGGATTCTGTCCCCACAAGAACTTTTTTTGCACGAATTCACAATGAACTGCCGGATCTGCTTGCATGCAGATTTGCTCTCAGTTAATCTTGCGAATCAAAAATAATGCGCTCATGGGCACGGATACACCCACCTTGAAAAGCAATACACCTCTTCCAACCATCAGAGATAAGGGAACCCAGACCCCTATACTGCTTTACAGATAACCCGGACCCTCTCCGACTCATCGTATTGAACGAACTCATCGAGCGCCTCCGCCCCAATAGCAGCCTCGGCAGCACTGATGGTGACCTTCGCGATCTTGACAAAAACCTCAGGATACCGCTCGTAGAATCGCTCGGCGACAACCCGGCGCCTCCTGCTGACCTGCGTTGCTATAGCATACGTCTCATTCTCCTGGACACCCGACTCGCGTGCTCTCGCGAGCAATTCCTTGTGCAGTTTTTCAGCAAGACGAAGCTCTTCACGCAAATCCCGGATATACCCCTGCAACGTGTAGGCCTCTTCGAGGAGGGCATCGTCGGGGGTCTCGTCAGACGAGGCAGGAGTCTGATCCGCGGCAGCCGTGTGCTTTGGCGACAGAGCCCCTCCCGGCGCCGCCAGCTCGTGATCATCACCAGACAATGCCGTTGAATCTCCATCATCAGGGTTCAGGCTCATACCGGACCCATCGTCCGGATGCTGCCGGCTCCGATAACTTCGGACTGCAGAGGTGATAGCCTCACCGAACTGCTGCAATTTTGCATCGCCCACACCAGGGATGGTCGCAAATCCCTCAAGGGTCTCTGGATATCGACGGGCGATCTCCTTGAGGGTTCTATCGTGGAACACCATATAGGGAGGGATCTCCAGATCCTCTGCAAGGCCCTTCCGAACACTCCGTAGGTCTTCAAAGAGGGCGGTATCAAAGGGTCTCTCGCTCCGGTCCGTCTTCCCTCTGTTGCGGGCTTGCAAACCATTCGGTCTACTGAGCCGGACACCCTCATCGCCAGACAGGATGGCCCGACTGCGCTCGTTCAGAGTGACAACCGGGTACTGATCGGAACTCTGATCCAGATAGCCGTTCGCTATGAGTTGACGCATGAACGAGCGCCACTGCTCGTTCGAGTACTCACTCCCTGAGTTGAATACAGACAGATCTTGATGCCCTCTCGCCAGTACGTTCTTGCTCCGTGAACCGGCGAGAACACCTGCAATGTGCGTTATGCCAAATTTTCCCGGCAGTTGTGAGATGCAGTTCACGATCTTCGCAGCAATCTCCCGACCGTCGATGAACTCATCCGGCAACATGCAGACATCGCAGGCCCGGCATGGCACCTCGGTGAAGGTCTCACCGAAATATCTGAGCAGATGTTGCCTGCGACACCGGGTGGTCTCACAGAACGCAATCATATCGTTGAGTTTCCGCACAGCGAGCGAGTGATACCCTGGCTCCGGGTGGTTCAAACAATCTCCCTCAATAAAACGCAGACATCTTTGCCGGTCACCACGACTATAGAACAGGATGCAGTCGCTCTCTTCACCATCTCGGCCTGCACGTCCGGTTTCCTGTGCATACGCTTCCAGATTCCTCGGCATATCGTAGTGGATGACAAACCGCACGTCAGGCTTGTCGATACCCATCCCAAAAGCATTGGTTGCGCAGACCACGTCGATCTCATCTCTAATAAACAGTTCCTGCACCCTATTGCGGAAATTACCCGGCAGATCCGCATGGTAGGGCTGAACACGGATACCATCTTCCTGTAACTTCTGTGCGACCTCTTCCGTGCGCTTCTTGCTTGAGAAGTAGATGATTCCCGACCTGCTCGGGTTGCTCCTCAGGTAGTCAAGGAGTTGAGGATATGCACCCTTTTTGTCGGTAACAGTATACTGCAGATTTTTTCGATTGAAACTTCCGATATATATTGCCGGATTTATAAGGTTGAGCTGCCTCTGGATATCCTGCTGAACCTCCGGAACGGCAGTTGCCGTCAGGGCAATCATAGGGACATCCGGAAACATCTCCTTCAAGATACGCAACTGGCGATATTCCGGCCTGAAATCATGGCCCCACTCAGAGATACAGTGAGCTTCGTCGACGGCAAAGAGCGTCACGTTCAACTTGCGCAGGGTAGTCAGGAACCGTGTCTGCACTACCTTCTCCGGCGACACGTAGAGCAGGCGAAGCCGCCCCGCTTCAAGGTCCGCAAGGGTTCTGACCACGGCATCATAGGGGAGTGAACTGTTCAGGGTCACTGCAGGAACGCCTTGTGTCACCAGCGAGTCGACCTGATCCTTCATAAGAGAGATCAGGGGTGAGATCACGACCGTCAGCCCTCCGGTTACGAGAGGAGGGATCTGGTAGCAGAGGGATTTACCCCCACCGGTCGCAATGACGGCAAGAACATCCCTCTTCTCAAGGATATTGTTGATAATCTCTTCCTGATATGGTAAAAAAGTCGAATATCCATAGTATCGCTCAAGCGCTGTGTGAAGAGACTCCATCCAGACAGGAAGTTCGATCTACGTCGATATGGCTCTTTTGAATTCATCCCGATAGTTGACTGCGTGCGATCCGGCGGTGAATATTCATCCTGCGCGATGATACCACATAATTGACCGGTAAAGATGGTATCTCCATGTTTGTAGTACGGCTTCGTTGTCACCTGGATCGAGTCACGGGTATCGGAGAGATACAACGATCAGGAGTAGCCGGGACAAAAGAATTTCCAGAAGGGATCACTCCTCCGGCTCCTGCCGGGCCCCTTTCCACTCCCCTTTCAGTTCAGGGTAGTCCGCGAGGATCTTGCTGACCGTGCTCCTGCTGACATCAAACATCCTGCAGATCTGGCTGATGCTCGTCCCGGCCTGCCGCACCGTGAGGAGAGCCTCGACCTGGCCCTCGTTCAGCGCCCTCGGCCTCCCGATGGGCCGCCCGTCCTCTTTCTTTGTCTTCTTCGAGATGACCGGGGCGGCTTTCCGGGCGCTCTCCCGGTACTGGTCCATGTACGCGACGAAGTTGCCGACCGCCTCTCTCCTCTGATCCGGGTCGTCCCGAAACCCGAAAAAGTCATTGTTCACGCAGTAGATCGTGTATTTGTCGTTTAAGGCTTTGAGGGTGGCGAGCCCGGCGTCCAGATCGCTGGCAAGACCGGCGAAATCGTAGATGATAATATCAGGGCAGTTATTGGCGGCACAGTAGTCCAGCAACTCCGTAAAGCCCTTCCGCTTCTCCGGGGGAGTTGCATTCGCCCGATGATCATGAAAGATTTCGACAATTTGAAACCGGTATTTACAATAACTCTCGACTTCACTCTTCTGTGCTGCGAAATCCCCCTTCTTTCTTGTATTCAAGTATGCCACAGCATCTTTTTTCATCCGTCTATGATGCCGTACAATCATATATATTGTTTTTGAAAACACACGAGCAGCGTCGTTTCGCGGCATGCCGGGGGATCCCACGCACATTTCTGTTCTCCGCCGACGATGTATAAAAAAGCCTTCCTGAAGTATATCAGGAGGCGATCCTGCGGGCCTGTGGCCGTAAAAAAGATATGTATTATTCTTTCAGTCTCTGCGACTGCCACCGGTTCAAAACGTCTTTTCCCTCAATGAAGACGAGCCCGTGCTTCTTCGCATACTCCATCGCGTCCTCTTTTTGGAGGGCAAGCCCCGTCTCGTCGTCCAGCATCTCGCAAATCGTGACGGCCGGGGTGATATCGGCCATGGCAGCAAGCGCGATCGAGAGCTCGGTCTGCCCTCGCCGGTCGTCAAGCAGCCGGTCGGCAGCCCGGAGGAGTGCCATATGGCCGGGCGTCCGGAAGTGCGCTGCAAAGTCGTACCCACCGCCGTTAAGCGACTTTCTCACCTCATCTGCGATGGCGGTGACCGTCAGGGCCCGGTCCCGGTCCGTAACCCCGGTATAGGTCTCGCGGTGGTTCACCCAGAGGGAGAACGACGAGTGATTCTTCGGGTCGTAGGGCACTTCGCCATCCTTCTCGACAAGGCTGCAGGCACGCAGGACATCGTGTGCAAACGGCAGACCGAGCCTCTTTGCGGCTTCCGGGTGCACTGCCGTGCAGATCAGCCCGCCGCCGTCTTTGCGCATCTGCCGGATGTGGGCGGGCGTGACCGCGTCTGACCGGATTGCAAAATCCGTCTCGCGTTCGCGGTTGTCAAAGTCGTATAACAGGACGAATTCGCCCCTCGCGAGGGCCTGTATGGCTGCATCAATCATGGGTAATCTCCACCTCAATCGTATCGTTATCGTTCAGGTTCAGGGCTTTGCGGAGTTCGCATCCGGCGATGACCTCGACGATGTCCTCCGGGTAGTGGGTGCGGGATGGAACGACTATCCCGCACCTATAGCCCCTTATCCGGCATGGGAGCACTCTTGCGCCTCCGAACGTCCGCTCATCAGCAGTAAATCCCGGAATATCGATCCACCCGGCATGGTCGAGCTGCTTGCGGATCTGGATGCTCGTCGCATCGAGCCTGATGTTCAGGGTTCCGGGGAAGGGTTCAAAACCAAGAGACGCGCCGAACTGCTCCTTGTAGTGGGGAATGCTCATGTAGTAGCGTCCTTCCCCGAGCCCGCTGATAACAGTCCCGGCCAGGGTATACTGCCTACGTTCAGGGTTGAATATCCGGACATAATCTGCATACTCCCGCTTTAGCGCCTGCTCGCCCTCCCGGGTGATGGCGACGTACTGGCCGTCGGACTTCATCGACCGTACGACGAACTGCTGCCGCTCGAGCGCGATCAGCCGCCGTGAGGCGGTCTGGGGGCTGATGCCCAGAACATTTCCGAGCGACTGCGATGAGAGCCAGATCGGCCCCCGGCACCCGCCAAGCAGGGCGATCGTCTTCAAGGACTGCAGGTCTTCCGCTTCAACCATTGTATCAGAATTGAGATGCATACTATATACGGGTTGCGCAACGATCCTGCAGAGGAGATCTTCGTGAAATGTCGAAGTGCCATACGCTAATTTTTTAAGTCCGAGTGTTAACAGTACCTGCATGAAATCCGGAGTGCGGCATCAGCTTGCCGAGAAAATGGCAGGAGAGATCACACTCTCGGACTCACCGGGACAGGCCCTCAAGAAGTGGCGGCAGAGTTTCAACATCCCCCAGGGGCTGCTCGCCGAGCGTCTTGAGGTCTCTCCCTCAGTTATCAGCGATTACGAAAGTGGACGGCGAAAGAGTCCAGGTACCGCCATCGTCGGCAAGATCGTTGATACGATCCTCTCGATCGACGAGGACAACGGCGGCCAATTCATCAACAAATTTGCAAAAATTCTGTACAGTGAGTTCGACGAAGACGTCATCTACGACATCCACGAGTATGCATCCCCCGTGGGCCTCTCCGACTTTGCCGGAGTCATCGATGCCACGACCATCTGCGGTCCGATGGACCAGGCTATCTACGGGTATACGGTGATAAACAGCCTCAATGCGATCCTCCAGCTCTCTTCGAGCGAGTTCAACCGTATTTACGGCTGGAGCACGGAACGTGCCCTCATCTTCACCGAAGTCTCAACCGGGAAATCCCCCATGGTAGCTATCCGGGTCACGCCGTTCAAGCCCCGTTGTGTGGTTCTGCAGGGCATCAGCCCGGAGCAGGTTCACCCACTGATCCCGGGACTTGCGGAGCGTGATCGGATCAGCGTGCTCTGCACACAGATGGATGTCGAGACGATCATCAGTTCACTACGAGGAAAGTCATGGTAGGCATTTATTCATATGGCGTCTACATCCCGCGATACCGGATAAGAGTCCCGGAGATCGCGCGAGTCTGGGGCGCCAACGCAGACGACATTACCCGGGGACTCGGGGTCTTTGAGAAGTCCGTCCCCGATCTCGATGAGGATACCGCAACGATCGCCGTCGAGGCGGCACGCGCCGCCCTCCTGCGGAGAACCGTTGAGCCTGACGCTATCGGCGCCATCTACGTGGGAAGCGAATCGCACCCCTACGCGGTCAAGCCCACGGCCTGCACGGTCGGCGAGGCGATCGGGGCGACCCCGAACATGACCGCCGCAGACTACGAGTTCGCGTGCAAGGCGGGAACGGCAGGCATCCAGACCTGCATGGGCATGGTCAAGAGCGGGATGATCCCGTTCGGGATCGCCATCGGTGCGGACGTGGCGCAGGGCGCTCCAGGCGATGCGCTCGAGTACACGGCAGCGGCCGGCGGGGCTGCGTTCGTCATCGGCGACGAGAACGTCATCGCCGAGATCAACCACACCTGCTCCTACACCACCGACACGCCCGACTTCTGGCGGCGCGAAGGGCAGAACTACCCCCGCCACGGCGGTCGGTTCACCGGTGATCCCGGCTACTTCAAGCATGTCCAGGGTGCGGCGCGGCTGATGCTCGATGCGGTGGGAACAAGCCCGAAGGACTACGATTACGCCGTCTTCCACCAGCCCAACGCCAAGTTCCCGCAGCGGGTGGCGAAGATGCTCGGGTTCACGGCTGAGCAGATTGAACCCGGCCTCGTCGTCCCGAAGCTCGGCAACACCTACTCGGGGGCATCGATGATCGGGCTTGCGGCTACGCTCGATGCGGCGAAGCCGGGTGACCGGATCTTCGTCACCTCGTTCGGGTCGGGAGCGGGGAGCGACGCCTTCGACATCACGGTGACCGATGCCATCGAGTCCGGTGAGTTCAACCGGTCGGCGGCGCCGAGCGTGGAGAAACTCCTCGCAAATCCGACCTACCTCGACTATGCACTGTATGCCAAACACAAAGGAAAGATCGTGATGCAGAAATGAGAGACGTAGCAGTAATCGGAGTCGGATGCACGGAGTTCGGGGAGCACTGGGGAACCTCGTTCCGCGACCTCTTCGTCAAGGCCGGGGCGCTGGCGCTCGAGGATGCCGGTGTCACCGGCGAGAGGATCGACGCTCTCTACGTCGGGAACATGAGCGCCGGGCGGTTCGTCGAGCAGGAACACATCGGTGCCCTGATCGCGGATTACGCCGGTCTTGCGACGAACAACACTCCCTCGACCCGTGTGGAGGCGGCCTGCGCATCCGGCGGGCTTGCCTTCCGGCAGGCGGTCATCGCGGTCGCGAGCGGCATGGAGGATATCGTCGTCGCGGCGGGCGTCGAGAAGATGACCGACGTCGGGACCGGGGCGAGCGTGGACATGCTCGCGAGCGCCGCGGACCGCGAGTGGGAAGGGTTCGCCGGGGCGACCTTCCCCGGGCTGTATGCGATGATCGCAAATGACTACATGCACCGCTACCCCCTCACCCGGGAGCAGCTTGCACAGGTCGCGGTGAAGAACCACGAGAACGGCGCGAAGAACCCGATCGCCCAGTTCAGGAACCGAATCACGGTCGACACTGTCCTGAACTCTTCGCTCGTGGCTGACCCCCTGCGGCTCTTCGACTGCTCGCCGATCACCGACGGTGCGGCGGCAGTCGTGGTGGTGCCGCTCGAGCGTGCCCGCGAGTTCACCGATTCGCCGGTACGGGTGCTTGCAAGCGCCCAGGCGAGCGACACCATCGCACTCCACGACCGGCGGGACATCTCCACCCTGGACGCCTCGGTCGCCGCAGGCAAACGGGCGTTCGCCCAGGCGCGCCTCACCCACAAGGACATCGACATGCTGGAGGTCCACGACTGCTTCACGATCGCAGAGATCTGCGCGATCGAGGACCTCGGGTTCTGCAAGAAGGGCGAAGCGGGAAGACTCACCGCGGACGGGGCAACCGCCCTCGACGGGGAGATCCCGGTGAACACGAGCGGCGGCCTGAAGGCCTGCGGCCACCCGGTCGGTGCGACCGGGATCAAGCAGATCTACGAGATCGTCAGTCAGCTCCGCGGCGAGGCCGCCGGTCGGCAGGTGGACGCTGAGATCGGTATGGCGCATAACGTCGGCGGCACCGGCGCGACGGTCGTCGTGCACATCCTGGGGGCCTGAAAATGTCAGTATCACGGTTCTGGAGAAAAATTCCGCAGCGCTACAACCTCGTCGGGACGCAATGCACGACCTGCGGGCGGCACTTCTTCCCGCCCCGGTCGCTCTGTCCCGACTGCCGGCGGAGCGGCAACATAGTCGACCATAAGTTCACCGGCGAGGGAACGGTCGTTACTTACACGGTCATTCGGTCGGCAAGTGACCAGTTCGAGCATACCACCCCCTACGCCCTCGCGGTCGTGGAGCTCGACGAGGGGCCGCGGCTCACCACCCAGATCGCCTGTCCCATCGAGGATGTTGCGATCGGGATGCGGGTCAAAAGCGTCTTCCGCCGGGTGGCGGCGGACGGCGAGAGCGGCACCATCCACTACGGCACGAAGTTCGTGCCGGTGGAGTAATTCCAACCATTTCGGACTGACAGGAGATCTCCCGCGCAAAACGCGGGATTGAACCACGCTCTATACTCTTTTTTTGTCAGCCGGGGATGGAAATACCCGGCCGACAAAAGGCAAGGTGTTCAATAACTGGAGATGCGAGGGCTGCACTCCTCAGACCCCTTTCTCCACAGTGATATCATACACCGCGTGCCACTTCCCCGGTGAGTAGGTCCTGACCTGCCGCTCGGCGACCTCGCCTTTCGTGACCGCACGGATCAGGGGGAGGTACTCCCCCTCCTGCTCCTCAAGCGCGTAGAGGTGGATCGTCCCGCCGTCCCGGCAGAGAGCGGCCGCCGCCGGGAGGAACTCCGGCGCGGCGAGGGGGAGGTTCATGACGACGCGGTCAAAAGGGGGAAAGCCGAGCCGGGGGAGGTGGGCAGCGTCCGCGAGCATCGGGATGACGTTTCCGATGCGGTTGAGCGCGATGTTCTCGATCAGGAGGTGGGCCGCGGCGGGGTTGAGGTCCGCGGCAACGACAAGGGCGGCCCGGCGGGCGAGGGTGATCGCGAACGGCCCGACGCCGGCAAACATATCGAGCACCCGCTCCCCCTCCTCCATCGCCCCGAGAACCCGCTGCCGCTCGGTCGAGAGGCGGGCGGAGAAGTAGGCAAGGGAGAGGTCGACGTCGAAGGAGTGGCCGTATTCCATCACCCGGGTGCGGGTCGAGGGGATCCCGGCGAGGACGGCGAACCGGCGGGTGCGGTACTCCCCCTCGACGGCGGTCTCGGGGAAGAGCACGGTCTCGAGGGACCGGCGGGAGGCGAGCAGCCGCTCCGCGCCTTCCGGGTTGTTCTCCTGCATGATGGCAATCCCGCCGACGAGCTCGTGGCGGGGGAGGTCGAGGCGTTCCGGCACCGCCTCGAACTCGCACCGCACAGCGCCCGGGACCTCCTCTGTCACCGGGAAGAGGATGGCGCCCCCCTCCGGGCGCGGGCGGAACCGACGGTCGAGGAGCCTCTCCTCGAGCAGCCGGCGCCGCGTCTCTTCAGCCTCTCGTCTCGGCACCGCAAGGCACCACTGTTCTTCTCCCACAATGACCACCAGCCATCTTTAGGTATGCGTTCTCATACTTATTCATGGATGAGTATATCGGGAGACTGAAAGACGGATCTCTCAAACTCTACGCCCTCGAGAAGGAGCTCCCCCCCGAGGAGGCCGTCCGGGTGCGCCGGGCATTCGTCGAGAGAGAGACCGGCACCGCCCTCCCGAAGGTCGGGTCGTTCACTATCGGGATCGACCGGGTCGTGAAGCGCAACATCGAGAACATGATCGGCACCGTCCAGGTGCCGCTCGGTGTCGCAGGGCCGCTCCGGGTGAGCGGCGAGTATGCCTGCGGGTCGTACTACCTCCCGCTGGCGACGACCGAGGGGGCGCTCGTCGCCTCGGTGAACCGCGGGTGCTCCCTCATCACCCGGGCTGGGGGTGCGGACGTGCGGATCATGCGGGACGGGATGACCCGGGCGCCGGTCTTTGCCGCCCGTGACGTCCCGCACGCCCGTGATGTGGCCGCCTGGGTGGAGGGGCACGCCGCCGAGATCCGGGAGGCTGCGCAGAGCACCACGAAACACGGTGAGTTTCTCGACGCCGCCACTTACGTTGCCGGTACAAGCGTCTTCGTCCGGCTCGAGTTCGACACCAAGGACGCCATGGGGATGAACATGGTGACGATCGCGAGCCAGAAGGTGGGCGAGCTCATCGAGCGGGAGACCGGCGCCCGGCTCGTCGCCACGTCCGGGAATATGTGCACAGACAAGAAACCGGCGGCGATCAACCTGGTCCGGGGCCGGGGGAAGACCGTGGCCGCGGGGGTGCACCTGACCGACGCGATGATCGCCGACCTCTTGAAGACAGACGCGGAGACGCTCACGGAGGTCAACTACAGGAAGAACCTGGTGGGCTCGGCGCGGGCGGCCTCGTTCGGGTTCAACGCCCACGCGGCAAACGTCGTCGCCGCGATGTTCATCGCCTGCGGGCAGGACCCCGCCCACGTCGTTGAGGGGAGCACCGCGATCACCACCGTCGACCGGGTGGACGGCGGGGTCTACGTCTCGGTCACTCTCCCGTCGCTTCCCGTCGGGACGGTCGGCGGCGGCACGGGGATCGACACCCAGCACGAGTGCCTCGCGATGCTTGGCGTCGCCGGGGGCGGGGACCCGCCGGGAACCCACGCAAAGGCGTTTGCGGAGATCGTCGCCGCCGGGGTCCTCGCCGGCGAACTCTCCCTCCTCGGCGCCCTCGCGGCCCAGCACCTTGCCCGGGCTCACCAGGAGCACGGCCGGGGGTAAAACTGGGAGGGCCAGCCCGGCACCCCTTGCCGCTGCCGTGGTGCCGGGAACAAAGCCCACGATAACATTTAAGGCGCGACATCAATGAAACTTCTACTGGCATGAACCCAGGAGCCGATATCTATACCCTTCTCATCCAGAAGCGGGATGAGATCCTATCTCTCGCGCACCGGAGGGGAGCCAGAAACGTGCGGGTGTTCGGATCCGTGGCACGAAACGAAGCCAGGGAAGACAGTGATATCGACCTCCTGATCGATCTCGATCCCGACCGGAGTCTCCTTGACGTGGGCGGTCTTGCGATGGATCTCTCGCTCCTGCTTGGTCGTTCGGTTGATGTTGTGACCGAAGCGGGACTTCGGGAGCGTATCCGTTCACGGGTCTTACAGGAAGCGCGGCCCCTATGAGAGACGATCGCGAACGGCTGCTGGATATTATCGAAGTTATCAACGGATTGAGCGAGTGGCAGCTCAGGGCCGCGAGTACTTCTCCAATGACGAGATGGCACAAGTATGGGTGATCCACCACCTTCAGATTATCGGAGAAGCCGTACGAGGGATCTCTTCAGAGTTCAGGGCCGAAAACCCGGATATCCCATGGTCGGATATCATCGGGATGAGGAACGTCCTTATCCACCACTATTTCGGGATCGACCGCGATGCAGTCTGGAACGTGGTCAAACGCGATCTCCCGGACCTGAAAAACCAGATCCTGTCCCGGGTCGGGGAATAGGGGGCGCCTGGAGCGGTGGTGAGCTGCTCCGGGTCTACGATCCGTCGCGATTCACGCCTGTGGTGCTCCCGCTCCGGCTCGAAGCCAAACGGCTTCTAAAACTCCGGAAATTGTCCGTCACGCCGTTCCGGCAGTCGCACCCTTCGGCCCATCGCGAGTCGAAAACGCTTCGCGTTTTCTCCCGCGACTGCCGTTCCGGCAGTCGCGCACTAGAACCTGAACCACTTCATCATAACCAGGGCATCTTCCTCGTTCGCGTAGTACGCGGTGACCTGGAAGACCTCACGGTAGCCGAGGCGGTGGTAGAACTCCTGCGCCCCGGTGTTCGTCACCCGGACCTCGAGCTGGACGGCGCTCGCGCCGAGGATGGCATACTCCCGCTCCAGGCGGCGGATGAGGTTCCGCCCGATCCCCCGGCGCCGGTACCCGGGGGCGACCGCGAGGTTCATAATATGCCCGTAAACCTCTTCCCCGGTGTCCTCAACGCCCCCTGCAACGAAGCCGGCCACGTCACCGTTGTTCTTCGCCACGAAGAAGGTCTCCGGGTAGTAGGCGAGCGATTCCTGGAGCGTCCTCTCATCCCAGGGGTCAGCAAACGCCACCCTTTCGACGGCAACGATCTCCGGAATGTCTGCGGGCTGTGCCCGGCGAATGGTAAGTTGAAGCGGCATCATACTGGCCTCTCCCTCATGGAGTGCCTTACCTAATATAGTGTCAGGAGACAAAATAGTAGGCACATACGAGTGGCGGTAATTATGGTTCAGATCTATCGTTTTGCGGCAGTCCGTCCGGGGCGGCGGTACTCCGAAAAAATTCCCTCCGTGCCCTACGATGTGGTGACGGCGGAAGAGGCCCGGGAGTGCATCGAGAAGAACACCATGAGTTTCCTGCGGGTCAGCAGGCCGGATGCCGAACTCCCCGACGTCCCCCCGAACGACGACCGGGTCTACCAGCGGTCGCGGGAGGTCTTCGACGGGATGCTCGCAGACGGCCTGATGGAGCGTGACCCCGAGCCCGGGATGTACGTCTACCGGGCGGTCCAGGACGGTGAGGAGTTCATCGGGCTGGTCTGCTGCGTGGGGACAGAAGACTACGAGGATCGGACGATCCGGCGGCACGAACTCACCCGTTACGACAAGGAGGAAGACCGGACCCGGCACATCGACGTCGTCGGCGCGAACACCGGGCTTGTCTTCCTGCTCTACCGCGACCCGGGCGAGATCTTCTCCCACATCCGCTCCCTCATCGACGGCGTGCAGCCCGACGGGAGCACCACGACCGCCCAGGGAGTGCTCCACCAGGTCTACCGGGTCGCCGACGAGGCCACCCTCGCCCGCCTCGAGGGGCTTTTTGCGGCGGTGCCGGAGACCTACATCGCGGACGGACACCACCGAGCCAAATCGGCGGTGAACGTGGCGGAGCGGCGGCGCAGCGAGGGCAGGTTCACCGAAGAGGCCGGGAAGTTCATGACGGTCCTCTTCGCCCACGACCGCGTCCGCATCCACGGTTACAGCAGGCTTGTCACCGACCTCGGCGACTACACCCTCCCGCGGCTCATCGATGCGCTCTTAACGGCGGGCTGGACCGTCCGCCCCTACGGGAAGGTCGACGCTGCCGGTTACCAGATCCAGCCGCTCGCGGCCCGGGATGCGCCGGTGCACGTCATGCACTTCTACCTGGAAGGAACCTGGTACGAGGTCTCCCGGCCGGTCGCGGACCCCGACGACCTGATCGGGTCGCTCGACGTCTCGGTTCTCCAGAAAGACGTCCTCGAAGGGATGTTCGGGATCTCCGACCCCCGGGGCGATCCCCGGCTCCATTACATGGGCGGGGCACAACCCCTCAGCGGGCTCGAGCAGCTCGTGGACGCCGGCAAATACGCCCTCGCGGTAGCGATGCAGCCGGTGAGTGTCGAGACAGTGCTCGCAATCGCCAATATGGACGGGGTCATGCCCCCAAAGTCCACCTGGTTCGAGCCGAAACTCCTCTCGGGGCTCGTCGTCCACACGATCGACTGAAAAATCCATAGCATCACCTTTAACTCTTTTTCTGCCCGATCACCTCTTATGATCACGATTGCTCTCCCCAAGGGAAGCCTTGAGGCGCAGACGCTCCAGCTCTTCAAGGAGGCGGACCTCGAGGTCAGGCGGACCGACCGCGATTACAACCCCCGGATCAATGATCCCCGGATCGGGAAGGTGAAGATCCTCCGGCCGCAGGAGATCCCGCTCTACGTTCAGATGGGCTACTTTGATCTCGGGATATCGGGGCTCGACTGGGTGCAGGAGAGCGGCGCCGACGTTGTGGAGGTTGCAAACCTCTCATACAGCAAGACCGGCGACGGTAACGTGAAGATCGTGGTTGCTGTCCACCACGACGAGCCGATCGAGAATGCCGTTGCCATCCGTCCGGGCAGCCGGGTGACAACCGAATATCCCCGGATCACGGAGCGGTTCTTTGCGGACCTCGGGATCCCGGTCAGGCTCTTCCCTTCCTACGGAGCCTCGGAGGCGAAGGTTCCCGACCTCATGGATGTCGTCGTCGACCTCACCGAGACCGGGAGCACACTCAAGAAGAACGGGTTAAAGATCGTCGGGCAGATCATGGAGTCGCACACGGCGCTCCTTGCAAACCACGAATCTCTCCAGGACCCGGAGAAGCGCCGGGAGATCGATGAGATCACGACTCTTCTCCTCGGGGTGATCGAGGCCCGCCACCAGGTGCTCCTGACAATGAACGTGCCCTCGACCGCGCTCGACCGCGTCATCGAGGTCCTCCCCGCGATGAAGAAGCCCACCGTCAGCAGGCTGCACGGCATCGATTACTTCAGCATCCAGACAGTGGTCCAGAAAGGGCTCGTCAACGCCCTTATTCCACCGCTCAAGGCCGCGGGTGCCGAAGACATCCTCGAGATACCGATAACGAAAATCGTGCGGTGAGAGGGGCCCTCACCAGCGCCGGGAGTATTCCCCCGAGCAGGCATAGCAGAGGAACTTCCCGTCCTCGACCCTGACCCGGGACTCGGCGGTCATCTCACCGCATTTTGCGCACGGCACCGACGAAAAGATCCGTGCCCGCTCCGGGATCTCGACCTCGACATCCTGGATCGTGAAGAGGACTTCTGCAGGCGCCTCCAGGATAGCGTCGACGACCCGGTGGACCCGCTCGTGGAACTCAGCCTGCTCCTCTTCGGTTGCCACCCGCCGCATCACCCGTGCCCGGAGCGGCGCAAGGTCGGGGTCAAGCGAGTTGACATCGAACGACGGGTTTGCCGCCACACGGACCGCGGCCCCGGTCCGGCGGTTGATGAACGTGAACGCATGCTTGCCGTAGTCCTTGAAGAAGAGGTTCCCTTTTCCAGCAGTACAGCCCGTCAGAACCTGAATGGCGTCGACACCGCAGGCGTCGGTCTCGGTGATCGTGACAAGTTCCTCGTCCTCTGAGCGGCCGGAACAAAGCCTTGAAAGGGCGATCTCTGCGGCCCGGTAGCCCGTCGCGAGGCCGGGACAGATGTGGCCGTGGAAGACGGCCGCTTCGGCGAACCGCTCATGTGCTTCTTTGGATCTCCCGGAGGGTGTGGTGCTACACATATGTTTACCTTGCGTGAGATATTGTTACGAACTGGCGGATATATGTTACGATGACGGGCCGGGACCTGCGGCCCTGATCCCGGAGCATATAAGGGCCGGCCAGCTTCGGCGGGCGAGCCGGCACGCCGCAAGAAATATTTTTGCCGCATGTAATTGGCACGTTTCCATTATCCTCTTGTAACGGCAGATCTTTGAAGATGCAGGAGAGATGGTTATTTATATGGCTTCGTGTATAATGACTGCTTTACATGAGAGTTCCCGGGGGCGTCCTGGCCCTGTTTGCCGCAATCTGTATTATCTGCACGACGTGTGGGTGTCTCGGTGCGTCCTCGCATCCGTCGGGCGGTGGCATCACCCCCGTCGACCTGCCGGAGTCGCCGGAGGCCTGCACCCTCGCCGGAGCTCTCGCGGAACTGGACCTGCTTGGGGCCGAAGGCGGCCTGAACGTCACCGGCACATCGGTGCACCAGGTGCTCGGGACCGGTGTGAGCCTCGACGGCCGGGCTACCTCCTGGGCCCTCGGTCTTGAGGACGGCGATGAGGTACGATGGCTCACGTTCGGTACTCTGGGCTGGAAAGAGATCACGCTTCGCGCTCCGCTGTCGACGGAGGAGGTGAATATCACCGGCGTCCTCTCCCCGGAGGAACTCCTTCGCGACCAGGAGGGGGTGCTCCGGCCGGTGATGACGAGCCTCAATGCGGATACGGTTGACATCTCGCTCGCCGAAGGGGTCTATACCGTCACCGTCCGTTCGGATGCCGGAATGGAGACCTTCGTGTTCCGGGCGGATACCGGGGAGGTGATTGTATAAGGCAGGCTACCGACGACGCGGCGATGTCGCTTGACTTCCTCGCGGGGTTCACGATCTTCATGCTCGCCCTGATCATGGTGGTGAGCATGGTGCCGGGGCTCCTTGCGGGCCTCGAGAGCAGCGGCATCGACTATGACGCGGTCGCCTATCGAACGGGGGTGATCCTGGTGGAGGATCCCGGCTGGCCGGTCTACCCCCCCTGGGAGATGAACGATCTGGCTCACAAGGGCGAGATCGAGCGCATAGGGCTTGCGGTCTCGAAGGAGACCCCGAATATCCTCCTCTCGACGAAGGTTAAGAAGTTCTTTGAGGAGGGGTTCTTCGACCAGAGTGACTACCGTAATAAAGCAATCTTCGGCGACATTCCCTATTCTTACAACTTCTCGCTCAATATTTCGCACCCGGATGCGAGTTACGAGCTCAAGCAGACCGGTAACCCCCTCCCTCCCGGCTACGGCTACATCCGCCGGGTGGTGAAGATCAAAGAGCCGGCGGTGGCGGTGATTGGTTCTGACAGCAGGTACAATGATACCACACTCAACTCTTCAATCCTCCGGACGTTCACCGTCCAGCTCAACTTCAATGAACTGCTGGACCCGGAGCGAGGTCCGGCCTACCGGATCGACCCGAGAACTGAGCCGGTGAACGTGACGATCACGGATTTTGGCGCGTATCTTCCCGCGAATGACGAAGCAACGCTCCAGAGCGTGACATTCTGGAAGATGGATCCGACGAGACCGATACCGCAGTTTACCCGCATCCCGTTCTCATATGATACAGAGGACTCAGATCTCTACATCCTCCTCCTTGACGAGGAATCCTGCAACCTCAAACCGGAGAAAGAGGTCGCCAATACCATCTCGCTGGTGCTGAAACCAGCGGCCACCTCGCTCTTCACCCTGGACCAGAACAGCATCCTGGATATCCGGTTTGTCTTCGATGACAGCCCTGATCCTCAGCGGACCACGCTAAACGGCACCTACCTGTACGACTACGATAACGTCCCCCTCTCTCCTCTGAAGCCCGGTGTCCTGGAGGTGGCGATATGGTGAACGATTCGGGGCAACTCTACACGATGGAGGGGGTCGCGGCCGGGGTCATCATGCTGCTCACCGCGTACATCGTCATCAGCACGACGAGCATCTACACCCCGGGGGATACCCACATCCCGGATATGCAACTCGAGCAGCTCGGGAGCGACGTGCTCGCGATGATGGATACGCCCAACTCGAAAGAGGATGGTGAGAGTGAACTGGAGTGGTTTATCGCCAACAACAAGTCCGATGACTTCGGGACCACATTCCTCAACTACTGCAATATGATGGCGGACGATACCGATGACCTGCATATGAGTGCAAGCGTCACCTATCGCAATGGGGACAGCGTTGGGGAATACCAATTTGTTGGACACGAGGAGTCATGGACGGGGAGAGAATCCGCCGTTCGAGTGACCAGGTGGGTGCAATTAGAGGGGAATCCTTCCGGAGTATCGGTTATGGGTACCTCACGCTCCCGGGCCGTCCTCGTGGAGGTGTTGTTATGGCGTGCATGAATGAAGATGGGCAATGGATCGTGCTGATGGGCCTTCTGACCGCCCTGGGGCTGTTCTTCCTCGCGCTGATCATCAACCAGTCGGCGCTCGTCGGGCAGACGACCGCGGAGGGGGTGCTCGAGTTCCCGAAAAACGATATTAGGGACCTGCGATCGGCGATATTCGACCATTATGACAGGTGCGGGAACCTCGACGTTCTGACGCGTAACCAGAACGCGGAAGATATCGTCAGAATATCACTCGAGCGAAAGAACGCCGTGGTGCATTTCGGGAACGATACGCCACAGGACGTCTCCGGGCGCGACCTGCACCCGGTGACCATCCACTACAACAACGGGGTGACGGAGTACGATGAGATCGTGTATTACTGAACCGGTGGACGAGGAGGGCGTCACGAGGCTCATGGAGTACGTCATCATCAGCGGCGTGCTGCTCGTGCTGATGATCGTCATGATGTTCACCGTTAACGCCGTCTTCATGGAGGGGCCGGCGGACAAACTCCGCTATCATGCCTTCGTGGACATCGGGAACGGGGTGAGCACCCGGATTGTGGACCTCTACGTGATCGCCCCCGGCAACGGGACAATAGAGACGAAATTCGATATCCCCGACGATGTAGCCGGGAAGGGCTACTTTGTCGACGTGGGGATGACGGGAGCGAGCCAGGCGATCCTGGTGCAGGGCGGCAGCATCCAGAGCCGGATCGCCATTGCCGGTATCGGGGCGACGAAGGGTGTTTCCGGCAACACCACCGGCGCGGGATGGAACATTATCCAGTATGATTCAAAAGGGTTTTAGGAGAGAGAACCGTGAAGATGAATGAACGGGCGGTCTCCGAGGCGATCGGGTTCATCCTGATCCTCGGGATCGTCATCAGCGGCATCGGCCTGGTTACGCTCTACGGCTATCCGGTGCTCCTGAAGGAGCAGAGCAACACCGACGTGAAGAACATGGAGCGGGCGATGATCGTCATCCAGAATGACATGAAGAGCCTCTGCTTCAAGAACGTGCCCTACAAGGAGACGTCGCTCCAGGTGAGCGGGGGGACGCTCGAGGTGGTCAACTCCACCAGCTACGGGAGTTCGATCAACATCTCAAACAGCACCGATTTCTGGGACTACTCACTTGGCGCCCTGATCTACCGCTCCGACCGGGGCAACGAGGTGATCTCCCTTGAGAACGGCGCGGTGATGACACGCCAGGAAGGGTCAGCGGGTTCGGCGATGCTTGCCGAGCCGCGGTGGTTCTACGACGACTCCACGGGTACGTTCGTCGTCTACATCATGAACATCACCACCGAGACGCTGATGGCGAAGTCCGGTATGACGACGGTGAGGATGAGCCTGGAGAATGCGACCACGCATCCGCCGTTGCTAAACCCAACCGCGATAACAGTGAAGTACGAAACCGATCCGTCGGGTGACTACTACTCGACGGCGTGGGAGAACTACCTGACCGGCAGCTCGCTCGGGATGGATAAAACCGCAATCCCCAACGAATACAAGTGGAAGATCACCGACAACCCCGTCAATAAACTTGTCATAAAAGAGTACGAGATCAAGATTCACGATATCTAACTTTTTTGAACACGGCAACTCAATTCTGCTGCCTTTGCCCGTGCAGGGCAGGAAGGTGTGGTATAAAGGGGGATATCAGAGATACCGGTTCTTCCGGAGCCACTCCACCTGGGGTCTCGTGTAGCGGTAGACGATATCGCACTTCTCATCCTGGAAACTCCAGGGGACAACGACCAGAACGTCTCCTTCCCGAATCCAGACCTTCTTCTTGATCTTACCCTTGATCCGCCCGGTTCGCGTCACCCCGTCGAAGCAGCGGATCTTGATATGATTTGCGCCCAGCATCAGTTCGGCGCTTGCGAACATCTCCCGGTTCTTCTTGTTCGGCAGGCGCACGCGGATAATCTCCTCTCCCGCTTCTCCTTCTTTGGACGCGGGTTTGCGCTTCGCAGGATCTGTCAGTTCATCAACCCCATGCTCCAGAGTATTTGGTCTTTTGTGTGTCCAATTTATACAACTGCTAGCTTATCAAATATTCTCCCGGAGGCTTGATGGCGACCGCTACAGGCGGCGGCCCGGTCCCGGTGAATTGTGACGCCGCCCGGATGATGCTCCTGATGATCACCCGACCTACCGGAGACCGGCACCGGGATGATTATGTATGTTGCCGGGACAATCTACCCAGCGTACCATGACATGCCCGGGCCCGTCCCGCGGGATCTACGTCGCCTACTTCATCCAGGGGCTCATCCTCCTCGCCGCAGCCTTCAGCCTCACGGCAGGCGAGTACTTCCTCGCCCTCTCGGCGGGTGTCGCCTTCCTCCTGACGATGACGCCGTCTCTCATGACGCGGAACCTGCGCTTCTGCCTGCCCTGGGGGGTCAACCTCCTCGTCACCATCTCGTTGTACCTCCACCTCATGGGCCACGTCGGGGAATACTACATCCTCTTCGCACCTTACTACGACAAGCTGACCCACCTCATCTCCTCGAGCACCGTCGCGGTCATCGCCTTCTTCCTCGCAGTCCTCGCCGAGCACCAGGGGGAGATCCGGCTGACGAGGGGAGCGATCGTCGTATTCATCCTGCTCTCTACGCTCGCGGCAGGGGCGGTATGGGAGATTTACGAATTTGTGGTCGACCAGATCTTCGATCTGGGCCTCCAGCACGGGAACGCCGACACCATGATAGACCTCATCGTGGACCTCATCGGGGCGGCCATCGTCGCTGCCTTCGCCGCCATCGCCCTCGCGAGGGCAGATAGACATCGATTTGTCCGGTTCTTTGCTGACCCGTCCTCCGGCACGGAGCCGGCCGATGTTGTTGCCGATCCGGTTGATCTGGCCCGCAGCCGCTAACTCACCTCGAACCGATCCAGCGGATCGTATTTATATTTTGAAGATTGAATAAAATGCAGTGATCCTGAAGACCCCAAGTACGTGGCATATGGCGTTATTCATGCTTATCATGCTCCCTACCATGACTGGCTACATGGCCTGGGAAGCGCGGGCGGTCGAGGTGACCGTTCTCTCGATCGACGGGGCACCCGAAGGCATCATCTATATCACCGACCCCCATGTCAGGGCATCCAACATCGACCACGTCCAGGAGGTGATTCGCGAGGTCAACCGCCTGAACCCCTCGCTCGTCCTGATCGGCGGCGACTTCGTCACGGGCAAGGAAGAGGACTTCGCCTCTCAGGAGGTATGGAGCTCGCTCAACGCACCAGCCTACGCCGTGCTCGGGAACCATGACTACCGGGTGGGGATCGACGGCCCGACGGGCATCGAGAGGACGCTTGCCACCTCGACGTCGACCGTGGTCGCCGCCGGCGCCTACGACACCTCCGCCTTAAACGACGGTTCCGCCGACACTGCGTTCGCCGACGATCTCACCGCAGCGCTGGAGGAGAATGGGGTACACGTCCTCAGAAACGAATTCGTCCGCATCCCCATCGGGGATGAAGAGATTGTCATCGTCGGGATCGACGACGGGTGGGCAGGGATGGCGAATCCGCCTGAGGTTCCAGCAACGGACGCATTCACCGTCTACCTCATCCACGAACCCTCGTGCCGGGCAGACTGGGACGCCGATCTCATCCTCGCCGGCCATACCCACGGCGGCCAGTTCCTCTTCCCGGTCGTCAAACAGTTAAACGACTTCGGCGTTATCGAGCTTGCAGGCATGTTCGACTCGGACGGGAGGACACCAACCTACATATCTCGCGGGGTCTGCAGCGCGAGTTTCGCAGGAGTAGATCTCCGGTTCAACTGCCGGCCCGAAATTGTCCTGATTAACCCAACCGAAGAACAGCTCCAGACTATCGGTGGGTCTGCCTGAAGAGCACTCACGGTTCCAGGATAGCACGCGCCCGGTCGGCGATCAGCAGCACCTCCTTAAGGGGGATACCCGCGTCGTGGGCGATGGCCGCAGCGTCGCCGTAGGCGACCTGTTTTGCCGTGACGACCCCGGCGGCGGCCAGCCGGGCTGAGACCGACCGGCCCACCCCGGTAACGATCGTGATCGGGTAAGACTGCGTCTTCTCGATCATCGCCCGGAGGTTCTGCTCCTCCGGGTAGTCCCACCCGATATGCCCGATCCCCCGGCAGGTCGCGTAGCGCTTCGCGTGCTCCGAGAGTTTGGTGTTGCAGACGATCAGGGCGCTGTCGATCGAGACGGTGCAGCGCCCGGACCGGAACCCCTCCTGAAGGTCCTCGACGATCGCCCGTGCGATCCGGCCTTCGTCGAGGCCGGTCACCCGGTGGTGGCTCGCGTGGTGCTTCACCTCCACGAAGATGGTGGTGCCGTCCTTCTGCGCGATGGCGTCCACCTCGTGCTCCCCACACAGTCCGGCGAGGACGCACCCGGTCTCCACCCGGTAGCCGTGCTCCCGGAGGAGGATCCGCACGAACTCCTCGAAGTCCGGTTTCGAGCGCAGAAGGCCGAGCGCTCTACGGAGGTTGGTCCGGTGCGCGGCGGCGGGGCGGACGGTCCGGGCACGGGTGCGGATCATCCGGAGGACCGTTTTGGTCTTCACCCCGTCCGGCACCGACTCCTCGATCTCGTGGGCGATCCGCTCTGCATCCTCCGCGCCGACGCCCATGTTCCGGAGCGTCCGCTGCACCTTCCCGGGGTCGAACGGCTGCCGTCTGCCGTCGACCTTCGTGACATGCTTCATCAGGTACGGTAGCTCGGCACCCGGGACGAAAAGCATTCGCCATCCGATTTCCTGGGGGACCCCGGAACCGCGGCCTGCAGCGTACACCGCGATACCGCACCGTTATCACCTTCCGGATCCAACAGCAACTACGGGAAAAATGGAGTCATTAAAACGCCCGGTCATCCTGATCCTCGGCGCAGGGGCGGTCGGCCTCTCGCTCGCCGGAAAGCTGGAGAGCGTCGCGACGGTCTACGCCGCCTGCCGCCCGGTGCATGCCGGCGCGATCCGGGAGCGGGGGGTCGTGATGGACGGGGTCTGGGGGAACGGCACTGTCGAGGGCATCGGCTGCGTCGCAGGATCGGAGGAGGCCCCACCCGCGGTCGACTTCTTCATCATCACTGCGAAAGGCACCGATACCCGGGCAATCTGCGAGGAGTACGCCGCGCTGATCCGGGGCCGGCCGGTGGCAAGCCTCCAGAACGGCATCGGGAACGAGGAGGTCATCGCCCGCTACACCGGGACTGTCATCGGCGGGACCGTGACGACGAACTTCTCAGTCCTCGGGCCCGGGCACGTCCGGGTCTTAAGCGAGAGCGCCCCGATGCGGCTCGGGATCTGGTCAGGGGGTGGTGGAGACGCCCTCAATCGCCTGATCGGTATCATCCAGTCCGCGGGCATCCCGGTCGAGGCCAACAACGATATCCGCTCAGAAAAGTGGGGGAAGGCGCTCCTCAACATCGCCGTGAACCCGATCTGCGCCCTCCTCCGCTCGCCGGTCAGGGTCGCCGCCGACGCCGGGATCCGGGAGACCGTCGCCGGCCTTATCCGCGAGACCTTCGCCGTCGCCGGCGCCGAAGGGATACGGCTCCCCTGGGCAACCGCCGACGACTACCTCGACTACCTCTTCTCGGTGCAGGTGCCCGACTTCGCCGAAGTCTACCCTTCCATGTACTACGACCTCCGGCAGGGCCGCCGGACGGAGATCGATCTTCTCAACGGGTATATCGCGTGCCTCGGGGAGCGCCACGGCATTGAGACGCCGCACAACCGGTGCATCGCCGGCCTCGTCCGCTACGCGGAGGCGCACCCGGAGACCCGGTGAGGAGTTCTACTCCCCGCCCATCTTCTCCGCAAGCCGCCGGGCCGCCTCTTTTGCGTTCGACTCGGTCCTCCAGAGCCCGGTCTTTCCGACGGGGTTCCCCTCCCGGTCGTAGAGCTGTACGTAGTAGCCGCCGTCCTGGCGGGCGAACCGGACCTCGCCGACGATGCCGGGGCCGTACTCCTGCATGTCCTGAGGTTTTGGGCGCGAAGGATATGATGGTTCCTGCGGTCTCTATATGGGAGGAGGGTAGTACCACCCATCCGGTGTGATGGTGATGATCCTTATCGCGTACTACTCCTGGCAGGGGCATACGGAGAAGGTGGCGACGGCGCTCGCAGAGAAGGTTGGCGGGAGGCTTGCAGTGATCGAGCCGGTCTCGGAGGTGGGGATGCTCAGGAAGGCCATGATGGCGAGGTTCGGGATGCGGGCGCCAATTCGCCCGATGCAGACGGATCTCTCCGACGTCGACTTCCTGGTCGTCGCAACCCCGGTCTGGGCACGGAAGGTCCCACCCTACGTGAACGAATACCTCGCCGGGGTCACGAACGCCGCGGGAAAACCCTTCTCGGTGCTCGTGGAAATGGGCGGTTCCGGGGGGGAAAACGCCGTCGCTATCGTGAAAAAGGGCCTCGAAGAAAGAAGGATGCGGTTCATCTCGTCGGCTGTGACACTGGAGCGTGAGGTCGATGCCGGGCGGTTCGGTCCGGTGGTCGATGAGCTTGCCCGGACGATCGTGGAGGCTGCTGCTCCGGCCGTGTAGTTCTCAGAGCGTCAGTGGTATCCCGAGGAGGTGGAGCACCACTGTGATGAGGACACCGAAGACCCCACCGATCGCGCAGATCAGGACAGTGATGATGTTGATCGGGATATCGGGCCGGCCGAACAGGCTCATCAGGTTGAGGAGGTTGATGAGCCAGAGCAGGATCACGCCCACGACGGCGTTGATGATGAGGCCGGTCACGCTTTTCACGACCTTGTAGAGGACGAATGCGATGATGACTACCAGGATCAGAGCAAGGAGTCCCGTGAGTAAGCTCATACCGCTCGTTTGACGCGGCTGGTATTGAACATTCCTACGCGGGGTCCGGGCGCCGTTCAGAGATAG
Organism: Methanoculleus nereidis; assembly: GCF_032944295.1. Lineage (NCBI taxonomy): Archaea > Methanobacteriati > Methanobacteriota > Methanomicrobia > Methanomicrobiales > Methanomicrobiaceae > Methanoculleus > Methanoculleus nereidis. The sequence goes on from NZ_JABFFQ010000001.1 coordinate 138,220, forward strand.
CCGAGTGTCTCAAAGAGAGGCTGGAAACAGACGCCGTTTCCGGTCTTGATGCACCGGATCCCGGGATTCTCTTCGTAAGCGCCCATTGTCCTGCCGTCGCCGAGTTCAACCCAGTCGTGGACGGCGATGCCCTTCCCGAAGATCTCCACGTGGAGGGCATTGGTCCGGAACGTCTGCGCATCCCAGACCATGATGCCGTGGACCGGCCGGGCGGGGATCCCGTTCCGGCGAAGCACTTCCGTCCTGAGGAGCGCGAGATCGGTGCAGTCGCCCACTCCACCGGCAAGGGTCGCGTCGAGGCCAACCGGGAAGAGGCGAGGGGAGCCATCGACGCAGGCAAACGTTGTCCGGTCCACCTGGTCGATGAGTGCGTCGGGGGAAGACTCCGGGACCGGGGGTGATGCGGAAAGGAGGGCTATCTCGTCTACCGTGGCTGCACGGGGGGCACTGATCCCGGGATCGGCCCCTGCGTCGTCGTAGATCAGATACCCCTGGGGGATGAGGGCAGAGAAGAGAAGAATCGCGTTAATAATGCTCCAAACCACGTTATTGTCTCATTATATTTTAATGATGGCGTTAGTATATTAGATCTTCTATTTTGATGGCACTCACGAACATCGCTGATATAAGATTTTTCGGGGGGATGTCAGGGAAAATCACCCGGGAGCGCACCAGGGTGGAGATATCCGGTAATCGAGAAGAGGGGACGGTGCAAAAAAGGCTCCCGGGGCCGGCAGGGTCACCGGGGCGCGTGAAGGCCGGCGATTTGCCGGGCGGCGAGGGCTGCGGTGGAGAATGCAGCCTGAAGGTTGTAGCCCCCGGTATCGCCGTCGATATCGAGCACCTCGCCGATGCAATAGAGGCCTTTGGCGGTCTTTGACGCCATCGTCTTTTTGTTGATCCCTTCGAGGGCAACACCGCCCCGGGTTACCATCGCTTCGTTGAACCCGCCGAGTCGAGAAACCCGGAACGGGAACTCCGCGATGGATGCGGCGAGCGCTGTCCGAGATTTCTTCGGGAGGCGGGCGCAGGTTTCATTCGGCGGGACCCCGGAAAGGTCGAGCAGCCGCCGGACGAACCGTTCCGGGAGGTTGAGGCTGCAGAGGGCGGTCTTCACCTGCCGGGCCCCAACCGCCGCGATCACCTCGGCGACCTGCATGCGCACCGCTTCCATCGTCACATCCGGGAGGAACGTGATCCGGAGCACGTCACCCGGGCGGATGGACCGGGAGGCGTCGAGGATGCCCGGGCCCGAGAGCCCGGTGTGCGTCAGCAACAGATCGCCGGCGTGCCTGCCGACCCGCTTCCCGTCCCGGTAGACGGTGACGGCGAGGTTCTGAAAGGAGATCCCGGCAAGGTCGGGGAACGGGTAGTCCTCGACGTAGACCGGAGTGAGCGCCGGGGCAACCTCCGTCGTCGGCTGGCCGAGGGCCCGGGCGAAGGCGTAGCCGTCACCGGTCGAGCCGGTGGCGGGGTAGGAGGCTCCCCCGGTGGCGAGGACGAGGGCCGCGGCCCGGACGGCGCCCATCTTCGTCGTGACCAGGAACCCGTCACCATCGCGCTCGACGGCCAGGACAGGGTCGCTAGACCGGATCTCCACCCCGCGGGTGGCGCACTCCGCGAGGAGGACGGCGAGGACGTCGGCGGACTTCCGGGTCTCCGGAAAGACCTTCCCTCCGGGCTCGGCCTTCATGGCGAGTCCCCGCCCGGTAAAGAAGGATACGAGGTCCCGGTTCGTGAAGTTCATGAGCGCGGGCCGGAGAAAAGCCCCGTGGTCCCCGTAGTGCGAGAGAAAATCGGCGATCTCTCCATCGTGAGTGATGTTGCACTGCCCGGACCCGGCGATGAGGAGTTTTCGCCCCGGCGCGGGTTTCTTCTCGAAGATGATGACGTTCCGTCCAGCACCTGCCGTTTGCAGGGCACAGAAGAGTCCGGCGGGGCCTCCCCCGATGATCGCGATTGTGATGGCGTCGGTCACTGCATTAACCGGTATAGTGTGATCACCCGGGGAGCATCAGCGTTGGGGTGCGGCGGGCCGCTACATGGATATAGGGGCAGGTTCCCACGGGGGCAGGATTACCATGGATGTCATCCGGATCGTTTTTGCTGGAGGGATCGTCGCACTGCTCCTCGCCGCCGGTACCGGGGGGGTTGCAGAGATCCCGCACGCCGCCATCCTCGTTACGGATACGCCCGCGGACGTGACCCCGCGGTATTGGTCGGCCGGCTCCGGCGATACCGCCGCGGAGGCCGGGGTGTTCGCTCACCGCCAGGCGGTATCGGTCGACAACCCTTCCGGGATAGACGGCCTTGCGGTCCCTTTCAACGCCACCCATCTCCCGGGGATGCGGCCGGACTTCGCCGACATCCGCTTTATGAACGCGAACGGGACCCCCATCCCCTACTGGATCGAGAACGCAAGCGCCGGCTCCCATGCCCGCGTCTGGCTTGCCCTCCCGGCGAACGCGACGGCGATCACCATGCTCTACGGCAACCCGGAGGCCCGGGACGCCGGTGACCCCGACGCCGTCTTCCTCTTCTTTGAGGATTATGAGAGAGGCGACCTCTCGCGGTGGTCGTTCTCCGGTTCGAATGCCGGGATTGAGTCCGATGTCGTCCGTGACGGCGCATACGCCGGGGATATCAACGTCTCCGAGCCGGATCTGCGGCACCTCGCCAATAACCGGATCTGCCTTGCAAACATCTCGGCAGGCCCGATGATCATCGAAGGCGACTTCCAGGTCAGTGAGTTTGGGCGGTGGTGCGGTTCGGGCTACATCCAGGCCTGGAACGGGACCGACCACCTGTATGCCCTCCACCTCCGGAACGGTTCCGTGCAGTACTACGACGGTGCCCACCACAACTTCTCCGCCAACGCCCGGGCGGAGACCGATACCTGGTACCGCATCAGGGTCGTCCTCGACACGCCGAACAGCACAGGACATGCATGGATGGACGGCGAATATCTCGGGCAGACAACCCTGCGGTTCGCCGACGGTACGCCTGTCCCGCGCGATGTGGTCTTTGACGATTTCGCGCTGATCGGGTCTTCTGCGTGGTACTCCGGCGATGCACACCACTTCTATGCTGACAATGTCGTCGTCAGGGACTACGTCCCCGTCGAGCCGGTACTTTCCTACCAGGACGGCGGGTAGGAGGAGGGGACCTGCGGCAGACCTATATCCCGGCAGGTATACCGGGCCTGCATGGGGCGCCCCGCCGTCACCCTCCTTATTGCCGTCCTGCTCTTCAGTGCCGGCTGTGCGGTTCCCGCGCTCCAGGAGCCGACCATCACCCTCGCCGGGGTCACGGTCGAGAACGTTACCCGGGAAAGCATCGATCTCTCGCTTCGGCTGGTCGTCGATAACCCCAACCCCGTCGGCGCCACCCTGGCCCGGGTCTCGTTCGATGCCTACTTCCTCGATGGCGGGCAATGGGTCTTCCTCGCGCACGGCGAACAGGGCGGGATTGCAATCCGGCCAGAGGATGAGACCACCGTCACCATTCCGGTGACGGTCGACAACCTGCGGCTCGTGCAGGCGTTCCTCCGCGCTCTTCGGGACGGAGCGATCACGCTCCGGGTGAGCGGCACCGGAATCGTCGATTACGGTATTGCAACCTTCGAGATCCCCTTCGAACGGACGCTTGAGGTGCGGCCCGGTCAGGCCGTAACGGCCGCGACGGCGAAGTAAAGGACGACGAGCGTCTGGAAGGCGAAGTAACCCATGATGTTGGCGGTGGCGTACGGGAGGGTGGACGCCCGTTCGGGGGAACGGTGCTTAAAACCCCGGAGAGCGAACCCAAGCGGGATGAGGGATATGAGCGCCACCGGCCAGAAATTCACGGGGGCGAAGAAGCCGGTGAGGGCGAAGAGGAGGAGCGACGCGGCCGCAAGGGTCGCCGCGAGGCCGATGAGCCAGAAGCCGAAGATGCGTCCTTTCCGGACGATGAGCGTCCGCTTCCCCCCGGCGATGTCGCCTTCCATATCCGGGGTCTCGACGCTCATGATGAAGACAAGCCCGTAAAGGCAGAGCGGGATAGCGAAGGCAAAGAAGGCGGCATCGAGCGTTCCTGCCGCGACAAAGTAGCCAGCGCCCGGCATCAGGAGACCGAAGGTGATCATGTTCGTGACCTCGCCGAGGTTATGGTAGGCGAAGGCGAGCGGGGGCGCCGTGTAGAACCAGCCCAGCAGGTTGCCGGCAATGCCGAAAACGAGGAAGACGACCGGGTAGTTGTAGACGGTCACGAAGAGATACCCGATAAGGACCGAGATCGCCATCAGGGCGACGGCCGCCCAAAATGCGGTGGGTTTCAGGCCCGGGTTGGCGGCGAGGACGCCGCTCCCTCCGGATATCGGCGTCGTCTCGACGAACCGGTCGGCGTCGGCATCGAAGTAATCGTTGCTGTAGTTGACGGAGAGGTGCGCCGCCGCCATGGCCGCGTAGCCGATGAGGAACTGTGCCGGGGTGAACCGTGCCCCGAGGAGGAACGCGAGGAGTGCCCCGGCGGTGAACGGGAGAAAGCCCGAGAGGAGGAAGTGGAACCGGCCGAGCCGGATGAACTCGCGGAGGGCACGGGTGTCCATGGAAGAGTCTCCCGCCGCGGGATAGGGGAAGCGAGTATATAGCCTTTTTCCGACCCCTATCCCGTCCGGCCGTACGTGAGGAGCGGCACCACGGCACGCAACGCATCGACGCCCCCCTCGACGTAGATGAGGCCGAGAACCGCCCGGGCAAGGGTTTCCTTCTCCTGCTCGTCCGGAGAACGGCGGAACCCGGAACCGATCCGGCTCTCGTGAAGACCCCACCGGTCGCAGAGAGCGGCAAAGCCCGCCGCACCAACGCCTTCGCCGGGGAGGACCTTCAGCCGGAGGGTGACGTCGCCGATGAGCGCAAGGGCGTGGGAGTCGTCGGCGAACCTCCCGAGCAGCGCGAGGTCGTTTGCACGGATCGGGAGGGCTTCTTCCGGAAACCCGGCGAGTATGTCCAGAAAGAGGCGTTTTGTAGAGGGGACTGTCAAGATTCGGGCGAGCCCATCCGGGCTCCGGAAGATATGCCCGGCCTCCTGCTCGATGCGGGGGAGGGTCCGCCGCGCCACCAGGGCAACCTGCTCCGCCAGATGACCGGTCGCCCTGCACCACCCCCGTATCCGCCGGAGCCTCCGCGATCGCCGGGCCGATCGCCGGTGAGCGGGGAGGAACTCCAGGCGGTACTCCTGCATGAGCCCTTCCTGCAGCGCCGCGAGGGTCTCCCCAAGCGGGCGGGAGAGCGGGCCGTACTCGTACGCCATACGATAGGGTAGGACAATGGATTGATTATAACTTTGTCCTCATGTAAACCCTCATCTATTGATGAGGGGTCACACAAAGCCAGTGACGAACGCGGCGGCAAGCACGAGGTGCAGGCAGAGAAAGAGAGGGACGAGCTTGAACGCTGTCTTCTGGGTCTTGTGCCGGAAGGCACGCATCGCGGCAAACGCCCCGAACGGCCCGAAGAGAGCGATAACGAGGAGCGTCTTCTCCGGCGTTCTCCGTGCATTCTTCTTTGCGAACGTTTTGTCGCGGTAATAGGCGATGAACGAGACGGCGTTCACCAGAGCATAAATTGCCAGAGCAGCGCCTGGCAGTAAGGTATCCATCGTTGAGAACTCCTGCTGCTTGCCCCGATTCCCGGGGCTATAGCAGGGTACTCTACGCTCTCGGCCTTTTTATGCGGTTCTTTCCGGTTGCGCTTCTGCCCCGGATCCGGGACGGTTCAGAGCCCGAGTCGCGCGAGAGGGGAGGCAAACGGAGCAAACCTGCTCTTCTCCGCGAGGCAGACCGGGCAGCGCCAGTCCCCGGGAAGGTCTTCAAACGCGGTTCCCGGCGGAGCGTCCACGTCGCCGGTCTTTTCGTCGTAGATATGCCCGCATATCGAGCAACGATAGGTCGTCATGGTCGTGAGATGAACCGGCTGCAGGCTTAACCCTGTCGCCGGGCCTGCAACGTTTTTTGAACCAGGGCATAGAACTCATGACATACATCATGAGAAAGACCCTCGCGGCGCTCGCAGACCTGACCCGCGCCCACTTCTTCTTCGTCTGGCCCCTGCTCTTCTGCTCGGGACTGGCGCTCGCGTTTGAGAACTACGGCGGGTTCTCGTGGGAACTCGTCGGCCGGGCAGCGCTGATCGGCCTCCTGGGGTTTGAAGCCGGGTTCGTCCTGAACGATTACGTCGACTGGGAGTACGACAGGAGGGACGTCAACGGCTCGCTCACCCGCTACTGGCGACCGTTCGGCGAACGGCCGATACCGGCGGGAAAACTCTCCCCCCGGGCGGCCAACGCCCTCTTCCTCGCCCTCGCCGGCCTCGCGGCCGCGCTCGCCGCAACCCTTCCTTCGCCGCACAACCTCTACGTCCTCGGGATCATGGGCTACTCGTACCTGGCCGAGTACTTCTACCAGACAAAGAAGCGGAACCAGGCCGTTCCCGTCGCCCAGATGGTCGGGCGGACGGACTTCGCCCTCTTCCCCGTCGCCGGCTACCTGGTGTACGGGAACCCGGACGTGACCGCTCTCCTCTTCTTCCTCTTCTTCTACCCCTGGACGCTCGCGCACCTCGGGGCAAACGATATCGCCGATATCGTGAACGACCGCGCCCGGGGCATGGCGACGGTCCCGGTCCTCTACGGCATGAAGGGTGCGGCCGTCTGGGTCTTCGGCTTCTCGGCCGTCCACGCGGGTATGGCGCTCGTCTTCGGCCTCACCCTCGGGCCGGTAACCATCGCCGGGTTCGGTGCGGGGCTCGTCCTCCTCGGTGCCGCGAACTACCTCATCCTCCAGGGGAAGAGCGCGGACGCGGCGATGCGGGCGCTCCCGCTCATGCACGGATCGCTGCTCGTCTATGCCGCGGCGATCATCGCGGGTACGGTTCTTTAGATCCCCTTTCGCATCCACGACGCCGAAGAGAACCCCGCGTTCTGCGGCGGCGGTCCGGGGGCTGGCCCGGCCGCTCCCTTCCCTACTCCACGACGAAGTCGCCGTTCATCGAGGGGTGGACGTCGCATCGGAAGAAGCGGGTCCCGGGGGTTTCGGGTGCCGTGAAGGTATAGGTCACCTGGCCCGGGCCGGTGACGATCTCGCCGACGAAGATCGCCGTGGCCGCCGAGGAGTCGGTGTAGACCGCGACGTTGTGCGGGACCCCGTCGTCCCGGTTGTCGAAGTTCACCGTCACTTCCGCACCCGCCGGGACCGTTATCATCTCCGTGCTGAAGGCGAAGTTCTCGGCCGCGATCGCGACCGTCACCCTCTCCGCGGCGCGGGCCACCTCCGGGGTCACGCCCGCACCCCCGTAACGGGCACCATGATTACGGTTATTCGTGCCATGAACCCCACCGGGTAGCCCGGAGGCATAAAGGTTGCCCCGGCCGGTACCGGGGGGTACAAGGCCACTCTACGTCCGCAGCGGCGCGGTGGCGTTCGCCGGGACGATCTTCCAGACCCTGCCGGTCGCGGTGGACGGATCCGGTCCGGCGACACCGGTCATGAGCGCGTAGAGCTCCGAATCTTCATCTTCGCCGAACCCGAGGAGGAAGGCATCCATGCTTTCCGCGGGTGTCACGTTGAGCCTCTGCACCCGCCACATCGCGATGTCTTCGGGCGTGAGGTTCTCCGCGGAGCCGGGGAACGCCGATGCATTCCACCCCGGCGGGGGCGTCGCGGCGACGAAGTTGCCGTTCCAGTAGCCGAAGACGTAGTGTCCCGCAAGGTCCGGGATCGCCATGCCGTTGTAAACCCGGCCGCCAATGATGACCGGGCCCAGGTCACGGCCGCCCTCGACGATGGGACCTATCAGGGACTTCCCGGGGCGGCCGACGGCCTCGCAGGTCCCGGGGGGTGTGCGGAAATTCAGGAGGTCGAAGCAGTGGGTTCCCTCCCTGAGGCGCCAACCGTAGTTGCCGCCGCCTGTGACGAGCGAGACCTCTTCAAAGAGATCCTGCCCGGCATCAGCAACATAAAGGTTGCCTTCAGCGTCGAACGAGATGAATGCCGGGTTCCGGAAGCCGTAGGCGTAGATCTCGGGCGGGGTGCTTTCGTTCGCGAGGAACGGGTTATCCGCCGGGACGCCGTAGAGGGATCCCGCCCCTGTCGCCCAGGTGGCGTTCTCCGGTGGCTCCGGGACACTCCCGGCAGAGATATCGTCCACGTCGATCCGGAGCACGCTACCGTAGATGTTTGTGAGATCCTGGGCGTTCCCGGTCTCCGGGGTGTGGCCGGTCCCGCTGTCGCCCGCCCCTCCCCCGTCGCCGAGCGGCACGTAGAGGTAGCCGTCACGGGGGCCGAACGCTATGCTTCCGCCGTTATGGGTGGACTGCGGTTTGTCGATCTCCAGGAGGACCCGTTCGGAGGCCATATCCGCCTGGTCCGGGTCCGCAGGGTCGACCCGGAACTCGGACAGGCGGTTCGTGCAGTCCCAACCCTCGGGCCCCTCCTGCCTCAAGGGGGCGCTATAGAACGCAAAGACCCGCCCGTTCTCCCGGAAGGCGGGGTGGAAGGCTATCGAGAGGAGCCCGCGCTCATCGAACGACGGGTTGAGGGTGACCATGCGATCCCGGACGTCCAGGAACGGCTCCTCAAGGAGGGTGCCGTTCCTGTCGATGATCGAGACCGTCCCGACCTGGTCGACGACAAAGAGCCTGCCCGTGCCGTCGCCGGCGTCCGTGAGCATCAGCGGTGCGACGAAACCTTCGGCCACGGGCTCGAGGCTCACGTTGAGCGTCTCGTTCTCCCCGGCAAGCGGGGTGGTCGAGGTGCCGTTCCGGTACTCCGCCGCGTACGCCGACCCGGTGTTGGTCAGGTTCCCGGTGTCCGGCAACTCCTGCGCCCCGGCAAAGCCCGCCAGGACGAAGATAAGGACGGATGCCATGACTGCGGCTGCTCGCATCATGAGCCACACCCCGTGAGCGAGAGCCATAAAGGTTACCCGGTCAGCGCGTAGATCCGGACCCCGCCTTCGTCATAGACCAGACGAAGCCCGCTGTCCGGCAGCCGGACGTCGTAGCGCTCGTGCTCGGGCTCGCCGACGTAGAGAAGGGTCGCGTTGTACTTCTCCATGAGGGCGGTGGTGTTCCCGGGACCCTCGTAGATCGCCCGGATATCCGCCGGGCGCCCGGTGTACCAGGCGCCGTTTCCCCGCCAGGTCAGTTCGTGGCCGATCTGCCCGAGAATCGTCGGGATGCCGGTGAAGGACGAGACACGGGAGTAGTAGCCGTAGTCCCCGTTCTCCCCCTCCACGATGCAGTGGCCGCCCGGAAGCGTCCGGAGGTAGTCAATCGCCGCGGCCTCCCCGGGCCGCGTGGCCTCGAGGTAGGCAAGCCCGTCCAGGGTGGTGTAGCCCGCCGGTGGGTAGTCGATCCCAAGGAGGCCCCGGCCGATATCGACGTCGAGAGCGAACGGGGCGGTGATGAGGGCGACGGCTGCGGCAACGGCAGCACCCTTTCGTGCCGCCGCCGGGAGGACCGGCCGCCGTCCTGCAAGCCACTTCCCGGCGAGGAGGAGGGAGCCCGTGCCGAGGAGGATCCAGGCGTCGAAGTAGAACTTGAAGATGGTGTTGAACCGACTGTAGTCGCCCCCGAGCATCTCCTGGAGGTAGAAGAGGTCGCAGAACGCGAGCACCAGGAGCCCGGCGATGCAGAGGAGGTCCGGGAATGAGTGGTCCCTCCGGAGGAGGTAGGCGAGCGGCACCGCAACAATCCCGAGGGCGACATAGCCGGTGGCGATGAACGGGAGGGCAACGGCAAGGTAGACCGGGGATCGCCAGATATCCCGGGCGATTGCGACATAGAGAAGGGCAAGGAACCCACCCCAGATCGCGATGAAGAGGAGGGGGTCAGTGGGAGGGAACCCCCATCCGATCCCGCCCACGCCCGCGGGCTCGAGGAGGAGGTAGTAGGGGAGATAGATGAGGAAGGCGACCGCAGGGACCACTACTATGGCCGCCCGGGAAACGTTCTCCCGCTCCCTGGCCCAGAGAAGGAGGAGGAAGACGGCGACGGCCGGGCCGTAGACGAGGGCGTCCCAGGAACTCAAGGGCGGCATCGACCCGATGCTCACCGCGATGAGGAGGGCAAGCCCCCGCCGTCCCCGGGCATCAAGCCCGCCCCACCGCAACCACGCAAACCCGAGGAGGAAGATGAGCAGGAACTGGTTGAACGCGGCCATCTCGAACGCGTGGGCGTTCCCGAGGAAGAGGGAGAAGAGCGGGAACTCAAACCTGGCCCCGGGGATGATCCAGTTGGTCTTCTGGAACGCCCCGTAGAGGTCCCAGCCGGTGGCGAGGAACCAGGGGACCGACGGCGGGATGAGAAAGAGGACCGGGAGGACGATCCACTTCCAGCGTTTGAGGAGCAGGCTTCCTGTGGCGTAGAGCATCACGAACGCCGTCCCGTAGACCGTGGCCGGGATGAGGTTGAAGACCACCTCCGAGGGAACGCCGGTGACGACCCCGAGGCAGCCCATCAGCCAGTGGCCGAGGTAGTAGTAGACGGTGAGGTGGCCGCCCGCAAACCAGGGGTCGAGCGGTGGGACGACGGGGTTCCTCATGATGCTTGCGAGGAAGGCATGGTTCATGTACTGCTCGCTGAAGTAGTTGATAGGCGGGTTTACGAACCGGACTGAGAGCGCGAATAAAAACCCGACCAGGAAGACCGCGTCCCAGGCGAGGAGGCGGCGGAGTTCCGCGAGCCGGTAGTCGCCCCGCCGGAGGCCCCACGCTCCGAGGGCGACGAAGATGAGGAGGGCGAGGGCGACCGGGATGCGGAGGAGGCCGCAGTACCAGGTCGCAAAGGCGAAGAGGAGGAGGGAGGCCGGGTATGCCACGGGGTAGGCGTAGTCCCCGAGCGCGGGGCGGAGGCGGGGCCAGAGAGCCAGCTGGAGTCCTTTCAGGAGCCCGGCCCAGAGCAGGAGATAGGATGCCTGCAGGAAGAGGTCCACACCCAGTTATCAGGGGGAGGGTATATGCGGGTTGTGATCCCTGCCGGTGGTTTAACACCAATTCTTCCCATACCCTAAGGCAGGAACCACATGACCGACGGAAAGAAGAGCAAAAATCCGGGGGTCATCCGCCTCCGGGAAAAGGGAAAAGTCGCCGTCCGGGGAAAGGTCCTCGCCGGCGTGATGAGCGCGCCGCAGATGGCGGCGATATCCCGGATCGCAGAGGAGTTCGGTGACGGTAAGGTCGGGCTGACGACCCGGCTCAACGTGGAGATCCCCGGTATCGACCGGCAGGACGCGGGGGAGGTTGCAGTAAGGCTCCGGGCGGCAGGGATAGAGCCCGGGAGCACCGGGGCGACCCTCCGGTCGGTCGTCGCCTGCAAGGGTACCGTCTGCCGGCACGGGTGTTACGACACCCAGGGGCTCGCCCGCGCGATCGAAGAGCGTTACGGGGCGTGCGACCTCCCCCGGAAACTGAAGATCTCGATTGCGGGATGCCCCAACAACTGCGCAAAAGTCCAGCTCAACGATATCGGGATCATGGGGAGGCGATTCCCCGTGTTTGCCGACGAATGCGAAGGTTGCGGGGCGTGCGAAAAGGTCTGCCGGGAGGGAGCGGTCCGGGTCGCCGACGGCAGGGTCACCTTCTCGGAGGAGATCTGCATCGGGTGCGGCGACTGCATACCCGTCTGTCCCACAGGGGCGATCGGCGTCGCTTCGGAGGGACTGCACCTCTTCCTCGGCGGGAGGTCGGGCAGGGTGCTCCGGGTCGGCACCGGGGCTGATAGACTGGTCGCCGAAGAAGAGGCGGTCACGATCGTCGGACGGCTGATCGGCTGCTTCCGGGAGAACGCACTGCCGGGCGAGCGGTTCGGGGAGATGATGGAACGCGTAGGGAGAGAGACCGTCTTTGCAGCCGCCGGAATGAGGCCGCGGGAGTGAGCGGCCTTCCGCTCACTGCGGCGCCTTTGTGCTCTGCACGCCATACGACTCTCGCCCGTCGCCGTCCCAGTCCCCGCATTCGGCGATGACCTTCCACGTCTCCCGGATCCCCTCTTCTAGCCGTGCGATCCGGGCGGTCCCGCCGAGGCTCTCCTCGACCTCGAAGAACTCCCGCGCCTTCTGCTCGTTGAACGGGCCGTAGCGCTCGATGCCGTTGTCACCGAAAACTTCGACCCTGTACCTCAGCCGCGAACCATTCATCATCATTCACCAGACGAGAGAGTCGCCTGCAACTGCATAAACCTTGGGGGCACCGGCCGGAGAAACGTTCAACAGTCCCTTCACCTATACCTCTCAAGGAGGGGCGGAGAGGTGCCGCAGAGGCCTGAAGATATCCCCCCACTGGACCCGTGCGGTCGATCATCGATGCACTCTCGAGAGCGAAGCCCTACCTTCGAGAGCGGTATCACGTCCGCGAGATCGGGGTCTTCGGCTCGTATGTTCGGAATGAACAGGGCACGGAAAGCGACCTCGACATCCCCGTCGAGCTCGATGAGCCGCTCGGCTGGGATGTCGTGGACCTCAAAGACGACCTGGAGAGGATCCTCGGTCTCCCCGTAGATCTCGCCCTCTTGGGGGGTTGCCCGGCGGCCGCGGCTCATGCAGGCTGTCGACGCGGAGGCGGTGTATGTCCAGGCGCGACGGGGCTCTGCTGATTGCAGGTCTGGTTTACCATTAAGCGGCAAATTCCCGAACTCCAGACTCTCCTTGCGGCAACAGCTGGCGAGAAATCTTCCGGAGACTAACCGCGCATGCCCGTTCCGACACCCACACAGCCCGGGACTTCCCGTATGAAGGGGGAGCAATCCGGCAACTATGCTGCTGCACCCTCTCCGGGCCCGGATTGCATCTCATGCGGGCAGGCCGGCAGGTCGCCGGGGTAAGATCCTGATCACCCCTCAGAGGGCGATGAGCTACACTATATACTATCCAATCATAACTCTACAAGCAGTGTTCTATCTGCATGAGCAATCCAATGGATTATAATAGAGGAAACAGAAATTTCGGCGGTCCCAGGAACTTCGGCGGCCCCCGTGAAATGACGAAGACCGTTTGTTCAGACTGTGGGAAGGAGTGCGAAGTCCCCTTCAAGCCGACCGAAGGCAGACCCGTGTATTGCCAGGAATGCCTCCCGAAGCACAGAAAACCCCGGTTCTAAACCAATACATTCTTCTTTTTCGAGAATAGTTAAAGTGAGTCTCCGGTTGAGACCGGAGAGTCACGAGACACTCTTGCCGGGTCACCGGCAACACCCAATTCCCCAGGAGCGGAGCGTCCCGGGGTACCATGACAACCCCGGGAGAGCGGGCTCACCGGAACCCGAGTTCGGCAAAAAGGCTCTTCCGGAGCGCCCGGAGAGCATCTGTCGCCGGGGACTCGCTCCGGGTCACGGGGCGGCCGTTCCGAACGGCATCGATCACTGACGGGTCGAACGGGATCTTACCTGCCACCACGATGCCTTCCTTCTCGCAGTAGTCCTCGACCCTCTTGCAGATATCCTCAGCGAGGTCAAACCGGTTGATCGCGACGAAGATCTGGACGTCAAACCGGCGGCAGACCGTCACCAGCCGCTCAAGATCGTGGAGCGCCGAGACCCCCGGCTCCGTGACGATGAGAACCGCATCCACGCCGCTGATCGTCGCAATAAGCGGGCAGCCAATCCCCGGCGGCCCGTCGGCGAGCAGCAGATCGGCGCCGTCCGCAAGGCTCGTCGCCCGCTTTCTCACCTCGGTGACGAGCAGTCCCGAGTTCCCCGAGCCCGGGAAGAGCCGGGCATGGGCGAGGTTGCCCCGGTCGGTCGCCGAGGTGTAGATCTCGCCGCAGACGCGGGGTTCCATCCGGGCCGCCCCCGTGGGGCAGACGTAGGTGCAGACAGCGCAACCCTCGCAGTGCAGGGGATCCACTTCCCAGGCGTCGTTACGGCGCACGATCGCCCCGAACCGGCAGTGGTCCGCGCAGATGCCGCAGTCGCGGCACTGTTCCAGGTCGATCCGGGCCGCCTCGAGCCCCCGGAACTCCTCCGTCGTGAGCCGCCGGGTATCGAAGAGGAGCTCCAGGTTCGCGGCGTCCACGTCGCAGTCGGCGAGAACCTGTGGCACAGTACTGATATCCGCAAGCGCCGCCGCCACCATCGTCTTTCCGGTGCCGCCCTTGCCGCTCACGACCGCAAGCCGGATCACGGGCTCACCCCCACAATCTTCACGACCGCTTCAAAGAGATCAGCGAACCGCTCCTCCCACCCGGGAAGGTCGCGGCAGATAAGCCCCCCACGGTTCTGGACGGCGGCGATCTCCCGCGAGAACGGGATGGTCATGAGGACGGGAAGCCCACGCTCCCGGCAGAACTCAAGGGTCTCCTCGTCCTGGCCGTCGCTGCGGTTGATCACGACACCGGCAGGAATACCAATCCCCTCCACCACCTCGGCCGCAAGGCGGAGATCGTGCAGCCCGAACGGCGTCGACTCCGTCACCAGGATGCAGGCATCGACCCCCTCCAGGGTCTCGATCACCGGGCAGGCGATCCCGGGAGAGGCATCGTAGAGGATGAGGGGATGCCCCTCCGCGAGCATCTTCGCCGCACGGATGACCGCCGGAGCCATCACCTCCCCCTCGTTCAAGACCCCGCTCACCAAGGTGAGGGACGGGAGAGGGCAGGAGCACGCGACCCGGCCGACGGTGCGCGGGACTTCCTCGATCGCTCCCTGCGGACAGACCAGGGAGCAGCCCCCGCACGAGTGGCAGAGCTCCGGGAAGAGGATAACACGGTCTTTGAGGACCGAGAGCGCCCCGAATCGGCAGAACTTCCCGCACTCACCGCAGAAATTGCAGAGAGCCGGATCGATCTCCGGGACCGGGGTCGTCACCGGCACGTCCACGGCAGAGTCCGGGAAGAAGAGGTGGAGGTTCGGTTCCTCGACATCGCAGTCGACGAGCGCCACCTCGCGGGAGAGGGCGAGCGTGCAGGCAAGGTTCGCCGCCACGGTGCTCTTCCCGGTGCCGCCTTTCCCGCTTGCAATCGCAATTTTCATGCTGGGTTCCACTTCAAAGGGGGAGCGGCTGCAGGTTCCCGGCGGTATACTCCGCGAGGGCTTCGGCCACGCTGCCGCTTCCGCGGTAGGCGTAGGCCTTGATCCCGCCCATTCCAAGCGCCCGGGCAGCGTTCCCGCCGACCTGACCGGTGATGACCACCGTCGCGCCGTGCTCCGAAAACATCTGGACCGCCCGGGGGCCGACCCCGCCGGCAGCGTCGACGAGGGGGTTCTCAATCGATTCCGCTTTCCCCGTCTCCGTATCGACGAAGACGAAGTAAGGTGCCCGGCCGAACCGCTGCTCGACCGGGGCATCCGTGCCTGCTGCACGTGCTGTGATGCCAACTATCATTCTGATACACTCCTCTAGGGATTTTTTTCGCTCATATGAGCATAATACTATGGATGGTGCTACCGCATTATTCGAGTGAGATGGCCCCAGCCGGGCACTCGTCCACGCAGGTCCCACAATCCACACAGAGCTCGGGGTCGACCTTCGCCCTGCCGTCCTCCATGGCGATTGCAGCCGCCGGGCAGGCATCCACACATGTCTCGCACCCGGTGCATGCCTCCGGGTCAACCACCGCTACCATGCTCAGTGCGCTCCATCGCACTCGCCGCCGTCTTCGTGGTGGCAGGAACTCTTCCCCGGAGAAAGACGACCGGCAATATAGTCCTGTGCGACATAATCAACGTTTCCACTGATACCGAGGAGCACATTGATACCATTCTCGTGGAAGAGGTCAACGGCCCGCGGCCCCATTCCACCCGCGATGATCAGGTCGACCCCATGCTCCGCGAGGAAGACCGGGAGTCGCCCGGGTTCGTGGCCGGGGCTCGGGAGATCGTCCCTCCGGTAGATGATCGACTCCTCAACATCGAATATTGCGTATGCCTGGCAGTGCCCGAAGTGTTCGGATACCCGGTTTCCGTCCTGTGCAATTGCTATTCTCATGAAATCACCAAGCTTTGCGGCTCTATACGCCGTACCGGCCGCACATAAACGTACTACACTTCAGCACGAAGGAAAGTAAAACCACCTATCGTACCATCAGGGGGGCAGAAGCAAAAGTCCGGGAACATTTTTTAAGGCACGCGACATCCTGCGGTGTACCTGCGATCAGGACTTGGTGAGACTGATGGTTCAGCCTTTAGATATCGGAGAGTACCGGAACGTCTACGAACCGGGAAAGGTGGAGTGCGCCAGCACTGAGGAGATGCGGCCGCTTGAGGAGATCATCGGCCAGGAACGGGCGCTCCGGGCGCTGCGGTTCGGCCTTGAGATCCACGAAGCCGGGTTCAACGTCTACGCCGCGGGAGCCCAGGGAACCGGGCGGATGAGAGCCGTCCGGAGTTTCCTCGATGAACTCGCGAAAGCCAAGCCCCGGGCGAGCGACTGGGTTTACGTCCATAACTTCGAGGACCAGTACGAGCCCAACGCCATCGCCCTCCCTGCCGGGAGAGGGACGGCGTTTCGGGAGGAGATGAAACGGTTCATCGAGGAGACGCGGCAGGCGCTTCCCCGGGCATTCCAGAGCGAAGAGTACGCCAAACGGCGGGACGAAACGCTTCAATCGCTCCAGGGGACCAGGACGGCCCTCATCGCCCGGATCAACCAGAAAGCCCAGGAGGCGGGGTTCGTCATCCAGATGAGCCCCATCGGCCTCCTGACCATCCCGGTCATTAATGGGAGGCCGGTCCCCGAGGAGGAGTTCATCACCCTCCCCGACGACGTGCGGGCGGAGGTCCAGCGGCGGCGGGACGCCTTGAACGCCGAACTCCGGAGCACGCTCCGGCAGGTGCAGGACATCGAGCGGCAGGGGGCCGAGGCGGTCAAAGACTTAAACCGCGACATCGCCCTCTACGCGATAGGCAACCTCGTCGCCGAACTCAAGGAGAAGTACACCGGCGTCCCGGAAGTCCCCGAGTATATCGACGCCGTCCAGAACGACATCCTCGAGAACACTCAGCTATTCCTCGGTGTTCCCGAGCAGCAGGGCGTCCCGCCCCAGTTCCAGGCTTTCATGCGTGAGATCCCGTTTCGAAAGTACGAGGTGAACGTCGTCGTCGACAACGCCGCTATAGAAGGCGCGCCGGTGGTCTTCGAGCAGAACCCCACCTACCAGAACCTCCTCGGAAAGATCGAGAAAGAGGTGCAGTTCGGCATCTTCACGACCGACTTCACGATGATCCGGCCGGGCTCGCTGCACCGGGCCAACGGCGGCTACCTCGTCCTCGACGTCGAAGACCTCCTGCGCGCCCCGCTCTCCTGGGACGGGCTCAAGACAGCACTGAAGACCGGGGAGGCCGTCATCGAGGAGCCGGGAGAACGGATGGGGTTCATCACGGCAAAGACGATCAAGCCCGAACCCATCCCCCTCGACATCAAGGTGGCCCTCATCGGGACGCCCATGATCTACCAGCTCCTCTACCGGATGGACACTGACTTCAAGGAGCTCTTCAAGGTCAAGGCCGACTTCGACATCGTGATGGATCGAGACGACGAGAACGCCGGAAAATACGCCGACTTCATCTGCAACCTCGTCCGGGAGGAGAACCTCCGGCACCTCGAGCGGGAGGCGATCGCCCGGGTGATCGAGTACGGATCGAGACTCGCTGCGGATAAGGAGAAACTCTCGACCCGGTTCGCGTCGGTCGCCGACCTTATCCGGGAGGCGAACTTCTACGCCGCAGAGGACGGGGCCGAGCAGATCGAGAGAAGACACGTCACGAAAGCGATCGAGGAGAAGGTCTACCGCTCGAACCTGATCCAGAAAAAGATCGAGGAGGCGATCCGGCGGGGGATCTTCCTCATCGATACCGAGGGCGATAAGGTCGGCCAGGTAAACGGTCTCTCGGTCATCGGGCTCGGTGACTTCGCCTTCGGCCGGCCCTCGAAGGTGACCGCGAGCATCGGGGTCGGCCGCGAGGGGATCATGGACATCGAGCGGGAGGCTGCACTCGGCGGGCCGATCCACACGAAAGGCGTCCTGATCATCAACGGTTACCTCAACAACAACTATGCACGCGATAAGCCCCTCTCCCTCTCCGCCCGGCTCGTCTTCGAGCAGAGTTACGAAGGGATCGAGGGCGACTCCGCGTCGAGCACCGAGCTCTACGCCCTCCTCTCAGCGCTCTCGGGGCTTCCGCTGAAGCAGTACCTCGCCGTCACGGGCTCGGTGAACCAGAAGGGTGAGGTCCAGGCGATCGGCGGGGTGAACGAGAAACTGGAGGGGTTCTTCGAGGTCTGCAAGGCCAAAGGGCTCGACGGGAGCCAGGGGGCGCTTATCCCGGCGAGCAACGTCCAGAACCTGATGCTGAAAGAGGAGATCGTCGAGGCCGCGAAGGCCGGGAAGTTCCGGATCTACCCGGTGCGGACGATCGACGAGGGGATCGAGGTTCTCACGGGTGTTCCGGCAGGCACCCGGCGCGAGGACGGGACCTACGAGGAGGGGACGGTGAACTACCTGGTGGACCGGCGCCTGAGGGAGATGGCCGAGACGATGCGCGGGTTCCAGCCGACGATGGCGAAGTGACCGGAATGGAGCGGAGGCGGTCGGTCTACATGGACCATGCGGCGACGACGCCGGTGCGGCCGGAGGTCGCCCGGGCGATGCTCCCCTACTTCTCGGAGCGGTTCGGGAACCCCTCTTCGCTCTATGCCCTCGCCCACGAGGCGAAGGAGGCGGTCGAGGAGGCACGGGGACGCGTGGCGGCGGCGATCGGGGCAAGCCCCGAAGAGGTCTTCTTCACCTCGGGCGGGACGGAGGCCGACAACTGGGCGATCAAGGGGGTGGCCCTCCGGGGAAAGGGCGATCATATCGTCACCTCTTCAATCGAGCACCACGCCGTCCTCCATACCTGCGAGAGCCTCGAGAAGCAGGGCTACCGGGTCACCTATCTCCCGGTCGACGAGTTTGGGCGGGTCGACCCGGTGGCGGTCGAGGAGGCGATCACCGATGCGACCATCCTCGTCTCGGTGATGGCCGCGAACAACGAGATCGGGACGATTCAGCCAATCAGAGCGATCGCGGAAGTCGCGCACGACCACAAAATCCCGTTCCATACCGACGCCGTCCAGGCGATCGGGGCCTTCCCGGTGGACGTGGACGAGATGGGTGCCGACCTCCTCGCCCTCTCCGCCCACAAGTTCGGCGGCCCGAAGGGAACGGGAGCGCTCTATGTCAGGAAAAGAACACGGATCGGGACGTTCATGGACGGCGGGGCGCAGGAGCGGGGGAAGCGAGCCGGAACCGAGAACGTTCCCGGGATCGTGGGGCTCGGGCGGGCGATCGAACTCGCAGTCGCCGGGATGCCCCGGAACGCCCCCCGGCTTGCCGCGATGCGGGACCGGTTGATCCGGGGGATCCTGGATGCGATCCCGGACACCCGCGTAAACGGCCACCCGACCGAACGGCTGGCAAACAACGTGAACGTCGCATTCCGCTACGTCGAGGGGGAGTCGATCCTTCTCATGCTCGACGCCCTCGGGATTGCCGCCTCGACGGGGAGCGCCTGCACCTCGGCGTCGCTTGAGCCCTCGCACGTCCTGACCTCGTGCGGTCTGGCGCCGGAGCACGCCCACGGCTCGCTCCGGCTCACCCTCGGGTACGCGAACACCGAAGAAGACGTCGACTACGTCCTTGAAGTGCTCCCGGGGATCATCGAGCGGCTGCGGGCTATCTCGCCGCTCCGAGGGGAGGCGTGAATGACCGGGATCTTTCGGGCCTACGACATCCGGGGGCGCTACCCGGACGAGCTCGATGAGGCGACGGCGAAGAGAATCGGGAACGCATTTGTAGCCCTTCTTGCGGCGGAGCGGATCGTCGTCGGGCGAGACATGCGGCTTTCATCGGTACCGCTCTCCCGGGCGTTCATCACGGGAGCGGTCGAAGCCGGGGCGGAGGTCGCCGATATCGGGATGGCGAGCACGCCCCTCCTCAACTACGCCGTCACCGCCGGGAAGTTCGACGGCGGGGCGATGGTGACGGCCTCCCACCTTCCCGGGGAGATGAACGGGTTCAAACTCGCCCGCGAGAACGCCATCCCCCTCTCCGGCGACCGCGACCTGCCGCTCCTGGAGAACCGGGTTGGGGAGGAGGAGGTCGCCCGCGCCGGGGGGTCGTGCCGCGAGACCGGGATGCTGGACGCCTACATCGGGGCGGTGGCCGGGTTCGTCCGGGCGCCCAAACCCCTCACGGTCGTCGTGGACGCCGGGAACGGGATGGCCGGGCCGGAAGTCCCCCGGCTCTTCGACCGGGTCCCTGCGTGGCGGCTTGTGCCGATGTACCTCGAGCCCGACGGCCGGTTCCCCCACCACCACGCAAACCCGCTCGACCCGGAGACCACCCGGGAACTGCAGGAACGGGTCGTGGCCGAGGGCGCGGATATGGGGGTGGCGTTCGACGGCGACGGCGACCGGTGCGGGCTCGTCGACGAGCGGGGCGAGCGCGTCCGGGAAGACCTGGTGACCGGCCTCGTCGCGGAGTTCCTGCTCGAAGAGAACCCGGGGGCAACGATCCTCTACGATCTCCGGTCGAGCCGGGCGGTCCGCGAGGCGATCGGGCGGGCCGGGGGCCGGGGCGTCCGCTCGAGGGTCGGCCACGCCTTCATCAAGGCCGCGATGCGCGAGGAGGACGCCCTCTTCGCCGGGGAACTCTCCGGGCACTACTACTACCGGGACATGGGGTTTACCGATAACGGGCTTCTCACGCTGGTCATGGTTGCAAACATCCTCGCCGCGAGCGGCCGGACGCTCTCCGAACTTGTTGAGCCCCTCGACCGCTACCCCTCGACCGGGGAGATCAACCTGGCGGTGAGCGAACCGGCGGCGGTGCTCGCGGTGCTTGCGGCGCGCTACCGGGACGCGGAACTTGACCGGCTCGACGGGCTGACGGCGACCTATCCCGACTGGTGGTTCAACATCCGCCGCTCCCACACCGAGCCGGTGGTGCGGCTGAACATCGAAGCGGATACGAGGAGCCTCCTGGATGAGAAGAAGCGGGAGGTGCTCTCGGTCATCCGGGAAGCCGAGGGTGCGTAAGGGCCGGATAATGCAGGGAACGGTGCAAATTGCCTATTCACGCGAAGGTTGTGGAAAGCATTCCAACCGGGCTGCTGTTCCCGTAATGAAAGGATATGATACGGTTCAGGTAGATACACAGAAATATATGATCGTCCTGAACCGGAAAGCGCTAGTAATCCAGGATAAGGGCATGAAACTCTAAGATAACGGAGGATTGACGAGATATGACACCCAAAACCAGAAAACCAACCCAGGCGAATGCCAACATGTCCCGGAGATTGGGGCGGGCTCTCGGTATCTCAACCCGGGCCCGGTCAAATCTCAGTCTGGAAAAGCGGTTCGAGATCCAAGATGAATTTCACAAGGCAGAGCGCTTTGAGGATCTCCCCAAGTGGGTGCGGGAGTTCGTATACGAAGCGGAAGCTGAAATTGAGATTCCATGAATCGGGACGTTTCTTCCCGGGCGGCCACGGGTCTGGATAGCGCCGCCCCCACCCACCACCTGACGCCCCCTCCTCTGCACCGGCGCCGCCGGCATGCCCCACGAAAAAGAGCCGTTCGACGCTTAGCCGCACAGGAAGAGGCCGTTAATCCATTGCTTCGACGGGAAGACGAAAATGGCCGGCGGCCGCAACTTATAAGTATCCGATGTCCCACTGTTGCCCGGCAGGCTGCAGCTTGCAACCGAATCGGGGCCGGGTAAAGCCCCCGGAAACCGTAATCCGGGGTGCAACAGGCACCCGGGCCTCAAGCGGAAAGAAAGAACGGGTAATTGATGTGGTGATGAAAATGGCAGGACAGCAGATGGAGTCACGGCCCTGGCAGCAGACCATGGTCCGGAAGACCAACAACCAGGAGGAGCAGTTCAACCCTGACAAGATCAGGAGGTCAGTGCAGAACGCCGGAGCAAACCAGCAACTGGCGGACGAGATCACCCAGCAGATCCAGGGGAGCACGCACAGCGGGATGACGACCACCGAGATCGACAACAGTGTCCAGGAGGTACTCAAGCAGAAGGATATGGACGCCTACAACAACTGGATGCGGTGGAAAGAGCAGCACCAGAAGATGCAGTAAGGAGTTTCCCGGAGCATTTTGCAGGCAGTCCCGCATACTCCAGGCGTCGGATGTTTGTCCACGTGTTTGGACGGCGGATTTCTGGACGTTGCGCCTGTCGGGTATGCGGGCGCCCTGCAGAACGCGCACAATGTTTTTATGATCAAAGAACAATATTTATATGCAGTGAGATTCCGGGAATGCCCCGGAGATCTGAACTGAATGCGCCGTTTCCGAATCCGGCCGGCTGCACCACAATTCTCGGGCCCGTAGCTTAGTCCGGTCAGAGCGCCCGGCTCATAACCGGGCGGTCGTGGGTTCGAATCCCTCCGGGCCCATGTTTTACAGGTACTCCGTGAGAAAACGCTTACGTGAAGAGCCGGTTCCGCAAAGCGGTTCTGCGAAGCAGTTCCGCGAATGAGGGCTTATCCAATGCATCGGACGAAAACCCGTTAGAAAGGCCTATTTATCGGGACGTGAGAGTTTCCTGGGACTATGATCGAATGGGCCGTCATCCTTTTGCTGTTTCTTGCTGTTTTGGTTCTATTTTACAAGTACTCCAGGATCCAGGGTCAGGTCGAGCGAAAAGCACGCGAGATATTCGAATCCTGGCGCCGGGGGGAACGGGAAGACCTTGAAAACTGGAAAGAGCAGGAACTCAAGCGCCTTTCGGATGAGAAAGCAAGGATCCTCTTTGATGCGTGGAGGCAGGACGAAGAGGGAAATATTCGCACCGATGCCATCAAGCGCAGCCAGTCGGTGACCCGGGGGAAGGTCACGGAGTGCCTCATCCCGTATTTCCCGGACTTCCCCTACAATCCGAAAGATGCGCGGTTTTTAGGGACGCCGGTCGATCTCATCGTCTTCGACGGGTTGTCCGACGCCGACGAGGTGCAGAACGTGGTCTTTGTCGAGATAAAGACGGGTAAAGCCGCCAACCTGAGCAAACGGGAGCGTGCCGTCAGGGAGTGCATCAAAGCCGGGCGGGTGCAGTACTCCACCATCCACCAGTCGTTTGACGAAGAGACCAACCGGCTGCGTGATATAGGAATGAACTAGTCATCCACGGGCATATTGAGTTTTGAACCGTCCCAAAAAAGGTACAGGGCGTATGCCCTCATCTCGGCGACGGATCGAAGGAAGCGCCCTCGCCCTCCGGACACCCCTCCCCCCGCCGGCGATCGCACCCGACGATCCGGATCGTCTTCCCGTGCACCAGGGCGTCGGCAACCTTTGCCCGCGCCTCGTGGAGGTCGCGCCAGAGGGTCTTTCGGGAGACACCGAGGGCGACGGCGGCCTCCTCCTGCTCAAGTCCCTGGAGGTCGACGAGCCGCAGGGCCTCCACCTCCTCGGGGAGGACGACGACGAACTCGTCGGGTCCCCCACAGAGCGGGCCGAAACACCGGAACGCCCCCTGGTCCCCGATCATCCGGCGAACTCGGGGCCGGCCCCGCTGGCGGCGGCCGCGCCCCTCGCCGGGTTCTCTCTCGTTCATGTTACCGATCTCCTGAGTAGAGATCGGTCTCCGGTACAGATAGTGCCTTCGCTCCTCTTATAGCGGCGGAGGATAACACTACTCTTCGCTCATCTGCGCATAGTATAGTACTGCCGCGCCTCATTGAGCGAGAGGGCCTCATCCTCCTCGGCTTCTTCCACATACTGCGCAAGAATCAGGGGCATATTTATCCAGCATCGTAGGAGAGCCGGTTCCCCTTTACGGTGATGGCCGGGTTCCCACCGGCTGTCGGGCTCCGGGGCGGCCCCATGAGATACTGACCGGCCCGGAGGGAGAATAAGTTGTCTGTCTGGAACAGCGGAACCGTTGCCGGCAGTCATGCCCGGCTATCCTTCTTCCGGCGCTCCAGAATTCCTGCAACAACCGTATCGAGATCCTGTTCGAGCCAGATCTTACGTTCTTTGGTATAGTCCCCGCTTCCGTGGGAGTAACTCCGGATGAACCGTATCGCATCGGCAGGCCCGAGGCTCCTCACCAGTGCCTCGAACCCCCGAACCCTGATCTCATTAAGCGTCTTCACTTCCATCGGCCGTCACCTCCATGAGCCACTGCACAGGATTGTATACCTTGATAGGGATCTTATCCGCGTGCTTCTTAATAACTTTGATGAGCGAGTCGTCGGTCGTGAGCAGTAGAGCTCCGGCACTCTCGGCAGACGCGAGGTGCAGGGCATCGAATGCACCGATTCCCATCAAATTGAATGCTCTGGCACGGTCCACAATCTTCTCATCGATCAGAACCCGCTCCTGTGCAACCTGCAGAAGACTCTCAACGGACCTCATCTTCTCCTCATCGGGAATCTCGCTGATTTCGTATTCTATCACCTCACTTTCCACCAACTCCCATCCTGTCGTACACCCGTTGAGGATCGCAATCACGGCCTCGGCCTCCATCCGGATGCGATGGGACCGTTGGTCATCAAACGGCCGACACAGACAGCAAACGTCCAGGTAAACTTTCATATGGGCTTCCAGACTCTCAATTGCTCTTACGTATCAATAAATTGATTGAAAACTGTTCTCAGCGAGGAAGAGAAGACTTCCAAATGCTAACTTCGATATGCACAACCGACCGTCAAATAAAAGGAACGAGTTGATAGATCGACGATCTCCTGAAGGACGGTAGCAGGTTGACAGCAGTCACCCGGACCGCACGATCGATAGACCTGCAAGAGCGCTGGCATTCCGGTGCCGAAAATGCACCTCCGCAGTTTGGCACCGCGGCGGTCTGACGGTTGGTTCGGCCGACTCCGCCTATCCACGGCGACGTCATAACCAGCTAGACCATTGCGCTCGCATACCAGAATAGCCACGTTCTTGGCCAAATAGCCGTTCCGGGCCGATCTTGCCGGGCTCCTGGTCCAGCAGTCCGGCTCGCCTATCCCCGCCTTGGTAAGGCGGCGTCACAACCAGCTAGACCACGAGCCCGGGGACGTTCACCCGTCCCTCCATAACTATCCGGAGATCCCGGATAGTATCCCGGCAGGGCAACCTATATCCCGCACCCCGCACCCTCACCGAGCATGCCCGCCGGTGAGCCGAACTGGAGGAGCCTCCCGGCCGACCTCGTCGCCGGGACGACCACCGCGCTCGTCGGCATCCCGCAGGGGATGGGGTTCGCCCTCGTCGCCGGGATCAACCCCATCTATGGTCTCTACACCGCCGCATTCTCGACAGCGATCGGGGCGCTCCTCACCGGCTCCACCTACCTCAAGGTGATGCTCTCAAACGTCCTCGCGGTCTCGATCTACTCCGTCCTCGCGCCGGTGCCGCAAACCGACGTCCCGGCCACCCTCTTTGTCCTGACGCTCCTCGTCGGAATCTTCCAGCTCGGGTTCGGGCTCGTCAAAGCAGGCAGCCTGACCCGGTTCGTCTCGAACGCCGTCCTCACCGGGTTCGTCACCGGTGCGGCACTCCTCATCGTCCTCGGCCAGCTCGGCAACCTTACCGGCTACCAGCTCCCGCGGGAAGCCATCCAGATCCTCGCCATCCCCGACCTCCTCCTCGCCGCGGGAGAGATCCAGCCGCAGGCGCTCTTCGTCGGCCTCCTCACCCTCGCTCTCGCCCTCGTCTTCCAGCGGGTGCCGCGCCTCAACTCCGTCTCGCTCCTCCTCCCGGTCATCATCGCGGCCTTCCTCGTCAGGATCGCGTTCCCGGAAGTCGCGCTCGTCGGCGACATCGCCGCCATCCCCGCCGGCCTCCCGGCACCCGTCATCCCCGACATCGCCCTCGTGCCCGGTCTCCTCGTCCCGGCGCTCGCCCTCGCCATCATCGGGATCGTGATGGCCGTCGGGGTCACCGAGACGACCCCGGAGCCGGACGGCAGCATCGCCGACGTGAACCGGGACTTCTCCGGGCAGGGGATCACGAACATCCTCACGAGTTTCCTCCAGTGCGCCCCGTCGGCCGGCTCCCTCTCGGCAACAGCGCTCAACGTCGCCGCGGGGGCAGAGACCCGGGCGGCAAACCTCATCTCGGGCGCCCTCGTCGGAGCGGTCATCGTCATCGCGGGACCGCTCGCGGAACAGATCCCGCTCCCGGCCCTCGCCGCGATCCTGATCCTCATCGGGGCCGAACTCATGAACCAGCCCCACACGATCGCCTGCATCTGGAGATACTCCCGCCCCGGGCGCTGGGCGATGCTCGCCACCTTCATCTCAACCCAGGTTCTCCCGCTCCAGTACAGCATCTACATCGGCGTCATCCTCTCGCTTGCCATCTACCTGGTCACCTCCACCCGGGAGGCGACCGTGGTCCGCCTCGTTCCGGTCGAGGAGGGGATGTTCCGGGAAGAACCGGCGCCCGGACGGCTGCCGGACGACAGCATCACCGTCCTCTTGGTCTCCGGGAGCGTCTACTTCGCCACCATCCGTGCCATCGAGTGGTCGCTCCCATCCCCGGAAGGGGCAGAGGGCTCCGTCGTCATCCTCGCCCTCTCCCGAAGGGTCGAGGCCGGAACCGGGCTTTTCAGGATGCTGGCGCGCTACGCCCGGAAGGTCACGGCCGGGGGGAACCGGCTCATCCTCGCCGAGGTCGACCCCCACCTCCTTGCAGGACTTGAAGAGGGAGGCGTAACCGGGGCCATCGGCCCCGGGAACATCTTCCCTGCGACACCGGTCATCGGCGAGTCGCTCCGGGCGGCTATCCGGGCGGCGGAGGCCGGAGCGTGAGAGCCCTGCCGGAAAACTCTTTCCCTGTGGAGCACCCATACCGTTCCTGTGAACATCGCCGGAAACTTCCCTCCCCCTGCCCGGATCGCGATCGTCGGGGCGGCGGTCGTCATCGTGCTCGCGGGGGTCCGGGTGGCCACTCCGATCCTCGGCCCGCTCCTCGTCGCCGTCTTCTTCGCCATGATCACCGCCCCCGCCATGAGATGGCTGACCCGGCGGGGAGTCCCCCCGCTCCTCGGTGCCGCAACGGTGGTCGCGGGGCTCATCGGGATCCTCGCCGGAATGATCATCTTCCTCGGTGCGGCCTTTACCGGGTTCATCCGAACCCTTCCGCAGTACCAGGCGAGCCTCGAAGCCCAGGCGGCCGTCCTCACCGACTATGGCATCGATATCGGCAGATTCACGATATGGGATTACATCGACCAGGGGCTCGTCTTCCAGCAGGCGACCGAACTTGCCCGGCAGATCGGGAGCATCGCCGTCGACGTCTTCCTCGTCTTCGTCGGGATCGGGTTCCTTCTCCTGGAAGGACCCCGTCTTGCGGCGGTTCTCGCGCGCTACCTGGGAGAGGAGAGCACCCCCTACCGGCACCTATCGCAGTCGGGTACAATCCTGATCGACTACGTGGTGGTTAGGACGAAGGTGAACCTGATCACCGGCGTCGGGACCTGGCTCTTTCTCACCCTCCTTGGGGTCGACTTCGCGGTGCTCTGGGGGTTCATCGCCTTTGTCCTGAGTTACGTCCCCTACATCGGCCTGGTCGTGGCCGCGATCCCCCCCACCCTCCTCGCGCTCATCGAGTTCGGGCCGGCCGGAGCTGTTGCCGTCATCGCCGCCGTCGCCCTCATCGACGCCGCCGCCGAGAACCTTGTCCTCCCCCGGATAGCCGGGCGGGAACTCAACCTCTCGCCGTTCGTCGTCCTCTTCTCCGTCATCTTCTGGGGATTCATCCTCGGGGCGGTCGGGATCTTCCTCGCCATACCGCTGACGATCGCGGTGAAACTCTTCCTCGAGAGCTGGGAAGAGACGCGGTGGATGGGGGAGTTGTTGGGCAACGGCGACCGCAAGTAGCAGGGGCCGGGCCGACCGCAGGGAATATATACGCTCGATCCTATTTTCGGCCGCATCAACTGCAGGAGGAGCCATGAGCGATTTGATTGCTATCGCGTACGACGGCGAAGAGACCGCGTTCCGGGTCAGGGACAGGCTTGTCGACCTGACGAAGGAACACGTCATCGAGCCGGAAGACCTGGTGGTCGTTGTCCACCGCCGGGATGGGAAGACCGAGATCAAGCAGGCTACCAACCTTGCCGGCATGGGGGCGCTTTCCGGCGCTTTTTGGGGGCTCCTGATCGGCCTGATCTTCTTCGCGCCGATATTCGGGCTTGCCATCGGTGCAATCGCCGGCGCACTCGCCGGCCGTTTCTCAGATTACGGCATCGACGACAGGTTCATCAAAGAAGTCGCGGAGAACGTCGGGCCGGGCAACTCCGTGGTCTTCCTGCTCGTCAAGAAGATGACGCCGGATAAAGTGGTCGCTGCCATCAAAGAGTACGGGGGCCGCGTCATCCGGACGTCGCTTTCGGAGACAGAGGAGGCGAACCTCCGGGACGCCTTCGGCACCGGGACGGCGGCAACGGCCGAAATTCCGCCGCCCGCCGCGTGAGTGGTGCGACAGTCTCCACTCCTTTTCCGGAACACGATCGTTGCCGCCGTTCCGTTCTCCACCGCATATGCCTGGCGGCGGCACAAGATGTTTACGAGACGCCGCCCAACCCGTGAACCATGAAGAGACCGATCGGCCTCTACCTCGCCTACCTCTTCCAGTTCCTCATCGCCGCAAACGTCCTCCTCGCGCTCTCGCTCGGCGAATACTCGCAGGTATTTACCGGCGTCATCGCGCTCGGCTTAACCCTGGTCCCCGCCGTCGCCACCCACCGGTGGAGCATCACGCTCCCCTGGCAGGTCAACCTCCTCATCGTTCTCTCGCTCTACCTCCACATCGCCGGCGAGACCCGGGGATTCTACATGCTCTACTACCCCTACTACGACAAGATCGCCCACCTTATCTCCGGGATAACCGTCTCGGTGCTCGCCTTCGTCATCGTCCTGCTGCTCGACCGGTTCAGCAGGCTGAACCTCTCCCGGTGGATGATCGTCGGGTTCGTCGTCATCGCCGCGATGGCGATGGAAGGATTCTGGGAGATCTACGAATGGCTCTTCGACACCTTCCTCGGGACAAACCTCCAGCACGGGCTCGACGACACCATGCTCGACATGATCTTCGTTCTGGTCGGGTCGGTCATCGTCGCGCTTGCCGGGAACCGCTACCTCACCCGGTTCTCGAAGGAGGAGATCACCGACACACTGGTGATCCCGGAAGAGTCCCCCGCCGAATGACGGCCGGAACCTTTTTTAATCCGCCCCGGAGAGGGGGGGGCCATGCTCGAGGGGATGGCAACAGGTGCGGGAGAAGTCGTCGGGTTCCGGTTCGACGGCGAGATGACGGCAGGAGATTACGACGGGACGCTGATCCCGGCACTTCTGGACGCGGAGAAAAGCCACCCGGTTCTCCGGATACTCTTTCATATCGTGAAATTCCACCGCTGGAAGTCGCACGGCTACTGGGAGAGGCTCAAGGACTGGCCGGGGATGGAGAAAGTCGACCGGATCGCGATCGTCGGCGGCGAGAAGTGGGAAGAGTGGATGAACCACCTGCCGGGACTCTTCGTGGGGTTTACGGGTATCGACGTCCGCTATTTCACCGACGACCACCTGGACGCAGCCATCGGCTGGCTGCGGGAGCCGATACCCGTTGAACTGGAAGGTAGATAGGTGCCGGTACCGTCCGTTTCCGGAGAACAGGCAACTCTTTTTCATCCCTGGACACCTACTGGTGATCAGACAGAAACCCCATGCAGTATTATAAAGACATCGTATTCCAGAAACCCCTGCCCAATGAGATCCGGCGTCTCGGGCTGCTCCCGGCGGACCTTCACTTCCATACCCGGCACTCCGACTCCGCCACCCGCATCCGCGATGCGCTGAAACTCGCGGCCCGGCGGGGAGTCGGGCTTGCGATCACCGACCACAACCAGGTCAGCGGCGTGGCCGAGGCACAGCGGCAGGGGATCCGGGTCCCCCTCGTCCCCGGGATCGAGGTCAGCGCCAACGACGGCCCGCACATCCTGCTCTACTTTTACTCGGCGTCCGATCTGCGGGACTTCTACCGGCGCCACATCGAGAGAAATCGGAGGGACGGCCCGTTCACCGCGATACGCCTCGACACCCCCGAGATCCTCGACCGCCGGGAGGGCTACGCCTGCATCGCCGCCGAGGCGCACCCCTGCGGCTACGCCTTCTTGAACAGAGGAGTGCAACGGTGCGTCGCCGGTGAGTGCATCGGCGAAGAGATCTTCTCGCGCCTCGACGCCCTCGAGGTGATCTGCGGCGGGATGGCCCGGTCCCACAACCTGAGAGCGGCCGGGCTCGCCGTCACCCACCGTCTCGGGCGGACCGGTGGGACCGACGGTCACCTCCTCCACGAACTCGGGGGGGTCGTCACCTGCGCCGAGGCCGATACCGTCGAGGAGTTCCTGGATGCAATCCGGGCAAAAAAGACCGTCATCATCGGGCGCGAGCGGCCGCTCTACGAGAAGGCGGTGATGGGAACCGCGGTCCTCCCGCACCATCTCCCCTACACCGTTCCCATCCTCCAGGCCCGCTGGGAGCAGGGCCTCCCCCGGATCAGGAAATTCGTCCAGGGCCGGCTGAACCGGTGAGAGATCTCACCCGAGCGGCGAGAAGAGACGGGAGACCGACTCCTTCACCCGGACGCCGAAGGGTCGATCCCGGTAGTTCTCCGACGTGATCTCGGTGGACGCGGCGAGATCTTCCTCGAACGCCCGCATAAGATCGGCCCCGACGGCAGCGTCGTAGAAGAACGCGTTCGCCTCGAAATTCAGCCGGAAACTCCGGACGTCCCAGTTCGCGCTCCCGACCGAACCTGCCTTTTTGTCGACGACGATCGTCTTCGCGTGGAGGAACCCCCCGTCGTAGGTGTAGGCCCGCACCCCGGCATCCAGCAGGTCGCCGATGAACGAGAGGGTCGCCCAGTAGACGAACGGGTGATCGGGCTTGCAGGGGATCATGATCCGGACGTCGACCCCGGAGAGTGCCGCGAGCCGCAGGGCGTCGGCGACGCTCTCGTCCGGTATGAAGTAAGGCGTCTGGATGCAGATCGATTCCCGGGCCGAGTTGATCAGTTTGAGGTAGCCCTCCTTGATCGGGTTCCACCGGGTATCCGGGCCGCCGGAGACGATCTGAACGGGTGTCGTGCCGGGAGCATCCTCCTCAGGGAAATAGCAGGTCTCGAGGCCCGGGTACTCGCCGGTCACGTAGTTCCAGTCAAGGAAGAACCGGAGCTGGAGCATCCGGACGGCGTCTCCCGTGATCCGGACGGCGGTATCGCGCCAGCGGCCGAGCGGCCCCTTCCCGAGATAATCGTCCCCGATGTTGAACCCGCCGATGAACCCTACCTCCCCGTCGATGACGGCGATCTTGCGGTGATTGCGGTAGTTTATCCGGTACACCGAAGGGAAGAAGACGCCAAGCTTCCCGCCCGCGTCCTCCAATTCAAAGAACGCCTTCCGCGATCCGCCCCCGGCACGGGATCCCATCGCGTCGAAGAGGAGACGGACCTCGACACCCTCCCGGGCCTTCTCTGCAAGGGCGCGGACGACCGCCCGTCCGAGTTCGTCGTCGTTGATGACGAAGTATTCCAGGTGGACGCTATGGCGTGCTCCCCGGATCGCGGCAAAGAGCGCGTCGAACTTATCCTGGCCTCGGGTGTAGATATCGACCCGGTTCCCCTCGGTCAGGTACGCCCGGTTGTTCCGGAGGAGGAGGAAGATCGCAGCGCGGAACTCCTCCGCCGCCGGGGTGGCGAACCGGTGATGGTTGCCGGCGAGCGCCCGGTGCTGTCTCTCGAAGACCCCCTGGAGAAAACAGCGGTCCTCGTGCTCCTTGACGACGAACATCCTCTGCCGAGTATAGTTCTGCCCGAAGAAGAGGTAGAGGGCGAACCCGACGGGGGGCAGCAGAAAGAGAACAACCAGCCATGCCGTCGTCGCCGTCGGGTTCCTCCGCTCGAAGAAGACTATCGTGACGGCGAAGACGATGTTGAGGGCCAGGATGAACCCTATCGAGAGCAGCAGTTCCACTCAAGAAACCCCCTGCCGGAACAGGGCGTTCCTGTCTATCTCCCCGCAGGGGTATATACATACCCGCCGGGATATCACCCGGCGGTCAGCCATACCTTTTTTTCTTCGGAGGGCTATAGGAGCACCCATGCTTGACCGGATGAAGGAAAGTTCGGGGAGTGTTCTCGGGTTCCGGTTCGACGGAAAGCTGAGCGAGAGCGATTACGCCACCATCCTGATCCCGGAACTGGAGCGAGCGATGAACGACCACCACAACGTCCGGGTCCTCTTAAAGATCGAGGGCTTCCGCAGCTGGAGGCCGGGAGAGGGCTGGGAAGCCTTCAGGCAGTGGCCCGGTCTCGAGAGGGTCGACCGCATCGCCGTCGTCGGCGGAGAGCGGTGGCGGGAATGGATGAACCACCTGCCGGGGCTCTTTGTCGGCTTTAACGGGGTCGACGTGCGCTACTTCCCGGAGAGCCGTCTCCGGGACGCCTGGGGCTGGCTCCGCGAAGGGCTCGTGGTCGCGCCGCAGGTCGCATGACTATATATCGTGGACCCCAACGCATCGGTATGCATTGTCCGGTCTGCGGGCACGACTGCGTCACGGACGCCCGCACAGTCCTTGCGGAACTTCCCGGTCGATTCGCCCCGTGCCCAGACTGCATGGGGCTCGTCTACGACAAGAGGAGTCCCCCACCCGATATAGATACGGCCGAGCCCTGCCCTGCCTGCGGAAAACGGTTCATCGACGAGGTCTTCGCCCACATATACCGGGTGATGGCCGCTGCAGGGGATCTCGCCGGGACCGAACCCCTCGCCGCCGTCGGGACGCCACTCGTCCACCCGGGGTTTGCCATGCGCTCAGCCCCCTACCTGCCGCCCGGATCGCTCGTCCTCCTCTCCCGGTCGGCCAGGGAGCGGACCGCCGGACGCCTGGTCGCCGAAGTTCCCGAGATCCGGGGGGTTGTCCGGACGGGTCCCGGGACCCCGGGGGTCAGCGATACCGGTGCGGAGCCCGCAGAGCACGCCCTGCTTGCCGGGTGCGACGTCCGGTCCGACGTCTTCACGACCCGTGCGGGACCTATCGTTATCTACAAGCAGCAGTCGGCCCTGCACATCGAGTTCCCCCGGGAAAGAGACCCAAAGATTCTCTCGCTCGAACGTGAGATGGATCGGCACCAACCCCGGATGTTCGTCGATGCCTGCTGTGGCGCCGGCACCCTCAGCCTTGCCGCTGCCCGGGCGGGCATCCCCCACGTGATTGCGAACGACGCCTGGTACGCGGCGGCCTACTGGACCGCCTGCAACCTCCGGGTGAACCGGGAATCCTGCGGTGTTGGGGAGGTGACGATGCACCGGTCCTACGATGACCTCCGA
This sequence comes from Methanoculleus nereidis, assembly GCF_032944295.1. NCBI lineage: Archaea > Methanobacteriati > Methanobacteriota > Methanomicrobia > Methanomicrobiales > Methanomicrobiaceae > Methanoculleus > Methanoculleus nereidis. Next base: position 171,563 of record NZ_JABFFQ010000001.1, read on the forward strand.
CGCCTGCCGGTCGCGCGGGACCCCATCCTCGTCGCCACTGCCAACGGCGCGCACGAGATCGAGATCTACCAGGGCGATCTGCGGCTGCTTCCGACTGTCCTCCCGCCAGGGATCGACCTTGCCGCCCTTGACCTCTTCGAGAAGAAGGACGCCGGGAAGATCGAAGCGATCACCCGGGCCTGGCGTGCCCGGGTGGGCGGAGCTATTTTTATCCCATAGACTCCAGTATATACGGGGACTAGCCCGGGTGGCTCGGCGTCACCTGTCACCCGAAACCGCCGTTAGCGGGGGGCGAAGTCTGAGGAAGGCCGCAGCGGCCTGCAGGATCCTCTGCGTCCCGACTGAGAAGCCTCGTCCCATGAGGTCGGCGGAAAGGGATCAATGCCCCGGAGGGGGCGGCGACCTTTTGCCGCGGGTACCGGTTCAGGCCCGGAAGGGAGCAGACTTACCGTGGACGTTCGGCGCCCATGGGGTCGCGGGGTGGAGGAGGGATGCAGCGGTGAATGCTTGTGCGCACGGCCGACCGAGGACGTGTCCCCAACGGCGATTTCCATGGCAAAAGTAACGATTCTTGGGGCTACAGGAAACGTCGGCGTATTTGCGGCCCACACCATATCCGAGATCCCGTATGTCAGCGATATGCTGCTTGTTGGGAGGCCCGGACGCGAAGATTTCCTCGCGGGTTGCTGCCGTGACTTATCCGACTCGTTTGCTGCACGAGGCACTGACGTCCGGCTTTCATACGGAACCAGTCTTGCAGACACAAAAGACTCAGACATCATCATATGTACGGCGGGTGTGCCCCGACGGCCGGGACAGGACAGGAACGACCTTGCCTTTGAGAACGCAAAGATCATCGCCGAAACCGCCGAAACCATCGGCCGGTCTTCACCCGACGCCATTCTCTTTCTTGTAACAAACCCCGTCGACGTCACGACCGCCGTCGCCCTGAAGTATTCGGGGCTCCAGCCGAGACAGATCTTCGGCCTCGGAACGCACCTCGACTCGATGCGTTTGAAATCCCTGATTGCGCGGTACTTCCGCGTTCACGTCAGTGAGGTGCATACGCGTATCATCGGCGAGCACGGCGACAGCATGGTTCCGCTCTGGTCGGCAACGACAATCGGCGGCATCCGGATCAACAGCCTGCCCACCTTCTCGGGCCTGCCCGCGCAGGAGATGATCGACGCTGTCAGAACAAGCGGCGAGGCGATCATCAGGGATAAGGGTTCTACCGTCTACGGGCCGGGGGAGGCAATTGCAACCCTTGTGAAGACGATCCTCGGGGACGAAAACCGTATCCTCACCGTCTCAAGCTACATCAAAAGCGAGATTCACGGGATCGGCGATGTCTGCATCGGCGTACCCGCCCGCATCAACCGTGACGGCGTCTTTCCAGTTCCGCTCAGCCTCGAAGAGGACGAGGTCGCCGGATTCCGCGAGTCGGTCAAGAAGATCCGCAAAGTAACTGCCGACGTGATGGAACGGCTCGAAGCGGCTCGTTAAGAAAAAGAGTATCGGGAATCCACTTATACGAGCGTGGATTCGATGATCTCGGCGCTTGCAACGCCTTCGATCTGCTGGAGTGCTGCTTCGACTTCATCAGGAGCCCCGGCTTTGTCGGGGACGACGATGGCGGCTTTCAGCGCCACGAGACCGAACCCAATCGGTTCTTCCCGGATATCGTCGACCTGGACGGCTGCCTTGACCGCTGCTTTGAGCGCTTCACGGTCAACATCGGGGGATTCCGGCATTATCTTCACGATTATGGCTACATTTCCCATTATTATGGCCCCTGGAACCCGCACTTCGGGCATGTATAACCTATGCTCTGCTCCCTGCACCGGTAGCACCTGTTAATCTCGTGCGCACACACCGGGCACGGGAACCAGGTGGATCCTTCCTCAGCCAATGTGGCGTTGCATGAGGTACATCGATCTCTCGCTATCATCGTCGTTTCCTCGAATGTTAACCTATCATATCGCCCCCGCAGCAATTAAAATCTCGGATCTACGAGAGTCCCGACGACCGTCTCATCCCGGAGGGCCCGGCGGACCCGGTCGTCGTGCCTGCCGTTCACCACCCGTGCCCGGATGTTGTGCTCGAAGATGAACCGGAAAAACGCAGGATCGACCTCGTCGGAGGTGATGGAAGGATCCTCGACCTGCGTGAGGAGCTTGCGGCGGTGGTGGATGCCGTCGACCGATTTCAGGAGCAGGAGATCGGCCGAGAGTTCGTGCGCGACCCAGGCGGCGATGGTGTCGGAGGTGACGTCCCAGGAATGGGGGAGAGGATCGGTCTTGCGGAGAGCGCAGTAGGGGAGGAAGACCGCCACCTCCGTGGGGTCCGCGAGGGTGGAAACCGCCGAGATGCCGTGCGAGGCGATGTACCACCCGAACTGCTCCATGCCGGCGACCGCCATCCAGTGGGCGGCGTCCTCGGAGACGTCGAGGCGCCGGACGAGGTCGGCGAACTTTCCGCCGCCGGGCACGATCAGCACCGGGCGCCCGGCCTCCAGGAAGATCCCGAGCAGGGGGACAGTCCGGTCAAAGAGGCTTCCGCCCACCTTGACGACCAGCGGGGATGCAGGCGAAGTCATATCGTTTTGCTATTAAACCGGAAAAGACATAACTTTGCGTATGCGCCTGATCGCCGCCGTTTTAATACTCCTATGCCTCCTTGCCGGCACGGCCGGTGGTATTCAGATTGTCGAGTTCTGTCCAGACCCCTATCAGCCCGGCGATCCCGACGAGTATCTCGCGCTCGAGGGGACAGGGGTGCTCGATGGTTACGTCCTCTCGGACGGCGAGGGCGGCTACCGGTTCCCGCCGGGAACCCGGATCGACGGGCGGCTGGTGATCGCGAGAGGCGGGCCGGCGTTCGAGCAGGCGCACGGCTACCTTCCCGACTTCGAGATCGAGGCGCGGACAGCGGCCGTGCCGGACGTGATCCCGAACGGGAACCTCCTGATGGCGAACAGGGCCGACGAACTCCTCCTCTACCACGGGACCACCCTCGTCCAGCAGATCGTCTGGCCCGGTGACGTCCATCCACGGGAAGGACAGATTCACTACCTGGAGGACGGCGTCTGGGACCCGCGCCCGCTCTTTATCGGCCAGTCCCGTCTTCTACCCGCGACGTTCGACGGCGTCGCGGTGACCGCGTTCGTCGCCCCGGACTGCTCCTACGAGATCTTCTCGGCGGCCGTCGCGGAGGCGGAGCACGAGATCCTGGTGAATGTCTACGAGTTCACCGACGAAAAGATGGCAAACGACCTCATCTGCGCCCTTGATAGGGGGGTGGGCGTGACCGTTCTCCTCGAGGGCGGGCCGGTGGGCGGCGTCTCCGCAGAAGGGCGAGCAGTCGCGGGCGCCCTCAACCGGAGCGGCATCCCGGTTCTTGCGATGACGACGACGGATGCCGCCCACGCGAAGTACCGCTACGACCACGCGAAGTACCTCGTCATCGACGGGAGCACCGTTCTGCTCGGGAGCGAGAACTTCAAGCCCGGCGGCTACCCGGCACCAGGGCTGCAGGGCAACCGCGGCTGGGGCGTCCTCCTCGAGGACCCGGGACTCGCAGCCTACTTCCGGGAAGTCTTCCTCTTCGACTCGGCGGGAGGGGATATCGTCCCGCTTGAAGTGACAGCGGCCGAGCTCTGCACACCCTGGGCACCCGACTACACCGTGGAGTTCGCTCCCTGCCGGGCGGAAGAAGCCCGGGTGACCCCCGTCCTCTCCCCGGACACGAGCACGCTCATTCTCGGGCTGATCGAGGGGGCGGAAAAGAGTATCGCGATCGAGCAGGCCTACATCACGAACGAGACGCCATACGATCTCAACCCTTACCTCACGGCCGCGATCGACGCCTCACGGCGGGGAGTCGTTGTCCGGGTGCTCCTCGATTCGGTCTGGTTCAACACCGAGGGCAACGCGGACAACGACGAGATGGTCGAGACCATCAACCGGATTGCGGCCGCCGAAGGGCTGCCGCTCGAAGCGCGGCTCGCCGACCTTGAAGCGAACAACCTGGCGAAGATCCATAATAAAGGCGTCATCGTCGACGACCGGGCGGTGCTCGTCAGCAGCATCAACTGGAACGCCAACTCACCGGCGTTCAACCGGGAAGCCGGTGTGATCATCGAGCAACCGGATATCGCTGCCTACTACAGAGAGGCTTTTGAAGACGACTGGAACGCCGCGCAAGAAGAAGGAGCGGGAGATGCTCCCGGACCGGACCTGCTCAAGATTGTGGCGGCGGCATGCATACTCGCCGGGCTCACGGGGCTCTATATCTACCGGCGGAGACGCATCTGAGGCCTCACCGTCTGCCGGCAAGGTCAGCGGAGCGGCAGACGTCGCAGATGGTGATCGTTCCTTCGCCCGAGGCGACGGCGGAGACCCACCGTTCAATGACTGATTCGAGGTCTCCGGGGAAGTTTTCCCGATTAAATCCGCGTTTTCTGCTCATGTACTGGGATATCGCGGCCCTGCTGATCCCGAGCCGCTTCGAAGCTTCGCTCTGGCTGATCCCGCGTTCGTTCACCAGACGGTAGACCATCTCGGCGCGCATCTGGGGAAGCAGCCTTCGTGCGAGGGTATCGCAACGCATGATGTCGCAGGAATAAGGCTCGGTCATTGTGCAGACACCATCTGGGAGTCTTTGTACTCATAGAGGATCTGTCGGGCGTCCCTGAAGTTGAACTTCTCCACGATCATATCGTTGTCTTTGAGCCTCTTTAAAGCATAGCGCACGGTGCGGGGGGCCAGACTGCTGAGACGGACGAGCTCCTTATGGGTCAGGGCACCCCCACCCTCAAGCAGCAGGAGGATCTTTCTGGAGGAGGGGGGAAGGTTCACATCATCCATGTAAGTGAGTTAACGCTGTTAACATATCAAACTGACGGAAGTTATTAGCCCGGGAGTCGATAGGAGTACCATGCTGGAACGACAGGAGAAAGCAGCACTCGCCGTCCTCGTATGCGTCGTCGGGATCGTGCTTGCGGCACACCTTCTCTTCGCCGCATTCGGCCAGTCGCTGGTAGCGGATCCGTATTCCGAAGAGGTTCCCGATGGAGCGCTGGTCCTCCTCGAAGGGAGCATCGAAGGGATCAGGGAGACATCGACCGGTGGACACCTGATCCTCACCATTAACGGCACCCCTGTCTTTCTGCCGCAGAACGTGGCCACCGGGCTCGAGCTCCACGAGAACGAGAACATAACGCTTTACGGGATCGTCCAGACCTACCGCGGGACGCGAGAGGTGGTGGTGTCCTCTGCCGGGGATATCCGGGTGGTGAAATGACCTACTTTGTCTTCGTGTAGAAGATATCAGCATCGTCGGCGTCCCCGAAGAGGGGCTGTCCACGCCGGGGTTTTTCAGGGTTTTCTTCCGCCTTTTTGACCTCCGGTTCAGGCTCCCGGCGAGCGGGGGCCGGGGTCTCGTCGCGTCTCTCCTTCCGTCGTCCCTCCACACCGGTCCCGGAGGGCAGGTCTCCGTCGTTAATCCGCACGCTCGGCATACAGGAGAATCGCCCGGCCCGCTATATGACACCTCTGGATCAACCGCCGATGATACTGGATTTTTGGATACAGTGAGCCGCTCTCCCCCCACCCATCAGGCAGGAGGCAGCGATCAGAGGGGGGAGCGGACGTAGGACTGGTCCTTGCACCGTGCCGTGCCGCCGCGCGGGCATTACGCGGCAGAGATCCGGAAAAAATTTCCACACAGAAACAGAAATATGCAACCATTGCGCGAGCAGCAGTAACCCGGGGAGAGAGAGCCGGCGACACAACGGGCCGGAGCGGTGCGGAGGATTACCCGCTATCCGCCGTCCCCGGCAACGCCAGACGGGGATTCTGGCCGATCAGTCTGGTGCTGCTCGGGTTCACCTTCTTCTCCGCCACGATGTGGGGTGGCGGCAATCTCGGGGTTGCGTTCCCGCTCTGGCCAGACCTCGCCGTGATCATCCTCTGCGGGAGCACGATCCTTGCAGTCTACGTCGCCGGCCTCGGGTACGTCGGCTACAAAAGCGGCCTCTCCACCGCCCTCTCCGCCCGGTTCGCCTTCGGTGAACTGGGAAGCCGGTGGTCCGACGCCCTCCTCGGGTTCACCCAGATCGGGTGGTATGCCTGGGGGACCGCGACGATCACGATCATCCTCACCCGCCTGCTGGACCTCGATACACGGCTGCAGGCACCCCTGATGGTCTGCTTTGGCCTCGCCTTCTGCCTGACGGCGTACATCGGCTACCGCGGGATTGCAGCTCTCTCCCGTGTCTCGGTCCCCGCGATGCTCCTTCTCATCGTCGCGAGCGTGTCGGTCGCCCTCCAGGATGCTGGCAACGGAGCTGCCCTCCTCCCGTCGGGAACAGCATGCGCGCTCACGCTCCCCGAAGCCCTCACGATCGTTGTCGGCACCTTCGTCTCCGGGGGCACCCAGGTCGCCAACTGGACGCGATTCGCCGGATCAGCGCGCATCGCGGTGGGTTCCACGTTCCTCGCCTTCTTCCTCGGGAACGGGCTGATGATCGCTGTCGGGGCCGTCGGCGCCGCCGTATACGGCCTCTCCGACATCGTTGAGGTGCTGGCAGTCCAGGGTCTTCTTTCCGCCGGCGTCCTGATGCTCTTCTTAAACATCTGGACGACCCAGGACAACACCATCTACAACTTCTCGGTCGCCGGGTGCCACCTCTTCAGGACTGAACGCCGGCGGCTGGTCACCTTCGCCGGCGCAACCACGGGAACGCTGCTCGCGCTCCTCGGGATGTATGACTGGCTGATCCCCTACATGACCCTCCTTGGGGTATTCATTCCGCCGCTCGGGGGGGTGATCATGGCCGACTTCTTCATCCGGCACCGGGGGCGCTACCCCGCGCTCGGGGAGGTGGCCACTCCCCGGTTCAACCTGCCGGGGCTCGCAGCATACGCTGCCGGTTCCATCGCCGCCCTCGTGGGCCCCGGCATTCCTCCGGTGAACGGGATCGTCGTCGCGTGCCTCGCCTATGCGTGCCTCGTCCGGCTCACATGAACCGTTCGAACCGTTCGCGGGGCACCCGGCAGATCGGGCAGATCTCGGGCGGTTCGTTCCGGGCACAGAGGTAGCCGCAGACCCGGCACCGCCAGACCGGGTACTTCAGGTCTCCCGGGACTGCAGCACGCTCCTCTTTCTGCCGCTTGCGCTCCGCCGGCCCCGGCCGCCGCTCCGGGACGGGATCGGCGGCACGCTTCCCGGCCTCCACGTTGGCAGTGACGTAGAGGGCGCAGTAACAGGCGCCGTAATCGTCGAGATCGGGGTCCCGGTAGTCGCAGGGGCAGATGATGTCGAGGTCGTCCTCCCGGTCTCCCGAGGCGAGGCGGCACGGGCAGGAGATGTAACCGTAACGCTCCTGGTTCGCGAGCAGCCCCCTGACGAGGTCCCGGGTGAACTCCCGGTCCGGGTTGAGATGATAACCGCCCGCCTCTGCCTCGCGGGCGAGGTCGCGCGTGAACCGGTCGACCTCCCCGTCACTCACCGCGTCAGGCACCGACCGCCTCCCGGATCTCGTCTTCCCGGAACCCCACGATCACCTTCGTCTCATTGATGACGACCGTCGGAAACGAGACCTGGGGATTCCAGCGTTCGACCTCCCGGACCACATGATCACGCTCCTCCCCCGCGAGCAGATCCACGTAGACGTACGAGAACCCGACGCCGAGGTCGGTGAGAAGTTCCTTCGTCCGGGCACACCAGCCGCAGGTGCTCAGGGCGTAGAGCATTACCCTGCCGCGGTCGACGCCAGGCACGTGCTGCATCTCTACCAAAAAACCTCCTCCGTTTCACCCTGCTACGGGGGCCGAAGGTAAGTAGCTTGCCCTGGAGCGGGGTGGGTCAGGAGGAAGCGGGCTCAAGGAGAAGGGACAGGCTGGCACCATTCCCGGAGATCGCAAGCGACGCTCCCGAGAGCCCGAACTTCCGCCGGTAGAACCGGAGCCTCCGGGGAGAGAGGAGTACGGAACCCTCGATCAGGAGCCCGACCGCATCCCCCTCCCGCCGGAGGGTGAGCCGGATCTCCCGGGCGCCGGCGGTCGCCATATCCTCGAGGACGCCGACGACTTCGTCACAGAACCGTTCCCGGTCGATCAGCACCGGCGGGAGTGGACCTCCGGCGTCAAGAACCAGATCGACGTCCTCAAAGAACGGGAGGTAGGCGAGCCGGGAGACGAGTTCCGCCCGGTATGCCGCCGGGTCGTCCGCCGATTCGATGAACGCCTCGTCCGAGAACGGCGGGGTCAGGAGACCGGCCACGAGCTCGCGAAGCACCGGCGGGAGGTCGGCAGCGGAGAGGTGCGCGGTGTCCCGGTAGCCCACGATCGTGTTCATGAAGTCGGTGAGCAGGCGGCCAGCCCGGCGAAGGAGCGACGCATCGACGACGTGATCCAGCCGGTCTCCCGCAAAGTGGGCCTCGATCCGCTGGATCACCTGGACGGCCTTGAGGACCAGCTGGACCTCGAACTTCTCCCCGGCGTTGAACTCGTCGGTAAACCGTGAAAAGTCAGTGAGAAACCCGTCAATCTGGTCGGACTCAAGGAGTTCCAGGTAGCGCCGGGCCTCTTCGGCCTCGCCGAGGTCGTCGAGGCGGTAGGCGAGGGCGTAAAGGCGCCCCGCGAGCACCGCAAAGGTCCGGTTGACCTCCTGGAGCAGGTCGACGGCGTGCTCCAGGGAGTCAGCGAGCCGTTCCCGGTCGAAGGTGCCGATGTCGGCCATCTTCTCCGTCTCCCCCTGCAGCCGGTCGAGGAGCGCCGGCATCGCCGTGGCCGGAATGCTCCTGCCGTGGCCCGGGCAGCAGAGGCTCACGGGTTCGTGGGCAACGATCCACCGGACCCTTCCTACGGACTCAAGCAGCGCCGGCTGGTCCCAGCCGGCAAGCCCGGCGATCCCGGGGCTCGCGGAGAAGAGGAGATCGCCGATGAAGAGATACTCGCCGAGCCGGATGCAGATGCTGTCGGGCGTGTGCCCGGGGGTGTGGTAGACCGAAAGGACATCTCCGGAACGGAGCGCGATCCGCTGCCGGTGGAGGGTGATGCCGCCGTCTGTCTCCAGGGTTTCGCGGTCGCGGGCAGCAAGAAGGGGGAGGCTGACCGGAAGCGGCTCGACCTCCCACCCCATGAGCTCCGCAACCGTCAGGGCCGCATCGCCGGCCTCGAGCGCCCGGGCTCCTGTCTCCTCTGCGGCGATGCAAAGATGCGGAAGAGACCGGAACCGCCGGTCCCGGGCGGCCTGGTAACAGTGGTCGGCGTGGCAGTGGGTGAGGAAGAGGGTGACCGGCCGCGGGGTTTCCCCGAGGAGATCGTCCACCTGTTCGAGGATCCGCTCCATCTGCCCGGGGTCCGCCCCCGTATCGACGAGCAGGATCTCGCCGGGTGTCCGGATGAGGTAGGCGTTCGAGCAGGTGACGTCTGGTTTCCGGAGGAAGGGGTAGATCTCGGCACCGGCGGTACCCGGCACCGGCTGCCATTGTTGGTCGTTGAGCATGTCTGCACCTGCAAGGATAACTGACCAGTGTTAGACTGCAGGGGAGAAAAAGCAGGCTGGTTTTCCCCGTAAAGAGGAACGCCCGGCCGGATGGCGGGGCTCGGGTAGTTTCTTATCCCACTGTGCAGGAAGGAGAAGTGAGGTGAACGTATGAGTGTCAGAAGACTTGCCGGAATCGCGGCCGCGCTCGTGATTGCGGCATGGGTTTGCGGCACTGTCGCCGCACAGCAGACGGGCATCAACGAGATCGGTATGGTCACCGCCGGGGAGTCGATCACGATCGGCGGGACGACGAACCTTGCGCCCGGCAACCGCCTGCTTGTTGAGGTGACGCCGGTCGGGTTCGGGCCGGGGAACGCCCCGGTGCAGGGAGGGACGGCCGGGACGGCCGTCGTAGAGGAGGGGAACAACACCGCGAACACCTGGTCGTTTGAGGTCGACACGACCGGGTTTGAGCCCGGGGAGTACAGCGTGACCGTGGAGTGGGTCGAGGGCGACGCCGCCGCAAGCACCATCTTCACCATCGCCGAGGCGGCGGCGGCAACCCCGACGCCGACGGTGACCCCGGCCGCCACCACGCCGTCGACGACGATGGCGACGACCCCCACCCCGACCGCGGCAGGGCCTGCTCTCCCGGTGGCGGCGGCCCTCGCGGCAGGGCTGGCCGGCTACCTGATGCGGGGGCGGTAGGGGGGATACTCCTCACCGCCGGTCCACGATCCGCTTCGGCCTGCCGGGCGCCCGGTGGAGTTCGAGCCCGCCCGGCGGCGTGACGGTGCAGAGGATCTGGAGAGAGCCATCCTCGTATGCCGCCGAAAGGCCCGGAACCGACCGCAAAAGGGCGGCAAGGAACGTCTCCCCGACCTCGCCCGCATCGACGCGGGCGGGATCGAAGCACTCCATGCTCACCCGGAGGACGGTCTCCCCCGCCTCGTCGCCGCCGTAGATGAACGCCTCGTACTCCCCGTTCAGGTGAGCCATGTTCTCGGGCGCAAAGACCGCCGCCTCCACATCCACACGGTTGAGCGCGATATCCCCGATCCGGACCGTCTCCGCCTCGCGCCGGGGGGTGGCGATCCGCATGTGCGTCCGCCCGCAGTCGCACCGCTCCCGGGAGGCGACCGAGCAGGTATCCTCCGTATCGTAGTTGATGAGAAGCGTCCCCGCCCGCTTGCCCGGCGCAAGCAGCGTCGTGTAGACCAGCCGCCCGGTCTCGCCATCGTGGACGAACCGGTTCATCCCGGGGTCGTAGAGGTCGAAGTGAACCAGATCCTCGGGGACGTGGAGCCCCACCTGGCGGGTGCACTCGCCGCACATCGTCCCCTCGGTGCTCCCGTAGGAGTTGTAGACCGGGCATCCCCAGACCTCCTCCAGGTAGCGCCTCGACTCCGGGGCGAAACTCTCGCCCCCGACGACGAGGCGCTTCACGCCCGCCTCCTGTGGCGGGTGGCCTTCCGCCTCCATCCTGCGGGCGAGCCGCAGAAACTTGAAGACGCTCCCGATCAACGCCGTCGGGCGGTACTGTTCCATCACCCTGACCGGGAAGGTGCACTTCCCCTCCGGGACGATCGCCATCCCGATGTCGCGGGCGGCGAGGGTCATGGTATTCGCGCCGACGTTCTTCCCGTAGGAGGCGCAGACCACCACCCGGTCGCCGGCCTCGAAGCCCTGCGAGACAAAAAGCCGGGCATACTTCTCCGCATACCGCTCCCAGTCCTCCCAGGTGAGGAAGAAACTCTTCGGGATACCGCTCGTCCCGGAGGTCTCGTTGACCGTGAAGACCGACTCCCAGGGGACGCTCTTGAAGCAGAACTCCTTCTCGTGCGGGGGCTGATACCGCCGGATTGTCGCCCCGGAGATGATGGGGAGATCCCGGAGATCCTCGTGCTCCCGGATAGCCTCCGGGCGGATGTTGTGCCGCTCGAACCACCGGCGGTAGAAGGGGGAGTGCTCCCTCGCGTACCGGACGGTCAGGCGGATCCGCTCGTCGATCAGCGTATCGAGATCCGATCGCGCAAGCGTCTCCACCGCCGGATCATGATATCGGTTGCCTGTCATCCGGCCGGGATAGGCGCAGGGGATAAAATAGGTGCCGGGGGATCAGAGCGCCCAGGCGGGAATCTCCAGGGGAACCCCGAGCGCCCAGAGAACGATCGTGTAAAGGCAGATCATCCAGAGCGCGACGCCGATGAGGTCGAGCGCCCAGCCGGACCGGAGAAGGTCTTTCGCCTCGATGTACCCGGTTCCGTAGGCGACGGCGTTCGGCGGGGTGGCGACCGGGAGCATGAACGCCATCGAGGCGCAGACCGCGGCGGTCATCATCAGGACGATTGGGTTCAACCCCATGCTGACGGCCGTGACCGCCATGATCGGCATCAGGACGGCGGCCATGGCCGTGTTCGAGGCGATCTCCGAGGCAAATGAGACTCCCAGCGCCACGATGAGGATCAGGAGGATGACCGGGAGGCCGTGGATAAGCGTGAGCGATTCAACGATCGCCGCGGCAAGTCCGCTCGCGAGGAACCCGTTCGAGAGGGCGATGCCGCCGCCGAAGAGGAGCAGGATGCCCCAGGGGATCTTCACCGCCCATTCCCACTCCATCGTAAAGATCCCCTTCTTCATGTCGACCGGGAGGACGAAGAGGAGGAGCGCACCGAAGATCGCGATGGTGGAGTCCTTGATCCCGGGGAAGATCATGTCGAGGCCGGGGATGACAACCCCGCCGATCTCCTTCGTCTGTTCGAATACCCAGGCGAGGGCGGTCAGGGCGAAGACGATCAGCGTCCACCGCTCGCCGGCGGAGATCGGGCCGAGTTTCGCGAGTTCCTCGCGGATGATCCCCCGGGCGCTCGGGAGGCTCGATCCCATCTGCCGGTACGGAACCTCGATCAGCCAGAGCCAGGAAAGGAGGAGGAATACGGCGGCGAACGGAACGCCGAACTTCATCCAGGTGAAGAAATCGATGGTGGGCGCGTCGGGAAAGATCGTCGCGAGCTGGGAGATGAAGATCCCGTTCGGGGGCGTGCCGATGATCGTGGCAATCCCCCCGATGCTCGCGGCGTAGGGAATGGAGAGGAGGAGGCAGCGGGCGAGTGCCTGATCTTTCACGCCGAGGCTCTCAAGGGCTTTTTCGCTCCCGGGGATGATCGTCAGGATGATCGCGACCGCGATCGGGATCATCATCATCGCTGTTGCGGTGTTCGAGATCCACATCGAGAGGAACGCGGTGGCGACCATGAATCCGAGCACCAGGCGCCTCGGGCTCGTCCCCACGAGGCGTATGATATGCAGCGCGATACGCCGGTGCAGACCCCACCGCTGCATCGACATCGCGATGATGAACCCCCCAAGGAAGAGGAAGATCACCTCATTGCCGTATGACTCAGCCACCTTCACCGGCGAGAGAACCCCGAGCACCGGGAAGAGAACCAGCGGAAGCAGGGCGGTCGCCTCGAGGGGGATGACGCCCGTGACCCAGAGCAGGATCATGAGGATGGTCACTGCTGCGACGGACTTGGCCTCGGGCGCAAGGACGGTGGGATCGACGGGAATCGCCAGAACCACGAAGAAGACGAGGAGTGATGCAATGATAGCGGCGACCCTGTTCATCATCAGAAATTGGGGAAGAGATTATTTAAGCGTAAGGAATCTTCTTGCAGAAGATTACAGAGAATGTGGAGGAAAACCAGGCCAATTCGGGCCCCCCACCCCTCCACGCCGTTTCCTGCGGCCCTACGGCCTGCTCCGCACGGAGAGGAGCCATAGCGGCGTTACACTGTCCTGTCAGCAGAAATCAGCACGCGGGACCTCCGGGCGCAATATCGCCCTGGCCGCGGGATCGCGGCGCCGGCGTCGTGACGGGGCTGTGCGCGGAGGGCCGGCCGCACGGAGGGGCCGGACCCCGCCACGCCAACCTATATCAGCAGAATCAGCACACAGAGTGTCATGGCACCATATTGGATTCGCAGGCGAGGCCTCACGATCCTCCTCGCCGTCTGTCTTCTTGCACTCTGCGTGGGGCCTGCCGGGGCCCGCGGCCCGACGATCAGCGATATCCAGCCCTATGACACGATCTTCGTCTACGAAGAGGGGCTCGATCTCTCGCAGCTGAGGAGCGCAGCCACGGGTAACCCTGTCACAGCGCTCCGGAAGTACCAGGACGACAACCCCGACCGGGCGGTCACGAGAAGTATCACGGTCACTGACGATACCAACTTCAACGTGCAGGAGTTCCTGGTGCGCGACGACTACGGGCCCTACTACGCCTCCAACCCCACGGACGGCAACACAGCGCTCGTCTTCATCCGCGAGCCCGAGATCTTCCTCGATGTTGTGCTCGCGAGCCCCAACCACAACGAGCCCCTGGCCGGGCTTACGGTCTCACCGAACACCCGGATCGCGTTCCGGGTAGTCACCCCCGACGTCGGGGCGTTCTACCAGGCGGGCGGCGTCTACCCGGCGACGATCGACCTCGTGCTCACCACACCGGGCGGTGCGGAGACGACCAGGATCGGCAGTAACAACTTTGCCGGACTGAACGTCAGTTCGACCCGGTTCTACACCGACGACTCCGGCATGCCGGGCGCAGTCCGGCTCGGCGACCTTGGTGCGTCGGGAACTTACTCCGTCCGGGCCGTGTGGAGAACACCGGCGGGGTTCGACGCTTACGCCTCAGACTCTGAGGCGGTGACGTTCACGGTAGCAAACCGCGTCGGGGTTGATACGACCGCGAAACCGACGCCCACCGCAACCGTGACGGCCACGCCGACGACCGCGGTCCCGACAACTCCGCCCACGACCGCACCGACGATAACAGAGACGGTCACACCGGTGACAACCGCGACGACGGAGCCGGCAACCCCCACGCCGACCGCAGCACCGCTCCCCGCCGCCCTGGCCGTAGCAGCGATCGGGTTCGCCCTGACGCTCGCCGGCAGACGATGGTAAGGAAAAATCAGCAGAACCGGCAGCCGCAGCCCCCAGCCGCGTCCCTGATCCGGCGGAGGGCGGCGGCCGCCCATCTTACGACGCCCGGATCGGTGTCCTCGAGCGCCTCCATTAACGCCGGGGCTGCTCCAACATCCCCGATCATCCCGAGGGTGTAGGCCGCCCACATCCGGATGCGGGGATCTGGATCGTCGAGCGCGGTAAGAAGGGCTGGAAGGGCGGTCGGGCCGAGGGCAGCAAGCTCCGCCGCCGCCGACATCCGGTCGGCGCTCCCGCCGTCGCGGAGGATACCGATCAGCGCATTCGTTCTGCCCGTCACGGCGACTCGTTCTCCTTCTTCTCCTGCTCGCTCGAGGCAAGGATCTCGTCCAGGCCCACGTAGATAGGAAAGACCTCGTGGACACCCGCCATCAGGAAGACCTGATAGACGTCGGGCTGGAGCGCGCAGAGTGCCATCTCTCCATCCACCCGCTTCAAAGCACGAAACTTGCCGAGCAGTACCCGTAGGCCGCTGCTGCTCATGTAAGCCGCCTTCTCCAGGTTCACGAGCACCCGTTTCCCGCCCCGCGCCAGCACCGAGGAAATCGCCGTATCCAGGCGTTCTGCCGATTCTGCATCGATCCTGCCGTCAACCGATACGACCGCCGTATCCTCCCGCTCACTGACTGTTACGTCCATGACATTCCTATCAGCGCAGCAAGGAAAAAAGCGCTCGTTTTGTACCGGGGTTCACGCGAAACGTGCGCTCTCCAAAAAGGGGTGGTCAGTGGGTCTGCCGGAAATAGTCCCAGGCATCGACCTCAGTGCCGTTCGCAAAGATGCAGACGCCATACTCGCTGCCGTCGGGGTTCTTCCGGATCTCGTAGGTGTGGCCCTGCTCGATGCACCAGACCGCGGCCGGGTTCGCGATGCCGGCGCTTCCGCTGCACGCTGCGCAAGTCCACGGGACGTCGATGATCTCGACCGGGGTTCCCCACTGCTGGATCGTCGCGACGTCACGGGCGACTTTACCGGCGAAGGTAAGGCACTTCCCGTCGACGTGATAGGTCTCGTTCAGGTCGAGCGGGAGGTAGCGTTCGCCGTCATCGGCGACGATACCGTAGAACCCACCCTCAAGGTCGACATAGGTGACCTTCCCGGTCTTCGTTACGTAGGTCGCGTTCTCCGCCGTATCGATGGCGATGACCTCGACGGGGGTGCCCCACTGCTGGATGGTTATGGTGTTCTCCAACACCCGGGCGACGAACGTCACGTTCGCCCCATCGACCTGCCAGGTCTCGTTCAGGTTGAGCGGGAGGTAGTGCCCGCCGTCGTCGGCGACGAGGCCGTAGAAACCGCCCTCAAGATCGATGTAAGTGACCGTGGCATTTCCGGAGACGAGCAAGGCGCCTCTGATCAGCTCGATCGACCGGATCTCCACCGGCGTTCCCCACATCTGGATTCCCGCGACATCTTCCTGCACGTCAGCACTGAACTGCACCCGGAGACCATCTTGCCGGTACTCCGCCGGAAGGTTTCCGGGCAGGTAGTTCCTGCCGTCATCGGTGACGAGGCCATAGAAACCACCCTCGAGGTCGATGTAGGTGACCGTACCGTTCGTCGCAACCGTCCGGCGGGTGTCGCCCTTCTCAATCTCGACGATCTCGACCGGCGTCCCCCACTGCTGGAGGGTCGCTGTATCCTCCATAATATCGACGACGAACGCGACGCGGAGGCCGTCTTGCCGGCATTCCGCCGGAAGATCGGTGGGGAGATAGTGCTCGCCGTCATCGGCGACGATACCATAGAACCCGCCTTCGAGATCGACGAAAACGATCGTGCCGTTCCCGGAGACGTGTTCGGCCAGCCCGTTCTCTTCACCGGCGGTCGTGCACCCGCAGGCGATGATGGCCCCGAAGAGAACAAGGACGATGACCATATAGTTTGGATAGGATCCCGTCATAAGGCATCAACAGGGATACATTCTCCCGCTGGAGGTAAGTAGATTACCTTAACTACGAAAGGATTCGGACTTATTTACCCGGCGAGGCTATGTACCGGGCGAAAAAAGTGTCGAAAGAGAGCGTCAGCGTCCCCCGACGCCGCCGCCACCAAAGCCGCCGCCACCACCGAAGGACCCGCCGCCACCGAACCCTCCTTTGCCGCCGCTTGACGGCGGAGAGTAGAGGACGATCGGGGCAAAGATCACCGGCATCCTCGAGTAGAGCGGCATCCCGACGTCCGGGAGGTTGATGTTCAGGTTCTTCATCGCCTGCTCGACCTTATCGCCAAGGCCGAGCGCTGTCCCGTAGACCAGCCATTCCCCCCACATCGAGAGGTCTGCGGGGGAGTACTGCCGGATCAGGGCGAGGTCCGAGAGGAAGTAGGCGAACGCGTCCCACTCGAGTTTCTCCTTGTAATGATCCCCCTTCCAGAACCCAAAGAGCGTCGAGGGGAAGAGGGCCGCGATCCCGACCTGGACTGCGACGATGAACGAGAGGACGCCTGCCGGGATGAGGAGGTAGGCCGCGCCGGGCGCGAGAATGAACGCGAGAATCGCAAGCCCGCAGGGGATGGCGCCGAGGAAGACGAGCGGGAGGATCATCGTCCGGCCGTCTTTCACATACCGCCGTGCGAGGGTGGTATCCACGTCCCGGGTCAGCGCGGCAAGCGACTGCTGGTACTGCAGGATCCGGTGCTGGTAGCCAGGGCTCCGCCGGGCGGTCTGGGCGAACTTCTCAAGCCCGGTGGTGTCCACGACATGGTCGTCGGCGATGTTTGCGAGGAAATTGAGCACCCGCTGTTCGTAGGGGTCGCTCGACTCCCCCGAGACGATCCTGACCGTGACACCGTCGCCGTCCGGTTTCTCGGCGACCACGATCTTTTTCTGCCGGTGGAGATCGAGAACCGTCGCATAGAACCCGTTATCGTCGAACTCGAGGGCGTCGCCCTTGAAGAGGAGGTTCACCTGCCAGGGTTTGAGCGCGGTATTCGGCGTGAAACTCAGGTACTCCGGCACGGTAAACTGCTTCTCCCTGCCGTAGCGGAGGTAGACGCCGAGGAGAATGAACGGCATCGCGAGGACAAGGGCGGTCGCAAGGCCGTAGAGAACGCTTGCCGCGCCGTAGAGGATCGGGGGCCAGCGGTTGGCGTCGGCCGCCTGCTGCTGCACGTCCGGGACGAACTCAGGGAATCCGTCGATCCCTTCCATGAACGCGGGGTCGAGGATCATCTCGACGTTCAGCGCGTCGTCCTGGGGGGCGCTCCCCGTGATGATGACGGCCTCTCCCGCCGGCTCGATCTCGAGGGTCGGGGGGTGCGTGTAGACCTCCTCGATCTGCCCGGAGAACGGCAGGGTTATCCGGAGGTCGCGGTAAGGGACGTGCTCGTCCACGAGTTTCAGGTTCAGGTGCGCCCACTGGCTGTCATACTCGATCGGCGGCCGGACAATGTAGCGGTACTCCACCGTATAGGTGCCCGGGGCGAAGTAGTCAGGGTTGTAAAGGCCCACCTCGTCGTCGAACGCAAGGCTCTGGATCGCCGCGAGATCGGAGGTGGTCGCGGTCCCGGCGGCCGTCCGCACCTCGCCCAGGTGATCCTTGACGTAGCCGATGGTTCCGGGCGGAGCGGTCATCCCAACAAACTCGATATGCGGCCGGTCGATGGAAGCGAAGGCGAGCGGCGCGTCCCAGTAGCGAAAGAGCATCCGGTACTCCCCAGCCGAACGGACGTCGTAGGTATAGCGCTCGACCAGGGTCCCGTTCTCGTAGAAGACGGCATCATACTGCTCGACGTCCAGGTTCCCCCGGAAGATGGCGGGGAGCGCGTTCGCTCCGACGACCGCCATCACCCCGACGATCAGGGTGATGGCAACAAGGACGAGAATCTGCTGCCGTTCAGTTACGCGCATATTTCATCAGAACGCTATCGTCGGAACCCGCTCGATCTCCTCACCGAACTCCAGGTACTCCAGCTTCTTAAAGCCCATGACGCCGGCGACCAGGTTCGAGGGGATCGTATCGGTCATGGTGTTGTACTGCTGGGCGATGTTGTTGTAGGTGTAGCGGTGCCGGGCGATCTCGTCCTCGACACCCTGGACCGCGCCCATCAGGTTCTGCACCGTCTGCGAGGTCTTGAGGTCGGGGTAGTTCTCAGCGACGGCGAGCAGCCGCCCGAGGACCGACCGGGACTCGCGTTCGAGCTCGTTCAGGTCGCCCGGGCCGGCGTTGCCGATGCGTGACCGCATCGCGGTCACCTCGGTCAGGGTCTCCTTCTCGAAGGCCGCGTAACTCTTCACCGCACCGAGGAGCTGCTCGATCATGTCCAGCCGCTTCTTCATCGCGACCTTCACCTGCCCGACCGTCGCTTCCGCGGAGTTTTTGAGGGAGAAGAACCGGTTGTAAATGCCTACGCCGGCCGCGACGATGCCGATGACGATCAGCACCACGACGACGATAAGGACAAGGGAGATGATGTCCACCAACGTTGTCACCACTACTCTATGTGCCCTGCGGCGTATTTAAGGGATTACCCCCGAAACCGTAGAAAGGAAGAGCAAAGCGATGATACGGCCGGATCCCCCGGGGATCTCTGTATCGCCGTGACCCGGGCCGGCTACTCCACGATCTCCTCGCCGGAGCTTACCATCGCCACGACGTTGCCGTCAGCGTCGCGCAGGAGGGCGTTGTGCCAGAGCATCGGCCGCTCCCGGCCGTCCCGGGTGACGACCGGGCTCTCCTCGAAAGGTGGCGGCTCGATCCGGCCGGCCACGAGGCGCTGAAAGTTCTGGGCAAGACGGTCGCGCAGGCGCTCCGGGACGACCGTCCCAAACCAATTCTTCCCGGCGAGGCCCCCCTCGGTATACCCGAGAATCTCGCTCCCCTTCCGGTTGACGAGGTCGATGGTGCCGTCCGCCCCGATCACCGCGATCATCACGCCGGCCGCCTCCAGGTAGCCCTGCGCCCGGTCGCGCTCGGCAATCAGGAGGTCCTCGGCGGCGGCGCGGTCGGTGACGTCCTCGGCGATCCCGAGCATGTACTTCAGCATACCCCGGGAGTTGAAGATCGGGATCTTCTTCATGGAGATGGTCCGCCCGCTTGCGAGGTGGGCCTTCTCCTCAAGAGCAACCGTTCGCTCCAGGAGGTCCCGGTCGCCGTCGGCGAAGAATGTCACCATCTCCGGCGGGAAGAGATCCGTGGCCCGTTTTCCCCCCATCTCCTCCTGTGTCATCCCGAGGAACGTCTCGGCGGCCTTATTCGAGAAGACGAACGTGTTCTCCTCCACCTCCCGGACGAAGACCATGCTCGGGATGTTATTGACAACTGAGTAGAGGAATGACTTCCACTGGGCCACCCGTTTTGCGGCATGCGCCCGTTCGGTGACGTCACGGCAGACCACCCGGTAGCCGGTGAAGTCGCCGATCATGTCGTAAACCGGCGTGCCGCTCACCTCGAGGATGACGGGGCTCCCATCCCTATGAAGCATCGTCCACTCAAAGAGAACTCCCGGTTTCGGGTCGGCGAAGAGTTCGGCAAACTGCTCTCTGACCCGGTCCACCTTCTCAGGGGGCATGAAGTCACAGGGTGTCTTTTGCAGCATCTCCTCGGGTGTGTAGCCGAGAATCTCCTGGCTTTTGGGGCTGACGTAGGTGAACGTGCAGGCCTCGTTGACGTTCAGGATAAGGTCGCTGATGTTCTCGACGAGGTTCCGGAAGAGCATCTCGCTCTCGCGGAGGGCCTCCTCCGCCCGCCGCCCCTCGGTGATGTTCTCGAGGATGATGGTGACTCCCGGCGCCCCGTCGTTGAAGACGGTGGGGATGAACTTGATCCGGAAGAAGAGCTCCTTATCGAGCCGCAGGAACCGGAGTTCCTCCGTGACCTCGCGGCCGTTCAGGGCATCGGTGATCCGGCTCCGTATTAGCGGGTGGTCGAACGCAGCAAGCGGCGACGTCTCGATATCGTTCCCGATGATCTCATCGCGTTCCCTCCCTGCAAACGTACAGACGGCATCGTTTGCCTGGACGATCCGGCGGTCGCGGTCGAGCACCAGCACAAGATCCGACGAGAAGTTGAGCATGGCGGCGATCGGAACTCTCTGCGAGAGGTAGAAGACCTTGGCCTTCCCGTAGGTCTCCATCTCCACCTGGCCCGATACGAGAAGGACGTCGAGGTACCGGGAGACGGTGTTCCGGTTGATCCCGACGGCGGCGGCAAGATCGGAGACCGACATGCCCCGCGGGTGCTCTTTCAAGGCGCCAAGCAAGAGAGAGAGTGCGTCGGTAGTGGGATCCATGTGCAAACAGAGTTTCGCGCCGGGGGATATAGGGTTTTGCAGTGTCGCATGCTATGATGCCACACATAACGCCACACCATAATGCAAAGCATTGACCAAAAACAATATAAATGGAACAGATCAATGTATGATCCCCAGAGTCGGGAGATGGGGAATCTCCTCGACAAACCGGGCTGCACTGGCACATGTGGTTCGGACCGGCACAAGAACGGCTGGGAACGGTGAACAAAACATTCACCACGCTGATTGCGTCAACGTCACAACACGCCGGGAAACCCCCGGTACACAGGCACACCTCTCTAAACACTCATACCGGCACGGTGGATGGGGGCCCGGGCGGGCGGCACAACCGCTCCGGAACTGCCCGCAGCCACCGCATGGTTATCACACACCCAACAATACACCCTCTTTTTTTGACGACGCCGCAGAAGTGCTTCAAACCACCTCCAGATACCACCCGGTTGTCGACAGAGGCCAACGGTGTGGTTCCTGCCGGGCGCGCGATATGACCTCACGCGTGAGAGGATATACAACGCTGCCAGGGCTTTTTGCTCTCTTCGTAAGAAACGCTCGGAGCGGAAAGCAACATCTATCACCAATCAGATTGAAAACTCGCTTGATGAGCGGGCATGTTGAGATCACCGAAAGAAGAGCGGGCGCCGTCGATATCATTACTATAAAAGGGAGGCTCGACGCCGGCTCTTCGGAGAAGGCGGAAGAACGGATCAACCAGGTGCTCGATGCCGGGGGGAGAATCCTCCTCGTCAACCTCTGCGACCTCGACTACATCAGTAGTTCCGGCCTTCGGGTGCTGCTTGCCGCGTTGAAGCGATTGAAGAAGGACGGCGGGACGCTCAGGATAGCCTGCGCACAACCGCAGATCCTCGAGGTCTTCACCATGGCGGGGTTTCACCGGATCTTCTCCCTCTTCCCCGACGAAACGGCGGCGCTTGCCGAATTCGCGGCGGAGACCTGAGCGGAACTACGAGAGGGTAGATCGGCATGGCGTTCTCTGTCTTTGGCGATATGTTCCTCGTGCTCCTGCAGATGATCTGCGTCATCATCGTGGTCGCCTACCTGATCACCCGGACGAAGTCGTTCACGCAGGTGCTCGACGGCATATTCACCTGGAAGAGCCAGGTGATACTCGCCCTCCTGTTTGGGGCCCTCTCTATCTACGGCACCGAGAGCGGCATCACCATCCTCGGCGCCACCGCGAACGTCCGCGACCTCGGCCCCATGGTCGGGGGGCTCGCCTGCGGCCCGGTGGTGGGGCTCGGCGCCGGGCTGATCGGCGCGGCGCACCGCTTCTCTCTCGCAGGGTTCACCGCCGTCCCGTGCGCGACCGCAACCATCCTCGCGGGCCTCTTCGGAGGGCTGATCTTCCTTGCTGCGGGCCGGAAATTTATCGGGATGCACGGCGCGGTCCTCTTCGCCGTCGGGATGGAGACATCCCATATGGGGCTCACCCTCCTCCTCTGCCGGCCATTTGAGCAGGCGCTGGAGGTCGTCGAAGGGGTGGCCTTCCCGATGATCGTCGCCAACGCCACCGGGGTCTTCATCTTCGCGTTCATCATCGGGAACCTGATCACCGAGCGGCAGACAAAGGCGGAGCGGGATACCTACCTCTCCGAACTCGAGCGCAAAAAGGCCGAACTCCGGATCGCGCACGACATCCAGATGAGTTTCCTCCCCGAACGGCTGCCGGCGGTTCCCGGCTTTGAACTCGCCGCCCTCTCGGTCCCGGCAAAGGAGGTCGGCGGTGACTTCTACGACGCCATCCCTCTTCCCGGCGGCCGGACCGCCTTCGTCATCGCCGACGTCTCGGGAAAAGGTGTCCCGGCAGCGCTCTTCATGGCGCTCTCGCGGACGGTGCTGCGGGCGAACTCGCTGGTTCCGCGGAGCGCACGCGATGCCATTCGGGAGGCCAACATGCTGATAGCCGAGGACGCGAAGTCCGGGATGTTCGTCACCCTCTTCTACGCGGCCGCCGATCCGGCAAACAAGACACTCACCTACGTCAACGCGGGGCACAACCCGCCCCTCCTCTTCCGGTCGGGCGGCGGCCGGCCCGTGAGACTGAAGGGGACCGGGATCATCCTCGGAGTCATGCCGGAGGCCGAGTACGGTGAGGAGACCGTCGCACTCGAGAGCGGGGACCTCCTTCTGCTCTACACCGACGGCATCACCGAGGCGATCAACCCCGATGAAGAGCAGTTCGGAGAAGAGCGGCTGATCGAGACCGTCACTGGCTCCCTCGATCGGCCTTCGACCGAGATCGTCGACCGGGTCCGCGACGCGGTCATGGAATTCTCGGGAGACGAGCCGCAATTCGACGACCTGACCCTCATGGTCCTCCGGGTGGTCTGATGGCGGAACTCACCGTGCAGGCGGATCTCAGCGCACTCGCAAACATCGCCGATTTCCTCGCGGAGACGCTCGCCGGGTGCGGCGACGAACTCGTTTTTGCGGTCCAGCTCGCCGTGGACGAGGCCTGCAGCAACACCATTCTCTACGGGTATGGCGGGGAGGCCGGGACGATCACGATCGCCTGCACCGCAGACGACGACGCTGTCCGGGTGACGATCATCGACGACGGCGTTGCCTTCGACCCGCTCACCGCCCCGCCGCCGCCTCTCGACGTCCCCGCAGAAGAGCGGCCTATCGGGGGGCTCGGGATCCATTTCATCAGGACGGTGATGGACAGCGTAACCTACGCCCGCAAGGACGGAAAGAACGTCCTCTCGATGGAGAAGAAGCGGCCGGCGTCACCCTGAAGCCAAAAGCGGCGACCTGAGCGCCCGGGGAAGGTCCTCTTTTGCCGTGACCACGGCCGCGGACTCCTCGAGCATCAGGTTGACCCGCTCGTGGTGGCCGACGACCCGGAAGTCGGTGCGGAGCGCGACGACCATCTTCCCGAGAGCATACGCGTACCCCATCTCCCAGGATGTCCCGGAATCGGCGTCAGCGCCGTCGACGACGGCGACGACGGTATCGACGTCCTGGAGCGCCGCGGTGTGCTGCGCAAAGATGGCCCGGTGCTCCTCCCGGCACCGGGTGTGGCTCGTGTCCCCTACTTCCTGGGGGAGGTAGACGTCGAAGAGGTGCGCTTCGAGAAGTTCCCGGAGTGCGAGGTTGTAGGTCTTCTCAGCCTCCGAGAAGAGCGGGCCTGCGAGGTAGACCCGGTAGCGGGCGAACTCCTTCACGTCGATTGCCGGGATATCCGGGAACCTGGTGAGAAACGCCCCGCGCCCGGGCTGTTTTACCGATGAGTAGTAGGTGGCGTTCACCCCGCAGGTCGGGGAGGAGTCCACCCCGACGATCACGAGCGGTGGCTCCCCGCGCTCCCGTATCAAGGCACGGACCTCTGATTCGAGCCGGTCGAGGAGCGCGGCAAACTCGTCGGTCGCAAGCCGCTCAAGATATGATCCCGGCTCCCGGTCGGCGCCGAGGTAGATCGTCTCCGGGCAGGGGAGCGGGACCATCTCAATCGAAAAGCGCCGACACCGCTCCACGGCATGATTAAAGCAGCGAATGTCCTCATCGGTCGTTATCCCGCGGGCGCGGCATGCGGGGTTCCGGATGCAGGGGGCGATGAGCACGTACATTGATAGTACCTCGACGGCGTACCATAACAAAGCAGATGATACCGCTCTACGCCTACCGGGACGACACCTGCGACCCCCGGAAGTGCACGGTGAAGAAACTTGCCCGGCGCGGGCTTCTCCGGATCGTCCCGAGCATCGCAAAGATCCCCCGCTCGACCCTCCTCCTCGACCCGACCGCACAGCAGGCGGTCTCTCCCGCCGACCGGCACCTCCCCTCGATAACGGCGCTCGACTGCTCCTGGGAGGTGCTCGATACCGGGGCCGTCGCCTCCTGGCGCAACCGCCGGGCGCTCCCCTTCCTGGTGGCCGCAAACCCGGTGAACTTCGGCCGGCCGTTCCGGCTCACCTCGGTGGAGGCGATGGCCGCGGTGCTCTACATCATCGGCGAGAAGGAGCAGGCACATGACATCCTTGCCCCGTTCGGGTGGGGGCTGCGCTTTCTCGAGGTGAACACCGACCCTCTCGAGGACTATTCGCGGGCAAAGGACAGCGCCGAGGTCGTCGCCCTCCAGGCGCTGTATATGTAACCGGAACCCCCGGCACCTCCCCGGGCGGCACGTTTTTATGTCTGGAGCCTCCAGTCCGCGTCCAGGAACAGGAGGTTACCGGATCATGGATACCGAACGAGAGAGGGCGCTCCTTGCGGCGGCCCACGCCGTGACGTTCAAGCCCGACTAAGACCACCTGATCCAGATCCTCATGGATGAGACCGGGACCCTCGGGGTGCGGGTGTACGAGTTCCGGAAGGTGGTGGCCGCCCGGGAGAAGGAGACGGTGCCGGTCAGCCTCGGCGGCAGGGTGTATCCCGTCCGGGTGAAGACCTCTACCGTGAACGGCCGTCTGATCGCAGAGAAACCCGAGTACGACGACCTCTCCGCGATCGCGCGGGAACAGGGCATTCCTCTCCGGTTCGTGGACGAGGAGGTCAGGCTACGCATATCGGAATGGAAAAGAGAGCGTGCCACCATTAGAGGGGGTGCAGGGGGTGGATGCCCACCAGACCGCCCAAACGCGGCAAACGCCGCACGCGACGAGTGAGTGCGGACACTCCCCCGTAGGAAGTGTCCCACTCGCGTCTACAGTTCTCTCATGTCACCGGGGTAATAGTTCCCCAAGATATTAGATGATGCATGCGATATTTATACGATTCTATTTCATATCGTCCATCAATCCCCTTTTTTGCCCCAATTTGCCGAACAACTTTCAAAAGGCCTGGTATTTTCCCGTACTATTGTTGCGTCACGGCTCCTGAATTGAAATAAACGAGAAAATGACGCCATAAAGAGAAGACAATCGTTTCCTGCCGTCAGACGGGTGGCTGCCGCCCGAAGAGGCGCGCCATGGCTCTCGCATCCTCGAGCATGGCATGATCGTTGTTGAAGAAGATATACGCCCGTTCCGGGCCGATACCGGCGATCCGATCCCGAACACCGGCGAGTTCATTCTCCGTATAGTCGTGCCGGTACCAGCCTTCCCTCCCGTGCATCCTGAGGTAGACGACGTCGCCGGAAAATATCCGCTCCCAAAAATCAGGCGAGTCGACCGAGACCAGGACGGCCGTTTCCTGCAGCCTCCGGCACGCCTCGTCGTCGCCGAGCACCGCAGGATTGCGAACCTCCACGGCACACCGCGTCTCAAGATCGATCGCCTCGAGAAAAGCGATGATGCGATCGACGTCCCCGAACGTCGGCGGGGCCTGAAAGAGGTAGAAGTCGACGAGATTTTCGAGCGGGAGGAACCTCTCCAGGAACCGTTCCCATACGGGGATGGCCTTCTCGTTGAACCGGTGCCGGTGGGTGATCGACCGGTTCACCTTGACGCTCCACCGCAGCCCTGACCCCGCAGCGGCCCATGAACGAACGGATTTCTCCGACGGGAACCCGTAGAAACTCGCGTTCAGTTCGATGGCGTCAAGACCGGAGTGCTCGACAAACCACACAAGGCTCCTCCCCCGGTTCCACGCGTATGACCAGCCGCTCGTGCCGACATGGACTTCCATGCCGGGGCCCTTCGGTGGGCGGGCAATACAATCTTTCCGGCCGCAACCGGAGGTGCCCCGGGAAGCCTGAACCGCCTAATAAAACCCGGGTACCAGGACGAAGAGCGCCCAGCCCATGTGCTCGCGGCCGTAGCCGAAGTACTCGTCCTGGAGGCGGTGGAGGTAGTCGATCATAAAGTCGCGGTCGGGGTGATCGGGATGGCTGCCAAGCCAGGAGATGACCGACTGCCAGATCCCCGACTCGTAGCGGTCCCAGTCGTCCGCGCCCGACCGGATGACTGCGGCGACGTCGAGTCCGGCCTCCCGCGCGACACCGAGGATCTCGTACTCGGTCAGGACATCGGGCCACTCCCGGGCAAACTCGGGCGGGGTGCGGTCGGACCGCCAGCAGCGGTCGCCGATGACGATGGTCCCCTCATCGTGGACGAGATCGAGGAGCGCGTCGATGGTCGCCGCAAACCCGCCCCGGATATGCGACGCCCCGATCGACGCGGCGCAGTCGAACGGCCCGCCGGGGACGTAACTGCGGGCGTCCATGCACCGGACGGCCAGCCGGCCGCCGAGCCCCGCCGCCCGGAACGTCTCTTCCGCCCGGCTGCAGGCATCCTCACGGGCCTCGACGCCGAGGCCCGATATCCCATATTCGCGCCCCCAGAGAGCGAGGATCGTCCCGTTCCCGCATCCGATCTCCACGACCCGGGAACCCTCCCGGAGCCCCGCCGCCCGTCCGGCGGCGAGCACCTTCTCAGGCGTCGTGGGGTTCATGATCGCGAGCGTTCCCTGTGATATACTGACGAGTTCGTTCATATCCATGATCGGTGGTCCTCCAGGCGCCGGCCTACTCTAGAGGGTACGCCGTGACCTTCTATAAATCACCGCATACCAGGAGACCCTTACTGCTGTTCGGTTCTGGAAGCGCCGGCACCTCGCAGGAGAGGTTCGCCGGGGAGGGAGCCCTGGCGCGAAAGGGGAATGCTATATATACCATTGCTGAAGAGTTAAGCACTGACGCTGTGTGCCGCCCGAGCAGGACATCCCGGGAAGGGTTTTGCGAACCCTCAAGTTCCGGCCAAAGGGCATGACGATCACCGAACTCGCGAGAGCCCTCGGCGCAAACCGGAACTCGGTCTCGAAGTACCTTGAGGTGATGCAGGCGGAAGGCCATGTCGAGGGGCGGCTCGTCGGCAACGCCAAGGTCTATTCTCTTGCGCAACGCATACCCATATCAGCATTTCTCTGTTTCACAAAGAACCTGATCCTGATTCTTGATGCCGACCTCACCATCGTCCAGGCCAACGACCGGTGTCTTGCGCGGTTTGGGCGAAACAAAGAAGAGATTGTAGGTCGAAATCTGCGTGAGGCCGGCCTCCCCGTCGTCTCTTCCCCCGAAGCCCTCGCCGTCGTCGAGGGGCTCGAGCAGGAGCAGGTGATCACCGATATCTGCTACCGGCGGGATGACAGCAGAGAGTTCTTCTACCAGATGCAGGCGATCCCGACGACGTTTGAGGGCGGGGAGAAAGGGTGCACGATCGTGCTCGAAGATATCACCGAGCGGAAGCACTACATCAGCAACACGTCATTCCTCGCCCGGACGGCAATGGACCTCGTCGACCTGCCGCCGGTGGATGACATATACCAGTACATCGTCGACCGGCTCATGGAACTCGTCCCGGGAGCGTATGCTTACCTCTTCTCCTGGGACGAGGCCAGCCACCGGTTCGTCGTCCGGGTAGTCGCCGGAGAGGGGTTCCGGGATGCGCTCACCGAACTCCTGGGACGGGACCCCATCGGCCTGGTCCTCCCGGTCGCCCGGGTCTTCGACGCCCCCTATCACCAGACCCCCGGGTCGCTGCGCGGCCTCCAGGAATTCGTTCTCCGCCCCGAACCATCCTCGTGGTCGTTCTACGACCTCTGCTTTGAGGCGTTCCCAGAAGAGGTCTGCGAGGAGTTTCTCACCCGGTTCAATATTGCGAAACTATGCATTATGGGGCTGGTCTGGCGCGAGCAGCTCTTCGGCATCACCGGCATCTTCCTCCACCCGGGAAGGGAACTTGAAAACCGCGAGACAATCGAGTCGTTCATCCGGCAGGCCTCGATCGCCCTCGCCCGGCGGCAGACCGCCGGGCGGCTCCGGCGGAGCGAGGTGCGGTTCCGGACCATGGTCGATTCGTCCCCCTGTGGCGTCGCCCTCATCGACCGGGACGGGCGGTTCATCTACGCTAACCGGAGGTTCGTGGAGATCTTCGGCTACGGGCCGGACGATGCACCGACGGTCGCGGAGTGGACCCGGCTGATCTTCCCGGACGAAGCGGCCCGGCAGGAAGCCTTCAGTGCCTGGCGGTCGGATCTCGAGCGATCGGTTTCGGGCCAGATCAGGCCCCGGACGCTCACGGTCCGGTCCCGGGACGGGTCGAGGAAGACGGTCCTCGCCCGCGCCGTCACCCTCTGCGACGGGACACAGTATGTCAACTGCGAGGATATCACCGAAGAGGCGCGGGCCTACCGGATCCTCGTCGCGGATATCGCCGACCTGCGGCGGCGGGAGCAGGAGATGCTTCTCAAGGACCGTGCAATAGCCTCCACCCGCCGGGCGGTCGCGATCCTCGACCCGGGCGGGGTGGTGACCTACGCGAACGCCGCTTTCCTGGCCCTCTGGGGCTACCCAACCGCGGAAGAGGTGCAGGAATCGCACTTCTCCCGGTTCTGGGAGCGTCCTGATGAGATCCGGGGTATCGTCCGGACGGTCATCGACGGCGGGTCCTGGCACGGCGAGCAGACCGGCATCCAGAGTGATGGTGCGGCGTTCCGGACAGACCTCCTCGGGACGCCGATCGTGGCCGAAGACGGCAGGGTGCTCGGGATGATGGCGGCAGCGACGTTCCGAAGGAACGGAGCTTGAGAAAACGCGAAGCGTTTTCAAGCAGCGACAGGCCGAAGGGCCGGAGCTGGAGCACCGCAGGTGCGAGTGGCGACGCATGTCCCTTCGGGACAGGCGGATCTTTTGCCGACCACCCGAGAGGGGTGTAAAAATCTATGCCCGGCAATGCCGTTTCGCAGTACTGCACGGCGATTTTGGTTTGTAAAGGTTTATTGTAACCCGACTGCATCATGCGTTCGTGCCAGGAGGTGCAAAGATGCAAAAGACCATCGAGAGGAGAGAAGTAAAGGAGGGGGACACGGCACAGGTCCAGGAGTTGATGCACGTCATGCTCAACGCCGACACCTACACCAGCCTGCGGGCCGTCAGCGCCCTCGGGGCCATCGGGGCTCCGGCGGTCGGGCCGCTGGTGCAGGCCCTGCTCAGCGTCGACAGTGACACACGCTGGACCGTGGCGATGGCACTCGCCCGGGCCGGGGCTGAAGCGGTGGAGCCGCTCGTCGGGGTCGTGCTCGTCGCGGACGACGATATCAAGAACCCGGCAATCTGGGCGCTTGCCGAGATAGGCGATCCCCGGGCGGTCGACCCGCTGGTCGGCACCCTCCGGACCAGCCAGTCCGAGTGCTGCCGGGCCCTGACCGCTGCGGCCCTGCTGAAACTGAGTGATCCGGCCGGCGTAGCCGAGGTAAAGAAAGCGTTCGAGCAGTCGGACGAGAAGTTCGCAGGCTTCGCCATGGAGGCCTTTGAGGGGACGTGAATCCACGCCCCCGGAACATACACGGTTTTAACTGCTTCCTGGGACGCTGCAGATGCGTAATTACTAATACGGTCCATTCAAAAGAGAAGACTATGTACGGGCGCCACATCCTGCTCCTGATCCTTCTGACGGCGGCCACCGTCGCCGGAGGCTGCACGGCGCCGGAAGATACCATGGATGCGCAACCGGCCACGTTCAACCCGACACCGGCGCCGGCAGAGGCGCAGACGGTGGGAGGGACCCAGCCGGCTCCCACGCCGCCCGTGCCTGCCCGTGGGGCGGAGCAGCCGCAGAGCGTGGGGTTCGTCGACCCCGCGACCTACCATATCCCGACCCCGACGCCCACGATAGCGATGACGAAACCGCCACAAGACATTCGAATCTCCGAGAAATTGGTGGACTACGCAGAGGTGGCCTGCGAGCATCCCCCCCGCGTTCTCGCCACCGAGGTCTACCACATCCCCTTTCCCTACTGGGCCATCAACGTGAGCGTAATGCCGATGAATGATTGCCCGTCGCTCGTGATAGAGATCCGCGATCCTGACGACCCGAACCGGGTCGTCAAGGAGATCCGGTATTTCCGGGGTGATATACTCCATTATGGGAACACCTCAACAACGAACCGTTCAGAAAGGAAGCCTATAGTGAAGGCAGAGACGTTCATCATCCGGGAAGGGTACGACGATTATTACTTCATCATCCGCTCGGAGTCGCTGAAGTCGCTCACCATCACCATCAGGGTTCCGGAGAAATACCTTGTCTAGGCAGGAGGCACTTCCGGCCCCTCTTCTACGACGCGGAGTTCGCGGTCATAATCGGTGATCGCGGCGTTGTACTCCTGCCATGCCTTATCCGCTTCTGCGATGTTCCGGTTTGCCGCATTGTAATCCCGCACCTCGTAAGCGCTCGCGGCCGACGACCAGAACGTGAACGCACGATTCAGGTTGTCGAGCGCCCGGACGTAGGCCGACTGCGCTCCGGCGTAGGCTTCCGGGACGGCATCGACCGCGACGATCCGGCGGTGGTAGGCCGTAACGGCCCTGCCGTAGTTCGCGATTGCTGCGAACTCCCGCACATGAGCGTCGCATTCGGCAACCGAAAGATCGTTTGTGGGGGTGCGCATATGCGAGGTGATCTTCCCGGAGACCAGGAAGAGGTCGGCCTCCGATGCCGAGACGTGGCTGTTGAACGCCGCAACCTGCTGGCCTTCATGAAAACTCACAAAGACCATCCCTCCGACCAGAAGAACCGCTATCGCAACAACAGCCGCCGCGGCGGTGGCAAGGGCCTTCCTCCGATCGGCGGTCAACTTCAGCAGTCCCGGGATCTTCAGATCCGGGATCCTCAGGCCGGACGGTTCGGGGGTGTCGGGATCCATCTCACGCTCCCCCCGCCGGCAGACGGACGGGACGGATCTGGTACTCCCCCGGCTCGGGGACGTAGCGGAGCGGGATGATCTGCGGGGTCTCCGACTGCACGCTCGGGATACCCGTGCCGGAAGTGTCCCCGATGGGGTGCGGTCTCCCCCAGATCGCCGTCGAGCCGACCGAGATGTTCCCCCAATCAAAATCCGTCCCCTCGACGTAGTAATAGTGCTGCCCCCCATACATGAAGTGTCTCGGCGTATACTTCGCGTAGTAGGGATTGAACTCGTTCATCCGGATGCCGAGGGCCATGTGATCCGAGTATCGGAGCAGCACTGTATCATAGCCGAGAGCGTCGAGGAGCCCCCCCATCAGGATGGCCGCATCCTCACAGTCCCCCCGCCCGTCCACGAGCGTCTCGACGGAGTATTTCGGATACTCAACGCCGTCTTTTACGTACATGGCGTGACTGGGGAGGACGCCCTCGATGTAAGAGGTCGTGTTATCGTCCCTATCGTAGGGGATCTGCTGGACAAAGAAGACGAGGTTCATCAGCCGGAAGTAGCCCTCGTCCGGGTTGGCGGCCGGGGGCGCGATCCGGTGGGCAAGATCCTCGAGGAGCGGCCGGTCGGCGTCCGCAAGCGCATACCTCCCCCAGGAATTATAGTCGCTGAACCGCGAGGTCCCCCGGTGCGTGAGGAAGAGCGCCTCCGGGACACGGACCTCCGTCGTCCGGACGCCGCCGTCGATCGCCGTCCAGCGGAAACTCCGGGTGTAGGCCTCACCGTCATCCGGGAAAGGGGTCGCCGTCGGTACCGGGGCGGGCGGGACGTATACGGGCGGGTCGCCGGCCGGCACCGATCCGGAGGAGGCAAAGCCGATCGGCTCCCCGAGAAGGGCGGGTTTCACTACGAGGGCGACGACCAGGATCACGAGCCCGCCCACGAGAACCGGGAGAACGTCCTTCCACTCCATAGCAGAACCAACAATGGCCTCCGGTGGAGATGTTTGCTATCTACCGTTAAAAAACGTTAACTGTTGTGCTCAGGTTTCGGATCACGCCAAAAAGGGTTAATATGAGAATAAAATGCGAACGGGGGGATCTTCCTGCCGGAACCGGTCAGCGGGAGAGACACCCCTCTTCGCTTTGCGCCGGCTTCCGTATCACCTCATCCTGGGCGCAGGGCCGGGGGGGCAGACCCCCTCGAGCCCGGCCAGCTGCTCTCCCGGCTCGGCCGCATACCTGCAGACCGAAGGATAATACCTGGTGACGTACTCCTTGAGCATCCGGAGAGAGCAGTACTGGGGGGCGATGCTCTTTATCGACTCCTTCATCATCCGGACCCACTTGTGGGGGACGTCGTCCATCGTCCGTGAGAAGTAGAGCGGCGCAATCTCGTTCTCGATGAGGTCGTAAAGCGTCTCCGCATCCGGCTGATGACCCTCCGCGGTGGGAGCGCGACCCTCGAAACCCCAGCCGTTCCTGCCGTTGTAGCCCTCGACCCACCAGCCGTCGAGGACCGAGAGGTTCAGCGCCCCGTTCATCCCCGCCTTCATACCGCTCGTGCCGCTCGCCTCCATGAGCGGGACGGGGGTGTTCATCCAGACGTCGACGCCGTGGACCATGTAACGCGCAAGCTGCTCGCCGTAGTCCTCGACAAACGCGATCCGGCCGCCGAACCGGGGATCCTGCGAATACTGGTAGATCCTTTGCAGGATCCGCTTACCCCGATCGTCGGCCGGGTGGGCCTTCCCGGCGAAGATGAACTGCACCGGCCTCCAGCGGTTGTTCACGATCCGATCAAGCCGGTCCAGATC
Organism: Methanoculleus nereidis; assembly: GCF_032944295.1. Lineage (NCBI taxonomy): Archaea > Methanobacteriati > Methanobacteriota > Methanomicrobia > Methanomicrobiales > Methanomicrobiaceae > Methanoculleus > Methanoculleus nereidis. The sequence continues at coordinate 204,717 of NZ_JABFFQ010000001.1, forward strand.
CTCAAAAATCAGGTCCGCCCGCTTGTACTCGGCAAACCGGCGGGCGAACCCGATCGTCAGCGCCGAGGTGTCGAGCATGAGCCCCTCGGCCGCGAGATTTGCAGGTTCGTCGCGAAGGTTCGCCCATTTGCGGCGTTTCCGGTCCCGGATCCGGGAAAAGAGCTTCATCTTCAGCCACTGGTGCTCGCGCCAGAGCTCTTCGTCCGGGATCTCGTCGACCACCTCCCAGATGATGGGGTTGTCGTAATCCTCCCGCCAGTTCGGGTAGACCGGGTCCATGTGTCGGTCGATGAGCGCCTCGATACGGTGATTCAGCCACGTCGGCACGTGAACGCCGTTTGTGATAGCGTCGATCGGCACCTCCTCAGGGGCGAGGTCTGGCCAGAGAGGCTGCCACATCTCCCGGGCGACCTCCCCGTGCCTCTGTGAGACGCCGTTGTGGAACCGGCTCATCCGAAGGGCAAAAGCGGTCATGTTGAACCCGGCGCCCGGGTTGTGGGGATCGTCGCCGAGCGCCATGAACTCGTCCCAGGTCAGATCGAGCGACGCGCAGTAATTCCGGAAGTACTTCGCCATCAGATCCTCGGGGAAGACGTCGTGGGCGGCCGCCACAGGGGTATGGGTGGTGAAGACCGAGGTGCCCCGGACCCGCTCGAGCGCCTCGTCGGGCGGCATCCCCGCACTGAGCCGCTCCCGGAGCCGTTCGAGTATGGAAAACGCAGAATGCCCTTCGTTCAAGTGCATCGCCGAGTACTCCACGCCGAGGGTACGGAGAACCTTCCTTCCGCCGATGCCGAGCACCAGTTCCTGCCGGAGCCGGCACTCGAGCTCTTTTAAGTAAAGGCGGTGGGAGATGCTCCGGTTCTCGGGGAGGTTCCTGTCGATATGGGTGTCGAGGAGGTAGAGGGGGACCCGTCCCACCTGCACCTTCCAGACCGCGACGTAGATCGGCGGTTCGATCAAGGGCACCTGCACCACGATCTGCTTCCCGTCGTCGCTGAGCACCCGGAGAACCGGGGCGGCGTCGCGGTCCAGGATCTCCGCGACGTTCTTCTGCCACCCGTTCCCCTCGATATGCTGGTGGAGATAGCCTTCGGCGTACATGAACCCGACGGCGACCGTCGGCACGCCGAGATCGCTCGACGCCTTGACGTGGTCGCCCGCGAGGATGCCGAGCCCGCCCGCGTAGAACGGGAGCGAGTGGTGCAGCCCGAATTCGCTCGAGAGGTAGGCGATCGTCAGCGGCGTCCGTGAGGGATAGTGCTGCGCAAACCAGCTCGTTCCCGGCACCATATACTCCCGGAACCGGTGCATGATGATGTCGTAGCGGCGGAGGTACTCCGGGTTCGCTGCCGCCCGCTCGAAGAACCGCGGCGGGGTATCGAGAAGCATCCTGACCGGATTGTGGCGGCTCATCTTCCACTCCGCCCGGTTCAGCATCTTGAAGAGCACGCTCGCCGAGGAGTGCCAGCTCCACCAGAGGTTGTACGCGAGGTCGACCAGCCCGAAGATCCGTTCAGGAACGTGGGCGAACCGGTCGTAGGGAATCTCCGTCTTCATCGCGACGGGCATTACCTGTTGCACCTGATAAGTGCTTCTGTCACCGGGGACAGCCGGACGGGAACCGGCTCACCGCCGCTCTTCGAGCCCCGTGAACTTCCGGATCTCTCGGTCTTCCCAGACACTGCAAAGGCGCCGGGCGCGAGCAGGGAGCGGGAGGTGTACGACGGTTGGCGGATCGTTTCTCACGGCCTTTGGCGATGATACCGGAAGAACAACATGCTCGTAGTGGTTCTTTTTACGGATACGGCGTCAGGACGGCAAACGCAGATGGAAAGTTATTATATGCACCTCTTGCCGATGTTCCTTCAAGAAGAACCCAAAGGAGCGTGTCTCGCGTGCGGCAGATGATAGAGGCAACCGAACTCACGAAGAACTACGGCAACGTCACCGCGGTGAACAGGGTATCGTTCTCCGTTGCGGAAGGGGAACTCTTCGGCCTGCTCGGGCCGAACGGCTCGGGGAAGACGACGATGATCCGGATGCTGACCGGGCAGATTCCGCCGACCTCCGGGTCGGCCCGGGTGATGGGGCTCGACGTAGCGAAGGATCCCATCGGGGTCCGGGGGCTTGTCGGGATCATCCCCGAACAGGAGACGCCGCCGAGTTTCCTCACCGCGGAGGAGTACCTCCGCTTCGTGGCCAGCATCCGCAACCTCGATTCGGTTGACGAGCGGTGCGACCGCTGGTTCGACCTGCTGGAGTTTGGTGACAAGCGGGACGTCCTCTGCAAGGACCTCTCGCGGGGCACCCGGCAGAAACTGATGTTTGCGCAGGCGTTCCTCCACGAACCAGAGCTCGCCCTCATCGACGAGCCGCTGATCAACCTGGACCCCATCATGCAGCGGACGGTCAAAGACTTCCTGCGCGAGTATGTCCAGGGCGGCGGGACCGTCTTCTTCTCCACTCACATCCTCGAGATCGCCGAAGAGATCTGCGACCGTATCGGGGTCATCCACAACGGCAGGATCCTTCACTGCGGCCCGGTCGGAGACCTCGTCGGATCGGGCCGGCACCTCGAGTCTTTCTTCCTCGACCTGGTCAAGGGTGATGCCGGTGCCTGACCTCTTCTGCGCGATGATGAAGGAAGAGTGGCGGATGCACTCGACAATCTTCGGGAGCCTCGGGTTCGCCCTCTTCCCGGCGGTCATCGCGGTCTTTGCCCTTCTCGGGTCGCTCACCCTCCCGCTCTTTGCAGACGTATTTCCCTACGACGTGGTCGCGCTCCTCGCGCACGCTCTCTTCCTGCTCATGGGCGTGATGGTGGGATCGTTCGGCCTCATGGGCCGCGAGTTCATGAACCGGCGGTTCGGGCAGGCGAGCCTGATTGCCTACGCTTCCCGGAGTCTCCCGGTCTCCGAGCGGCGGATATTCGGCGCGTTTCTCGTGAAGGATACCGTCTACTACATCCTGCTCTACGTCCTCCCCTTCGCGGCCGGGTTTGCCGCGGCGACGCCGTTCATCGGCCTCGATCCGGGTCTGGCAGTCCTCGCGTTCGTCTCGCTCGCGCTCGCCTTCCTCCTCGGCCTCTCCGCCGTCTGCTTCCTCTCGACCCTCTACGCACGCTCTGCCGCGCTCCTTGCCGGAACCGTCGCGGTGCTCGCGGTGATCGCGCTTGCGGCGTTCCGCCTCGGGACGATCACCGTCTCCGCCGCCCTCCCCCCGTACGCCTTCTTCCTCGACCCCGCGGTGGAACCGCTCGCGATCTCGCTCCTGCTCATCCTGGTCCCGGCAGCCGCCTCGGTGCTCTTCGTCACCGTCGACTACCCGGACCGGACGAAGCGGTTTAACAACCGTCTCGATCCCCTCGCGGAGAGAGTCGGCACCCTCGGGAGCGCCCACTTCATCGCGAAGGACGCCCTCGACCTCCTCCGGAGCGAAGGCGGTGCCGGGAAGGTGATCTTCTCGTTCCTCCTCCCCCTCGGCCTCGTCTGGGTCTGCCTGAGGGTCCTGATCCGGTTCATCCCGGGGATCGACCCGCTGGTGGTCTTCGCGGTTCTGCTCGGGGTGATATCAGCCACCATCTACAACTGGCTGACCGAGTTCGACTCCTTCACCTCCTACGCCTTCCTGCCGGTGGAGGTCTCGGAGGTGATCGACGCGAAACTGAAGAGCTACGCCCTCGCAAACCTCCTCCCGCTCGGAGTGCTCGTGCTCGCGGCGGCGACCTCCGGCGGGATGGGGACGTTCCTCCCGGCACTTGCCGCGTTCGCCTCGGTCTCGGCCTACACCCTCGCGGTGACGGTCTACCTCACGGGGCTCCACCCGAACGTGATGCTCTACTCCGCGGGGGTCTTCCTCCGCTACCTCCTCGCGATAAGCCCGGCGCTCCTGCTCCTCATCTTCGCCTCGATCCTCGACCCGGGATACGCGGCCTTAAGCCTCTTCCTCATCCTGCCGGCGGCGCTTCTCCTCGCCCGCGGGCGGACCAGGTGGCAGGCATGGGAGATGCCGGGGTACTAAAACCCCACCGCACCTTTCACTTTCACCCCCCGCGCGGCGCGGCTTTTAAACCCCTGCGGGAGACCCGGGGAGTATGCTACAGAGAGCAGGCTACCTCCAGAACAGCAGGTGCGCCGCGGCCGACGAGGAGGGGAGACCCTGCCGGATCGTCGAGATCACCCTCGACGGCAGGCGGTTCGGGATCGGGGTCGGCGAACTCCAGCAGGCGCTCGGCGGCCGGCGACCCGCCCGAATCAGGCTGCTTCACGACGACTGGGGTCCGGTTCTCGGGGATACGGTCGGCCGCGCGGAGCGGTCGCGGACGGGGAAGGCGGTCGTCTTCAAGCTCGTCACCGGGGAGCGCTACACGGTGCCGGCCGCGGCGCTCCGGACCGTTCTTGCCCGGACGGCCGCGTTTGCCCCCGTCTCGGCAATCCTTCCCGCGGGTATCCCGGCCGCCCGCCGGCAGGTTCCCGTCACCGGGTAACCCCTGCCTCGCGGATCGCCGCCTCCCCGGCATCACGGAACGCCCGCCCGACGTTCCCCGGACCGAGGAGGACTCCGCCGAAGATCCTCGAGACCACCAGCGCGTGGCTCCCGAGGCCGTGCTTGCGGAGCAGGTCGAGGAGGATCCTTCCCGGCCGGCCGACCTCGCCGTCATTCTTGAACTCCTCCAGTGTTCCGCACCGGAGGGCGGCGCAGTGGTGAGCGGCCTTCCGGTAGGCCTCACGGTGGCCGGCGAGAACCCCCGCGGCGTCCTCCGATCCTTCGAACCGGTAGAGGTGAGCGTAGAACCGCGATCGCCGGACCTCGATCGCGGCGGCGCCGAGGGGTTCTGCGGTCACGCCGCCACCCGACTCCTTGCGTACTCGTCCCAGTGCGCCTCGAGGAATCCCCGGATCCCCCGGCCGGGTTTGTAGGGTGGGTATATCTTACGGTAAGCCTCCTCGGCGTCGGCAAACCTCGCCCTCGGCAGGACATCGGTGTAGGCCGCGAGGTAGAGGAGCCCGATCGCCGCCGACCGGGAGACGCCGAAACCGCAGTGGACCAGCACCTGCCGCCCCTCCGAAAGACACCGGTCGATGAAGGCGAGAGCGGCATCGATGGCCGCCTTCGGGACGTCGCCGGGGTCCCTCACATCGACCAGGTTGAGCATCAGTCGGTTCCCCCGCCGGGCGACCAGGTGCTCAGGGTGATCCGGCGGCACCATGCCAAGGGGCGAGTAGGTGACCGCCAGGCAGTGGTAGGGGCTCCGGCAGGCGTGCACCACGCACCAGGTCTCGTGCGCCTCCACCGCAACCTCGTAGTCCTCCTGTGTCCCGATATACAGGTTCTGGTAGATCTCGATCATATGCCCCCCTCACCGCGCCTCGAGCGCGTATGCCGCCGCCCCGAGAAGCGGCGCCTGTCCCGCAAGATCCGATACGGCAAGCCGGGGAAGGGCGAGATAGCGGTCGATGAACGGTTCCATCTGCCGAATCACGATATCTCCATAGTAACGGGCGAGCGGGCCGTCGAAGACGATCACCTCGGGGTTGTAGGCGACGATGACCGCCGAGACCCCGCGGGCGTTCATCTCCCCGAGCGCCTCCATGAAGGCGAGGGCAACGGGGTCCTCCGCCCTGGCCGCCTCGAAGATTGCGCGGGTGGAGGAGGGGTCGAAGGCTATATCCCAGACGTCGGCCGCTTCCCGCCACGCCGCGAAGAACCCGGGGATGTTCTTTGCAGAGGCGTAGGCCTCCCAGTGGCCGGCAAACCCGCACCCGCAGACGAGGTTGTAGCGGGTATCGACGGGGATATGCCCGATCTCCCCGGCGTTCCCGCTCATCCCGAGGAGCAGGCGACCGTTCACCACCGCGCCGCCGCCGATGCCGGTCGAAAGGGTGACGTAGACGACATTGTCGGAGCCGCGGGCGGCGCCCGCCCACCGTTCGCCGAGAACGCCGGCCCGGGCGTCGTTGATCAGGGCGACCGGAAGCCCGAACCGCTCCCGGAGCGGCTCGACGATCTCCACGACCGGGAACGCGATGTTCGGGGAGCCAACGACCCACCCGCGGCCGGGGTCCAGCGGACCGGCCGACGCGACGCCGATGGCCGCGGCTTCCCGCCCCTGCGGCGACGCGAGGAGGGCTTCCACCCGGGCGGCGATCGCGGTGGTGATCACCTCCCCGGATGCTCCTGCAGTCGGCGTCGGGACGGCGTCGTGGGCGAGCAGGGTCGCGTCGGAGCCTACCAGGGCGGCGCGGAGGTTGGTTCCGCCGAGGTCAACGGCAATCACGGTCGGCATATGGGTCACTCCTCTGGGTAGCAGGTGCTTCTCTTCTCGGATTACGTGAACCACCCGGATAAACCTTGCTTCCGCACGGGACGGCGGAGCCGGGACACAGCCCACGGCTACGGAAGCAAGGTATATCTACCTCCCGCACCCAAGATTTAGGTATACCTAAAAATGATCACCATGGAAAAAACGTTGCTTGATCTGGAACCGGGCATGCAGGGAACCATCGCCCGATTTATCGGGAATCCGGGCTTTGTCCGGAAACTCAGAACCATCGGAATCAGGGAAGGCAAGAACCTCACTGTCGTCACCCGCCACCCCCTCGGCGGCCCGGTGGTGATCGAAGTGGACGGCCGGGAAGTGACGCTCGGCAGGGGAATGGCCGTAAGAGTCGTCGTGGACGTTGCCGCATGAAGACCGTCGTCCTGATGGGCAACCCGAACGTCGGGAAGAGTGGGATCTTCTCGCGGCTGACCGGCACCCGGGTCATCACCTCGAATTACGCCGGGACCACCGTCGATGTCTCCCGCGGGAAGACGCGTCTTCCGGACGGCCCTGCAGAGGTGATCGACGCACCCGGCACCTACTCCCTCACCCCCACGAACCCGGCCGAAGAAGTTGCCGCGGAGATCCTCGGAGAGGCCGACGTTGTCGTCAACGTCGTCGATGCGACCAACCTGGAGAGGAACCTCTACCTGACCCTCGAGACCCTGGAGCGCGGGGTTCCGGCGGCCGTCGCGCTCAACCTCTGGGACGAGGCCGGGCACCAGGGGATCACGATCGACGTCGACGGGCTCGAGGAACTCCTCGGGGTGCCGGTCGTCCCGACCGTGGGGCTTTCCGGGGAGGGGATCCGGGAACTCGTGGAACGGCTCGGCGAGGCACGTCCCTCGGCGACGATACAGCCCATGAGCGAGGAGGAGCGGTGGGTGGCGGTCGGCCGGATCACCGGGGAGGTGCAGAAGATCGCCCACCGGCACCACACCCTCGCCGACCGGCTCGCGGAGGCGAGCATCCGGCCGACCAGCGGTATCTTCATAGCCCTCGCGGTCATCGCCGCCGCGTTCCTGGCGGTCAGGTGGATCGGCGAAGGGCTCATATCGTTCGTCTTCGAGCCGCTCTTCGACCTCTACACCCCAATCGTCATGAGGGCGAGCGAACTCCTCGGCCCCGGGATCCTGCACGATATCCTGATCGGACGGCTCATCGGGGGCGAGATCGATTACGTCGAGTCGATGGGACTCCTCACCACCGGACTCTTTGTCCCGTTCGCCATGATCCTTCCCTACATCGTGGCATTCTACCTCATCCTCTCGATCCTCGAGGACACCGGCTACCTCCCCAGGCTCGCGACGCTGGCCGACACCTTCTTCCACCGGCTCGGGATGCACGGCTACGGCATCATCCCGGTCTTCCTCGGGTTCGGGTGCAACGTGCCGGGGGCGCTCGCCACCCGGGTGCTGGAGACGAAGAAGCAACGGTTCATCGCCGCCACCCTCATGTCGCTTGCGATACCGTGTATGGCGCAGATCGCGATGGTCTTCGGGGTTCTCGGGCCGTTCGGCCTCCAGTACGTGGTGATGGTCTTTGCGACCCTCGCGCTCGTCTACGTCGTTGCGGGCCTGATCCTGAACCGGGTCGTGCCGGGCGAGTGCCCGGAGATATTCCTGGAGATCCCGCCCTACCGGGCGCCGGATCTCCGGGCGACCGCTACAAAGACCTGGATGCGGGTGCGGGGCTTCGTCGGCGAGGCGATCCCCTACCTCTTCCTCGGTATTCTGGTCGTCAACCTGCTCTATTCGGTCGGGTTCCTCGACCTGCTCGCGGCCGCCTTCGCCCCGGTGATGGAAACCTGGCTCGGTCTCCCTGCCGGAGCAGCCGTCGCGCTCCTCGTCGGGTTCCTCAGAAAGGATCTCGCGGTGGGGATGCTGGTGCCGCTCGGGATGAGCCCGGAACAGCTCGTGATCGCGGTGACGATGCTCACGATCTACTTCCCGTGCGTGGCGACGTTCGTGGTGCTTCTCCGTGAACTCGGGGCGCGTGGGATGCTCGCCGCAGCAGGCGTGATGGTGACGACGGCGCTCCTCGTCGGGGGCGCGCTGCGGGTGATCCTGATCGGGTTTTAGGAAGAGGAAGGAGAGATGCGCAAAAAGACAACGGAGGAGTACATCGAGATCATCTGCCTGCTCGAGAAACAAGAGGGGCGGGCGCAGACCGGCAGGATCGCGGAGGCGATCGACGTCAAACCGCCGTCGGTCACGTCAATGCTCCAGAAGCTGGAGCAGGAGGGGCTCATCGTCTACGAATCCTACGCGGGCGCGAGGCTGACCCCGGCGGGGGAGAAGATGGCCCGGGATCTCTGGATGCGACACCGCACGTTTGCCGACCTGCTGGGACTCCTGGGCGTCACCGGGGAGATTGCAGAGGGCGATGCCTGCCAGTTCGAGCACCACGTGAGCCCGGAGACGCTGGATCGCCTCCGCCTCTTCCTGGAGTACCTCAGCGAGAGCCCGGACGGCCGGCGGTGCCTTGAAGCGTTCGAAAAGTTCCGCAAGCAGCAGCAGTGAGGCCGGTTCGTATCAGACGTCCTCCCCCACCGCCAGACAGGGATACTTCTCCCGCGGGTACCTGCCCTCGATGGACTCGCGGACGAACTGCTCCCTCGACGCGGCCGCGAGGAGGTTGCTGTAGACATCTTTTGGAACACCGGCGTAGCGGTAAGCGTTGGCGTTCTCGCAGATGATGAGGAGCGTCTTCGTTACAGGGTCATAGCCGACGGATTGTACGCCGCCGGTACGTCCAGGTGGCTGTTGAGACATACGGGGGGTTGTGATCGGCGGTGGTGATAGCGGTTGCGGCGGCTCTCACCGGACCTTCTCGTAAGGGTAGCGCAGCCGGATAAAATCCCCGAAATAGCGGCCCTTCGACCGGGCCGCGAGCATTCCTTCGTAGACCGCGGGCGGCACGCCGACGTAGTGGTAGACTCCGCCGCTGTGGAACTCGACCTCCAGGACCTCGTCTTCCGGGTCGTAGCCGACTGATTTTATGCTGGTAGACTCGACGAGCTGGCGCTGCATGGGCGGAAGTAGAGGGGTCGTGGGAGATAAGAGTTGTGGGGGGCAGGGTCCGGCGGGCGACGGCGGTCGGTAAGAGATCTATATCGCCACGGTGAAGGCCGTAAAAGCCGCGAGCGCCGCGAGTGTGAGGAGGGCAAGCACCCCGACTGTCCAGAGCACCATAAAGAGGGCGATCGTCAACAGGCGCACCTCACGGAACGGGACGGTACCCTCATTCATCCGCCGGGCTGTTGCCCAGGCATCATACATCCCGAAGATCCAGACGGCTACACCGGGGATGAGCATCACAAGAAGCCCCGCGAGCACCAGAAAAAGAACCAGGATGCCTTTCCCCGTCTCTCCGTTATAAACCTGACCGAGCCCCGGGAAGAGGAGGGAAAGCCCCGCCGCAAACACCGGGTTCTTCTTCTCTCCCACCGGGGCGTCCCCTCCCGCACCGGGGATGCCCATTGTATGGAGGTTGACCGGTTCCGTCATGGTCATCCGTACGTATACTGCTCTTCAGGGAAGGAAAGAGATTCCGGCTTGTCTTTGCACCCGAGCTCCGTCAGGCTCATAACCCCGGGAAGCTATCTCACTCATCGAGGCTACCCACATGGCACGAAGAGACGTAACCCCACAAGAAGCAAAGGCGATGGGCGAGCAGCTCGGCATCACCTGGCAGGAGTTCGACGTCGAGCAGTTTCGGCGCGGTATGGTCGTGGAACTCGAGCACGGCCTCCATGCTCCGGCGACGAACGTCACCGACGACGACCTCTTCCTGACGGCAAAGATAGCGCTTGCGCACTTAAACGAGTTCCCGGATTACTACGACCGGCTCGAGAAGATGGAGGAAGAAGCGGAGGCGTACTGGGCGGAGCGAAAGGCGCAGTCGCCGCAGACACCGTAAGCCGGCAGGAGAATGCGCAACAACTATTGCCCGCTCGCTGCAACTACAAAGCATGGAACGGCGCCCGAACACCGAGTGGGTCAGGATACGGCAGCGGCGGGTCATCGACGAGAAGGAGTACTACGCCGAACGGCTCTACGATACCCAGCAGGCGGCAAAAACCTATGCCCGGCAACTGCAGTATCGAGGAGCGGACGTCCTCGTCTTCGCAACCGCAAGCGAGGGCGGGTACCGGGGCTACGCCGTCTTTGTCAGAAGATAAGGCTCCCGCCGCCCGGCCGCCTCTCCGGCAAACAAAGTATTCTGAACAGGCGGATGCATTTTCGGGTGATTTCGTTCGGGGCAGCAACAGAGTGGTGGGGTGAACCCCATCCACATTCCCCATTACACCATCGCGCCGAGGATTGATATATTCCCCGTACGGCAGGAGTAGGAGCATTGAACCGGCCGGTTTAATGCATCCGGCACTCCCGGATCGCCGGGACCGTGCATTGCTCCCGCCACTCATCATGGAGTACTCCCCAGACGTCGACATCCTCATAGACGCCCCACTTCCGGTCATGCTCGCGGAGATGCGCCTCGTGCACCATCCCACATTTCTCCATCACCCGGCCCGACGAAGGATTCCTGGAGAAATGCGTGGCGTAAATCCGGTGCAGCCCGAGCACGGAGAACCCATACTCGATCACCGCCCGGGCGGCCTCGGTTGCATACCCACGGCCCCAGCAGTGCTTCGCAATCCAGTAGCCGAGCTCCGCCCGCTCATGACGGCGATGCACCTCCACGAGCCCGACCGCGCCCACAAGGCCCTGCTTCTCCGGGCAGGTAACGGCGTAGACAACGTGCATCCCCTTCTCAAACCCGGGCCGATGGGTGGCAATCCAGTCCTCAGCTGCTCCATTGGGGTAAGGATAGGGGATATTGAGCGTACGGGACGCAACCTCATAGTCGCCGGCAAGCCGCTGCACTTCCGGGGCATCCGCGAGGGTGAACGGCCGCAGGAGAAGGCGATCGGTTACGAGGGTGGGCTGTCCGATCATGGAGTTGTCCTTCATAAGGGTGAGAAGGTGTGCATCCCGGGCTGGCTGACCGGATCCCGGAGAATCCCCCAGAGATCGACATCCTCATAGACGCCCCACTTTCTGATGTGCCCCCGGAAGCGGCCCTCATGGACCATCCCGCACTTCCCCATCACCCGGCCCGATGCAGGGTTGCGGGAGAAATGCATGGCATGGACCCGGTGCAGCCCGAGGACCGAGAACCCATACTCGATCGCCGCCCGAACCGCTTCGGTGGCATACCCACGGCCCCAGTAGTGCTTCGCGACCCAGAACCCGAGTTCCCCGCGGGCATGATCCGGATCGATCCGCAGGCGGACGCCGCCGATGAGGGTCCCCTCCCCGGCGAGCGTGACGGCGAAGGCTGCGGCATCACCGCGCTCGATACCCTCGCAGAGGGAGGTGATCCATGCCTCGGCGAGGCCGTCCGGGTACGGATGGGGAAGAAGAGTCGTCGCAGCAACGGCGTAGTCTCCGCAGAGCTGCTGAACCGCACGGGCGTCCGCAAGGTTGAACGACCGCAGGAGAAGGCGGCCGGTTGCGAGGGTAGGTTGTTTCTCCATGAATATATGCTCATGGCACCGGCCTGATATAAATCCTGCCGCGCCGTCTCTCGACCGGCGGCGAGAGAACGATCCAAGGAGTCTGGCAAGAACCCGCCTCCCCGATCGATGAGCCTGCATGAAAACCATCCCGGTTTATATTTTGAGGTCACGTCCGGCGCATATATGCTGAATAACAAGGATTATGAATGATTATAAATACCCTTTTTGTATAATAATCGTTCATATCTTTCCTATTCGCAAACCAGCAACCTTTATTAATTTTTGGTCTGTATTCCAACATGCATGATCAAAGTCGCGATCAACGGGTACGGCACCATCGGTAAGCGAGTCGCCGATGCGGTCGCCGCACAGCCCGACATGGAAGTGATAGGGGTCTCAAAGACCAGCGTCTCCGCCGAGGCGTACATCGCAAAAGAGCGCGGGTATCCCCTCTACATCGCAGATCTCAGCAAAAAGCCGACGTTCGAGAAGGCCGGCATCGAGGTCACCGGTGACGTCGATGCGATGCTGAAAGCCGCCGACGTCATCGTGGACGCCACCCCCGGCGGCGTCGGGGAGAAGAACCGGCCGATCTACGAGAAACTCGGCAAAAAAGCGATCTTCCAGGGCGGCGAGGACCACGAGGTCGCCGGATTCTCGTTCAACGCCCACGCGAACTACAACGAGGCCGAAGGACACCAGTTTGCCCGGGTCGTCTCGTGCAACACTACCGGGCTCGTCCGGGTCATCCATGCGATGGATCAGGCCTTCGGCGTCGAGCGGGTCCGGGCAGTGATGGTCCGGCGCGGAGCGGACCCCGACGACGTGAAAAAGGGACCGATCGACGCGATCGTTCTCAACCCGGCGTCCATCCCGAGCCACCACGGCCCCGATCTCCAGACCGTCCTCCCACACATAAACATCGTCACCCTCGCGATGATCGTCCCGACGACGTTTATGCACATGCACAGCATCCAGATGGACTTAAAGAAGGAGACCACCCGGGACGAGGTGCTGAAGGTCTTTGAGAACCACAGCCGGATCGGGCTCGTCCGCAAGACCATGGGGATCAAGAGCAACGCCCAGCTCCGGGAGTACACCCAGGACCTCGGCCGGCCGAGAACCGACCTCTGGGAGAACGGGGTCTTCGAGGAATCGGTCTCTATCCTCGACGGCAAGGAGTTCTACTGCTTCCAGGCCATCCACCAGGAGGCCGACGTCGTCCCTGAGAACATCGACTGCATCCGCGCCCTGGTGGGAACGGTAAAGGATCCGGAGGAGTCCATCCGGATGACCAACGAAGCGCTCGGTCTCGTCGCCATAGGGTGAACGGCCGGGCAGGGGAGCCGGAGGAGGAAGAAGGATTAACTCCCCGGCAAACCCATTCTTTTTAATGGATCCGTACGAACTGGTGACGCGAAATACGGTAGAGGTTGTCACCGACGAGGAACTGCGAGCGCTCATCGACCGTCCGGTCAGGCGGGTCTACACCGGCTACGAGCCGAGCGGGGAGATCCACCTCGGCCACATGGTGACGGTGAACAAGCTGATGGACCTGCAGCAGGCAGGGTTCGAGGTGACGGTGCTCATCGCCGACCTCCACGCGTTCTTAAACCGCAAGGGGACCATGGAGGAGATCCGGGAGACGGCCGAGTACAACCGCCTCTGCTTCGAGGGGCTCGGCCTCCGCGGCGCAAACTATGTCCTCGGCTCGGACGTGCAGCTCACGCCGGAGTACGAACTTGCCGTCCTCGAACTCTCCCAGGCGATCACCCTCAACCGGGCGAAGAGGAGCATGGACGAGGTCGGGCGGCAGATGGATAACCCGACGGTCTCTCAGATGGTCTACCCGATCATGCAGATGGTCGATATCGCGACCCTGAAGGTGGACGCCGCCGTCGGGGGAATCGACCAGCGAAAGATTCACATGCTCGCACGGGAACACCTCCCCTCGATCGGGTATCCGGCGCCGGTCTGCATCCATACGCCGATCATCAACGGCCTCGACGGGAAGAAGATGTCGTCGTCGGCCGGAAACGTCATATCGGTCGCCGACTCCGAGGAGGATATCAAAAAGAAGATGAAGAAGGCGTTCTGCCCGCCCGAGGTCGAGAACAACCCCGTGCTCGAGATCCTGCGCTACCACGTCTTCCCCCGGACCGGGGCGGTCGCCATCCGCCGGCCCGCGAAGTTCGGCGGCGACCGGGAGTTTGCTGCCTACGAGGACCTCGAGCGTGCCTACGCGGCTGGCGAGATTCACCCGCTGGACCTCAAGACCGCCGCCGCCGACCATCTCATCGATATCCTCGCCCCCGTACACGATTACGTCTGCAACAGGTGAACCGGCCGTGGGCCAGCAAGACGAACATGAGCGGTTCGACCGCAAGATCGAGGCGATGGGCGTCAGGATAAAAGACGCCGATACGGTGAAGGTACGGGAGGATGTCTTCGACGAGGTCACCCTCCTCGCGCTCTACAAGCTCGTCCACAAGAAACTGATCACGGTCATCGGGGGGCCGATCAGCACCGGGAAAGAGGCGAACGTCTTTTATGGCGAGCGCGACGGGCGGGGGCTTGCCATCAAGATCTACCGTATCCAGACCGCGAACTTCAAGGCGATGACCGAGTACCTCGCAGGGGACCGCCGGTTCTCGAACGTCCGGGGAACGCGCAAGGGCCTCATCTTCGCCTGGACGAAGAAAGAGTTCAGCAACCTCGCCCGGGCGCACGAGGCGGGGATCCCGGTCCCCGAACCGCTTGCGTTCGATCGAAACATCCTCCTGATGACGTTCCTCGGGCGTGACGAGGTGCCGTATCCGCAGCTCCGGAACGCCGAGGTCGAGGATTACGGGGCAGTATACCGGCAGGTCCTCGGTTACGTGGAGCGCCTCTACCAGGAGGCTCGCCTGGTTCACGCCGATCTCTCCGAATACAATATCCTCTACCACGAGAAACCATACCTGATCGATATGGGGCAGGCGGTCACCCTGGATCACCCGCGGGCGCCCGTGTTTCTGATCCGGGATATCAAGAACCTTAATCGATATTTCTCCCGCTACTGCGACGTGCAGGACGAGCAGGAGATCATCAAAACGCTCGTCGGCACCGAACGCCGGGAGCCCTGAACACCGGGAGAAGGGATGCAACCATGACCACACAGGAGATAAAAGTTTCAACGGCGAGAATCGGTGTACTCATCGGCAAAAGCGGGTCCACGAAACGCGAAATTGAGGAGAAGACCGGGATAACCCTCTCTGTCGACAGCGAGGAGGGGATGGTGACGATCGAGGGGGAGGACCCCGTCGCCGTCATGACGGCGACAAACGTCGTCTCCGCGATCAACCGGGGGTTCTCGCCGGAGCGTGCGTTCCGGCTCCTCGAAGACGAAGACATGATGCTCGATATCCTCGACCTCGCCGACCTCTCAGGGACGACCCGGCAGCTCGAGCGGCTCCGGGGCCGGATCATCGGCAAGGCGGGGACGTCCCGCGCCCAGATCGAGGATATGACCAGCACGGAGATCTCGGTCCACGGGAAGACCGTCGCAATCATCGGGCTCCCGGACCAGGCCGAGACCGCGAGAAAAGCAATCGAGATGCTGATCCAGGGCGTACCCCACGAGCACGTCTACGGGTTCCTCGATCGGAAGAAGAAGGAAGCCAAACAGTCGATGCTGGAGTATTACTCGTGATAGGGGCAGGAACGGTCGACCCTGCCCATGGCCATGACGATACGTGGAATGTGCGGTTTGCAGTGGAAATGAAGGGGTGTACATGGAGATAGCCGACCTCCCAGTTCCGCCGGATCTCGCGGACGGCTACATCGACCGCGGAATCAGGGAACTCTACCCGCCGCAGGCCGCCTGCGTCGAAGCGGGCCTTTTTTCGGGGAAAAACCTCCTGATCGCCATCCCGACCGCGAGCGGCAAGACCCTGGTCGCCGAGATGGGGATGCACCACCAGGTGGGGAGGGGCGGCAAGTGCCTCTACATCGTTCCTCTGCGGGCGCTCGCGAGCGAGAAGTTCGAGGAGTTCTCGGGGAAAGGCCTTCGTGTCGGGATCGCAACCGGCGACTTCGACCGGCGGGACGAGTACCTGGGAAGGAACGACATCATCGTCGCGACAAGCGAGAAAGTGGACTCGCTCCTGCGGAACCGGACACCGTGGCTCTCGGAGATCAGCCTGCTGGTCGTCGACGAGGCGCACCTGATCGACGACCCCTCACGGGGGGCGACGCTCGAGATGGTGATCGCAAAACTCCGGCACAAGAACCCGGATATGCAGATCATCGCCCTCTCGGCGACCATCGGGAACCCTGCCGATCTCGCCGGGTGGCTGGATGCCGAACTCGTCGAGAGCGAGTGGCGGCCGGTCGACCTCCGGGAAGGAGTATTCTTCGAGGAATGCATCCGGTTTTCCGACAGCACCCGCCAGGTCGAGCGCCGGAGCAAGTACGAGGACCTGGACCTCGTCCTCGACACGGTCGCGGAGGGGGGGCAATGCCTGGTCTTCGTCAGTTCCCGCAAAAACGCCGAGGCGTTTGCGAAACGGGCCGCTTCAGGGCTGAAACTCGCAAACCCCGTCCTCGCCGGCTACGCCGACAAGCTCCGGTCGAACGCCGCGACCGATATGGGAAAGACCCTCGCCGCCTGCGTCGCCCAGGGAGCGGCGTTCCACCACGCGGGGCTCTCGCGGGAGGAGCGCCAGATCGTTGAAGCGGGATTCCGCGAGGGGCAGATCAAGGCGATCGCCTCGACTCCAACGCTCGCGGCCGGCCTGAATCTGCCCGCCCGGCGGGTGATCGTCCGCGACTACCTCCGGTTCAACGCCGGGGAAGGGATGGTCCCGATCCCGGTCCGGGAGTACCGGCAGATGGCCGGGCGGGCCGGGCGGCCGCGCCTCGACCCCTACGGCGAGGCCGTCCTGATCGCGAAGTCCGAGGAGATGGTTGACGAGCTCTTCGACTGCTACATCGAGGCGCCGGCGGAAGACGTCCGGAGCCGGTGCGCGGACGAGGCGGTTCTCTGCACCCACATCCTCTCGCTCATCGCCACCAACTTCGCCCGCGAACGCGGCGAGGTGCTCGGGTTCATGGACGGGACGTTCTACGCCCACCAGGGCGAGAGCCCGCGGGCGCTCTCGCGGGCGGTCGACCGGGTGCTCGAGTTCCTGCGCGAGAGCGAGATGATCACCGAGGTGGGGGAGTGGCTCGAGGCCACCGAGTACGGCTCGCTCGTCTCCCGGCTCTACATCGATCCTCGGAGCGCGGAGGTGATCGTGACGGCGATGACGGGCCAGAAGGACTACACCGACATCGGCCTTCTGCACCTCCTCTGCTCGACACCGGATATGCCGACGCTCTATGTCAGGAGAAACGACATGTACGTCCTCGACCGGTTCCTCGCCGACCACCGGGACGACCTCTGGATGGAGATCCCCTGGGACGCGGGCGAGGGGTTCGACCGGAGCCTCAAGACCGCGCTCCTCCTCTCCGACTGGGCGGACGAGGTGGGTGAAGACGTGATCTGCGAGCGCTACAGCGTCGGCCCGGGCGACGTCTACGGGATGGTCGAGAGCGTTGCCTGGCTGGTCCACGCGAGCCGGCAACTCGCCGGGCTCTTCGCCCCGCACCTCAAGGCCCCCATCGAGGAGATGGAACTCCGGACGAAGCACGGTATCAAGAAGGAGCTCCTGCCCCTCATCAGGATCCGCGGGATCGGCCGGGTCCGGGCCCGCCGGCTCTTCAACAACGGTATCGACTCGATCGAGGCGCTCCGGGAGGCGGGGCCGGAGAAGGTCGGGAAGGTTCTCGGGCAGGGGATCGCCGCACAGGTCTTCGAGCAGCTCGATGGTGTCCGTGACGAGATCGCGAATGCCGGCGAGGAGCAGTCGACCCTCTCCCGGTTCGGGTGAATGGAAGATGGCAGAACCAGAGATAGCATGCGAAGTCTACTGGGCGGTCTTTACGATCGATGACAAGATCGGGTTTTTAAACGAGATCCGGGAGATCGCCGACGAGTTTGAGACGCACATCATCCTCTTCGACGCCGACCGCCTGGCAGGGCGGGATCACGTGGAGGCGGCACTCCGGCACGCCTGGCGGTCGTGGACCCGGGGCGACCCGATCGCAAACTCAATCGAGATGGAGGCGCTCCTCTACGCCGCGGGAACCCGGCAGTGCCAGGTGGCCTCGTCCTTCGGGATTCACCCGGGAGAGAACCGGTCGTACGTCGCCGTCTGTCCCCCGGCGCCCGGCGTCCAGGGTCGCCTTGCCGATCTCGTGACGTTCTTCGATGACGACCTGGAGGAGGAGATCGACCCCGTGAAACGGGCGCGCCTCGCGGACCTCTTCTCGATCACCCCCGAGGAGGTCGCAGTGGTCGGGGAGGGGCGGTTCCGCGACCTGGTGCTTGAGCGGGTGGCGCTCCTCGACGTCTACCGCTGACCTCCAACCGATTTTACGCACTCTTCGCGGCAACGGGAGCGGCCAGATCACCGTCGCTCACGCCATGGGTTGCCTCGCGCGAAGAGCGATGGCCCGAAGGGCCGGAGCTTGAACACCGTTAGGCGCGAAGGCGCGAAGATTGGTTTATCCGAGAGGAACTCCCCTTCGCGGCTTCGCGTCCTTCGCGTGAGGCTATATCGCTATCTGCACCCGTCAGATCACGCGAAGAACGACTTCCCCTTTGGGGAAGGAGTTTGAGAAGCCATAGGCTTCGAGCCGCGAAGAACGCGAAGACCCGTATTCTTCACACCTCCGGCGCTCGAGCCCCTATCCTGACGATAGTCGTACTTCGCGTGAGGTGGCCACCCTCCGCAAGTGAAACAGCCTGCTCTCACCGGCCAGCCCCGGCGTGGGTCAGGATGTGCCGGATCTCGGGGATGATGATCTCTTTTGCGGCGAGGGTGACCGCCTTCGTCGAACCCGGGATGCAGAAGACCGCCCGGCCGTCGACGACGCCTGCGATCGCCCGCGAGAGGATCGCGGCGGTCCCGATCTCTTCGTAGCTCTTCAGCCGGAAGAGTTCCCCGAACCCGTCGATTATCTTTTCAAGAAGCGGCGCGACGGCTTCGATGGTCACGTCGTCGGAGGTGAGGCCGGTGCCCCCGGTGACGATGACGCAGTTGGCGCACGAGAGCGCCGCCCGGACCTCGGAGCGGATCCGCGCGAGGTCGTCGGGAACGATGGCGTAGTGGGTCACCTCGATCTCCGCGGCGGAGAGGAGGTCGATGAGCGCCTTTCCGCTGGTGTCGGTCTCGGGCGTCCGGGTTGAAGAGACGGTGATGACGGCACCGTTCACGGTGAGGGGTTTTAGGTGATTACTTTCCATAGAGAATCTTCCAGTACCCCTGTACCGCGTATTTTACTTCTTTGTATCCCCCCGCAAAGCGGGATGCAATCCCCGACCCCTTTGTTTCGACTGGAACTATGACGGTTCACCCCGGGCTGGAGGGAGCGACGGTGCAGGACGGGAGGAGAGGATCTGCGGATCCCTGATTGACGAATCCAGTTCATAGGAGATAGTTAACAGGATCCGGGCCGGCAGGAGAGTTTTTCGATCCGATCCACCGGACCTGTTCAAGGGAGGAGATGCAACCTGTCTGGAGCAACAACTCGATTCACCTTGATGGGAACCTGGTCCCGGAGGAGTACCGATCCGTCCAGGAGAGTAAGCGCGGTCTTGACTGACAGTTGATCGGTCCGGCGACAGGATGATCGGGGATGGGTACTGTGCCATCCTCTTCTCACTCTGAACTCTTCCTCCCTGTTCCGTACCCCCATCTCCCCATTTTCGAACTTTTTCCTTCTGGTTCGTACACCTATCTCCCCATTTTCGAACTTTTTCCTTCTGGTTCGTACACCTATCTCCCCATTTTCGAACTTTTTCCTTCTGGTTCGTACACCTATCTCCCCATTTTCGAACTCTTTTCTTCCGGTTCCGTACGCCTATCCCTCTACCCCGAACTCTTCTTTTTCTACCTAATCCTCCTCTTTCCTCGCTCTATGCTTCTGTTTACCTGCTCTGCAGCCGTTTCTTCCTGTCCTGTACATTTTCCATAAAATTATATAGTTTGAGTTGAAGAGGTACACATGACTATCGTCATCACTTTTTGATTGAATGATACAGGTCGTATCATCATCACCTTCCAGTCGAAACAAAGGGGTGGGGGCGATCCAGGATTTTCTCCCGCCATGTCCCCTGATGCCGTCGCTATCCTGAACAGCTCATCGACATTCCACCGGTATTCAACGGTCCTCTGTTCCACTGGAAACGAAGGGGTTATCTGTCCTGAAAACGATCAACTTAAGGGTCCTTGGCACGAAAACTACCTGTCCTGGCAACCCCCTCCGGTGACATCATGTCGGACGATAAAACAAACCCAATGGGATTATTCAAGAAATACCTGACCAATAGACGTATATTTAAAAACAGGGAAGTGCTCCGACACAGCTATCGTCCTCAGATCCTCCCTCACCGGAAGCCGCAGATCGATGAGCTCGCCTCAATTCTTGCGCCGGCCCTCACGAACGAGACCCCGTCAAACATCCTCATCTACGGCAAGACCGGGACCGGGAAGACGGCGTCAGCCCGGTACGTGGGAACGGAGCTCGAGAACGCCAGCGCCCTCGCCGGGACGAAGTGCAGGATCGTTCACCTCAACTGTGAGGTGATTGATACCCAATACCGGGTCCTCGCCCAGATAGCAAACGGCCTCGACGACGCCGACGAGCACCCGAGCGACAGCACGAGGAGCCATATCCCTATGACCGGGTGGCCGACCGATCAGGTTTACGCGGAGCTCAAAAACCAGCTTGAGAGCAGCGGCGGGGTCATGGTCATCGTCCTCGACGAGATCGACAAACTCGTCAAGAAGAGCGGCGACGACACCCTTTACAATCTCACCCGGATCAACTCCGACCTCAAGTTCGCCAAGGTCAGCATCATTGGCATCTCAAACGACCTCCGGTTCACCGACTTCCTGGACCCCAGGGTGCTCTCGTCGCTCTCTGAAGAGGAGATCGTCTTCCCGCCCTATAACGCACCGCAGCTCTGCGATATCCTCCAGCAGAGGGCCGATCTGGCATTCGTCGAGGGAGCACTCGGCGAGACAGTCATCCCGCTCTGTGCGGCGCTCGCGGCGCAGGAGCACGGCGACGCCCGGCGGGCGCTCGACCTTCTCCGGGTCTCGGGCGAACTCGCGGACCGCGCAAACGCCGCTGGTGTGGCCGAGAAGCACGTCCGGATGGCCCAGGAGAAGATCGAGACCGACAGCATGGTCGAGTGCATCTCCACCCTCCCGACCCAGAGCAAGGCGGTTCTCTACGCGATGCTGATCCTCGAGCAGATGGGCAAACGGATCTTCACAAGCGGCGAGGTCACAGTAGTCTACCGCGAGATCGCCCGGATCATCGATCTCGACATCCTGACGCATCGCCGGATCACGGACCTCATCTCTGAACTCAACATGCTCGGTGTCATCAACACCCGGGTCGTCTCGCGAGGCCGCTATGGCCGGACGAAGGAGATGTGGTTCGATGCAGCGACAAGCAAGATCGAGGAGGTCGTCACGCGCGATCCGAGGCTGGATGACCAGAGACTTAAGGAACTCGACATCAACCGTTTAAGATCAATGTTTAGGTGAAACTATGGAAGAGAAGGATCGTATCCTCCTCCAGCTCCTGGAGGAGAACTGCCGCACCCCGTTAAGCGAACTTGCGGTGCTGGCCGAGGTGAGTGAAGAGGACGCGAATGACCGGATCGGTCGGCTGGAAGCGGCAGGTGCCATCTGCCGCTACGGGGCGGTCGTCGACTGGGAGCGGGCCGGCGACGGCAATGTCGCAGCAGTGATCGAGCTGAAGGTCTCACCCGAGCGGGACTTCGGCTACGACCGGATTGCCGAACGGATATCCCGGTTCCCGCAGGTCCGGTCGCTCCGGCTCATGACCGGGGCCTATGACCTCCAGCTCCTGGTCGCCGGGCCGAGCATGCACGAGATCGCCCGGTTCGTCGCCGAGCAAATCGCTCCGATGGACCGGATCCGCGAGACGGCGACGCATATCATCATGAAAACCTACAAGGAGAACGGCACTGTCTTCGCCGAGCGCGAAGAGGTTGAGCGTCTCCCCTACTCGTTCTGAGGTGAGATACGTGAGAGATTTCATCTCGGAACGGGTCCGCGCGATACCGCCGTCGGGCATCAGGAGATTCTTCGATATCGCCCAGACGATGGAGGACGTCATCTCCCTGGGTGTCGGCGAACCGGACTTCGTGACCCCCTGGTGCGTTTGCGAGGCGTCCATCTACTCGATCGAGCAGGGGTCGACTGCCTACACCTCGAACACGGGGACGCCCCAGCTCCGGGGCGCTATCAGCCGCTACCTTGATACCCGGTTTAATACCCACTACGACCCCGAAGAGGAGATCATCGTGACCTGCGGCGTCTCGGAAGCGGCCGATATCGCTATCCGGGCCATCACGGATCCGGGAGACGAGGTGCTGGTTGCGGAGCCCTGCTACGTCTCCTACACCCCCTGTGTCTCCCTCGCCGGCGGGACCCCGGTTTCCGTCCCCTGTCGGGCGGAGAACGAGTTCCGGCTGACGGCCGATGCACTCGCGGAACGGATCACGGCGCGGACGAAGGCCCTGGTAGCAAACTTCCCGAACAACCCCACCGGCGGGGTGATGCATGAGGCGGACTGGCGCGCTATTGCCGATCTCCTGGTCGATCACGACCTCCTCCTCATCAGCGACGAGGTCTACGCCGAGCTCACCTACGACGGCGACCATTTCTCACCGGCAGCGATCCCCGAACTCCGTGATCGAACGATCACCTTAAACGGGTTCTCGAAGGCCTTTGCCATGACCGGGTGGCGGATCGGCTACCTCTGCGCTCCCCCGGAGATCGCCGCGGCGGCCCTGAAGATCCATCAGTATGTCGCGCTCTGCGCTCCTGTCATGGGGCAGATCGCGGCTTATGAAGCACTCCGGAACGGGGAGGCCGAGAAGGATGCCATGGTCCGGGAGTACCGCCTCCGGCGCAACCTCTTCGTCGACGGGCTGAACAAGCTCGGTCTTGCCTGCCACGTCCCCAGGGGTGCGTTCTACGCCTTCCCCTCGGTGGAGAGCACCGGCATGAACGATACCGAATTTGCAGAGGCACTTCTGCGCGAGCAGCACGTGGCGGTGGTCCCCGGAAGCGTTCTCGGGCCTTCCGGCGTCGGGCACGTGCGGTGCGCCTATGCAGTCTCGCGCGACGATCTCAAGGAGGCCCTCTCCCGGATGGGGACCTTTCTTGAATCGATAAAATAAAAATATCCCCATAAATATTCAAACGAAAATCGAAACTCTTTTATGGCAATCCTCTTCCCGAGCAACCGATTGTCTGATGTCGGACAGAAAAACGACGGTCGGACAACCCCTTTATTTCCACTGGAGATGTGGATTTATTCTGGGATTTTGGTTGGTCGGGATCCCGTCGCACTTGTACCGGAATATGCACCCGCCCTCCTGAACCCCGGGCAGATCTTCGGGCTCGCATCCGCGCTCCGGTACATAATCTGTAATCAGATTATCATGCCGCTCCGGAGGGAAAACCCGATGTAGCAGTCTGGAATATCGCCGGGAAGAATTTTCCACTGGAAATGAAGGGGTTCAGATCCTGGCGGCAGCCGAACCGAAGATGATCGACGGGTGCCAGGATTGATATATGATGAACGCGTTGCTGGAAATGCAGGATATCCGGAATATATGGGAATATCGTGGCGCGGCGCAGACACATACCCGGCATCCCGCGCCTGCTAAAAGACCCGTCCGGGCGAAGACAATCCTTCCCCTGCCCGCACTCCGGGGTATTCAGGGCCGGCGCTCTCGCTCGGGGCTCGGAACGGCCCGGAACGGGCGGTACGGGCATTGCCAGAATTCGGTTGCCTTTAAGGGTGGTGGCCGTTCTCCCGGTATCACATTGTAACGTTTATCACCCAGTATCGCTCCATCCTACTTGATAGAACAATGAGTTGTACTATTATCGTCGGCGGGTTCTTTGGTGATGAGGGAAAAGGAAAGATAGTCGCCCACATCGCTCATCAGGACAGGCCATCCATCATCGCCCGAGGCGGCGTCGGCCCGAACGCAGGGCACACTGTCCAAGTCGGAGAGAAAGAGTACGGTGTCAGGATGGTCCCTTCGGGGTTCGTCTACCCGGAAGCGGCCCTCATGATCGGGAGCGGCGTGCTCGTCGACCCCCGGGTCTTCCTGCGGGAGGTCGACCTGGTCGACGTCCAGGGCAGGATCTTTGTCGACGGGCGTTGCGGCGTCATCGAGGAGGAGCATATCGCCCGGGATAAGGCAAGCGGCCACCTCAGGGATAAGATCGGGAGCACCGGAACCGGGTGCGGCCCGGCCAACGCGGATCGTGTTCTCCGAACGTCGCGGCAGGCGAAAGATGTCCCGGAGCTCGCGGATTTCATCACCGACGTGGCCGAGGATGTCAACAGCGCCCTGGACCGGGATGAGGTGGTCCTCCTCGAAGGAACCCAGGGCTTCGGGATCTCGCTCTACTTCGGAACCTACCCGTTCGTGACGAGCAAGGACACCTCCGCCTCGCAGATCGCCGCCGATAACGGCGTCGGCCCGACCCGGATCGACGATGTCATCGTCGTCTTCAAGGCCTACCCGACCCGGGTCGGGGAGGGTCCCTTCTCCACCGAGATGACGGCGGAGCGATCGCACGAGCTCGGGATCGAGGAGTTCGGCACCGTCACCCATCGCCAGCGCCGCATCGGCACCTGGGACGGAAAGATGGCCCGCTACTCGGCGATGATCAACGGGTGTACCCAGGCGGCGATCACCGGCATCGACCGGATCGACCCGGCCTGTTTCGGCGCGACGGAGTACGATCAGCTGACCAAAGCGGCACGGGACTTCATCGCGCAGGCCGAGAATGACATCGGCAAACCCGTCACCCTGATCTCGACGGGTCCCGAGATGTCTCAGATCATCGATCTGAGGGGCAAATTATGAGAAAAAGCCTGATGGAGATACTCTGCTGTCCGGTCTGCAAGGGCGAACTCGAACTGACCGTGACCGAGGAGGGCGGTGAGGAGGTGCTGGAGGGGACTCTCCGGTGCGCGGCGTGCAGCGTCGACTACCCCATCAGCGAGGGCATCCCGAACCTCCTCCCGCAGACCGCCTGTGAGGACTGAGTGCGTCGATGACGGAGATCCATCTCAACCGCCGGGGGATTAACGCCATTGAGGTTCCGGCCGAGGTCGAGGCGGTACCGGGGAGCGACCTTGTCCTCCGGATCGTCAACCACGGGTCGCCGCTGCACATCACCCTCGCCTCCTCAAATTCCTCGGCCTTCACCGGCTTTTTCCACGAGAACCTTTACGTGAACGGGACCGAGGAGTTCCGCATCCCCATCCGGGAGAACGTCTACCCCGGCGTCTTCAACGTCGAGGTCATCGCCGGATACGGTGCCCGGAGGGCGGAGTTCCGGGTTGTCGTCAGGGAGCGCCCGGCACCGGAGCCCGAACCGGTCGAGGTCCCGGCAACTCCGGCCGCCCCTCTGGTTCCGTTCCGGTGGCGATCCTCCATCCTGCCCCTCACTCTCGCCGCCGCTCTGGTGTTGTATGGGCTATGGTTTGTATACCGGGTTGATCTCCTGAACGCCGCTGCGTTTGCGGCGCTGTTAATCGGGGTCATCCTCACATGGCTGCAGCAGCGGTCGTAGTCGCCACGTCGCTGCTGGTGGATCGGCTGATCGGTGACCCCCGGTCCCGGTACCACCCGGTAGCGGCTCTCGGCCGGTTCATCGGGTGGTGGGGGGTCCCGGGCCGTTACCCGGCCGGTCTCCAGCGGGCTATCGGGGTTGCAGGAACCGTTCTGACCGTGGCTCTCTTTGCCGCTCCCTTTGCTCTCATCCAGTTCGCGGCTCCGTGGTACCTCTATCTCGTTCTCGCACCCTTCCTCCTCAAGGTCTGCCTTGCCTGGCGGGCGCTCGAGGAGCATGCCGCTGCCGTGGTCCGGGCGCTCGGTGACGGGGGCATCGATGCGGGCCGCCGCCGGGTCGGGATGATGGTGAGCCGGGATACGGCGCGCCTCGATCCCGAGCACGTCCTCTCGGCCGCCTACGAGTCGATGACGGAGAACCTGGTGGACAGCATCGTCTCCCCGCTCTTCTACTTCGGGCTCTTCGGGCTCGCGGGTGCCGCAGCCTTCAGAGCGGTCAATACTCTGGACGCCATGCTCGGCTACCGGGACGAGCGGCTCCGGCTGGGGTGGTTCCCGGCCCGCGCCGACGATGTTGCAAACTTCATCCCGGCGCGGATCACCGGGCTTATCCTGCTCGCCTACTTTGCGGCGAAGGGCCGGTTCGCCCCGGCCCGGGCGGCGCTTCGGCGGGATGCGAAGAAACGCCCTGGGTTCAACGGCGGGATTCCGATGGCCATCATCGCCGGCGGGGTCGGTATCCGGCTCGAGAAGCCCGGTATCTACACGATCGGCGATGCGGAGCGGACGCTCGCGGAGGCGGGCGGCGAGATCGTCCGCGCGGTCCGGGTAGCGACGATCACCTTTGCAATCTTAGAGATAGCCGCACTATTTTTATTGGGGTTCATGAGCTATACATAAGAGTAATGAAACTCGAGGAACTGAGATTTGGCACCGAGCTGATCAAGCGCGGCTTTGCGTCGATGCAGAAGGGCGGCGTCATCATGGACGTCGTCAACGCAGAGCAGGCGCAGCTCGCCGAAGAGGCCGGTGCCGTCGCCGTCATGGCGCTTGAGAGAGTCCCTGCCGATATCAGAGCGGCCGGGGGCGTGGCCCGCATGGCCGACCCGCAGAAGATCGTCGAGATCATCGATGCGGTATCCATCCCGGTGATGGGGAAGGCCCGGATCGGCCACTTCGTCGAGGCCCAGATACTGGAAGCGCTCGGCGTGGATATGGTCGACGAGAGCGAGGTCCTGACCCCCGCCGACGAGCAGTTTCATATCGATAAGACCGGGTTTGGTGTCCCGTTCGTCTGCGGCGCCCGGAACCTCGGGGAGGCGTTGCGCCGTATCAACGAGGGCGCGGCGATGATCCGGACAAAGGGCGAGGCCGGCACCGGCAACGTCGTAGAGGCGGTCCGCCACATGCGGGCGATAATGGGCGGGATCCGGGCGCTCGCCGGCCTCTCCAGCCAGGAACTCGTCGACCGGGCCCGCGAGATCGAGGCGCCGGTCGAGCTCGTCATCGAGTGCGCAAACCTCGGCCGTCTTCCCGTCGTGAACTTCTCCGCCGGCGGCATCGCGACCCCCGCAGACGCGGCGCTGATGATGCAGCTCGGTGCCGACGGTGTCTTTGTCGGATCGGGCATCTTCAAGTCCACGAACCCCGAGGCGACCGCCCGGGCGATCGTGGAGGCGGTCAACCACTATGAAGATGCAAAAGTCATCGCCGAGGTGAGCAAGGGCCTTGGAGAGGCGATGAAGGGCCTCGACGTCCATCTCCTCCGGGAAGACGAGGTGTTGCAGACCCGTGGGCGTTAAGGTCGGCGTTCTCGCGCTCCAGGGCGACGTCGCCGAGCATATCGCGGCGTTCCGCGAGGCTCTCGCGGAGAGGCCGGGTTCATCGGTCGCGGCGGTCCGGCGCGCGGAAGACCTCACGGACCTGGACGCGCTCGCGATACCGGGCGGGGAGTCCACCACCATCTCCCGGCTGATCGAGAAGAACGGGCTTTACGAGCCGCTCGCGGAGTTTGGGGGCGGGGTCTTTGCCACCTGCGCGGGGATGGTCCTCGTCTCGGACCGGGTGGACGACCCCCGGATCCGGCCCCTCTCCCGCATCCCGATGCACGTGGCGCGCAACGCCTTCGGGCGGCAGGTCGACTCCCGCGAGGCGATGCTCGAGGTTGCGGGGCTTGCCGAACCCTTCCGGGCAATCTTCATCCGGGCGCCGGTGGCGACGGACGTCGGCCCCGACGTCGAGGTGCTCGCCCGCATCACGGAGGGGATTGTTGCCGTCAGGAGCGGCCGGCACATGGCGTTCGCCTTCCACCCGGAACTCGGCGGGGATCTCCGCCTGCACCGGATGTTTCTTGAGGGGATCGGGGTATAAGGGCCCCGGATCATCCACCTATCTTTCAACTTCCGTCGTCATCTACGATCAGTTGCGCCCACGCCTCACCTTCGGCCGTCAGGCGGTAGATGATCCAGTTCCCCTGTGCCTCACCGGCGATCAGGTTCGCTTTCTTCAGGACACCAAGGTGGTAGGAGAGTTTCGAGTCTGCAATGCCGAGCACCGCCTTGACGACGCAGACACAGAGGGGCTGGACGGCGAGCATCGCGAGGATCTTTAAGCGGAGGGGGTCGGCGAGTGCGCGAAAGAGGGCGCTCTCCCTTTCCAGGGCCTCGTCCCCCGGCAGCCGCTCCATCAGTCCCGCGATGCCGCCGCACCGGCAGAGCGCCTCCTCGATCCCTTCCGGGAGGGCCATCGATTCCTGCCTGCGCGTAGTGTTCTTTTCCAACCCGGACTCAGACCCCATGTTTCAAGCAATTATGAAATGGCAGCCGATATATAGACACCGATCCGCCGGGAAAGCCTGCGCTGCCCCACCGGCTAATTCCCCTTTTTTCCATCCCCGGCCGGACCTATTTCAAACATTGCAGAAACCTTCACCATAATCTCGGCATGCTGCTAACCTAAGATTCAAACAAATTTAAAATACCCTTCGGGTGCGATCGAATGACTGAAAGAGTAACCGAGAGCGTTGATATCGCCAGTGTATTGAAAAAGCACGCGCCGACAATCGTTCTGTTAGCCGTCATCGTCGGCCTGACCGTATGGTCGTTTTCGACCGGCATGGCAGCAAAAGAAGGGGCGCCCGCTATCACGTTGACGGCGGTAATCCTGCTCATCGTTGTCGGACTGGCCGCGGGAATGCTTGGCGGAATCATCGGGACCGGCGGCTGCAGCGTCATGCTGCCGATCCTCCATTTTTACCTGGGGTATCCGGTGCCCATCGCCATAGGTACCACGCTGTTCGCTGTCATCTTTACAGCGATATCCGGGGGATACGGCCATCTGATACGGAAAAACCTGGATGTAAAAACAACCGCATGGCTTGGCGGGTTTGGCATTATCGGGGTGGTTATCGGTTCGTATGCCTTCAACCTCCTCTCGGATCAGACGGCTCTTCTGGGACTGATACTGGGCATAGCGTTCATTCTGCCTGCGGTGCGCATGATCGTCGAAGGGGTTGCGCATCGAAAGAAAAGCCAGCCGGAAGGCAATGTCATCCCCGGTTCGGAAGGGAGAAAAGGGCTGCTCGGGTTTGTCGTCGGTATTCTGACGGGGCTTGTCGGACTGGGCGGAGGATATGCTCTTGTTCCCGGTCTGATTTACCTGTTTAACGCGCCGGTGTATGTCACGATGGGAACGTCACTGGCAACGATGATCCCCCTGGCCGTCGTCGGCGGGGGCATCAAGCTCGCGGAGGGATACGTTGCAATCGGCGCTGCACTGATCCTGGCCGCCGGAACGATCGTGGGTGCACAGCTCGGTGCTGCCGTCATCAAGAAATTCCACCCGGCAACGTTGAAACTGATCTTCGGCGTCTACTTTTTGTACGTCTCGGTGAAGTTTATACTGGCGTATTTCGGGGTTGCAATATTTTAAGGAGGGGTGTCTGGCATCGGCGCTATTCCCCTTGCGACCACGGTTGGGGCGGGTAGGGGCCATTCCCGATTTAAATGCCTGCTTTGACCCATTCCATCCTGAACTGCCCGGCACGACAGCTCTTTTTTCAGGCGTCCGCAGGACTATTTCAAAAATTGGTGAAACCGTAACCTTTATGCCCGACCCCGCACACTCTAATTCAAATAAATTTGAATCGCTTGGCCCGACCCCGCACACCCATGATCGACCTGCTCATCGGCGCCCTCTCGTCAGGGCTTGCATCTGTGCTCGACTACCTCTCGGCGCACGTCCTCACCTGCCTGGTCCCGGCGTTCTTCATCGCCGGGGCCATCGCCGCGTTCGTCAAGAAGGACGCGATCCTGAAGTACTTCAGCCCGGACACTCCAAAATACATCTCCTACGGGCTGGCATCGGTCTCGGGTACGGTCCTTGCCGTCTGCAGCTGCACCATCCTCCCGATATTCGCCGGTATCCTCAAGAAGGGGAGCGGCATCGGGCCGGCGACGACGTTCCTCTTTGCCGGACCGGCCATCAACATCCTCGCGATCATCTACACCGCCCGGGTGCTCGGGTTCGACCTCGGGATAGCCCGGGCGGTCTTTGCGGTCGTTCTCGCCATCGTCATCGGGCTTTTCATGGCGCTGATCTTCCGGTCGACGGATGTCGAGACGCTCAAGCAGAGGGCGATGGCGCCGACCGTCGCCGGGGCGTGCGAGGAGGAGAAGCCGCGCTGGGTCACGCCGGCGTTCTTCGCCCTCCTGACAGGGATACTGGTCTTCGGGGCGTCGCAGCTCGAGTGGGCGCTCCGGCTCGGCATCGTCTACATCCTCACGCTCGCGATCGCCGTCCTGCTCATCTACTACTTCGATCGCGACGAGGTGACCGACTGGGGGCTGGAGACCTGGGATCTCACAAAGAAGATCTTTCCCATCCTGATCGCCGGGACGTTCCTCGTCGGGATCATCGCCTTCTTCCTCCCGCCCGAGACCTTCCAGCCCTTCTTCGGGAACAACTCGCTCGGCGCGAACTTCTTTGCGGCGATCGTCGGGATGATCCTCTACATGCCGACGCTGCTTGAGGTCCCGATCATCGGTACGACCTTCGGCTACTCGGCAGGCCTCATGGCCCCGGGACCGGCGCTTGCCCTCCTGCTCGCGGGCCCGACGATCAGCCTCCCCTCCGTTCTCGTCATCTACCGGATCGTCGGGCTGAAGAAGACGGCGGCCTACGTGGGGCTGGTGGTGGTCTTCGCGACCGTCGCCGGGTTCCTGTACGGGAACGGCATGCTGCTTATCTAGGAGAGAACCCATGGAGCCAAAGAAGCGAGAGAAACCCTGCTGCGCCGCCGAAGCCCTGCGCCGCGTCCGCCGGATCGAGGTCGGCGGGGTCGTCGTCGGGCTCGCGATGCTCGACGACATCCTGGCCGACGTTATCGATAGCGGTATCACGGCCGAGACCGCTATCGGCGACGAACTCATCAAACAGGTAAAGATCTACAACTACATCCCGAAGGAAGCGGAACCGCTCTACCGGGCGGCGCTCCTTTTAGATTACCAGAACGAGGTGAAGAAACAATGAAGGTTGAAGTGCTCGGAACCGGCTGCGCCAAGTGCAAGCGGCTTGCAAAGAACGTTGAAGCGGCGATCAAAGACCTCGGCATCGAGGCCGAACTCGTCAAGGTCGACGACATCACCGAGATCATGGACCGCGGCGTGATGCTGACCCCCGCCCTCGCCGTCGACGGGGAACTCAAGGTCTCCGGCCGGGTGGCGGATGTCAAAGAGATCAAGGAGATCCTGCAGGGGTGAGACCCCTTTTCCCCTGCAGTGGAGTCTGAGAGATGGTGCTGGTTGAAATCTTCGGAACCGGCTGCGCCAGGTGCAAGCGGATGAACAGGAACGTCGAGATCGCGGTCGGGGAGCTCGAGATCGATGCGGAGATCCGCACGATCGAGAGCCTCGATGCGATGATCGAGCGGGGCGTGATGCTGACGCCGGCGCTCTACGTCGACGGCGAGGCCAAGGTCGTCGGCCACGTCCCCTGCGTTGAGGATATCAAACAGATACTGCTTGGAGTGAAGTGAGATGACGGAACAGAACACACCCCGGTGCGTCTGTGAATCCGGGATAGAGCCGGCAGGCGGACCGAAACGGATCATCTTCGCCTGTGCCGGCGCATCGAAGGCAGGACAGCTCACAAACGAGGCTGCCGTCCGGTTAACGAAGGAAGGATACGGGAATACCGCCTGCACGGCCTCCCTCGCCGTCGGGATGCCCTCGATCAAGAAGAAGGTCGAGGCGGCGGACGAGGTGGTCGTCATCGACGGCTGCCCGGTCGGCTGCGCCCGCCAGATCGCTGAGAAGGCCGGCATCACGCCCGACCAGGAGATCTTGGTCACGGACTTCGGGATCGGGAAGGGCGGGAGCCTCGACCTCCCCGAAGAGGACGTCGAGACGGTTGTCTCCGCCGCCTGGGAGGGCAAAGGGAGAACGGAGGAGGAGAAGGAGCGCAGGCCGTCCGGTGGGTACGGCTGCGGTTGTGGATGCGAAGGATCGACGGACACCCTCGTCATCGAATGGCGGCATATCGGAAGAGACATCGAGAACACCTGCGAACGGTGCAGCGAAACCGGGAAGGCGGTGAGGGAAACAGTCGATCAGATTCGCGCAGCCCTTGAAGACGCGGGCATCACGGTCAAATTCGTCGAGAACGTCCTTCCACACGATGCGATAGCAGACTCAAACATCATCCTCTTCAACGGCGTACCACTCGAGGATCTCATCGAAGGCATGGAAGTTACCAGCACGCCCTGCTCCTCCTGTGCCTGTATCACCGGGCAGGATGATGTCGAGTGCCGTGCGGTCGATTACGGCGGCGAGCGTTACGAGTCGATCCCGCCCGAACTGATCGCCCGGGCGGTGCTGAAGGCGCTTGGGCTGGAGTGATACTGTGAAGAAGAGGACTGTCTTCGTCTGCACCCATCGTTCTGCACGCCCACAGGTGGTGGAGGGCGGGATCCGCCCCTTCTTCCCCCGGGCGAATGGGGAGATCCAGCGGGAGTTTCCCGATCCGTTGAACCTCGCCGGCACCGATGATGAGATCATGGCCGACGTCCGGCGGATCCGGGACGAGGTCACCATCCGGATTGACGCGACGTTCGGGGCGGTCTGAATGGCGTTCACCGTCATCACCTGTTCCGGGGTCTCGAATACCGGGAAACTGACGGCCCAGACCGGTGCGATGCTCCTCCGCTGCTCCTGCAGGATGGTCGAGGCGTGTATCGCGGCCACCCGGCCGACGGCGGCGCTGGAGGCTGCGGTCCGGCACGCGGATCGCATCCTGGTGCTGGACGGGTGCGGCGACTGCTGCGGGAGGAAGAAGTTACAGGCGCTCGGGGTCGAGCCGCACCTGCACATCGTCGCGACCGACTGCGGCATCGCAAAGAACGGGATGGCCGAACCCCGGTTCGACGAGATCGAGCGCCTCTCGGCCGCCGTTATGGATGCGATCAGGGGATGAATGCCGGCTCCAGACCTCTTTTGCTGGCAGGAGTCTGACCGGCTCTTTTGCTCTCCATGCCAGCTCGGGCAGGCTGCTTTCCCACCGGCGGCGATCACTTCTCCCGGTGCTCCCCCGAATGAAATATATATCCGGTTGAACAACAGGTCAGCGCAATTTCAAGATATCTTGTAATGATATCCCGGCACCAGGGGTGTCCCTGATGAGACGAACACACATGAGTAACTCCGAACCCGGGCGCACACAGGAACAGTTCCCCTGCAGCGCCCCCGCCCGGAAGATCCTGCCGATCGTTGCGCTGTCGGTCCTCCTGGCGTTGAACGCCCTCTCTGCAGGATGCACGACAGCACCCGGCGGAGCGGATGCCGCCACCGTCCCGCCGATCAACGGCACCGTCACGAAAGTCGAGGTCATCCACTTCACCGCGCCGAACCAGTGCTACTCCTGCGTGGTGCTCGGTGACTACGCCGAAGAGACCGTGAAAACACACTTCCCCGAAGAACTCGGCTCCGGGAAGGTGATCTTCGACCACATCGATATCGGCGACCCGGAAAAGAAGGAGATCGTCGAGCGCTATGGTGCGACCGGCTCGTCGCTCTGGCTCGGCACCTACGACGACCAGGGCGGATTTTACAAAGAAGAGGATACGCGGGTCTGGTACAAACTCAACGATAAACCCGGATTCATGCAGTACCTCAATGCGCTGATCGAGATGCGCCTTGCAGGGGACTTCTCGCAATGAGCCTGATGGGGTTCATGGAGACGATGGGGACGAGCAACGTTCCTCTCGTCGCCGCGTTCTTCATCGGGCTGATGATGGCTCTCTCGCCCTGCCCGCTCGCGACGAACATTGCCGCGATCGGTTATCTCTCCCGCCGGATAGGGAGCCCGGGGCAGACCCTCCTCGCCGGTTCGCTCTACAGCGCGGGGAGGATGGTCGTCTACGTCGGGCTCGCGGCGTTGATCGTCATCTTCGGCCTCTCCGTCCAGGGGATCTCGCTCTTCCTCCAGTCCTGGGGGGAGATGCTGGTCGGCCCGCTGCTGATCGCCATCGGGGTCGTGATGCTCGATCTCGTCCCGCTCCCCTCATGGGGCGGCGGCAGCGGGCGGTTTGCCGCGTTCAAGGAGCGGATCGCCGATAAGGGCCTCGCAGGGAGTTTCATCCTCGGCGTGCTCTTCGCACTGACCTTCTGCCCGTTCTCGGCGGTTCTCTTCTTTGCGATGCTGATCCCGCTGGCGCTCCGGACCTCCGACCCACTCGGGGTGCCGGCGGTCTTTGCCGTCGCGACCGCTCTGCCGGTGATCGCGTTCTCGCTGATCATGGTGACCGGGATCGCGAAGGTGGGGAATGCGATGAAGGCGGCGGAGAAGTTCGAATACTGGACGCGGCGGATCGTCGGGGTGCTCTTCATCGGGATCGGGGCCTATCTTCTCGTGGCAATGCTGGTCGCGTGACAGGCGGGAGCGAGAAAAAAGACGAAGGATGCACCGGCTCAGGAGTAAAGAAACTCTTTTCTTCCGGCTGCGGTTGCGGAACATGGATCGTCCCGAAGACGGAAGTATCCGAGCCGAAAGAGGAGTAGACGGGTAGTGCGGGGTCGAGGGCACATCCCTCCTCTCCGCAGTCTTTGAGCGGAAGACCGTGCGAACGCTGGCGGCCTCAGTGGGCCGGAATACCCTGACAGTTCCATGGCATCACCTACGGCCCGTATTCGCCTGATAACGTGTGTTTTTATATTTCAACTCTAGAGTATTCTCCAGGTTGGGTCCCGCCGTGACTGGGGAGATCGTTAACGAAATACTGAGCTGCGCACAGACGTCCGCGTCTTTCGCCGGCGGCCGGGCTGGTCGGGAGGAGATGGCATGCCGAACGTGATCGAGGTCGAAAGCCTCATAAAGACCTTCGGCGCCATAACCGCCGTGGACGGCATCTCGTTCGAGGTTCGCCGGGGCGAGATCTTCGGGTTCCTCGGGCCGAACGGCGCCGGGAAGACCACGACCACGCGGATGCTGACCGGCGTCGTCCCGATTGACGGTGGGAGTGTGAGGATCTTCGGTCATGATATCCAGAAGGAGCCGGTTCTGGCGAAACAGCGGTTCGGCGTCGTGCCCGAGACCTCGAACGCCTACGTCGACCTTACCGCGTGGCAGAACCTCATGCTGGTGGGGGACCTCTACGGGCTCGGCCGCCCCCGGGCAGAACGGCGCTCAAGCGACCTCCTCGAGACCCTCGGCCTCTCCGGGAGAAGGGACCAGAAAGTAAAGGGCTACTCGAAAGGCATGAAACAGCGGCTCATCCTCGCCATGGCGCTCCTCCACGAGCCCGAGCTCCTCTTCCTCGACGAGCCGACGAGCGGGCTTGACGTGCAGAGCACGCAGATGATCCTCGGCCTGCTGCGTGATCTCAACGCGGACGGAACCACCATCTTTCTCACCACCCATAACATGGAGGAGGCGAACCGGCTCTGCGACCGCATAGGCATCATCCGGAGCGGGAAGATGGTCGCGATCGATGCCCCCGAGAGGTTGAAGACCGCAATCGACCGCGAGCACCAGGTCGAGGTGAGCTTCGACCGGCCGGTGCCTGCAGAAGCCATTGCAGGGCTCGACGGCGTGGCCGGGGCAAGCCGGACGGGAGATGTGTGGCAGATCACCACAGGAAATCCGGACCTAACCATCAGGTCCCTGGTGGCCTTCAGCGGAGATCGCGGTGTGACGATCCTCACCCTAAACACCCTTGCCCCGTCGCTTGACAGGGCCTTCCTGCGGCTGACAGGGGAGGAGCGACCGTGAACCCGGCGGCGTACGGAGAGCAGGTGCGGCGGGCCTGGGTGATCGCGAGGAAAGACATCCGCGTCTACTACCTTAAGGGCCCGGTGCTCATCTTCGGGATCTTCATGCCGGTCTTCCTGTTCCTGGCATTCTTCCTGGGCGGCCGGCAGCTTCCTCTCGCGTTTCTCGTCTCCGGGCTTGTGGGGATGACCCTCTTCTTCACTTCGACCGCCGTTTCGCCGGCAATCTTCCCCTGGGAGGGTCAGGCAAGGACGCTCGAACGACTTGCAGCCTGCCCGGTCACCGTCGAGGCGATCGTCCTCGGGGACATGATTGCTTCCACCCTCTTCGGGATCGGGGTCACGGCAATCACCCTCCTCATTGGCCTCGGACTCGGCCTTCCCCTCCTGCACGGCATCGTGCTTGGTTTTGGAATCCTCATTGCCGCATGCTGTTTCTCAGGCCTCGGCATGCTCCTTGCAGTCCCTCCCACGAACCTGCCCTCGAATATCATGATGCTCTCCACCCTCCTGAAGTTCCCGCTCGTCTTCATATCCGGCATCTTCGTCCCCCTGGAGCAGATGCCGGCGTGGGGGCTTACGCTTGCGGCCTGCTCGCCGCTCACCTACTTCACGGACGTCGTCCGCTACGCTTTTTCCGGCGCACACTACTTCCCGGTGGCGGTCGATATCGCGGCGCTCGCCCTCTTTGCCCTGGTCTTCACCGCCGCCGCGATGCGCCTGCACAGGCGGAGCATGCCGCGGAGGCTGTGATCGGTGCAGCGACAGGAAGATGTCGGGTCGGTGCCAATAGTGGAGGTGCACCATGAAGAAGGAACTCGTCATCGAATGGAAACACGCCGAAGGGAACGTCGAAAAGACCCCTGAAGAGTTCGAGGAGACCGGGATGACGCTTGCGGCGGTCCTCGCGGAGATCCGCATGCTCCTCGAGATGGAGGGGGTCGGCGTCCGGGTGATCGAGACGGTCCTCCCCGACGATGCCGCCGCAGAGTCGGAGTGCCTCCTCTTCAACGGGATCCCGGTCGAGAAGCTCCTCGAAGGGGTCGAGGTGACCGCGACGGCCTGTGCCTGCGCATCATGTGAATCCTGCGAGACCTGCGGGGAGGAGGAGGCGGAGTGCCGGACGCTCCGCTACAACGGCGAGGAGTACGAGGCGATCCCACCGGAACTGATCGGGCGGGCCGCCGCAAAAGCGCTCGAGATGGAGTGAGGCGCGGCCGGGCGCGTCACCCCTCCGGGCCGTAACAGCGCCGGAGGATGACCGGGGTGCTCCGTGGCGCTCCGGCGGCTGCATCCGCAAAGAGCGCTGGAGGGGCGACGCGATCCCCCGGAACCGGCGCCGCCGTGATCGGGGAGAACGGCTGCGCCTCGCGCCACGCCCAGACGGCGTCCATCACGGCGTCCGCCGTCGCCATGGCGCTCGCGGTCCCGACGTCCACCACGACAGGGTTCGTGATATTCCACCGTTCGACGACCGTATCAAGGAGCCTGCGCCGGACCGTCCAGATCATCGGCGGATGCGGGTGCGCGGTCAATCGGTCGAGCTGATCCGCCCAGACCACGCCCTGAAGCTCGAACCTCCCCACTTCGTCGATGACCATAAGATCGGTCCCCCGCGGATCCGGCGGCGCGAGTGCCCGACGGCCGAACGCGAGCCCAACAGGCTGGAAGTAGAACCGGCCGTGGGCCTCGCACCGGGGATCGGGGTCGATCGAACAGAGTTCTTCGTGCTCGCCGGTGGCGAGGTCGACGAGGGTGAACCCGGACCTGCGGCCGTCCCGCACGTGTCCGGGTGCGATGACCCCGCGGACACGCACGTTCAGCCCGACGATGAGCCCGAGGACCAGGTGCAGGAACGTCGTCTTGCACTGGCCCTGCCCGCCGGTGATGATGAAGACCGGTGTCTGGTGGTTCATCCGGGGACCCCTCCGCCGCCGGAGGCCGGACGGGGAATGTTCGCTCCGGAGTACATGCATATACTTCCGGGCTAATCATATAAATCATTTTTACTTATTGGGTTTGTTTAGGGTATTCAGTTGACCGGGTGAACCGGGGCCGAGGCTGCCGGGCCTCCTGGCATGCCGCCCTCCATCAGTATAAGTAGCAACGACGGACAATACCATAACGGAGTTAATGATTATGACAGAGAAGAACGTCGTGCTCCACACGACCATGGGAGACATCACGATCCGCCTCTACGACGACATGCCGGTGACCGCCGGGAACTTCGAGAAACTGGTCCGGTCCGGGTTCTACGACGGCACGATCTTTCACCGGGTCATCGCCAACTTCATGATCCAGGGCGGCGACCCCACCGGCACCGGGACGGGCGGACCGGGCTACACCATCACCGACGAGTTCGTGAAAGGCCACTCGAACCAGCGGGGCACGATCGCTATGGCGAACACCGGACGCCCGAACACCGGCGGCAGCCAGTTCTTCATCAACCTGGTGAACAACGACTTCCTCGACTGGGACAACCCCAGGACGCCGAGCGCTCACCCGGTCTTTGGCGAAGTGGTGGAAGGGATGGACGTCGTCGATAAGATCGGGAAGGTGAAGACGAACTCCGCCGATAAGCCGAAGGTCCCCGTCCGGATCGAGAAGGCCGAAGTCCTGGAGTAACCCCTTTTTTATGAACCGCAACAGCACCGGCTGCCGGGACCCGGGCGCGATCGAGGAGCGGATCGGCTACACCTTCAATGACCGCGCACTTCTTACGCGGGCGCTCACCCGTCTCGCCTACACCCTGGAGGCGGGCCTCCCCCCCGAGACCCACATGGACGCTCTCGCCACCCTCGGCGATGCGGTCATCAACGTGGCGGTCGTGGAGGCGGTGGTCGCGGGCGGGGCGCACGACAAGGGCGCGATCAGCAACCGAAAAATGAACCTGGTGAACATGACCCGGCTCCGCGGGCTCGCAGAAGACCTCGATCTCGGGAACTACGTCCGGTGGGGGAAGGGCGAGGCCGCCCAGAGGGTCTGGACCTCCGGCCGGGTCCTCGCCGAGTGCCTGGAGGCGCTCGTCGGCGCCGTCTACCTGGACGGCGGGATGAGTGCGGCCGCCGGGGTGCTCCGGCGGCTCGGGCTCACGGAGAAGGGGTAAGTTCTCGCCTTCATTCTTCCCCCGCCGTTACCGGCAGGGGCTCTCTCGCCGGGACACCGGCCGGCGGTCGCATCAGGAGCCAGGCGACGGCGAACCCCACGGCGGCGAGGGCCGCGACCCACGGGAAGACCCCGAGGTAGGTCCCGGTCGCTGTCCGGATGAACCCCGCGAGCTGCGGCCCGGCGATGGCGCCTGCGCCGTAGGCGAGGAAGACGACCCCGTAGCACCGCGGGTAGTCGCATGTCCCGAAGTAGGAGGCCGTCGCCGTCGCCGCGATCGCAAGCCAGCCCCCGAGGCAGCCCCAGAGAACGGCGAACGAGACGATGTAGGCGGGCACGCCGGGCGCGAGCCACATCAGCACGGATGCCGCCGCAATCAGCGCAAACGTCATCATCGCCGTCTTCTGCGGCGATATCCGGTCCGCAAGCCCGCCGAACGCCGGCCGGCCCAGCCCGTTGAAGACGGCGAAGAACCCGACGAGGAGCGTCGCGAGCCCCGCATCGACCCCGGCGAGTTCGGTCCCGACCGGTTTTGCGATCGAGATCGCCATGAGCCCTGCGAGGCAGCCGACGAAGTAGCAGGCGAGGAGGCCGTAGAACGTCCCCGTCCGGAGCATTGCGCTGCGGTCGCACTCGCAGACCGGCGCCGTTCCGACCCCGGGTGCGGGCGCCGACCATCCCGCCGGCCGCCAGCCCTGCGGCGGGAACCGGAGCGGCAGGGCCGAGAGGACCAGCACGGCGATTAGTGCGGCCCCGAAGATGCGGAACGTCGCCATCACCCCGTAGGCGGCGATCAGGGCACCTGCCGCGTTCGCGGTGATGAACGCCGAGAACCCGAACCCGAGCAGGGCGAGCCCCACCGCGAGTCCCCGCCGGTCCGGGAACCATCGGGCGGCCACGGCGACCGGCGCCCCGTAGGCGATCCCGACCCCGAGCCCCCCGACAACCCCGTAGACGACGTAGAGGGCTTCGACCGACGTCGCCGTCGAGGCGAGGAGCCACCCGAGGCCGGTGAGGAGCCCGCCGACGATCGTCACCCTCCGCGGGCCGTAGCGCTCGATGTATTTCCCGGCGAGCGGCATCGCTATCGCGAAGAAGGCGAGGAAGACCGAGAACGGGAGGAGCACCTCTCCCGCCGCCACCTCCCGGCCGAGCGTCGCGGTGAAGTGCGCCGCAAGCGGCGCGACGAAGACGCTCCAGGAGTAGATGCTCCCGAGGCAGAGGTTGATGACGAGGCCGAGGGCGACAAGCCCCCATCGCCCCTTCTCTGCAGGCATGCCAAAGACCTTCGGTGTGTCGGGCATGGATGTTTTCCTCAAAGAAGAGGAGGGTTACTCCTCCAGGGTGGAGATGTCCCCCGGGTCCATGCCGAGCTCCCGGGCCTTCAGGACCCGGCGCATGATCTTGCCGCTCCGGGTCTTGGGGAGCCGGTCCATGTACTCGATCTCGGCCGGCACCGCGACGGGCCCGAGGCTCTTCCTGACATGGTGGGCAAGGTCGTCGGAGAGGCCGTCGCCGGGGTCCGCACCCATGCGGAGGGTGACGAAGGCCTTGATGACGTTCCCCTTCAGGGGATCGGGTTTCCCGATGACGGCAGCCTCAGCCACTGCGTCGTGGGAGACGAGCGCGCTCTCGACCTCCGCGGTCCCGATGTTGTGCCCGGAGACGACGATCAGGTCGTCGGCCCGCCCGATGACCATAATGTAGCCGTCTTCGTCCTTCACCGCGAGATCGCCTGCCGTATAGCAGCCCGGGATGGTGTTCCAGTAGACGCAGTAGCGTTCGTCGTTGCCGTGGACCGTCCGGAGCATCGCGGGCCAGGGCTCCCTGATGACCAGGAACCCGCCGGTGCCGGGCGGGACCGGGTTGCCCGTTCTGTCGACGACGTCGACGACGGCGCCTGGAACGGGCTTTCCGGCAAACCCTGGTTTCATCGCCTCCCCGATCATCGTGGTCACCATGTGCATCCCGGTCTCGGTTTGCCACCAGGTGTCCACGATCGGGCACCGCCCGCCGCCGATCGCGCGGTAATACCACTCGAACGCCTCGGGATTGAGCGGTTCGCCGACCGACCCGAGCACCCGCAGCCCCGAGAGGTCGTACTTCGCCGGCCACTCGTCGCCGTAGCGCATGAACATCCGGATGGCGGTCGGCGCGGTGTAGAAGATCGTCACCCCCAGATCCTGGACCAGCCGCCAGTATGCGCCGGGATCCGGGTAGTCAGGCGTCCCTTCGACGAGGACGACGGTTGTGCCGACGCTGAGTGGGCCGTAGACGATGTAACTGTGGCCGGTGATCCAGCCGGTGTCGGCGGTGCACCAGTAGACGTCGTTCTCCTTGACGTCGAAGACGTGGCGGGTGGTGTAGTAGGTTCCGACTGCATACCCGCCGCAGGTATGCACGATACCCTTCGGTGCGCCGGTCGAGCCGCTCGTATACAGGATGAAGAGCGGGTCCTCGGCGTCCATCGCCTCTGCCGGGCAGTCCGGTGCGGCGTGGGCCATGAGGTCGCTGTAGGCAACCTCCCGGGCGGGATCGAGGTCGACGGCCGGTGTCTCACGCCGGAGGACGACGACCCGTTCGACGCACGACGCATGGCCGAGTGCCTCTCTTGCGATCCCCAGGAGAGGGATGGCTTTTCCACGACGGTAGCCGGCGTCTGCAGTGATGAGGACCTTTGCCTTCGCGTCGTTGATCCGCATCGCGAGCGCATCGGGCCCGAACCCGCCGAAGACCACCGAGTGGACGGCCCCGATCCGGGCACAGGCGAGCATCGCGACGACCTGTTCGGGGACGAGCGGCATGTAGATGCAGACACGGTCGCCCTTCCCGACACCGAGGTGCGCGAGTCCGTTTGCAAACCGCATCACCTCGCGGTAGAGGCCTTCGTAGGAAAAAACCCGCTCCTCTCCCTCCTCGCTGCGCCAGACGATCGCCGGCTTATCCTTCCGGTCGCTGGTGACGTGGCGGTCCAGGCAGTTGTAGGTGATGTTCAGTTTTCCGTTGACGAACCACTTCGCGTAGGGGTAGTTCCACTCCCTGATCTGGTCCCACGGTTCGAACCAGTCCAGTTCACGAGCGACCCGGTCCCAGAAGGCCTCCGGGTCGCGCATGAACTCCTGATACGCCTGTGCGTAATCCGGTGTCCAGGCGGTCGCCTTACACCGGGGGTCGGGGAGGTAGCGTTTCTCCTCCAGTTTCACGGCAAACGTCTCTGCCATCTTCCCACTCTTCTACATGATTAATCATGCCGAATTGCTCCGGTCGATCCCCGTACGGGTCTCGATTCCGTGCAAAAACGGCTGATCTTCGGGTCCGCTGTCATTTCGACCTGTCGGCCCGTGTTCGTGCTGCCGTCCGTATCGGTCGCCGGCACTCTCGTTACCGGTCTCCGCCGGGAGCGCGGTCATCTCCGGGATTTGTCATGATAAATCATGAACAATTTATCACGATCAATAATGTGCAACTCGGTGATAAACGTTGCGGTCAGCCTGAACGGGGGTAGAGGTCTGCAGCCCGGGTTGAAGGAATACACGGGTTCCGGAAGAGATAGGTTGCAAAGAAAGGAGTTCTCGTTGTAATCCGTGATACTGCCGG
Source organism: Methanoculleus nereidis (assembly GCF_032944295.1). Taxonomy (NCBI): domain Archaea; kingdom Methanobacteriati; phylum Methanobacteriota; class Methanomicrobia; order Methanomicrobiales; family Methanomicrobiaceae; genus Methanoculleus; species Methanoculleus nereidis. The sequence continues at coordinate 247,262 of NZ_JABFFQ010000001.1, forward strand.
GGTTTCAAAAAAGGTGGGTAAGATTAGACGACCAGGATCAGCGGCGCGAAGACCAGCGCGACCATGGACATCAGCTTCAGGAGAATGTTGATGGCGGGGCCCGAGGTGTCCTTGAAGGGGTCGCCCACGGTGTCGCCGACGACCGCCGCCTTATGGGCCGGGGAGCCCTTGCCGCCAAGGTGGCCCTGCTCGATGTACTTCTTCGCGTTGTCCCAGGCTCCTCCGGAGTTCGCCATCGTGACGGCGAGGAGGAACCCGGCCGCAAGCGAACCGACGAGCAGGCCACCGAGCGCCTCGGGGCCGAGGACGATCCCGACGGCGAGCGGGGCGGCGACGGCGAGGACGCCGGGCAGGATCATCTCACGCAACGCCGATTTGGTGGAGATGGCGATACAGGAGGCGTAGTCGGGCTCGGCCGTTCCCTCCATGAGGCCGGTGATCTCCTTGAACTGGCGGCGGACCTCGTGGACGATGCTGTATGCGGCCTTACCCACCGCCATCATCGTGATGGAGCAGAAGAGGAACGGGAGCATTGCTCCGATCAGGACACCGATGAAGACGTTCGGGACAGAGACGTCGATGACCGAGAGGCCGACCGCCTGAGTGTAGGCGGCGAAGAGGGCGAGCGCCGTCAGCGCCGCAGAGCCGATGGCGAACCCCTTGCCGATGGCGGCGGTGGTGTTCCCGACGGCGTCGAGCGTGTCGGTGATCTCGCGGACTTCGGGCTTCTGGTGGGACATCTCGGCGATACCGCCGGCGTTGTCGGCGACCGGGCCGTAGGCATCGACGGAGAGGGAGATCCCGAGCGTCGCGAGCATGCCGACGGCGGCGATGGCAATACCGAAGAGACCTGCGACCTGGTAGGCGATGAAGATCGCGACGGAGATGATCAGGACCGGCCAGATGGTGCTCTCCATCCCCTTTGCAAACCCTGTGATGATGGTGGTCGCGGCCCCGGTCTCGGTCGACTTGACGATGGCGAGGGTCGGGCTCCGGTCAAAGGAGGTGTAGAACTCGGTGATCAGGCCGATGGCGAACCCTGCGACGAGACCGGCGACGGTGGCGTAGAAGACCCCGATGTACTCCGCCCCGAGGAGCTGGGTCACGAGGAAGTAGGTGGCGGCGACCGTCACGACCATCGCGGCGAGCAAACCCTTATTGAAGGCCATGTGAATGGCGCTGCTCTCGGTCTTGTTCGTCCGCACAAAGAACGAGCCGATGATGGACGCGACGATACCGACCGCGGCGATGAGCAGCGGGAGGAGGATCACGTTCATGACGTCGGCGTTCGGGAACTGCGTGGCCGCGACGGCGACGCCGAGAACCATCGCAGCGATGATCGAGCCGACGTAGGACTCGTAGAGGTCGGCGCCCATGCCGGCGACGTCGCCGACGTTGTCACCGACGTTGTCGGCGATGACGGCAGGGTTGCGGGGGTCGTCCTCGGGGATGCCTGCCTCGACCTTGCCGACGAGGTCGGCACCGACGTCCGCGGCCTTGGTGAAGATACCGCCGCCGACACGGGCGAAGAGGGCGATCGAACTTGCACCGAGGCCGAAGCCGGTCACGATGGTGAGGACTTCAGCCTGGGGAAGCCCCGAGAAGGTGCTGATGGCCATATAGGCGATCGTGAGCCCGAGAAGCCCGAGCCCGACCACGGCCATGCCCATGACCGAACCGCTCGCAAACGAGACTTTGAACGCATCCGCGATCCCACGCCGCGCGGCGTTCGTCGTCCGGACGTTTGCGGCCGTGGCGGTGAACATGCCGATGTAGCCGGCAGTCGCCGAGAGCGCAGCACCGAGCACGAAACAGGCCGCGGTGAGGGGGTTAATCCAGACGCCGAGGACGACGGCAAGTACGACGACGAATATTGCTATGGCACGATACTGTCTGTTCAGGTAGACCATTGCCCCCGTGTGGATGGCGGCAGCGATCTTCTGCATCGGTTCAGTACCCGTCCCCTCCCGCCGGATACTCATGAATGAGTATCCTGCGAACAGGAGAGCAAGGATGGCACCTATGGGTGCCAGATACACAAGATCCATCTCTTTGCATTCCTCCGATTGAGTACCATATACAGAGGAATTCAACATTTTTAAATATGTGGAAAAGATCCGGGATATCTGACGGAAAATCAACTGAAATCCATCACTTCCGGTTGGAGTGTCTGAAGATCGACGATGAACGCTCGCGCGGGCGTGGGGTGGATGTTCATCTGTTTCTGAAACGCTGTCTGGGCCTGCCAGGTTCCGGCGTTCACCCCGAGAACACCCCGGTAGCGGGTAATGCCGCAGATATGGACGTGCCCGGTGAGGAGGATCTCGGGGAGCGGATCGATGACGAGCCGGTCGTTCTTCATCGCGGCGATGGGGGTGCGCATGCCGTAGGGAGAGGCAAGCAGCCGGCGTTTGAGCATCTCCTCCATGATCTCGCCGGGCCGTTCGTAACTCGCGCCCGGGATGAGCCCGATCATATCGTCGATCGACCGGCCGTGGTACATCAGGACCCGGACGCCCTGGAGGTTTAAGAGGCAGGGGTTCTCGACGAGGGTGCAGTTTGACGGGAACTTTGCGGTGAATTCCGGCGGGATCGCCGGCTGCGGCTCGGCCATCCTGACGACGTCGTGGTTCCCCGGGGCGGCGACGATCCGGATCCGGGAGGGCAGGTCACGGAGCATCTCTGCAAAGACGTCATACTGCTCGTAGATGTTCTTGATCGTCAGCTCGTTATCCTGTCCGGGGTAGATCCCGATACCGTCGACGAGGTCGCCCGCGATCAGGAGGTAGCCGGCGTCGGAGTCCTGGAGCCAGTCGGCGAACCGGTTCCATCCGTCTTCGAGGAAGGTGTCGCTCCCGACGTGCACGTCGGAGATCAGGACCGCCTTCCCTGGCCTGTCGCTCTTGAACGGGGCGTTGTTGATGGGGACGTCCGGACGAAAGAGCTGTTCGGCGAAGAAGAGCCCGCCGTCGTTTGAGAGTTTTCCTTTGACCCCGAGCACCTCGTCGGGGAGGATCCGCTCCGCTTCTGCGAACGAGTCGTCCCGCCCTTTGTTGAAGAGCACCCGGATGGCCCCGGTGGGGTCCTCCACCTCGACGAGCCGGTGCCCTTTGGCGGTCGTCCGCACGTCGGCCACCATCCCGATGACGCTGCACTCCTCATCGCGGTATCGGTGGGGGGACTTCGCCAGCGCCTCGATCGGCATCACGTTCATCCGGGCCCGGAGCATCGAGGAGAGGCAGTTGTAGCGGTCCCGGAAGTAGTGGACAGCGTCCTCGTGACCGCTGACGCTCCCTGTGGTCCCGGCGCTCCCCATAATCACCTCGAGTTCCGGGTCGACGAGGAACCGGGTACCGTCCCGGACCTTTTTCAAGCCCGGGATATGCTCCGCGGAGATGACAAGGGTGTCCCCCGGGACCCCCGCTGCTATCCGGTCGATGAGCGTCGGGTCGTTCTGCTCCCGGATGTAACTCACCACGTCAGGATGGACCTGATGCTTCAGCTCAAGGAACCGGCGTACAATCTCGGCGTTGGCGAGCATGGACTTCAACATATTCTCCCCCGAGCAATATGGGTTTATCTTTTTTCATGCTCCGGGGAAGTAGTTCGCACTACCCTCGTGTCTCACGTTGTCGACGGAATACAGGCCGATGCCGCCCCGGGGGAGGCAGTCTGCAGAACCCTTTCTCGCGCTCCATTCCCGGTCCGGGATATCCGGGGAATCTATGTATATGAAGGATATCAATCTCTTTAGAACAGATGTCGGATACCACCTGGCTGCAGCGTGCAGTATCGGCTATGCGAGCGTTCCGGGAGAGCGACCGCCCGATCATCTCGCTCGCCCGCGACCTCCTCTGGGTTGTCGCGGTCGTGGGGGGTATCGCCCTTGTTCTCTACCTCTTCGCCGGCACCTGGCCGGCGGTGGTCACGATCGAGTCGGAGAGCATGGTCCCGAACATGAACGTCGGCGACCTGGTGCTCGTCGTTGACGAGGACCGGTTCGGTGGGCTCGCGACCTGGGCCGAAGGGCAGCGGACGGGTCAATCGTCGTTCGGGAACTATGGCAACGTGATTGTCTACCGCCCGAACGGCGCCGATTCCGTCCATCCGATCATCCATCGGGCGATGACGTTCGTCGATACCGCCGCCGTAGAGGAGTCAGGGCTCGGGGCCTACTACGATGACCCGCACGGCGGCTACATCACCAAAGGGGACAACAACCCCTACACCGACCAACCGAACCTCCGGATCTCCGGCATCGGGGTGATCGAGCCGGTAAAGAAGGAGTGGATTGTGGGGAAAGCGCTCGTCGCGGTGCCGCTCGTCGGCTACCTGCCCCTGCACCTCGCCGAGTTTGCCGTCGTCGTCATCCTGGTCATCCTCATCCACGACTTCGTCCTTGCGCGGCGCAAAGAGAAAGAGGAATAAATCCGGGACTACAAGAGAGCTGTTTACGATGCCCAACTCGTTGCATACCCTGCTCGACGATACACTCGCCGGCCACCGGCTCACGGAGGAGGAGGCCGTCCGTCTCCTTTCGACGCGCGACCGGGGCGTCTGGAAGATCGCTGCCGCCGCGGACGAACTCCGGGAACAGAAAGTCGGCGACGTCGTCACCTACGTCCGCAACCAGAACATCCACGTCACCAACATCTGTAAGAACCTCTGTGGCTTCTGCGGGTTCGGGCGGCGGGCGGACGATCCGGAGGCGTTCTACGACGATACCGATGCGATCCGGGAGAAGGCCAGGGCGGCCGCGGCGCGGAACGTCACCGAGATATGCCTTCTCTCCGGCGTCCACCCGGACTACACCCTCGACTCCTATGTCGACCTCATCTCCTGTGTGCAGGACGAGGCTCCCGGTGTGGATATCCACACGGCGAGCCCGGACGAGATTGTCTGGGCGGCGAAACGAAGCGGCGTCTCGACGAAGGATGCGATCGAGCGCCTGCGCGACGCGGGGCTCGGAACCCTGCAGGGGACCGCGGCTGAGATTCTGGTTGACGACGTCCGGCGGGTGATCTGCCCGAACAAGTGCGACACGGCGACATGGGTCCGGATAATCAAGGAGGCGCATCGTCTCGGCCTCCGGTCGACGGCGACGATCATGTACGGCTCCTGCGAGAGCGCCGCGGATCGTGCCCGACATCTTTCGATCCTCCGGGAGATCCAGGACGAGACTGGCGGGTTCACCGAACTGGTCCCGCTCTCCTTCCTCCACGAGAATACGGCCCTCTATCGTAGCGGCCTCGCGACCGCGGGTGCCACCGGCCGGGAAGACCTCCTGCTCTTTGCGGTCGCCCGGCTCTTCCTGGACAACTTCGACCACATCCAGATCTCCTGGGGCAAGGTCGGGACGAAGATGGCGCAGCTGGGGCTGCTCGCGGGCGGCGACGACCTCGGCGGGACGATGTTCTGCGACGACGTCAGCACGGATGCCGGCGGCGAGGGCGCCGATTACCTGGACCCGGCGGAGATGCAGCGGATCGCCGGGGATCTCGGCCGGACGCTCCGCCAGCGGACGACGACCTATGAGCTGGTGTGAGGTGCGACGGGCCGAAGGGCCGGAGCATGAGACAACGCGAAGCGTTTTTAAGTAGCGACGCTCCATCGTTGCCGGACGCCAGAATCAGCGAACTACTGAGGTAGCGTCACATCCGGTTCAGGGCCTCCCTCCCCGGCATCCCGATCTCGACACGGCGCTGCATCGCCGAGAGGTTTGCTGCCTTTACCTCGGCAACCAACAGGCCATCCAGGGTATCGAGGGTCGACTCTTCCGAGACACCGACGATCGCCGCGGGGACTCCGACGTTCGCCAGCGCCTCGATATCGAACCCCTCTGTCCCGATCATCCCCTCGTCGGTCACCCAGGTCATCAGGCTGGTGTTCCCGACCGGGATGACGTAGCCGTATGCATCCTTGTAGCTGAGCCTTGTGCGCTGGTGGCACAGAATCTGTTGCGCCATGGCCGCCGGAATACTCCCGGGAACTGATAAGTGTATGCACCACCATCAGAAGCACCCGAAGGTTCTTGTCCTGACCGCGCCAGATCAACGTATCGTATCGGGGAGAGATGAGGCGCGTGACACCAGGACTGCGACGGTTACTCAAAGATGTGTTTGCCGGCCATCGGCTCACGGAGGAGGAGGCCATCCGTCTCCTCTCGACGCGCGACCGCGGCGTCTGGGAGATCGCTGCCGCCGCGGACGAACTCCGGGAACAGAAAGTCGGCGACATCGTCACCTACGTCCGCAACCAGAACATCAACGTCACCAACCTCTGCGTGAATGCCTGCGGGTTCTGCGGTTTCTCCCGGAAACCGGGCGACGCCGACATCTTCTTTTATGACGAGGCCATGGTACGGGAGAAGGCGCGGGCGGCGCGCGAGCGTAATGTGACCGAAATCTGCACGGTGAGCGGTCTCCACCCGGGATTCGACGCCCAATCCTACGTCGGTATCTACTCCTGGATACGGGACGAGGCTCCCGACGTACATATCCACGCAAGCAACCCGATGGAGGTTGCCTATGGCGCGAGAAAGAGCGGCATCTCCACCCGGGAAGTCCTGGAGATGATGAGAGATGCGGGTCTTTCCACCCTCTGCGGGACGGCGGCCGAGATCCTGGTCGACGACGTTCGGCGGGTGATCTGCCCGGACAAGGTCGATACCGCAACCTGGGGCCGGATTATCAAGGAGGCGCACGGCATCGGTATCCGGTCGACGGCGACGATTATGTACGGCCATTGCGAGAGCGAGGCGGACCGCGCCCGACATCTTGCGGTTCTCCGGGAGATCCAGGACGAGACCGGAGGGTTTACTGAGTTCGTCCCTCTCTCGTTCATTCACAAAAACACCCCGCTCTACCGCGCGGGGCTCGCCCGGCCCGGGGCGACCGGCAGGGAGGATCTCCTGATGTTTGCGGTCGCGCGCCTCTTCCTGGACAACTTTGACCACATCCAGGCCTCCTGGGTGAAGCTGGGAACGAAGATGGCGGGGATGGCGCTCCTCTCCGGTGCGGACGATCTCGGGGGAACACTCTTTGAGGAGAGCATCTCCCGGGAGGCGGGCGCCCGGGACACCGATTACCTGGATCCGGCCGATATGCAACGGATGACCGCGGATCTCGGCCGGACGCTTCGACAGCGGACAACGATCTATGATCTTCTCCCGGGGTGATCCCCGGGAAGGGCCGGATCGATCTGCCTGGCCCCCAAATATCTCTGGATAATTATAAATACCCGAAAATAGATTGTGGCTCCCCAACACCGGCCTGATACCGGCGATTGGGAGGAGAACGGTATATGTTAGGCGGTGGTCTTGTTGGCCTTGCAATTCTCTTCTTCGTACTGGCACTTATATTTGCCATACTCGGGGCACGGGGCGTTGCAGGGATGTCGATGTCGGTCGCGAAGTGGCTGGTTATCATTTTCATAGTCCTCGCGATAATATCGTTGCTGCTCTGACCCGGCGGGGGATGCGGGGCGTTCGGCTGGGACACCTTTTTCCCGGCGGATTTTCCCCGCATCGCAAGATCCGCTTCTCAATCCTCCGGCCTGAGATACCTGACGATCGTATCCGCAACCTCCGCGGCCTTCTTCATCGCCTGCTCGTCGTTGCGGATATCTCCCGGCGCGTAGCCCTTCCCGCAGACGTAGCCAAGGTACGAGAACTCGTGGGTGTTTAAGAACCCCTCAATGGTCTCGAGGGAGCGCTCACACCCCCGGTCGGCGCAGACGGCGACGGCGACGGCTCTCCTCCCCGAAAGCCTCCGGTCGTGATAGAGGGAGTAAGTCCGGTCGATCAGGTTCTTCGTCTGACCGTTGATGTCGTAGTAGTAGGTCGGGGCGCCGAGAATCAGCACCTCGCAATCGACCATCTTCTCCGCCACACTGCTCCAGTCGTCATCCTCCGTTACGCACCACTTTGCGTCCTTGCAGGCTTCGCAACCTGTGCAGGGCTGAATATCCATATCGGCAAGCGAGAGAAACTCGGTCTCGATGCCCGCCTCCCGCACCCGGTCGAGGATGGTGGTGACCAGCAGCGCGGTGTTGCCGTTCTTGCGCATGCTTCCGGAGATACCGAGAACATTCATATCCTATGCTCGCGCCCCTCGTTCTTGATTCTTGTGATCCGGGCATCCAGATCCAGACTCCGGAAGAGAGCGAGGATCTCGGGGACCGGGTCGCCGGAACGGTGGAAGAGATGCGAAGGGCAGGCGCAGTCGCTACACCCGAACCCGGGGACGTATACCCCGCCGATAGCGCGGGCGAGGTCGCATTCGCAGTCCCGGTCTGTCGCGGCGGTGACGACGCTGGCGGGGAAAAAATGCGGGTCGAGGAGGAGGTAGTCGATGTGCCACCGGGGAGGGCGGTCGCGACGGAGGGCGAGCCTCACGTGCCGGTCTGCGCGGGCAAGCCCGCCGCTTCCTAGCGCCGAGCCCACGTAGACGTGGCTGCCGGGTGCAAACTCCCGTGTCCCGAGAGCGCCGACGCGGACTACGCAATGGTCGTTCTCAAGGATGAGGGCGTAGATCCCCTTATCCATAGAATCGGAGCGCCTCCCGTGCGGCCGCGATATGCCTTCCGCCGTCGCGGAGGGCGGGCTCCCCATGTCCGGGGTAGAGGCCAACGACCTCCAGCGCCGCGAGATGCTCGATGGATGCCGCGAGTGCCGTCCGGTCGCCCCCCGGGAAGTCGTAGCGCCCGAAGGATCCGCCGGTAAAGACGGTGTCTCCGGAGAAGAGCAGTTTTTCCCCCTCATCGTAGAGGCAGATCCCGCCCGGCGTGTGCCCGGGGGTGTGGATCACGCGAAGGCTCCCTACCCGGTCGCCGTCGGCAAGAACAATGTCGGGGACGATTCCAGGCGATCTTGCCCCGAAATGCATCGCGAGACTCCTGGTGTCGTCGATGAGGCCGGGTGCATCCGCCTCGTGGATGCAGACGGTGGCATCGCCGCAAAGCCGGGTGATCTCTCTCACATGGGCGATATGATCGTAGTGGGCGTGGGTGAGGACGATCGTGTCGATCTCGACGGCATACGGCTCCACCACCATCGGGAGAACACCCGCGTCGATGAGGATGTTTCCGTAAACAAACGAATTGGCGTAGGTCGCGCCGCTCGTGATCCACCGGACTGGCATGCAGACTAATATGGCTTCCGGGCAAATGGTTCTTATGCATACCCTTGCTCTAGCGTGCCTGCGCGGGGTTCCTCCTGAGGTGGAGACGATCGCCCGGGAAGAGGATCTCGCCCCCCACGCCGCCGCGCGGGCCGTCGCCCGCGGCCGGATAGTCATTCCAGCAAACCCAACGAGGCCGCACCGACTCTGCGCCATCGGGGAGGGCTGCAGGGTGCGGGTCAACGTGAACATCGGGACGTCGGGAACCCGGTGCGACGAGGACCTCGAGGTCGAGAAGGCGAAGGCGGCACTCCGGGAGGGTGCGGACGCGCTGATGGACCTCTCGACCGGCGGCGATCTCGTCCGCATCCGGCGCCGGATCCTCGAACTCGATGCGCCGGTCGGCACCGTCCCCGTCTACGAGGCAGTCCGGCGGGCGGGGAGTGCGGCGGACGTCGACACCGATCTGCTGTTCAAGGTTATCCGGGAGCACTGCCGGCAGGGCGTGGACTTCCTGACCCTGCACTGCGGCGTGAACAACCAGGCGCTCGCGTCGCTTAAGGCCGACCCCCGGACGATGGGCGTCGTCAGCAGGGGTGGGGCGTTCCACGTGGCGATGATGGCTGCGACGGGCGAGGAGAACCCCCTCTACGCGGAGTACGACTACCTGCTCGAGATCCTCAGCGAGCACGACGTTGTTGTGAGCCTCGGCGACGGGATGCGCCCTGGCGCGCTCGTGGACGCCGGCCGCCTCGCGAAGACGACCGAGTACCTGACGCTCGGGCATCTCGCGAAAAGGGCGCTCGCCGCCGGGGTGCAGCGGATGATCGAGGGGCCGGGGCATATCCCGGCCGACCAGGTCGGCTACAACGTCCGGATGATCAAGGAACTGACCGACGGCGCTCCGCTCTATCTGCTTGGCCCGCTCGTCACCGACGTGGCGCCGGGCTACGACCACGTCGTGGGGGCGATCGGCGGCGCGATCGCCTGCATGAACGGCGCCGACTTCCTCTGCATGGTCTCGCCGAGCGAGCACCTGGCGCTGCCTGACGTCCGCGATATCGTGGAAGGGACGCGGGTGGCGAAGATCGCGGCGCATGTCGGGAGCCTCTCCCGCGCCGCCGCACACACGAAGAACCGCGAGATCCGGATGGCGGAGGCGCGCCGGGCGCTCGACTGGGAGAAGCAGTTCGAGGCGGCGCTTGCCCCCGGGGAGGCGCGGCGCATCCACGAGCGCGACGGGGAGATCGAGACCTGCTCGATGTGCGGCGACCTCTGCGCCGTGAAGATGGTGCGGGATATCCTCCCGGTGCCGGAAGAGCGGATGGAGCCGTGAGAAGGAGCGACTGGCTGCGGAGCCGCACCGGAGCCGGGGTGTCCCGGATCGTGAAAACGTCTCCTCACTTCACCCCGGACCGCCCGTCGATCCAGGCGATGATCGCGTCCCGGCTCCGCCGGTAGGCCTCAAGCACCCTGTCGGGGGTTCCGGTGGCCTTCGCCGGGTCAGGGAAGTCGACGTGGATCGTCTCCTTCGTCCAGGGAAACATCGGGCAGACGCCCCCGCTGCAGAGTGCGATCACGTAGTCCATCTCTTTTCCGTCGAAGAGGGCGAGGTCCTTCGCCCGCTGCTTCGAGATGTCTATCCCGATCTCGTCCATCACCCGTACGGCAAGAGGGTCGAGAACGGTGGGGGCGATCCCGGCGGAGCAGGCCTCGTAGCGGTCGCCGTAGCGGGCGCGGAGGTAGCCCTCCGCCATCTGGGTCCGGGCGGCGTTGTTCGTGCCGATGAAGAGCACTCTCTGCTTCATGCCCCTCCCTGCACGGCCGGGTGGAAAAAGGTTGCCGGTATATACCGCTGGCTCATGCGAAGAACGACGCTCTGGAGTGCGACCGAAGGTGCGACGGTCCAACAGAACGGAGCTTAAGAAACCCGAAGGGTTTCGAACGGGAGTTCGAGCACCGAAGGTGAGAAGAACGCGAAAGCACCCTAAAGATCCTCTCATTTTCGCGCCTTCGCGGCTTCGCGTGAGGTGTGTTCCTCCTCCGAACTGGCGTAAAGAGGGTGTATCAGGCGCGTCCTGCCTCGAGGATCCGGACCGCGAGCAGGGCGGCGTTCACGCCGTTGTCTACCCCGACGCAGGCCACCGGGACACCTTTCGGCATCTGGACGATCGAGAGGAGGGCATCGAGGCCCATCAGCGTCCCGCTCACCGGGACGCCGATCACCGGCCGCTTCGTCTTCGAGGCGATCACTCCCGGGAGGGCCGCCGCGAGCCCGGCGATCGCGATGAAGACCCGGGCGGTGCTCGCCTTCACGTACTCGTCGAGTTTGTCGGGGTCGCGGTGCGCCGATATCACCTTGTAGTCGTAGGACACGCCGTGCTGCTTCAGGGTTTCAAAGACTTTCTCTGCGACGGGGCCGTCCGAGGCGGAACCGCAGATAACCGTGACGTCTGCCATATCTACGTTGAATTATGCCCCGCCTCTTTTTCACCCTGTCGATATTGCACGGTGGTGAGGTTGATATGAATCTACATCCAAGTTCCTTGCAGAAACAGCGTCTGTCCTTAACAAGACAATACGGACTGATATCTTATGGAACACGAACCACTCCTGATGATCCCGGGCCCGGTACCCATTCCGCAGCGGGTACGCGCCGCCATGACGCGGCAGGCCATCAACCACCGCGGCCCCGAGTTCGGCGCCGCATACGCGGACTGTGTCCGGACGTTAAAGACCCTCTTCGGCACCGCAAACGAGCTCTATATCATCAGCGGCTCGGGGAGCGCCGGCATGGAAGCCGGCGTCGCGAACTTTGCGCGGGATAAGCGAATAGTCTCGCTCGTAAACGGCAAGTTCGGCGACCGCTTTGCCAAGATCGGCGCACGCTACGGCACCGTCACCGTCCTCGAGTCCGGGTGGGGAACCCCGCTCGATCTCGCGGCCCTTGAGCGAGAACTCGAGGCCGGGGCCGAGGTCGTCACCATGGTCCACAACGAGACGAGCGCCGGGATTAAGAACCCCGCACCCGAAGTCGGCAAACTTGCCCGGAAGCACGACGCGCTCTTCATCATGGACGGGGTCACCTCCATCGGCGGCGACGACGTCCGGATGGACGAATGGGGCGTCGATATCGCCGTCGTCGGGTCGCAGAAGTGCCTTGCGGCTCCTGCAGGCCTCGCCGCCATCGCCGTCGGCGAGCGCGCCTGGGACCGGATCTCAGAGAAGCGGCCGTTCTACCTCGATATGGCTGCCTACCGAAAGAGCGGGAGCGGCACCCCGATGGAGACCCCCTACACCCCGGCGGTCCCGCTCTTTCTCGCGCTCTGCGAGGCCTGCAAGATCATCGAGGAAGAAGGTGTCCCCGCCCGGGCCGCCCGCCACCGCCGGATGACCGAAGCCGTCCGCGCCGCGGCGAAGGGATGGGGCGTCGACCTCTTCCCGCAGCTCGACGAATACCATGCCTACTCGAACACCGTGACCGCGATGCGGCTCCCCGAAGGTGTCACCGACAAGGATCTCCGGGGAACCGTCAAGCAGTTCGGCATCGAGATCGCCGGCGGCCAGGACCACCTCAAGGGCAAGATCTTCCGGATCGGCACCATGGGCGGCGTCGGGGCGCAGGAGATCCTCGCCACCCTCGCGGCCGTCCAGTTCGCCCTGAAAAAGTCCAACGTTGCGGCCGGCGACGGGGTGGAGGCCGCTGCAGAGGTGCTCCTCGGATGAAGATCGGGATCGCCGACACGACGTTTGCCCGGATTGACATGGGCGGGATCGCTATCGATGAGATCCGCAAGCACGCGAGCGTCGGACTGGAACGCTACGTCGTCCCCGGGATCAAGGATCTCCCGGTGGCGTGCAAGAAGTTGATTGAGGAGCGCGGGTGCGACCTCGTGATGGCGCTCGGGATGCCCGGGGGAGCGGAGAAGGACAAGGTCTGCGCCCACGAGGCCTCCCAGGGCCTCATCCTCTGCCAGCTGATGACGAACAAGCACATCATCGAGGTCTTCGTCCACGAGGACGAGGCAAGGAACGCCAAAGAGCTTGCCTGGCTGATGGAGCAGCGGACCCGCGAACACGCAGTAAACGCCGTCCGGCTCGCCCTCCGCCCGAAGGACCTCGAGAAGCTCGCCGGGACCGGCCAGCGGCAGGGGTTCGAGGACGTCGGGCCCGCACGCCCCTGACGCAAAAAGTGAGGATTATCAACAACCGGTGCGAGTAGTACCACAGGAAGGATTAAGAATGACGGTAAAACTTGGATTCGTCGTCGCGGAGTTCAACCGCGACATCACTTACATGATGGAGATCGAGGCCCGGGAGCACGCCGGTTTCCTCGGTGCGGAGGTTGCCGACACGATCTACGTCCCCGGCGCCTACGATATGCCGCTTGCGATCAAGAAACTGCTCACCGAAGATGACATCGATGCGGTTGTCACCATTGGCTGCGTCATCGAGGGCGCCACCCAGCACGACGAGATCGTCGTCCAGCATGCGGCGCGTAAGATCATCGACCTCTCCCTGGAGTTCGGCAAGCCCGTCGCTCTTGGCATCTCCGGGCCGGGGATGACCCGGATGGAAGCGACCGAGCGCATCGACTACGCGAAGCGTGCCGTTGAATCGGCCGTGAAGATGGTCCAGCGGTTGGAATGAGAGACCTCTCGGAGAAGATTGCGGCCATCGCCCCCTCCGCGACGATCGAGATCTCGAACGCCGCAAAGCGGATGGCGCAGGAGGGGGTCGACGTCATCAGCCTCTCCATCGGGGAGCCGGACTTCGATACCCCGGCCCACATCAAGGATGCCTGCATTGACGCCCTCCGCCGTGGGGAGACCCATTACGCCCCGAGCGCCGGGATACCCGCGCTGGCGTCCGCGATCGCGGAAAAGATCGCCGGAGAAAACGGTTTTGCCGTGCAGCCCGACGAGGTGATCGTCACCTGCGGGGCGAAAGACGCCATCTACGAGGCGATGGAGGCCGTCCTGAACCCCACCGATGAGGTGCTTATCCTCGATCCGGCGTGGGTCTCCTACGAACCCTGCGCTCAGCTTGCAGGCGCCGTCGCCCGGCACCACCCCCTCTCTCCCGAGACCTTCCAGGTCGACGACACTCTTCTTGAGGCCGTCAGCTCCCGGACGAAGATGGTCGTGGTCAACTCCCCCTCGAACCCTTCCGGCGCGGTGCTGGATGCGGCCTCGCTCCGGCTCATCGCCGATATCTGCCGTGACCACGACCTCTACGTGCTCTCTGATGAGATTTACGAGAAGCTGGTCTACGGCAAGGAGCACATCTCCCTTGCCTCTCTTCCGGAGATGGCGGAGCGGACGATCACCATCAACGGGTTCTCGAAGGCCTACGCGATGACCGGGTGGCGGATCGGCTACGCGGTTGCTCCCCGGCCGATCATCCGGCAGATGGAGAAGGTGCAGCAGCACACCATATCGCACCCGACGACGTTTGCTATGTTCGGTGCCCTCGCCGCGCTCCGGGGCGGCCAGGACTGCGTCGAAGCAATGCGCCGTGAGTTCGAGCGCCGGCGCGACTACCTCATTCCGGCGCTCAAGGGTCTCGGCTACACCACCGCACCGGCGGACGGCGCGTTCTACGCCTACGTGCGGGTCGACGGTGACGACATGGCGATTGCCCGCTCGTGGCTCAGGGACGCTCATCTGGCGGTCACCCCGGGAACCGCGTTCGGCACTCCCGGCTGGCTCCGCGTATCGTATGCGACCTCGATGGAGAACCTCGAGGAAGCTGTCGGGCGGATTGCACGGGTTTAAACCACCGTTTTTCCCTCAAATCCTGTTAAACGACCGTTGCGCTCTCTCGTAATATCTCGCTGCCTCGTCATGGCGGTCGAGATACATGAGCGCCATTGCCTTCCCTTTGAGCGCTTCACCGTTTTCGGGGTCGATGGCGAGCGCCCGGTCGTAGCAGTCGAGGGCCTCCTCACAGCGCTCCAGAATCACGAGAGCGTTCCCCTTCGTGCTCCAGACCTCAGGTTTCGCGGGGTTGATCTCGAGTGCGTGCGAATAACAGGTGACGGCTTCGCCATATCGCCCAAGAATGAAGAGTGCAAGGCCTTTGCTGCACCAGGCGTCCGCATTCTCCGGATGGGTCCGAAGTTCCTGGTCATAGCAGACGAGCGCCTTGTCATAGTGCGAAAGAACAGAGAGGACACTTGCTTTGTTGTTCCAGATCTGGCGGTTCTCCGGGTCGATCTCAAGCGCCCGCTCGTAGCAGACGAGCGCCTCTTCGTAGCGTTCGAGCTGGTAGAGTGCGTTGCCGTAGTTGTTCCAGGCGACCACATTCCTGGGGTCCGTGCGGACTATAGCCTGGTAGCAGGGGATTGCCGCTGCGTAGTTCCGAAGGGCGTAGTAACTTTCGCCCCGGTAGTAGCGTGCATCCGTGTGGTCGGACTGGATCCTGAGCGCCTGGTCGAAACATTCTATCGCCTCCCCATAGCGCTTCATGATAAAGAAGAGGGAACCCTTCTGGTGCCAGATATCTGCATTGACAGCGTTCTCTCTGAGCGCCCGGTCGAAGCAGGCAAGTGCGAGGTCGTAGCGCTTCAGTTTCTTCAGCACCAGAGCCTTCTGAAACCAGATCCCGGAATGATCGGGACTGATCCGGAATGCCCGGTCGTAGCAGTCGAGCGCCTCCTCGTAACGTTCCAGATTCTGCAGTGCCCGTCCCCGGTTGTACCAGGCATTGGCATTGTCGGGACTGAGGACGAGCACCCGGTCGAAGCACCCGATAGCCTCGTCATAGCGGTGAAGCGCAGAAAGCGTGCATCCTTTGGTGTACCAGGTGTCGGCGTGATTCGGGTTGATGGCGACGGCCCGGTCATAGGAGGCGAGCGCGTCCTCGTAGTGGGAGAGGAGGATCTGGATCGTTCCCCTGGCGTACCAGGCGTTTGCGTTCTCGGGATCGAGCGCGATGACCCGGTCGTAACAGTCGATTGCCGCATCGTACCGGCGCTCTGCAGCAAGTGCCGTTCCGCGGGCGAGCCAGGCATCGATCCGGCCCGGCTCGAGCATGACAACCCGGTCGTAGCAGGCTACTGCGTCATGGCCTCGTCCCATCTTTCGGAAGGCGTGGCCTCTGGTGAGCCAGGCGTTCACGGTTTCCGGTGCAAGTTTTACCGCCTGGCCGCAGGAGCCAGCCGCCTCCCGGTACTCCCCAAGGTCGTAGAGCACCTGCCCCCGGGCGTGCCAGAAGTCTGCAGAGGTCGGGTCGATGCTGACGGCCTGGTCGAAACACTCGGCTGCCTCGCGGTAGCGCCGGGCGGTAGTGAGTGCGAGCCCCTTGTGATGCCAGGCGTCGGCGACGTTGGCGTTCAGAGCAATCGCCTGATCGTAACACTCGATGGCCCGGTTGTACTGCCCCTGCTCGGCGTATGACCGTCCCTTCCTGCACCAGGACTCGACGCTCTTCCAGGGGAGTTCCATTTTGTGATTGATAGCGGTCCTCTGGTAAAAAGGATTTCGATTACGCACTGGGAGATTTCTCCGGCCGGAAGAAAAGCCGCTCTCTGCAGATCTTCCTTTCCGGAACCGGCTGCGTTCGGGATGCGGGGCCGATTGGTAACGTATACATGCTCTGAGGGCAAAACCGAAATCAGGGTACCCGATCGGGTTGGATGAGCATGAAGAAGATGCGCGATACCCCGAATCACGATCGTCCGCGTGAGAAACTGGCAACACGGGGACCACAGGCACTTTCCAATGCCGAACTGATTGCTCTCCTTCTCGGACGCGGCACAAAAGAACGGGACGTCAGGCAGGTCGCGAGCGACGTCGAACACTATCTGAAGAGTGCTAAAGGTTGCCCTTCTTATGACACTCTCCTGGAAATAGATGGTATCGGTTCGGCGAAAGCCTGCGAGATCATGGCCTGCTTCGAACTCGGGCGCCGGTATCTCGAGGGCGACGGCGTCTCGGGGCACCGGGTCACCCGCCCTGAGGACGTGCTCCCGCTGGTCGCGGAGTGGCGGGATAAGAAGCAGGAGTATTTCTTCTGTATAACGCTGAACGGTGCCGGCGAGGTGATCGAGCGGCGGACCGTCACCGTCGGGATCCTGAACCAGAGTCTCGTCCATCCCCGGGAGGTCTTTTCCGAGGCGATCACCGACCGTGCCGCCTCGGTCATCCTGGTCCACAACCACCCCTCGGGCACGCTCGAGCCCTCCACCCAGGATATCGGCATCACCCGGCAGCTCGTCGAGGCCGGGTCGATCCTCGGCATCCGGGTGCTCGACCATATCATCGTCACGAAGAAGAGTTACGTGAGCTTAAAGGAGCTCGGGCATCTTTAACTCCCGGGGAGTGGTTCTCGGCGCTACAGGCATCTTCCTCCTGTCTCTTGCTGGCGGGACAGAGGTGCGCTTCTCGACCCCCGGGAGATCGGCGCGGTGCTCCCCGCGGCGGTTGTCGTGGGGCACCGGGGGTTCCGTGACGGGCCGGCCTTCTCCCCTGGTTCGGGCTGAACGCCTCCGAAGGATCCCGTAAATCCCGTAAATTCCCCGACATTCGCCCCGAGATCCTGAAAAAGTTTATCTCATCTCCTCTGCCAAGAGTATGAGAGGCATACCTATATGGATACTGGATTTCTCCGGGTGTTGCTTGATCCCGGGCGTTTCTTTGAAGCGCGCATGCAGGAAAAGCCGAGCCTGAAGATTCCGGCGCTGATCGCGGTCGTCATGGGGCTGATCGGTGCGGTCTCGGTCATACCGATGACGGATATTACCATGGCCATGCTTCCCGCGGAGATGCAGGGTCTCGGGGTGCTCATGACGATCATCTCCGCAGCCTTTGCCTTCGTCGGCGGGTTCCTGGCCTGGGTCATCTACGGCTTCGTCTTCTACCTCGTCTCGATGATCTTCAAGGGTCAGGGCGATCTCGAGCGGACGATGGAGTTCACCGGCTACGGTCTCCTCCCTCAGGTTTTTGGGGGTATCATCGGGACGTACTTCTCCTTCCAGCTCCTCTCGGGCCTGAACATCCCGCCCATGACGAACCCCGAGCAGATGGTGGAGTTCTCCGAGAACCTGGTGACCATTCTCTCGACCGATCCCCTGGCACAGATCGCCGGGATCGTGAGCATCTTCTTCGTGATCTGGAGCGCGAACATATGGGTCTTCGGTATGAAGTACGCGCGGAACCTCTCCACGCGGGACGCGGTTCTCACCGTCGGGATACCCGTGGGCCTCTACATCCTTTATAGGCTCATCACACTTGCCGGATGGCTGTAACATGAAACCAATCTACCTTGCAATCATAACCCTCCTCTGCGCCGTGATAGCGTTCGCCGCACCGGCCAGCGCTGCCCCTGCAGACATCACCGTCGTCTCCTCGTCGCTGGACCCGCCGGTCCTGATGAAGGGCGACACCGGGACGCTGACGGTGGTGCTCCAGAACAACGGCGCCGTCCCGGTCGCGATCCGGAACGCCCGGCTCTACGGCAGCGGGGTCGTGCCGCTGAGCGACCCCTACCCCTCGGTCGGGGAGCTCGGCGCCGGGAACAGCAAGACGTTCACCTTCACCGTCCGGGCGGACGGGGGCGAAGGGACGTTCTACCCGACATTCGTGCTCGACTTCCGCGACGGTGCCGGCAGCCTGCGCTACCCGGTTCCGGTCCAGGTCGAGGACACCCCGCTCAGCGCGTCGGTGATCGAGAAGCCGGACGCCTTCTCCGCGTCGCGGACGGCCGACATCACCGTCCGGGTGGGCAACCCGCGGCCGAACGCCGCCTCGGGCGTCCAGGTCGTCCCGCAGGGGACCGGCTTCTCGGTCACCCCGACCGGCGGGTTCATCGGGGCGCTCGCCCCTGATGCGTCCGGGACGGTCACGTTCAACCTGACGCCCACTGCGGAAACGGATGTCACATTCCAGGTGGTCTGGCGCAACGGGATCAACACCCACACCGCCGACCTCGTGCTGCCGGTCGCGTTCGGCGAGGACAAGAAACAGGCCGACCCCGTCATCACCAACGTCGAGGTCACGCCGATCGCCGGGGGCTACCGGATCGTGGGCGACGTCATGAACGCCGGCCTCGAGTCCGCCCGGTCGGTGCTCGTCACCCCCGGGGCGCCCGCGACGCCCATCGACCCGTTCCGGGTCTACGTCGTCGGGACGCTTGATTCCGACGACATCTCGTCGTTTGAGGTGACGTTTACGACCGACGGAACCGTGGAGGAGATCCCGGTCGTCGTCGAGTACCGGGACGACGACGGGAACCGCTACACGTCGACGCGGATGGTCGGGCTCGGCGGCACGATGGCCGCCCCGCTCGAGGAGCGGGAAGACGGCGGGTTCCCGGTTGTCGGGATCGTGATCGTTGCGCTCGTCGCGCTCGGGATCGCCGGAGCAATCTACTACTCGTGGAAGCGGACGTAACGACGATGCCGGTCATCAGTTTCGAGAACGTGAGCAAGGTCTACCCCCTTCCGGCGGGCGACGTCGTGGCACTCGACGGCGTCGATCTCGCCATCGAGCAGGGCGAGTTCGTCCTGATCATGGGGCCCTCGGGGTCGGGGAAGTCGACGCTCTTAAACATCATGGGGTCGCTCGACGTCCCGACCTCGGGCGAGGTCACGATCGCCGAAAAGCGCATCGGCGGGATGGACGACGACGACCTGACCCTTCTGCGGCGTGACCATATCGGGTTCGTCTTCCAGCAGTTCAACCTGATCCCGCTGCTCTCGATCGTCGAGAACGTCGAATACCCGCTCATTCTGAAGGGCCGGCAGAACGGCACCCGGGAACGAGCAGAAGAAGTACTCAAAGCAGTCGGAATCGAGAAGACCCATTTCACCCACAAGCCGGGTGAAATCTCCGGCGGGCAGCAGCAGCGGGTCGCCATCGCCCGGGCGCTCGTGAACGACCCCGACTTCCTCCTCTGCGACGAACCGACCGGGAACCTGGACTCGAAGACCGGCACCGCCATCATGACCCTCCTCGATAAGATGAACCGCGAGGAGGGCAAGACCGTCGTCATGGTCACCCACGACCCCCGGATGACCGAATACGCCGACCGCACGATCCGCCTCGTCGACGGGAGGGTGGCTGAATGACCTTCTTCGACCTCGCCCGCCGAAACGTCACCCGCCACTGGCTCCGTTCGTCCCTTGCGGTCATCGGGATCGTCATCGGCGTCATCGCGATCGCCTCTCTCGGCATCATGGGCAACAGTATCGGCCTGATGTTTGGCGACATGGTCAGCGACGTCGGCGACACCCTCATCGTCTCCCCGGCGACGGGTGTAGGCGGCGGGAAACTCACCGACCGGCAGGTGACCGATATCACCCGGGCGGTCGGATCCAACGTGGTCATACCGTTCTCGAGCACCGGCGACAGGATATCTGTCGGCGATAAGGAGAGCGCCGCAATGATCTACGCGATCCCCGCCGGGGATATCCCCGCTCTGCTCGATGTGGAGTCGGGGAGCTACCCAAAGGAAACCGGCGCCGGATGCCTGATCGGGAGCCAGCTTGCCGCGAACAGCAGGGAGAACGGCCTGAAGCTCGGTGCCCGGGTCAGGGTGGGCGGCGAGACCCTGCGTGTTGTGGGCGTGCTCAAGGAGCGGGGGATGGGGTTCGACATCAACCCCGACTACGCCATCATCGTGCCTTACTCCTGGTACTCGAGCCATTACGACGAGGACGATTACGACCAGGTGATCGTGAAGGTCAGGGACGTCAACGATATCGACGCGGTCAAGGAGTCGATCGAGCAGAGGATGAACCGGCGGGAGGACGTCGTCAACGTCATGGACACCCGCGGGATCCTCGAGAGCGTCTTTGCGGCAACCGAGTCGATCACGGTCTTTTTGGCGGGTATCGGCGCGATATCGCTCCTCGTCGCCGGTGTCTCCATCCTGAACGTGATGCTGATGTCTGTCACCGAGCGGATCAAGGAGATTGGCGTCCTCCGGAGTATCGGCACCCGGCGGGGCGAGGTGATGCGGATGTTCATCTATGAGGCGCTTGTCCTCGGCCTTGCGGGCGCCGCCATCGGGGGGGTGCTCAGTTTCTGCACCGGGTATCTGGTGACCGTGGTCTTCGCCGGGAACGCGGACTACCTCTTCCACCCGATGAGCCTTCTCTACATCGTCTTCGGGATGGCGTTCGGTGTCATCACGAGCGTGGCCTCCGGCCTCTACCCGGCCTGGAAGGCGGCGCAGTTGAACCCGATCCAGGCATTGCGCCACGAGTGACGGGTTACCCCGAGCACTTCTCTTTTTCCCGTTCGATCTCGTCGCGAAGCGTGTCGATGAGATCGCCGGCCTTCGGGGGCGCGCCCGGGAGGAGGGCGAGGTATTCGTGCTCCCCTTCAGCGATGAGGAGCGCAACCGGCGTCAGGCTGACTGTGGCGACCCCTCCCATGCAGAGCGTGAACGCCCTGACGATGGGGATGATGCACCGACCATCTACCCTGCGGGCGCCGCCGACGACAAGATCAGGCTCTTTATGCACCCGGAGCACCTCTTCCCGGTACCTGGCGGAGCCGCTGCCGTACCTGTTTCTGCAAAAGAGCCCGCACCACCGGTATGAGGATCAGGAGCGGGCGGCGGATCTGCATCTTAAGCGTGAACGTGCCTTCGAAGACCTCGCGGTCGAAGACGGGGGTCATCACGAAATCGATCGCCTCGGCCGGCCAGAGGGCGTAGCGGACGGCGGTGCAGTAGCCGTAGACGACACCGGTGTCGGCGGGGCTCTCGAGGCCGAGGGTGACGTCCCCCCGGAGCGTCTCGAGGCAGAGCGATCGGACAAAGGCGGCGAGGATTCTCTGGAGATGGGGCCAGAGATCGCCGGCGGCATCGAGGTATTCTCTCAACGGAAGAGCCGGTTTTGGCTCCTCCACCTTCTTCTTTTTTTCTTCCTCCGGTTCCGGTGCCGCCATCTCCCGGAGGTCTCTGGTCATGACCCGCCGGCCGGCGAGGAGGATATCGAGCACCTGCACCCCGTCGGCGACCCGGACCCTTGCAGCCGCGATGCCCCAGGCTACGGTTGCCGTCGCCCGCGCACCCTCCTGTCTGCAGTCAGCGACCGTCTCGACGGTCACCGGGACCAGGTACAGGGCAAGCAGGAGCGCGAGGAGGATGACGGCGACGACAAGGATGACGAAGAAGAGAAGGGTCGCGGCCATGGAATGGAGGAGAAGAGAACCCTAGGCCTCTCCTTCACCGCCGATCGGGATCTCCGTTCCACCTTCCGGTGCCGGGGGCGTTTTGCCGCTCTTGCGCTGCTGCACCATCTCGGAGCCCTTCTCGAGCACCCTCTCGACGTGGGGGCCGACCGCCTCTCCGATCGTTGAGATCACCTCGGCGATCTCGCTCTTCTTCTTCAGCGACACCACCTGGATACCCTCGGGACCGGCGACACCCCTGGTGATGATGATCAGGGCGACGGCCGATATGCCGCCTGCGCCACCGGTCCCGGAGCCGCCGTGCTGGCTGCCTTCCTTAAGCCCTCCTGTACCTTCCCCGCCGCCGAACCCGAACCCGAACTCGGCGACCGGGATGATTACCCGCTCGCCGGCCTCGATCGGGGCACCGAGGATCGCACTCGCGCAGAGTGTGCGTGCAAGTTGATCGACGGTTATCTGGAGCATTGATTCGCCAGTCATACTATTCACCACAGGTAATCCACTCTTCGGCCACGTATATAATTGTTGGGGTTTTCTTGCACCCGCAGATGCCTCTCCGGATGCGGACGGATACCTACTTACCCTCACGGGGCGACCGAACGGCTGATGGAGGATGTTATTGTCCAGGATTGGAACGAGGTCTGGAAAACGAGGCTCGCCCTGAACCGCTCGACTCCGGCGTTCCGGGAAGGAGCCGACCTCTGGAGCGGACGGGAGCAGGCCCGGCGGTATGCAGACCGGTCGGAGGCCGGCCGGCACGCCCGGGTCGCGGAGGCCCTGGCGGATCTCGCCGTCGCTCCCGGTGATCGGGTGCTGGATATCGGGTCGGGTCCTGGGACCCTCGCCCTGCCGCTTGCCCGGGCCGGGGCATCGGTAACGGCGGTCGACCCGGCGGAAGGGATGCTCGCCGCGCTCCGGGCCGCCGCGAAGCGCGAGAGGATTACTGACATCACCACCTTCCCGGGCCTCTGGGAGGAGATTAATCCTGACCGCGACCTTGACCCGCCTTACGACCGGGTGGTTGCCTCGTTCTCCCTTGGCATGCCCGATATCCGGTCGGCACTTGCCGCGATGGATGCGGCCGCCTCCGGTTCGGTTCACCTCTACTGGTTCGCCGACGAGCCACTCTGGGAACGGATCTACCTTGCGCTCTGGGAGGATCTGCACAGGGCACCCTATCACCCGAAGCCAAAGGCCGATTGTCTCTTCAACGTCCTCTTTGGTATGGGGATCTACCCGAACGTCCTGATGCGCCCGCTCGAGGGGGCGACCACGTTTGCGACCGTTGAGGGTGCGGTCGAGCATTTCGCACCCCGGATGAGTGCAGAGACTCCGCGACAGCGGGCTATCCTGTACAACTATTTTGAAAAGCATCTCGTCCGGCGCGATGGTGGGCTTGTTCTCACCGGTTCTTCGACCTACGCCACGATCTGGTGGCGGAAGCGGGGGTGACGGCCTCACAACAGGAGTCGCCCACCCACAGCCAGCGCAGCGAGGACGGCGAGGCCGAGTGCGGCGACGAGCGCCAGGCGGAAGGATGGATTTGCGAGCCGCGTGAGGACGGTCGTGAGTTCCTGGCGGTAGATGTAGGCGAACAACCCTGTTATCAGGAGGAAAAAGAGCCACTCGCTCGGCTGGGCGAGCTCCCGGAGAACCGACTCCCAGAAGTAGTCTTCCGAGTAGCCGTGATTTTGAAGAGGGCCGAGGAACGGCCAGAACCACTCGACCGGGTGCCACCACATCCCGTCGAGGAACTGGTGGCTCGCCATCCCGGCGGCAACGGCGAAGAGGCCGATCCGTCGGCGGTAGTGGTAGAGGATGAGCCCGGCGATGACGACCAGGAAGAGGACGGTGAGGCCGTGGAAATAGATTCTGCCGTAGCCCAGGGTTCCGGCGAGGATGATGTGCCCGAGCGGCTTGTCGATCAGGTCGGGGAGCACGGCGCCCAGCACGGTGAGCGCGATAACCCGCCGATCGCTGGCGATCGCCGCGAGCACGACGCCTATGAGGAGACCGACCATGGCGTGGGCGAGGAGGTACATCGCTATTCCGTGGCGGAGCATGCATATACTCTTTTCCAGTGCGGATCGGGCAGAGACCGGGTCCGTGGAGCACCAGAGAGATCTAAAGTGATCAATAATGTTGAATAATGTATATATGTGTGCAAGGTACACCGTGATGCATGCAGACGAAGATCCTCCTTGACGAGGGGGAGATGCCAAAACGGTGGTACAACATCCAGGCAGACCTCCCGACGCCCATGGATCCGCCCCTTCACCCGGGTACCGGAAAACCGGCGGTTCCCGACGACCTCCGCCATATCTTCCCGATGGAACTGATCCGGCAGGAGATGAGCACCGAGCGCTACATCGACATCCCTGAGGAAGTCCGCGACATTCTCACCTTGTGGAGGCCGAGCCCGCTCTACCGGGCGAGACGGCTCGAAGCGGCCTTGAAGACCCCGGCAAAGATCTACTTCAAGTGGGAGGGCGTGAGCCCGCCGGGTTCGCACAAGCCCAACACCGCCATTCCCCAGGCCTACTACAACCGCGAAGAAGGGATTGAGCGGCTCGCGACCGAGACCGGTGCCGGGCAGTGGGGCTCGTCGCTTGCGTTTGCAACAGGCCTCTTTGATATGGAGTGCACTGTCTACATGGTCCGGAGCTCCTACGACCAGAAGCCCTACCGCAAAAGCATGATGCAGGTCTACGGCGCCGAGTGCATCCCGAGCCCGTCGGAGAAGACCCGGTCCGGCCAGGCGATACTGGATCGCGACCCGGATACGCCGGGTTCCCTCGGGATCGCGATCTCCGAGGCGGTCGAGGACGCCGCGAGCCACGAGAACACCAACTACGCGCTCGGCTCCGTCCTCAACCACGTCTGCCTCCACCAGACGATCATCGGCCAGGAGGCACAGCAGCAGCTCGCGGCCGTGGACGCCTATCCCGACGTGGTGATCGGGTGCGTCGGCGGCGGGAGCAACTATGCGGGGCTTGCCTTCCCGTTTGCGGGCGATAAGATTACCGGGAAGCATCCCGAGACCGATCTCATTGCGGTGGAGCCTTCCGCCTGCCCGACCCTGACGAAGGGGCTCTACGCCTATGATTTCGGCGACGTTGCGGGGCTGACCCCGCTCATGCGGATGTTCACCCTCGGCCACGACTTCGTCCCGCCGGCGATCCATGCCGGAGGGCTCCGTTACCACGGGGCGTCGCCGCTCGTCTCCCGGCTCGCCCAGGACGGGGTGATCCGGCCGGTCGCCTACCGGCAGAACGAGGTCTTCGAGGCCGCCGTGATGTTCGCCCGGACGGAAGGCATCGTCGTCGCGCCCGAGGCCGCTCACGCGGTGAAGGCCGCGATCGACGAGGCCCTTCGCTGCCGGGAGACCGGTGACGCGAAGACGATCCTCTTCAACAACTCCGGGCACGGCAACTTTGATTTCTCCTCCTACGAAGCCTACTTTGCAGGAAAACTCGTCGACTACGAGTACCCGGCAGAGCTGATCAAAGAGTCGCTCGCCCGGTTGCCGGTGACGGGGTGAGATCGGCGGCGTGACGATCGTCGGGTTCCTGGTCAACCCCATCGCCGGGATGGGCGGGGCCGTAGGGCTCGCGGGGACGGATGGGAGGGCGGCCGAAGCCCTCCGGCGCGGCGCCGTCCCGCACTCTGCCGACCGGGCGGTGCAGGCCCTCTCCGCCCTCCGGGCCGGGGATATCGAGTGGTGCACCTGTGCCGCGCCGATGGGCGAAGACGTCCTCGCGGCGGCCGGAATCGACCGCTCCACCGTCCTCTACCGGCCCGCCGTCCCGACGGGTGCGGCCGACACGAAGGCCGCGTGCCGGGCGTTCCTCGATGCCGGGGTGGATCTCGTCGTCTTCTGCGGCGGGGACGGGACGGCCCGGGACGTCTTCGACGCAGTGGGGCGGGAGGTGCCTATCCTCGGCATCCCTGCCGGGGTGAAGATGTACTCGGCGGTCTTCGCGGTCAACCCCCCGGCGGCGGCCGACCTCATCCGCCGGGCGGGGGAGGTCCCCTGCCGCGACTCCGAGGTGATGGACGTCGACGAGGAAGCCTACCGCTCGGGGCGGCTTACCGCCCGGCTCTACGGCTACGCATGCGTCCCCTACATCGCGGAGCGGACGCAGGGCGGCAAGCAGGTCTTCGAGCAGCAGGACGAGGAGCGGGCGAAGAACGATATCGCGGCGTTCATCGCCGAGATCATGATCCCGGATACCCTCTACGTCTTCGGCGCCGGGAGCACGACGGCGCGGATCCTGGAGCGGCTCGGGCTTCTCCCCACACTCCTCGGGGTCGACGTCGTCAGGAACGGGGAGGTCCTCGCCCGCAATGCCGACGAGCGGACGCTGCTCGCCCTCCTCGACGAACACCCGCGGGCGAAGATCGTCGCGAGCCCCATCGGGGCGCAGGGGTTCGTCCTCGGGAGGGGGAACCAGCAGATCAGCCCCGCGGTGATCCGGAAGGCCGGGCTACGGAACCTGATCGTGGTTGCCACGCCGGGGAAGCTCGCCGCAACACCCCTCCTCTACGTCGACTCCGGCGATCCGGCCCTCGACCGGGAGGTCGGGGACTCTCTCCAGGTCGTCTCCGGCTACCGGATTGCGCAGCGAAAGCGGGTCGTCCAGACCAACTGACGGTGTCCCGGCCGTCTTCTCGCGCGAGTACTGCTCGGCAAGCTTGCGGAGGTCCCGGACTTTGGCGTTCGCCGCCTCGATGATCGAGAGGACTTCGAGGTAGCGGCTGTCCGCGAACGCACCCTCTCTTTTGAGGCTCACGAGCTGTTCGCGGTAGCGCTCGTTGATGGCGTGCTGGAGTTCGACGTCCCGGCCGCGGAGTTCCGCGACGGTCGCGTCCAGGATCTTCGGGAAGAGGAGCCCGAGCCCGACGATGTTCTCGTCGAGAATCCGGTAGACGCCGTCCGTCTTCTTCACCAGGGTGGCGGGGGCGCCGTTCCCGTTCCCCGACATCCTGCGGAAGAACTCCCCGAGGTCCGCCCCGAGGTCGCCGAGCCGCTCGATCTCGTTTGACATCCGCACCAGGAAGACCACCTCGGTCGCTTCCCCGTTAGAGAGCTGCCTCTTCGAGATCGCCCGGAGCGCCTGCTCGATCCTCTGATCCAGGTAGTTGTTCAGGCTCTTGAGCCGCTCGACCATCTGGTAGTCCGCCTCCTTTGAGGTGGCGAGGTAGGTCATCGCCGCCCGGAAGAGGTCGAGCGTGACCTCATGGGCGTGTCTGAGTTCCTTTCGGATCACCTCGAACCCTGCTTGCGTGTCGTCGGGGATGCCGTCCTCGAGGTGGCGCGTCCGCATCAGGATCTCGGGCTCGCTCCCGGGCACCGCCCGCTCCACGAGCTGCCCGAACCGCCCGATGAAGAGGAGGAAGGCCGCCGCCGCGATCAGGTTGAAGATGAGGTGGGCGTTCGCCACCATCTGCGCCTCGGTCCCGCCGATCGCCGTCACGATGTCGGCGAACGGCACGAGGAAGGGCAGGATCAGGAGCACCCCGCCGAGGTTGAAGATGAAGTGGGCCGCCGCCGCCCGCCGGGAGTGGAGGTTCATCCGGGCGGAGGCGATCAGGGTCGTCGTGGTGGAACCGATGTTTGCGCCGAGCAGGATGGGGATCGCCTGCGGGAGGGTGAGCAGCCCCTGCTGGGCGAGGACGACGACGAGGCCGGTGGTGACGGAACTCGACTGCACCGCGGCGGTGAAGAGGAACCCGATCAGGACGGCGAGCGGGAGGGCCGAGTACTCGGCAACGAGCGCGATGACCGCGGGATCGTTCTGGAACGGGGTAAGCCCCGTGGAGATGAGGTTCAGGCTGAAGAGGACCAGGCCGAAGTAGAAGAGGGGTTTGCCCAGGAACCGGTAGCGCCGCCCGAAGATCCCGACGAGGAACCCGGCCGGGATCAGCACCTGCCCGAGAGCGGTCATCTTGAAGGCGACGAGCTGGGCGGTGACGGTCGTGCCGATGTTCGAGCCGATGATGATCCCGAGGCTCTGGAGGAAGGAGAGCGTCCCGGCGTTGACGAGCCCGATGGTGATGATCGTGGTCGCCGCGCTCGACTGGACGAGGGCGGTGACGACGGCGCCGATGAGTGCGCCGACGACCGGCCGCGACGTCAGCCGCCCCAGGATGTTCGCGAAACTGCCTTTCGCGACCGCGAGGATCTCCCGCGAGAAGTTCTCTATCCCGTAGAAGAAGAGGATCAGGCCGGGTATGATGGCGAATAGGAGTTCCCACGGGACCATTGCTGTTCAGGGAGTATGGAGTCGCCGCCCTCAAATACCTCTCTAAACGCATCCCGGCCGTGTGGCTCCGGAAGGGGGTTTTTTATTGATGCTGCGCCGCACTCTGGTGGTACGCGAGGGGGAGCGCCTGTCTCTCCGGAGCCGTTCTCACCCCTCCTCCTCGGTGTGTCTCTCTTCCCGGAGCCCCGGGGCGGAGGCGGCGATCAGGCGGAGAACGGCGTAGATGACCGTGGCGACCAGCACGCACTCGAGGTAGAACCCGAAGACCCCGAAGGCGGAGAAGAGCAGGCTATACGCGAGGGTGCCCGCGGTGAGGGGGAGGACGTTCATGATCCCGTCGAAGAGCCACCCGAATGCCGGCACGCTGTCCACGAGGAGCGGGAGGGCGTCGTCCCGTTCCCACTGGCCCGGGTTTATCAGGAGGGCGGCGACGAACGGAACCGAGGCTGCAACGGCGACGAGCATCGCCTGCCGCTCTCTCCTGATCGGGACGGCGCCCGAGATAAGCGGAAGCGGCGTCGCGGCTCCCGCGACCGCAAGGGTGACCATCACGAGAACGAAGACGGGGAGGACGAACGGTGGCGCCGGTCCGATGATCCCGGAGGCGGTTCTCGCAGTACCCGCCCAGATCACGCATGCGACGACCGCAACGAGCGGGGGGATGGTCGGCGATAGCGGGCTTTTGGGGAGCGAGGCGACGATCTTACCTGACATACTGCACCGTCCGGGACGTGAACCGGGGATTGAATTCCGCGGTCTGGCTGTTAGATCCTGTAACTCTTCCTGAGAAGTTACCTTCTTACTATATACGATTTCTGTCACGATCCTCTACACGTCGGGGTGAGTCAACCCATTCTGCTCATGGGGCGGGCTGCAAACGGCCGGGACATACGGTCCCGCGGATCCCGTCATGCAGGGCGATACCCCTCCCTCAGAACATGCAGGTATTATCGCCGGAAAAACGGTTTCGCCGGTTCATTGAGGATAAGGTGCAGGTTAAGCGTGTTTTTTGATCGAAGAAGCCCTGTCGACGAATAACAAATTATTTTAAGTTTAAACAAATGTACCTTATCTGGACTAATTACAATCTAACACGGTGTATTTGCATGAACCACGATGGAAAAGTTCTCAAAGCATGTGCCGCGGCACTGTTTCTGTTTGCACTCATCTGCATGCCGGCATCGGCAAGCCAGGAGACAATCGAGGCCGAGGTCGCCGGGATCATCGAGCTTGCAGACGCTCTGTACGATGATGCGACGACCATTCTCGAAGAGACCAAGGTCATCAACAGGGATGCAAACGTCTCCGATGAGATAAAACTGGTATCGAAGCCGATCCATATGGCTTCGCACGAACTCGAGCACATTGCGGAGCACATCCAGGACGATGCCCTCGAACTCCAGACCCTGGTCGCCGATCCGGTGACCAACCGGGCTGCGATTGACGGGATCGTCGCCGATATCGGCGTGAATGCCGGGAATTACACGGCGCTCCTGGAATCTCAACACGAGAATGTCCACGAACTGGAGGAGGTTGTACCCGCATCTCACAAAGCGAACGCGGAGAGCGTCCACGACGCCGCACACCAGGCGGAGCGTGACGCAAAGAACCTGGTCCGGAGCACGGAAGCGCTCGTTGCAGCCCTTGACGCAGGGACCGCCGCACCGGCACCCTCTTCACCCGCAGAGAGCCCCGGATTTGGAGCGGTTGCAGCCCTTGGCGGACTTGCTGCGGTTGCATATGCCGCACACAGGAGGTAAGGGCATGCAGGGGGGAATTCTCCCCTTTGGTCCCTTTATTCTCAGCGATAGCCGTTCTCTGGAATTCAAACCAGTATCAGGAGAGTAGCATCCATGCACATATCAGACGGTGTTCTGCCCATGCCGGTGATCGTCGCCGGGTGGGTGATCACCATCATCCTGCTGGCCGGAACACTCCGGTGGGCGGCCAAAAAGGGCGATATCGCCAGAGAGATCCCAAAACTCTCGGTGATGGCGGGAGCGTTCTTCGTCGCTTCGCTCATCCACATCGACATCCCGCCCTCAAGCGCCCACCTCATCTTAAACGGGCTCGTCGGCGTCGTGCTCGGGCCGCTCAGTTATCTCGCCCTCTTTATCGGGCTTACGCTGCAGGCGCTGCTCTTCCAGCACGGCGGCATCACGGTCATCGGGATCAACACCGTGAACGTAGGCATACCCGCCCTCATCTGCTACCTGGCCTTCCTGGCCGGCTCAAAGCGGGGGATCCCGCTCCCCGCGATCGGCGGGGTCTGCGGAGGGCTCGGCGTCCTTCTCACGGTAGTCCTGCTGGTGCTGGTCCTCGTCGTCTCGGGAGACCAGTTCTTTGCGGTAGCCGGGCTTCTCGCCGGTGCCCATCTCCCGATCGCCGTTGCCGAAGCAATCGTGACGGGGGCGGTGGTTGGATACCTCGTACGGGTAAAACCCGAATTACTTCCTATTCCACTCAAAGGAGAGAAAAAATGAAGAGAAAGATACTGCTGCTCGGCCTGCTCGTCCTCCTCCTCTCTACCGCATGCATTGCCCCCGTATCGGCGCACAGGGCCTTTGCCGGTGCTTTCATGACGGGCGATGTAGAGGACGAGGTCATGATCCGGGCATGGTACGAAGGGGGAGCCCCCATGGCCGATGCCGATATTACCATCTATGCCGTCCGGGACGGTGAAGAAGAGGTCTACATCGAGGACGTAACCGACGAACTGGGCTTCTATTCGTTTGAACCCGAATGGAGGGTGACTGAGTACCGTATCCTCGTCGAGCAGACGGGGCACCGGGCAGAGATCGACCTCGACCTTGAATCCGGGACCTCGACGGGGTCGGAGAGTGCGGAACTCCCGCTTGTGGCGCGGATCGTCGCCGGGTTCGGCTACCTGCTCGGGCTTGCCGGCATCGCGATGATTTATTCGGCAAAGATGCAGAACAGGGGCCCGGAGTGATCCGCTCCGGATGAGTACGGTGACTCATGCGCTACCCGGACATCGATAAGTACGCATGGCTGGACTCTCCGATCCACAGGCTTGAGCCGCGGATCAAGATCCTGTCGTTCACCGTCCTCATCTTTTCTGCGGTCTTCGTCGGAAATATTCCCGCTGCGCTCCTGGCGCTTGCGGTAGCCCTGCTGATCCTGATCCTCTCGCGCCTGCCGGTGCGGTTCGTCCTGCAGCGCTCGACGCCAATCCTGGTTTTCGTCCTCCCGATCCTTCTTCTGATGCCGCTTACCGTCCCCGGAACCCCTATCTGGTCGGCTGGCCCGGTTGCTTTTACGGAGGAGGGTCTGTCGTATGCGGTTCTCATAACGATCAGGGCCGTCGCGGCGATCGTGCTCGTCCTCACCCTCCTTGGAACGCAGCGCATTGAGGCGACGCTTCGGGCGCTCTCGCTGTTGCGGGTTCCGGGAGTCATTGTTCAGATGCTGTTCTTTACCTATCGCTACATATATGTCATGATGGACGAATTTCTCAGCATCTGGAGCGCGATGCGGGCGAAAGGCTACACGTTGCGGCCGAACAGGTACGGGCTCTCCATCATCGGGAACCTTGTCGGTATGCTGCTGGTGAAGAGTTACGAGAGGGCTGAGAGGGTCTATTGCGGCATGGAGGCGAGAGGGTATCGCGGGAAGCCGATCACCGTTGCCCCCTTCTCGATCACCGCAGCCGACTGTTTCGCAGGTCTCCTCCTCATCGGCATCGCCGGGGGACTGCAGGTCTATCCGCTGGTGGCGCTATGAACGAAGCCGTGACGATTCGAGACCTCACCCACCAGTACCCGGACGGCACCGTATCGCTCGAGGATGTCTCCCTTACGGTGCATGGGGGCGAGCGGCTCGCGATCGTCGGGCAGAACGGGGCCGGGAAGACGACGCTCTTCCTCCACCTGAACGGCTCCATCAGGAGCCCTCTGGACAACGTGCTCGTCTTCGGCGAGAGCGTCCGGTCCATGCCGATCGAGGAACGCATACAGAAGGTCGGCGTCGTCTTCCAGGACCCCGACGACCAGCTCTTCATGCCCACCCTCTACGACGATGTGGCGTTCGGCCCGATCAACATGGGGCTTTCGCGGGACGAGGTCGACCGGCGCGTCAGGGAGGCCCTTAAAACCGTCGGACTCTCCGGATTTGAGGACCGCGTTCCCCACCACATGAGTTACGGCGAGAAGAAGCGCGCCGCGCTGGCGGCGGTTCTCTCCATGGAACCCAGGATCCTCGTCCTCGACGAACCGACCGCAAACCTCGATCCGAAGAACCGGGCCCTCCTCATCGATCTCATCAACCGGCTGAACAAGGAGAAGGGAATCACCACCATCGTCGCCATGCACGACGTCAACGCCGTCTCCCACCTGGCGGACCGGGTCGTCGTGCTCAACACCACGATCGTCGCGGACGGGGACGCCCACAGCATCTTCTCGGACAGCAAACTGCTGAAGGAGAACAACCTCGAAGCGCCGGAGGCCTATAAACTCTTCCGCATCATGGGCTGTTACGGCTATGCCTGCTGCAATGCTCTTCCTCTCTCGGTCGCGGACGCTCCCGCTGCTCTGGATGCGTCGCTCGAGGAGAACGGGGGCGCGATCAGCCTGAGGCGGGACGGCCGGACCGCGGAAGAACTCCGCGAGGTGTTCGAGCGGTTCGAGTACTGAGCGGCTTGAAATACTCTTTTTCTCCGGGTAAACGACCGTATCCCCGTCCCGGCCGGGGTTGAACCGTTAGAGGGCCAGCCAGGGGTCGACGATCCACCGATGGAGGTAGAACGCGAGGGCTGCACCGGTTGCCAGAGCGACGAAGACGGCGCGGTCCTTCGACTTCTCGTGGAATATCCATACACCGAAGTAGGTCGAGAGGCAGAACCAGGCGAGGAGGAGCAGGCCGGCGAACGGGACTTGCAGGAGGACCGCCCAGGAGAAGAGGATGAGCGGCGAGAGAGCATAGACCGCCGATTTCATCGTCTTCTCGAACTCCCGGCGGACGTCGACGAAGAGCAGGAAGAAGTGCTCGACGAGGCTGACGGCGAGGAGGGCGACGGCCCCGGTTATCAGGCCCTGCACGAGGACGATCAGGGTGCCGACTACGATGAACCCGATCCGGTGCATTCCGTCAATCTCCGGCGCCTCTCCCGTAAGGAGGGGCAGTACCATGAATAAGACCGATGCGGCGGCGACGATCGCGAAGTAGAGTATGAGGTCGTCGCGCAGCGGCTTTTCGTTGAGTTGCCGGAAACGGCGCCGTGGGCCGGTGATGATTGTTCCTGTCGACACGCTCCTCCTCCCGGAAGGGCCGCATCCATCCGTCCGGTTCCGGTATCGATGAAGGAGAAATCGATGTTCTCCTATAAACGTTCCCTGTCCGAACCGTCTACACGTCGGGGTTTCGATCTATTTTCTCTCGATATTACGAAGGGGCCGGGGCGCACGGTCCCCTCTCTCACGAGTGGTCACCGAATATCCATCCGCATGAACCGCGTGTACGCGACGGCGAAGAAGGCGACGGGATAGATGGTCAGGGCCACAACGCTCGACCATATCTTGCCGAGCGTATCCTCAAGGGTCGCCCCCGATGTCGGGGCGTTGCCGATCCCCTGGATGAGGGCGTTGGTCGCCATCTGCGGTGATGCGAGGTTTCCAATGCTCTGGATAAGGTCAAACTGACCGTAATACGCCGTGATCGCTGCCTGGAATTCTTCCGACGAGATATCCCCGCCGTATGCCGCCGGATCGGGCTCCTCCGTCATGAGCGCCATCCCGATATGCGTGGTGGCGTAGGGAGCCAGGAAGACGAGGAGGACGAAGACAACCACCGAGAGGAGCAGGGCGCTGCCGCTCTCCCGGCAGAGGGTGGAGAGGGCGAGCGCGATGGAGAAGAACGTGACGAGGAAGAGGAGGATGACGCCGGCGTAGGTCAGGATCATCCAGAGATCGCCGGGGGCGGGCACGATCGAGAAGACGAGGAGGAGCGCGGTGGATATGGCGAGCACGCTCCCGACGACGAGGGCAAGCAGCGCGACGCCCCCGAGCGCCTTGCCGTTGATGATCTCGTCGCGGTAGACCGGGTGGGAGAGCAGGCTTTTGAGCGACCGGGACTCCTTCTCCCCGGAGACCAGGCCTGACCCGACGGCGATGGCAAGGAGGCCCCCGTAGGAGACCAGCGTGAGAAACATCGAGGAGTAAACGCCCTCAACCGGGGGTTTTGCGGGCATCATCCCGGCCGGTCCGTCATTCTGGTTATCCATCGCGGCCAGTTGCTCCGAGTACCTATCCAGTTCTCTCTCGTAGCTCACGACCCCGCTGTACGTCCCCACCATGGCGATGGCGAGGAACAGGGCGAGGATCACCAGGAACCGCCAGCCCGTGATCTGGTCGGTGAACTCTTTTTGGGCCACGGTGAAGACCCGTTCCGCTGTCATCTGCTCTCACCGGTCAGTCCACGTAGTTCTATCTCCATGCTCATACTCCGTTCGTGGTCGCAAGGATACGCACGCCCCTGAGAATGTCCGCCGCCCGTAACGGGCTCCTCAAAGATGCTCCTGCGGGTATTGACGTTCTGAGACTGGGCTGTCGATCTATATACCTTTTCTCTCACATTCCTCTACACGTCAGGAATCTGATATAGCAGGAACAGACTGACGGTCCGGTTACACCGACGATGCGGTGCAACGAACGAGAACACAGGTCTGTTTCGGAAACTTCAAGCCCGGCTGGTCCCATACTGACTTTAACCACGCCGATTCCATCGGCCCGGATACTACCATGAGACCGATCCTTGCTGTTGTCGTCGGAGTAATAGTCGTCTACGCCTGCATGCACTTCTTCGTCTTACCGGAGGCTCCGGACGTCACCCGTATCGAGAATATCACCCATCTTGAGTCCCCGGCATACCATCCGGCCATCCTGGACCTCTGGGAGATCGCCGTCGAGAACACCGGCGTCGAGAACGAGTCGGCTGTGCTGCGGAAACTGGAGGTCGATCTCGCCGGGGACGGCGCGATTCGGGTGATATGGCTCATCTTCTACGGCGATAAGGACGGCGAACAGCACGGCTACGAGGCGTATGTGGGGCCGGGCGGAACGGTATCGGCCAAATCGCAGAAGTTCAATTTTTCCGTGCAGGGGGTGCACCCCCTCGAACTCTTGCGGGAGGTCGACGCTATCGCCCTGGAGGATATTCCCTTCCGGGAGCAGGGTATGACCATTCTTTTAAGCCCGAACGCGTACGGGGACCACTACAACGAGACCCGGGGAAGGCTCTACGAGGTCTCGGACGGGGCGTTCCGCCCGGTGAAAGAAGTGATGTTCGGCCCGGACGCGCGCTGGTACACCATCACGATCACTCCCCACCGGAGCCCGGGATCCCCGCCACCTCCAGAAGAGGTTCTTATTGCGTTCACCCGGCAGGATCTCGCGGCAGCCGAGTCTGTAGTCTACGGGTAGGTGAGCGTCGAGAACCGCAGCCCAAACCGCCCCTGGGTGACCTAACCGGTTGCGTCTGCGCTCCTATCCGCCCGGAATACGATATCCCGCCTGGGGAAATAGCGCACCATCCTCCCGTCCCTCTCGCTCCGTATGGCACCGTCCCGGATGAGCAGCCCCGTATGCCAGGTCACTGATGCGCCGGAGATCCCGAGCGCGGATGCGACCTCTTTTCGCGCTATCCCTGGGTTCCGTGCGAGGAGATCGAGGATCTCTCTCCGCGTCCCGTTGAGGGGATAGCCCTCTCCCTCACGGGCCGCCCTGCCGTTCGCATAATTCCGCAAAAAGCCGTGATCGCGCTCAGCTACTATCTGTCCGGACTCGCAGAGGGTTGCAAGGTGGTACCGGAGCGTTCCAATGTTAACCCCCAGCCTGCGTGAGAGGGAAGCGTGGTTGATCCCGGGGTTCTCCCGAATGCAGAGGTATGCCGCACGGCGGGTGTCGTGTTCGAGAACATTCTTCCTGGAGATCCTCCTCTGACCGAGAACGAGCCATACGGCTACTGATATGAGGAACTGGACCGGGAGGAAGAGCAGGGGTGCGGTCATGAAGACGAAGTCGAGCAGGATCAGCTTGAGCGGCACGTTCCAGATATATAGCGGGGCCGGATCGTCCGGTATCGTCTCCGGAAACTCCCCCTCACTTGATATGGTGCCGGCAGCACTCCCCGGGGCGATTATAAGCAGGAGGGCGATAAGGAGCAGAGCAGTCCTCGCGAGAGGGAGTTGATGCCGCATTAAAAAGATCAGGTGGCCGGGAGTATAAAAACGGTGCTATTCTGTTATCCCCTCATCGCACACCTCTGCGTGCCTTCGGGTAGCCGGTCCCCTCCACTGTCTGGGCCCGGTATCGACCGGCGCAGCGAACGCCCCTGATTGACTGCGGCGAATTTTCCGGAGCAAAACGAACGGATCCGGCTGGACGTGTAGACGATCGTGACAGAAATCGTTTATAGGGGAACGTTGAGTTCTCATGCATAGATCCCGGAAGACGGGTCCATCCGGCCGGGCGATGGTGAGGAGATGGACGGAAACAATACCCGAAAGACCGTACTGAACCTGCTCATAGCGTTTGTCATCCTTGCCGTGGTGGTCTTCCTGCTCTTCCTTGGTCCTGCATTCGTCTCGACGACCATGCCGAACGACTCTTATATGATCGAGATCACGGGTCTCTCCGGTCTTGCCGTGAACGGCACCGCCACGGTCATGATCCCGGTTCCGGCGAACGCGGAGGGCGAGCTGGTGATCTTCGAGTCGTCCAGCGTTCGCCAGCCCGCCGGGTGGCGGACGGCGATCCGGGAGACGCAGTACGGGAAGATGCTCGCGTTTACGACGACGGAAGACTACGCGCCGGATATCTTCGTATCGTCCAGTGAATTCGAGACAAAAGAAGAACCCCGGCTGCTCGTGCCGGTCCTCGCGACCCCGGACAACGCGAGCGTCGCCGAGTTTGCCCGGATTTCGAGCGGCACCTACACCACCGTCGTCTTCCTCGACGGCTTTGTCCCGCCGGAGAACGCCACATCGATCTCGTTCGACCTCAGGTACCAGGGCGGCGGAGGTGTGAAGCATCTGATCAAAGAGAATGTCTGGACGGCGACGGTGAATACGGCTGTTCCGAGCACAAAGTCCGGTTTTGTCCCGGTCTCGGCCGGGTACCATGTCGCTGCCGGAGGGATCTATCTTTGATAGGCGAAACCCATCCCGGTCAGTGTTGACTTCACCCTATCGGCGGCAGAACCTCCGGCGAGCAGAGGCCCGACCACTCCAACCCAGACCGTCGAGCGGATTTGCCGGAGGAACCGGGATCATTCCCGTAGAGCCGCGGATCTATCATCGCGATAGTTTTTTCGAAGTCCTCCGTCCGCCGGAGGAGAACAACTCCGTCGAATGAGACGTATACTTTTGGAGTGCCTCCTGGAGATCGCTCATCACAACCTTTATAGTTAGGTCAAACCAAACTAATCAGTATCAACCATGGCGGCGAGACACGAGCACCTGTTCGAAGTGTTTGATCGCCTGATCGCCATCAAGAACGAATGCTCCTCTGAGATCTTCTCCGAATGCGGGCTCAGCCGTTTGACGGTGAAGCAGGTCGCCTACCTGAAGACGATCGACGAGCACGGCGACGTGACATTCAGCAGTCTTGCCGAGATCACCAGGAACTCGAAGCCCACCGTGACGGAGATGGTCGATCGGTTCGTCCGGATGGAGTGCGCCTACCGCCAGAAGTGCCCCGACGACGGGCGGGTCACCTACATCCGGCTGACCGAGAAGGGCCGGATGCTGGCAAACGCCGAGCGGAACGCGCTGAACCGGATGATCGAGAGGGTGGTGCGGACGCTCGATGAGAACGAAGTGGATCTCCTGGTGGAGATCTTGAAGAAGGTCGGATGATTTTTTTGCCCGGCAAAACAGTTAGGTAAATGCGAACTAAACAACCCGGAGTCACCATGCACTCACCACAACCAGACACCAGCAAAGAGCACATTGTCATACCGCTCTTCGAGACCGTGGTCTACCCCGAGACCCGGACGAAGCTTCAGGTCGAGACGGCCGTCGGAGAAGCGCTGATCGCCGCCAAGAGCGACGGATCGGCATATGCGGTCGGGCTGACCGCGAAGAGCGAGGCGGAAACCCCTGAGGATCCGGCCGAAGCGCTCTACTCGACCGGAAACCTCCTTATGATCGCGCACGTACAGCCTGCAGACGACGGCTACCTGGTCTTTGCGCACGCAACCTCCCGGGTGAAGGCCGTAACCCTCTCGGAGAAGGGCGGGCTGTTCTATGCGATCTCCGAACCCCTCCCGGACGTGCCGGACCTCGACGAGGAGACCCGGGCGGAGATGCTCAGGCGCGTCAAGGCGGCCGTCCACGAGCTCAGCGGCAACTTCCAGGGCTCCGAGCAGTTCACCCGCCCCGTCGACAGGATGGAGTCCGTCGACCAGATCATGGGGTTCGTCATGCCCTTCATGCCGGTGGACGTCGAACAGAAGCAGGCCCTCCTCGAGACCGTCTCCGTCCGGGAGCGCCATGCCGCGTTCCTCGACCTCCTCGTGAACATGAACGAGAGCATCAACCTCCGGATCGAGGTGGCCAGGAAGGCTTCCGAGAAGGTCGGGAAGGCGAACCGCGAAGCGATGCTCCGCGAGCAGCTCCGGGTGATCCAGGAGGAGCTCAACGGGTGCGACGGCTCGTCCGGCGAGGAGAATTACCGGGAGCGGATCGAGTGCTCGACGATGCCCGAGGAGGTGCGGAAGAAGGCCTTCGCCGAGCTGAAGAAACTCGAGTCGGGCGGGAGCCAGCACCACGAGAGCCAGGGGATACGGAACTACCTCGACCTCCTGCTCGATCTGCCCTGGACGGTCGAGAAGAAGAGCATCGATATCGAGGAGGCCCGCCGGGTGCTGGAGAGCAACCACAACGGCCTCGAGAAGGTCAAGGAGCGGATTGTCCAGCACCTCGCCGTCATGAAGCTCAAGGAAGAGAAGCAGGGCTCGATCCTCCTCCTCACCGGCCCGCCCGGGACCGGGAAGACGAGCCTCGGACGGAGCGTCGCGGACGCGCTGGGGAGAGAGTACGTCCGGATCAGTCTCGGCGGCGTCAAGGACGAGGCGGAGATCCGGGGACACCGGCGGACCTACGTCGGGTCGCTCCCCGGCCGGATCATCCAGGGGATGAAGCGGGCCGGGGCGAAGAACCCGGTCTTCATCCTCGACGAGGTCGACAAGCTCGCCGTCTCCTACTCCGGCGACCCGGCAAGCGCCCTCCTCGAGGTCCTCGATCCCGAGCAGAACAGCACGTTCTCGGACCACTACCTGGAGGTTCCCTACGACCTTTCGGACGTGCTCTTCATCGCGACGGCGAACAGTCTCGCGACGATCCCGGCGCCGCTCCTCGACCGGATGGAGCTCATCGAGATCTCGGGCTACACGAAGAACGAGAAGTTCGCGATCGCGAAAGACCACCTCCTGCCGGAGACGTTCGAGGAGCACGGCCTGACCACGGATCACCTCCAGGTCGAGGACGAGGCCGTCTCGGCGATCATCGACCGCTACACCCGGGAAGCGGGCGTCCGGACGCTCAAGAAGCAGCTTGCCCGGATCGCCCGGTATGTCTCCGCAAAAGTCGTCTCGGGGACGGTCGACCTGCCGGTCGTCGTGACGGCGGAGATGCTCCCCGAGATCCTGGGCCGGGAGACCGTCCGGCCGGACGTGGCCCGAAAAGAGAACCCGCCCGGCGTCGTGACGGGGCTCGCCTGGACGCCGGTCGGCGGCGATATCCTCTTCATCGAGGGGACGTTCATGCCCGGCAAAGGGAAACTGACGCTGACCGGCCAGCTCGGCGACGTGATGAAGGAGTCGGCCCAGATCTCGCTCAGCCTGATCCGCTCGAGGCTCGCGACCACCACGACCGGGTTCGACTTTTTCGCAAGCGACGTCCACATCCACGTGCCTGCGGGGGCGACCCCGAAGGACGGGCCGTCGGCGGGCGTGACCCTCTTTGCGGCCCTCGCCTCCCTCGTCACCGGGAGAACGGTCGACCCGACGGTCGCGATGACCGGCGAGGTGACCCTCTCCGGCGCCGTCCTCCCCGTAGGCGGGATCAAGGAGAAGGTTCTTGCGGCGCACCGGGCCGGGATCAGGACGGTCATCCTCCCGCGGGAGAACGAGCGCGATCTCGAGGACGTTCCTGAGGACGTGCGGCGCGACCTTGCGTTCGTGACCGTGGAGACCATCGAGGATGTCCTCCGCGAGGCGCTCGGGATAGAACTCCACGGGCCGGTCCTGCCGTATGTGGGGAAGAACCGGTGCGTGCCCATGCACGACCTCTGAACACCCTCTTTTTATCGTCTCGCCATACCCCCCTTTCTCTCCTTCGAGCCCCGCTCCGGGAGCAAATAGGCTTGAGGCGGTTCGACGTGTAGAGGATCGTGACAGAAATCGTTTATAGAGGTACGTCGAGCTCTCACCGATAGCTGCCGGAATCGGTGCCCCGATGTGCGGGATCTGTCCGGCCTGCGCCGAGACCGGAGGAGATTGCATGGAACCTGACAGGAAGCGCCTGATTGCCGTAGGGATCTTTGCGTTCATCGGCGTCGTCCTTCTCGTCGCGGCGGTCGTGCTCACGTGCACCGCCCTCGTCACCCTGATCACGGGAGTCGACGGTCTTCCACAGGAGCTGGATGTGCGGGTGGTCGGGGAAGAGGATCTGCAGAATGCATCCATCATTCACCTGACCGACCGGGACCTGAAGCAGCACCCGGTGCTTGCCTCTGCGATC
This sequence comes from Methanoculleus nereidis, assembly GCF_032944295.1. Lineage (NCBI taxonomy): Archaea > Methanobacteriati > Methanobacteriota > Methanomicrobia > Methanomicrobiales > Methanomicrobiaceae > Methanoculleus > Methanoculleus nereidis. The sequence goes on from NZ_JABFFQ010000001.1 coordinate 288,549, forward strand.
CGCGAGGCCGGCAGCAACCCCAACGTGGTGAAATCCGCATTGGTCCCGATGACGGGGGCCGAATGCCTCGTACTCACCGAGTCCTGTGGTGTGTATACGGCGAATGCGCCGATCCTCGAGTACGACGGAGTATACTACGCCACCCGCGTTCTGATCCATTAGGATGCATGAAGAGGTGCAGAATGGAAGAAGGTAAGAAACCCGGCAACCGGCTCGGAACGGCGGGGCTCGTCGTCGTCTGCGGTCTTGCCGGCATCGTCGCGGTCGCGCTCGGCCTCATGCTCGCCGACGCCCTCCTCATCTACGCGATGGAGGGCTCGGGCGGGCAGCCGATGCTCTACGTCATGGAGAGGACGGATGTGCAGCCCGAGTGGGGCATGGTCGTTCCCCTGACCGAGAAGGACTTTGCCGACCATCCGGCGCTCGACGCGGTCATCCGGGGCGAGGAACGAAATCCGTCAGGATGGGAGTGGGGTATGAGCGACCGGCGCTTCATCGGGGGAGCCAACGTCTCGTACGCGGAGAGCAGGGCGCTCCAGGACACTTACGGCCCCGACCGGGAGACGTGGGTCTACCCGCACCTGGAGTATGAGGGGGAGTACTACCTGGTGGTGACGACGTGGCCGTGAAGGACATGATCTGGAGATACTTTGAGGTGAACGGATGAGCAGAACAACCAGAACGCGGACACTCCCCCTCCTCCTCGCGCTGCTGCTCGCGGTCGTCCCGGCGGCGGGCGCAGATCTCGGTCCCAATCAACACCTGATCCCGGAACTGAAGGTGAACGAGTCGATCGAGACGATCGCCATCTCCGGGGTGTTGAGCCTTCAGCCGGAATGGGACGGGAGTGTGACCACCGGGATACCGTTCGGCTCGATCGTCGTTCATACTGCCGACGCAAGAACACTGATCTTCGATAGCGACGGCAACCAGCTGCTCTCCATCAGCGACGAACTCTCTGCAAAAGTCCCCACCCCTGCGGGTGTCGAGAAGCCCTGCACCTGGGTGCACCAGCTCCCGAACGACTCCCGGGTCTATCATCACGACAACGCGACCTTCATCTTCGGCAAGGCCGGGAACCTCATCCTGACCGTCATCAACGAGCACCCGCCGCCCGTCGAAGACCCGATCGCCATCAACATCACCTCCCCGGCCGAGGGCGAGACGGTCTGGATCGACGTCGTGCCGCCCCGCGTCGCCGTCGTCGGGGAGGTGCACGCCCCCGCAGGTCTGCACAACGTGGTTGTGCGGAGCGGAACCGGGGAGGTCTCGTGCGGGAACCGGCCCGAGTTCGCCTGCTCGGTGCCGGTCTCCGCCGGGGAGAACACGATCACCGTCGTGGCGGACACCCATGGACCCCTGGCCGAGAAGACCGTGAACGTGACCGTCCGTATCGGTCTCCCGCCGCCCCCGGCGATCGCCGTCTCGGGCAGGGTGACGGATACCGGCGGCAACCCGGTTCCCGGTGCACTGGTTCGGTTCGAGTCGGTGTTTACGCTCGACGACGAACCCCTTGCGGGGACGAACGTGACCGGGGAGGACGGCGGCTACCTGGTAGATACCCCCGGCTACCGGCAGACGGTCACGGTCGAGAAGGAGGGTTATTCCACTCTCCGGGAGGAGTTCATCTTTGAGAACTCAACAAACACCCTCGACCTGGAACTGGAGCCCCTGCCCCGGGCGGTCCCGGGGTTCGGTCCCCCGATCGCGGCTCTCTCGCTCACGGTGGGGCTCCTCCTCATCGGCCGGAGGGGGTGGTGAGATGACAGAGAGCGGCTCAGTAATCCTGGCGCTCCTCCTCACCGCCGCGGTCACGGCGCTGGCGGCGGGGTTTGCGGCTTTCGCGCCCTTGACGGAGGTCACCGTAACCCCGCATGAGCAGATTGCCCCACAGGATCAGGCCCTGGTCCATATCGACTTCTTCACGGAGAAGAGGGATGTCCCGGTCGAGGGCGTGGATATCCTCTCCTCGATCCTGCGTTACGAACTCGCGGTCTACGATACGGAGGGTATCCGTGATCGCCTGCTTTCCGGCGAACCGCTGGCGGTGCATATCGCCGGGCAGCCCTGCACGGCGGTTCTCGAGGAGTCGTTGCACGGCACCGGCTCCTTCACCGGCACCCTTTCCGGGGACGGCAGGGCGCACCTGACCATCAGCGGCGACGTCCTTCGCGGCTATTTCGAGACCGGCGGCGTCGCATACTGGGTGGAGAGCACCGGGCGGTACGACACCGAATCCCCGGGGAAGGTCATCCACTATCTCTTCTCCTCCGCCGACGTGAAAGGGCTGAGCGGCTGCTATCTCACGCTCTACAACATCAGCAACGGGGATCTAAAGGATTCCGGGTACCCTGCAGGCTGGACGGAAGCTGACTTCCTGAGTGCCGGCCACGAGATCGTCCCGCTCACCGATGCCGATCTCGTCGACCTCCCCAGGGTGAACGAGACCCTCCGCACCGGCTTTATGGAGGTTCCGCTCTCCGAGAACGAGACGATGCGCATCGTAGAGGGTTACCGGGGGAAGATCGCGGAGTATCGCGGGAACTACTACGTGATCGACTTCTTCGAGAGTTAGGCTGCGATGGTCCCCTAAACCCTCTTTGCTATCGTCTCGATCGCCTCGATCAGCGTCTGCTGCTGCGGCTTGATGATCGCGACCGGGCAGTCGGCGATCTTCTCCACGATCGGCGCGAGGATCGGAGCGCAGATGATCCCGAGCGCCCCCTCCTTGTCGGCCCGGACGGCGGCGATGATGCACTCTTCAAGGGAATCGGCCGCGTAGCCCCGGATGTGGTATTGCTTCCCGCCGATGGGGAGGTCGCGGTTGTCGATCTCGTCGAGCAGGAACCGGGCCGCGATCACCGCGATGAAACTCTTCTCCCGGGGTTCGAGGACGTTCACGATCCGCCGGACGGTCGAGAGGCGTGGATCCGCCCTGCCCGACGTGAGTTTGTAGAGGGTTGCGGGCGGGATCCCGGCCCGTTCCGCGAGGTCGCGGATGCTCATATCCTGCCGGGCGAGTTCCTCCTGGAGCGCGTCGGCAAAGTCGGTCTCGAAGATCTTTCGCGAAAGCATTGTTCTACTATGGTATGATCCTTAAGATAATATTTCCCTCATACGGTCAATGTGCTCGTCATGAGGGATAATCTTCTCCTCTCCCGGTTTCAGGGGGGCGGTGAGGGAGAAGTACCTCCTCCGAACCCGGACTGCTGTTTTTTTCCTCGAAGCCCATCCGTCAGCCGAGGTGTAGATGCGCGGCACAGAAAAGGTATATGGAAGAACGTTGACCATTCACGCGTGGATTCCGGTGCAAACCAGTTCACACCTCTGGAGGAGCCTTTATGGACGAAGAAAAATTCAATCAACTCTTAGGGGCCCTGTCGGTGCCGGTCATCGTCCTGGCCTTTTTTCCCCTGTGGGTGATCGTTTCTCTGATACCAATCGCGATTGTACCGGATCCGCGAGCTTTGATCGGGGCAGTTTATGCCACGGCATTGACCCTGTCGTTTGTCTATTTCGGCCTGAAGATGCGGAGCATCAGTAGTGCAAAGGAAGGTAAATCCATCAGGTAATTGGGGAGTGCAGGCGCTGCATTCCCGGACCGCTACTGGTGCGGAGCGGGTGTTCGTTGCCGGGTCACCACCTGTGTTGAACGTATAGGGAAGTTGGACAGAAGACATAAATGAGCGGACGTTCAGATCTTTGTTACCGTAGCGAGGCGGGTGAAGCATGCAGCGCAGGGTATCGATGGACACACTCTTAACGGGACTGCTTGCCGCGATGCTCCTTCTCTTGCTCTTCTACGACCCTATCAGGGGGCTCCATCCGGCGCTCGACCCTCTCTTCATGCTCTCTGGTCAGGCTATCGGTCTCGTTCTCCTGGTGCTCACTGTATTTTGCATCATCGGTCTGGTGCTCCTCGCCGTCCGGCGCCTGTACGGTTTTTGCCGTGGGGGATGACGGCAGTTATCCGGATAGAGCTTTTCTCCGCACAGGGAGATCCGTTCCGGGAGCGATCAACCTGGATGCGAGCGTCTCTCTTAATCCATTGTGGAGATCAAGGCTCTTTATTTCCGGTCACAACTCCCGGACGTGTAGAGAAACGTGACAGAAAACGTATATCCCCGAACGTTCAGGTCATTACATACATGGAACGCAAATACCTCGCCCTGTTGCTGGCCGCCGGCATCGCGGCCGGCCTGTACGCAGCCGTCACCTACCAGTGGATCCTGATGCTCGTCATCGCCGCAGTGGTGGCGCTGATCCTGGTCGCGAGCGACTTCGCAGGGCGGACCGGGGCGTAGCCGGCGGCGATCGCGGCACGGCAGACCCGGTCATACCGGTCACCTTTATCCCCGCCGCCGCCCTCCCCCGCCCATGCGCATCGTCCGGGCGGCTCTCCTCCTCACCGCCCTCGCCCTCTTCCTCGCCGCCTTCCTGGTGGTCCGGTTCGACGATCCGGTGGTTCCGCCCGCCGTCCCGGTGGTCTTCCTAGTCGCCCTCGCCCTCCCCTCCTACATCGCCCTCGTTCGCTGGCTCGGTTCCGCCCGCGGCATCGCGCTCCTCCTCCTTTTGAGCCTCCTCCCGCTCGCCGTCGAGGCATACGCCGTCGCGACCGGTATCCCGTATGGCAACTTCACGTATTCGGCCGACCTCGGCTACCGGGTCTTCGGCCTCGTCCCCTGGACGGTCGCATTCGCCTACCTCCCGATGCTCCTCGGCGCCGTCACCCTCGCCGCGGCCGCTGCCGGGACCGCCTGGAGCCGGCTGATCCCGGCCGGCGTCTTCGTCCTCCTCCTCATCGACCTCATCATTGACCCGGCGGTCGTCCACGCCGGGCTCTGGGTCTGGTCCGCCGGCGGCGCCTACTATGGCGTGCCGGTCTCGAACTTCGCGGGCTGGGTTCTGACCGGAGCGGTCTACATCGCCCTCTTCCGGCTCATCGCGGGCGCCCGACCGATCCCGGGGACGGTGGCGGCGAGTCTCCTCCTCATCCTCGCCTTCTGGACCGGCTACCTCGCCCGGAACGATCTTGCCGTACCGGCACTCCTCGGGGCGGCGCTCGCCCTTGCAACCCTGCCGGTCGCCTTCGGTGGTGATAGCACCGCATCGCCGCCGGCTCTCCCGTGACGATCCCGGACGCCAAAATATATATGCCACCTGTGTCTTCCTGCACCCGTTTTCCATTCAGGAAGGGGGGAATTATGCGGGCTGTAATCGTTGGGGCCGGGTTCGGGGGGCTCTCCGTCGCGGCTCTTCTTGCGAAGGGCGGTTTCGACGTCACGGTGATCGAGAAGAACGAGCAGCCCGGGGGCCGGGCGAGCGTTCACCGCGATGGGGGGTTCACGTTCGACATGGGGCCGTCGTGGTACCTGATGCCCGACGTCTACGACCGGTTCTTCGCGGAGTTCGGGAAAAGCCCGAAAGACTACTTCCCGCTCGCGAGGCTCGACCCTTCCTACCGGGTCTTCTTCGCCGACGAGCGGGTCGCGGACGTCTCGGCCGACCTCGGGAAGAACTACGATCTCTTCGAGTCGTTCGAACCCGGCGGGGCCGAAAAACTCCGGGGTTACCTCGCCGAGGCCGAGGAGACTTACGGGATCACCATGAGCGACCTCCTCTACCGGGAATACCGGAGCATATTCGACTTCTTCGACCGGCGGCTCCTTGCCGGGGGGAGGAAACTCAACCCGCTCGAGAACCTGGAGTCCTTCGTCAAGAAGCGATTCTCAAGCGACGAAGCCCGGAAAGTCGTGCAGTACTCCATCGGCTTCCTCGGCGGCTCGCCGAGAAACACCCCCTCGTTCTACCACATCATGACGCATATCGACCTGAACATGGGCGTGTGGTACCCGGAGGGGGGCATGCGGGCGGTCGTCGAGTCCCTCGTCACGCTCGGCCGGGAGTTCGGGGTCGAGTACCGCTACAACGAACCGGCGACCGCCATCGACGTGGAAGGGGAGCTTGCCCGGAGGGTCGTCACCCCGCTCGGGGCGCACGAGACCGACGTCGTCGTCGTCAACGCCGACTACCCGTTTACGGAACTCTCCCTCCTCCCCGAAGGCTCGCGGTCGTACCCCGCCTCCTACTGGGCAAAAAAGGTCCTCGCCCCGTCCACGTTCGTCGCCTATCTCGGCGTCGACCGGGTGGTGAGTGCGCTCGCCCACCACAACATCTTCCTCGAGCCCGACTGGGAGGAGGGGTTTGAGACGATCTTCGATCCCAAAAAAGCCGCCTGGCCGGAAAGCCCCTCGTTCTACGTCAATGTCCCTTCGAGGACGGATACGACCGCCGCCCCGAAGGGCACCGATACCCTCTTCGTCCTCGCGCCACTCGCCCCCGGCATCGAGGATACCCCGGAACTGCGCGAGCGGTTCTACGACCGCCTCATGAACCGGATGGAGGAGATCCTCGGCGAGAATATCCGGGACTCGGTCGTGACCCGGCGGATATTTGCTCTATCCGACTTCACCGACCGCTACAACGCCTACCGGGGGACGGCGCTCGGGCTCTCCCACACCCTCCGGCAGACGGCGCTCTGGCGGCCTTCACACCAGAGCAAGCGTGTCAGGAATCTCTACTATACCGGCCAGTACACCCACCCGGGGATCGGGGTGCCGATGACCCTGATATCCTCCCAGATCGTCGCCCGCGAGTTGACCGATCGTTACCGCCGGTGAGGTGCATCGTGATCGACCGGACCATCTACGGAATCTTTCGGCGGGGGAGCAGGACCTACTTCTACTCGACCCTCTTCTTCCCGCCGGCGGTGCGGGAGGACGTCTTTTCCCTCTACAGTTTCGTCCGCACCGCCGACGATTACGTGGACGCGGTGCCGCAGCAGGTCGAGGAGTTCTACGCCTTCACCGACCGCTACGCCATGGCGATGGCCGGGGAAGCGACGGGGGATGTGGTGATCGACTCGTTCGTCGAACTTGCGGGGAGGAAAGGCTTTGATCGAGCGTGGACAACGGCGTTTCTTGGCTCGATGGAGAGGGACATCACGGTCGGTTCCTACCGGACGATCCGGGATCTCGAGGCCTACCTCTACGGATCGTCCGAGGTGATCGGGCTGATGATGGCCCGGCTCCTCGACCTCCCCCCGGAATCCTACCCTGCGGCGCAGAACCTCGGCCGGGCGATGCAGTACGTCAATTTCATCCGCGACATCGCAGAAGACCTCGCTCTCGGCCGGACCTACTTTCCCCGCGAGGAGATGGAGGCGTTCGGGCTTGACGACCTCTCGGCGGCCGCGGCTTCCCGTGACCCCCGGGGGTTTGCAGCATTTCTCCGGTTCCAGCTCCGGCGCTACCGGGAGTGGCAGGAGCAGGCGGAAGCCGGGTTCGGGCACATCCCCCGGCGCTACCGGATCCCGATCCGGACGGCGTCGGATATGTACCGCTGGACGGCCCGGACGATCGAGCGCGACCCGGCCGTCGTCCACCGGCGGAAGGTGAAGCCGTCGGTGATCCGGATCGTCTCCGGCGCCGCAACAAATACCCTGAAGGCGTGACGGTCCATGCCTCCCCGGCTCCTCTCGCTTGCCTGGCGGGTCTCGCGGTTCCGGTTCTGGATCTACACCGGCGGAACCTACGTGGTGGGCTACGCTCTCGGGATGGACTCCTGGACGGCCTTCTTCGATCCCGGCTACGTCCTCTTCCTGCTCTACTTCTTCTTCCCGGCAAACCTCTTCATCTACGGAGTGAACGACTGGTGGGACCAGGAGACCGACCGGTTCAACCCCAAAAAAGACGTGAAGGAGTACCGCATCAGTGATGCGGACGGCCGGAGCCTGCTCCTCCTCCTCGCTCTTGCGGGCGCCGTCAGCGTCGCGCTCCTTTTCGTGCTCGATACTGTCGGGAAGGCGCTCCTCTTCTCGTTCCTCTTCCTCTCCTACTTCTACAGCGCCCCGCCGCTCCGGTTCAAGGAGGTTCCGGTCCTCGACTTCTCCTCGAACATGCTCTACGTGGTTCCGGGGATTCTCGGCTACTATCTCGCGAGCGGCGCCCTCCCGCCGCTGGCTCTCGTCATTGCCGGCTACCTTCACATCTCTGCAATGCACCTCTTCTCCGCGATCCCCGATATCGGATGGGATGCGACCGCGGGGATGACGACGACGGCCGTCGTCCTCGGAAGGCGACGCTCGCTCCTCCTCTGCCTCGCGTTCTGGTCGGGGCTTGCCGCCCTCGTCATCTATCTTGCCGGTCTTCACCCGGCAAGCCTGCTCGTCCTGATCTACCCGGCCGTCCCCCTTGCCCTTCTCCTCCGGGATGGCCTCTCCATCGACCGGGTCTACTGGTACCTGCCGTACGTCAACACCGGCCTCGGGGGTCTGGTCTTTCTTCTTGCAACCCTGCGGACGGCGGCGTGGTAGGGCGGGAGCCGTGATGGCCGATCTCCCCTCCGGAGCCCTTCCTGAGGCTCGATGCGTAGACACGCGTCACAAAAAAGGTTTATAGAAGAACGTTGACCTCTCACCCGTAGATGCCGATACCCGGTCATGTGCAGACCAGATCCGGGTTCGACGCCCGGCAGCACGTCGCGAGGTCCGTATGAAGGTTGATTATGTTCTCAAGGCGATCACTGCCGTTCTTGCCGTGGTTGTCTTCCTGTTCCTCTTTTCTCCTGCGTTCACCGAGACCGTCCTGCCGGGCAACTACTACTTGATCTCGATCACCGATCTACCCGGTCCTGCCGTGAACGGCACCGCCACGGTCATGGTCCCGCTCCCGGCGAATGCAACGGGTGAACCGGTGATCCCGGAGGGGACGTTCTCCAGCGGCCGGGTCGTCGGGTGGCAGGCAGAGATCCGGGAGACGCCGTACGGGAAGATGCTCGCGTTCACGACGACGGGAGAGTATGCGCCCGATATATCCGTATCGTTTGAGGTGGTGCAGACTGAAGATGAACTGCAGCGGTTGCCCCTGCACCAGCGGCCTACCAACCTGACCGCATGGGAGATGAAGAGGGAGCCGCGGCTGCTCGTGCCCGTGCTTGCGACACCCGATAACATGAGCGTCGCTGAGTTTAGCCGGGTTTCGAGCGGGACCTACACCTCGGTTGTATTCCTCGATGGCTTCGTCCCGTCGCCGGAGGATGCAGCGGTGGTCACGTTCAGCCTCGACTACCGGGGAGTGGGGGGCACGAAACGTTTGATGAGAGAGAATACCTGGACGACAATGGTGAATACGGCCGTTGTGAGCACTGAGTCCGGCTTCGTCCCGGTTCCGGCCGATTACCGGGTTATCGCAGGAGGTATCGGGTTCCTATGAGGATCAGGGCTGTACGTCTCTACGGGATTACGGTGACGGCTCTTGCCGCTGTTGGGGGGATTCTTGACGACCTGTTACGGAAACCCGTTGCCGTGATCGTGTGCGGAGGAGAGAAGGCCTATGATGCAGGGTAAGCGCGGTCTGCGGAGGATGCTCCGATGAAGAGGAGATCGTTAACATGGCTCTTCCTCTCTCTTTCGGCAGTGCTGCTCGCGGCCCTGCTCCTCCTCCACGCACCGGGCGCGGGCGCTGTGCAGGACCCGATAGAGGTGTCCGCCCCGGCAAAAGAGCCCGGGAGGGCCGGGAACCTGACCGTCATCCCGGCAACCGGGGATTCGAAACTCCCGCAGGCCGTCCCGATCCCCTCGTCGTGGAGGGATATCGAACCGGAGAGATGCGAACCGACTGAAGAAGATTGGGCTTTCGTCAGAGATGCCGCAACGGATCTATCGGAAGAAGAGAAGACCCGGTTTGTTACGGAGATCAGAAAGATATTCGCCGGGGAATCGGCACTTCCCCGGGAGGAGCAGGATGTTCTGAAGAGGAGACTCGGGTACTACCTGGTTGAGGCAACCGGGGGAGCCGGGACGCCTCCATAGCTGCAGTCGGTGTTCGGGTCGCTCTCGCTCCCGTCCTACAGCATCACCGTCGCGATCAGCGGAATCGTAACGAGCGACCCGATCGTCGAGACGAAGACGATCTGCGATGCGAGCCGGGAGTCGGCGCCGTACTGCTCGGCAAAGATGACGGTGTTCGCGGCGGCGGGCATCGCGGCCATCGTGATCATGATCCCGTTGATGTAGGGGTCGGCAAAGACCGGGGCGAGGAGGTAGCAGTAGGCCGCCGGGATGGCGAGGAGGAGGACGGCGCTTGCCGCCCAGATCCGCCAGTTCCCGACCATCTCCCGGGCCGGGAACGTCGCGAGCATTGCCCCGACGATGATCATGGCAAGCGGCGTCGTCACCCCCCCGAGGAGTTCGATCGAGTCGATGAAGGGCGACGGGATCTCCACCGAGCCGAGGAAGAGGGCGAGCCCGACGACGGAGGCCGCGATCCCGGGGTTTAAGAGCAGTTTTGGATCGAACCCCTTTCCCCTCCCCCCGGTCAGCATCGCGATCCCGACCGAGAAGACGAGGACGTTGAAGACGAGGTTGAAGATCGCGACGTAAAAGAGCGATTCCTGCCCGAAGAGCGTCAGGGCGACCGGGAACCCCATGAACCCGACGTTCCCGAAGACGATCGCGAACTGGAGCACCCCCTCCTCTGCGGCCGGGACCCGCATGGCCTTCGAGACCGCCCAGGCGAGGGCGAACGAGAAGACGTAGAGCGCCCCGGTCGCGAGGATCAGCGTCTCGGCGCCGGCGAGGCGCTCGGGGGTGAAGGGCACCTGCATCGAGGCAACGATCAGCGCCGGGATGGTGATGTTGATGAGGAGCCCCGAGAGCCCCCGGGTGGCCCGGGGATCCACGATCTTCGTCGAGACGGCGACGTAGCCTGCGGCGATCAGGAGGACCAGGATGAAGATCTGGTCTGCGACTATCAGGAAATCCGTGACCGCACCGTTCATATGGGCACCGCTCCGTCTGGTTCATCAGGGTGGGCGCCGGTACCCCTTTACGGTTCTGCTCGGGGGTGTGGGGTGCAGTGAGCGAGCGGGAGCCTGCCTGGGTTTTAGAGCGGGGTTTTTCGGGATCGCGGCGTGTTCCTCGCACAGAGGGCGCCTCGCCCGCGTAGAGGAAGGGTGAGGCTGTTCGGGACTGTGAAGTGTCGGCGGGTCTTGCCTTCAAGGGCCGGGATCATTATCCCACCATAAGAAGGTTTATGATGTGTTCGGTTCCAGCCGAACGATGACTGCCGATTTTATATGTTATAACGACCCAGAATCGCGTTGGGTGCCGCGTGCGGTACCCGTTTGTGTGCGGGGGTCGTCCATCCCCGGTTGACGCCCCGGATGACGCGCCCCGCAAGCCCGGAGGCAAAGGGAACGTAAGCGTTCTGCGTGCTTAAATATGTGCCTTTTCTGCCTCCGGAAAACTACAGGAGGAAAGTAAATGAACGGAAAAACCGGATTGCAGGCATTTCCCATGCTCCTGGCGCTGCTGCTGGTGAGCGTGGTTATGGTGCCCGCAAGCGCATACTATTATTGTTGTGCAGAATGGGTGAACAACTATCCCCCACCATCCGACTTGGAGCACAATGATGAAAACGCACAGGGGTTTTACTACCAGCTCGGTGGTGACTCATCCTGGTGGGGAGACTTTATCTATGGCGATGGTCAGGCCCTGGAAAGACACTGGAAAGATCCCAGTAAGTCCGGAAACGGTATAGACTATATTTACACAGATGATACACATTTTGCGTTCTTTTCGGGCCATGGTGCCCCAGAAGGATTTGCATTTTCCTCCTCCCAAGACGATACCTTCCTGAGTTACAGTGATGCTCTCTGGGGAAACACGCAGATGGACTGGATTACCATTGATGCCTGCACTGTTCTGCGCGAGAATAGCCATACAAATTGGTACAATGCATTTGGCGGCCTACACTCGATGACCGGGTTCCATACTGAATGTCACGATGTCTCGGACAGAGGCTCTAACTTCGTACACCGGATGGTCGGTACGTGGACCACCCAACCGATCATCACGGCATGGTTCATTGCAGCGAAGGATACAGAGCCTTCGACCACGTATGCGGCAGCCCTTGCCCGAGAAGGCTGCTGGTCCGATTATGTCTACGGGCACGGGAGCCAGGGGACACCCGGAACGTCGTTCCTGTACGGTACGTACCAGTGTTGAGGTGATCACATGAACATGAAACTAATTGGAGTTAGTGCCGGTGTCCTGGCGCTTCTTGGAGTCATCTGCGTTGTCAGCATACCCGTGTTTTTCAGCGACAGTCATACACCTGACTGTGGTCAATCCAACCAGATAGGTGGCGTGAAATCGGCGGGTGCTGCAAACCTCACCTACACCGCCTCTGTTCCGTTCCCGCCGACGCCTGCGGAGGTTATCCTGTATCGGGTGCTGGAGCCGGAGATCACGACGGAACTTGTCTCATCGATGGCGGAGAAGATAGGCCTGAAGGGAACGGTGCGCGAATCGTACGACCAGATGCTGCTCTCCGATGAACCCCACTCGTTGGAGGTTCATATGAAGTCGGGGAGAGTCGCTCTGATTGATATCCCCCGTTGGATGAACCCGAACGACAAAGACCTGCCGGAAAGCCTTCCTTCGGACGATGAGGCGATCCAGATCGCAACACAGTACCTGGAGGAGACCGGGCTGATGCCCCCCGATGCAATCCTGTGTGGCGTTGCCCACCCCCAAATCGTTGAGTATAACGAGGATGGTGAGGTGATCGGTATCGCCTTTGAAGACGTCCAGGTCTCTTACTCCCGCACAATCGACGGTCGGCCGGTTGTGGGTTCGAAATTGACGGCTGAGATCGGCGGCGGCGGGGATATCCTGAATGTTTACAAACTCTGGAGAGACTATGCCCCGGAGAAGGAGATAGCAGTCATAACGCCACAGGAAGCTTTTGAAGAATTGAAGGCGACTGGGCTGGCGGTCGACGGAAAAGGCCCGACCGCGGTTATCACCGGGATCGAACTTGGGTATTATGAAGCACCGGCGATGGATGAGCCTACCTACCTCGTCCCGGTCTACATCTTCAGGGGCGAGGTGCGGGATGAGACCGGGGGAACCGCATTCGTCAGATACATCCCCGCGTCCCCCGACCTTGGGGAGGGTATCCCGGCGGTAAAGTGACCGCCCCAGGTTCCTCTTCTTTTTCGGAGCGAAAGTCTATGAAGAAGATTCTGTACCTCGTCATCACCTGTGCCGCCGCGGGCATGCTGGTCCTGGTTGGAATACATATACTCCCGAACCCGGATCTGCAAGGGCCGGGTGAGATACCGACGGAGGTTCCGGAGAACCGAACACCCCGCCCGACAGGCGTTCCCCGGGAGAATACATCATTTATCGAGATTCATCATGCAGGAGACCCGGGCGTTATCCTCTATCCAGGAGATCCCGGGTATCCTGCCATCGAAGCAGAGTGCCGCGAGCAGATCCGGAGCACCTGTGGTCAGTATAAGATGGGGTTCTCGCGGGTTGAGCTGGACGCCATGAAACAAAACGACACCTATGTCGCGATGCATCTCCCTGCTCCCACGAGATTCGAGACGGGTTATATCGTCGATGGGTCGCCGAAGGAGATCCTTGCAGACGAAGCGGTCTTCTTTCTGGATTTCGAGGACTGGCCGGAGAACATAATCATCATGCGACTGGGAGATGTTTGCGGGGTCTGGGACGCTTCGCGCGACCGGGAAAAACTTCGGGTTCTGGCTGATCCGTTTTTGGTCGGTCGGGCCGCGTCCTGACAGGCGTAGACGGTCAGTGGTATATATTTGCATTTCGTCTGTTCAAAACAGACCCGTCCAATCGGCAGAATACGATCAACGCCTCCGCGCCGGCAACCGGGATGTATGAGGGGAATAGTTTTCGGCGGTCTTTGCCGGGAACAACTGCGACGGTGCCCGGTTCCGTGGGGGGAGGTTCGACGAGCGTGGCAGGGCCGTGACCATTATCCCGGCGCCCGACGGCGGGTCCTGTCTCCAGGGGCAGGAATTATTGTCCTGCCATAAGAAGGTTTATGATGTGTTCGGTTCCAGCCGAACGATGACTGCTGATTTTATATGTTCTAACGACCCAGAATCGCATCGAGTGCCGCATGCGGTACCCGCTTGTGTGCGGGGGCACCCATCCCCGGTTGACGCCCCGAATGACACGCCCCGCAAGCCCGGAGGCAATGGAAGTGTATGCACTTCCTGCACTTGAAGGTATGCTCTTCCCGCCTCCGGGGAAAAACCGGAGGAAAAACAGATGAACGGAAAAATTGGACTGCGGGCATTCTCCACACTCCTGGCGATAATGCTGGTGAGTGTGGTGATGGTGCCGGCGATGGCAATGGATGCCGGGGCACTCGATATTGAGAAGCTGGACATCGTGGATCCTGCAACACTTCAGGAACGATCTCCCTCGTTCATCAGCGAACTCCGAAGCAAAGGATGTTCCGAAGAAGAGATTGCCGAGGCAATCCGTAGCCTGCCGCGAGTTTCATACCTTGACGGATGGACAGAGGCTGATGACGAACGGGTATCGCCCCTTTTGCAACAGGCAAGGGATGAGGTGAACTATTCGATGTACGGCGAGATAGATCCTCTGACAGAGGATGGCGTTTCGGCAGTAAAGATGTGTTCTTCAGGCATCTGGCTGTTTGACACAGTTTTTCAGGGTGTTAATGGATGGGTACATCCCGGACTGATGGAATGCTCCTCGGATGGCACCAGACGCCAGTTTCTTACGACCCATCTTGGAAAAAAGATCGGTACGACCGCTAACTGGATCGAGATAGGTATAGAGTCAGTCTGCGATGATCCGAATCCGGCTCGCTACCATGTTTTCACCTATGATAACAACAACATATCACGACCGATGGTTGTGCATAGTAACCTTACCAACGGCGACAGGGATTACAATTTCGAGATCTACGTAAGTGACGTGCAGTACCCGGAGGGCTATCCCTATATGATCTTATGGGAAGGACAGGTCGTCCGGGTCGGTCACGTTCCGTTTGCGGAAGGCGATCTGAACGAGGTACACGAATACGTCAGAAACGATCCCGGATCATTCTCCGATGTATCAACCTCCTATGTGTGTGATTCCTACGTCTATTACGACGGATATGGTGTATGGTGGAACGAGCAGCTGGATGCACAGTTAGCACACCCGACACAGCTCCATGCAGATACGCAGGAAGGTGTTTATGGCGATTTCTACAGACCATGGTGGTCGAATGCATACAGAATCGACACGTGGATCGCGTGAACAAAGAAGAATAGGGTTGATGGTAATCATCTCAGTCCTCCTTTTTTGTTGTACGGGTTGCGTTGAAGAGCAACCGATGAATCAATCGAAATATATCAATATTTCACTTACAGAACCCATCTCTCAAGCAGATGCGGTCATCGTTGCCCTTTCCTATCCGGGAGTTGCTAAAACAATTGAGAATGATTCGTTCCGGATCACCGTCGGAAAGCTCACCGTCTCTGACGTACGTGAGGGAAGGCTTAAAGAACACCATATGGTCTACATCGATCGCTTCAATAGCACTACGCACGAACCGCTCGAAGGTTTACAGGTTATTGTGACCTACGACGGGGACGTTTACAAAATCTGGCGGTCGTTCCCTCCAGTTAATTCTTCAATTGCTGCAGAGTGAACAGCCTCTGCAGGACCTGGTATAGATGCCAGCCCCGGAGCCCACCCCGGCAAAAGAGCCCGGGCGGGCCGGGAACCTGACTGTCATCCGGGCAACCGGGGATTCGAAACCCCCGCAGGCCGTCCCGATCCTCTCGTCGTGGAGGGATATCGGACCGGAGATATGTGAGCCGACCGAAGAAGATTGGGCTTTTGTCAAAGATGCCGCAACGGATCTGTCGGAAGAAGAGAAGACCCGGTTTGTTACAGAGGTCAGAAAGATACCTGCGGGGAATCGACACTGCCCCCGGAGGAGCAGGTCGATCTGGAGAGGGGACTTGGGTACTACCTGATTAAGGCAACCGAGGGAGTAGAGACAGCCCTTTAACTGCTGAACGATCCAGCCGTATCTGTAGTATTACTATGCCGGCGATCAGGTCCTGGCGTACCGATCGGCAGATCCCCCTTCCTGTGTGTTCCCGGGGTTATCGAGTTCTTCGTAGTTAAACCAGGGATGGTCGGTGATCGGGTTGCGTCCCCTCCTGCCCTACAGTAGCACCGTCGTCATCAGCGGAACCGTAACAGACGACCCGTTCGTCGAGACAAAGACGATCTGAGAGGTATGCCGGGCGTCGGCAAAGACCCGGGTGAGGAGGGGGGCGACACTTGCCGCGCAGATCCGCCAGTTGTCGACCATCTCCCACGCCAGGAATGTTACGTGCATCGTCCCGACGATGATCATCGCAAATGGTGTGGTTACCCGGCTGAGGGGGTCGACCGCATCGATGGATGGGGCTCGTGCTCTCCACCGAGCCGACGGAGGCGCGATCCCGATCGAAAAACGGGGAGGTTGAAGGTGGCGACGTAGAAGGGGAAGTCGTCGCCGAAGAGCGGCTGTGCGGACAGGAAAGAAACTACGCCGGTATAGGGGCGGTTCTCCGCCGGCACCGCAACGCGATGTACCAGAGCACAAATGTCACGCCGAGGAGCGCCTCGCCCGCGTAGAGGAGGAGGGGTTCCCTGACGACGCTCCCCCCCTGGACGACAAAACCGCGGAGATACGAGGTCACGCAGAGCACCCCGGCAGTCATGGCAACCAGGGATGTGCCGAGGAGGAAGATGATCCGGTGATCCCTCCCGGGATGAAGGATCCGCTGCCCCTTCTCCGTCAGGGTGTAGTCCCGCCATTTCCGGGCGTTCTCGTGGGCCACGAGATCCGCATCGGCCAGAACGGCAAGGTGTTCGTGGACAGTCGACTTTGCAAGACCGAGCCCGTCGGCGAGCTCGCTCATCGCCATGGGCCGGATATCGAGCGCTTTGAGGATAGCGACCCGGACGTCGGAGGATAGCGCAGCGATATCGCCCCGGTCGAGCGTGACTTCTTCCATGATTTGAAATCTCTCCGATATGGGTCTGGTCCGAAACAATCAGGTACTCCCCTGCCGGGAGAGAAAAGCGTTCCGGAACTGTCCCGGTACTGCCGAAAAAGAGGATGCGCCGATCTCCGTCATTCCGCCCGGAGGGTCGGGGGTGGGACCGGTTCCGGTGCACCTATCCCTACTACGACGAACGTTGCCGATCCCCCCGGGAGGCGGTCCCTGTTGAGGTTGGGGTCCGGGGTAGAGCCGGGGTCGATCTCTTCTTTCCAGGAGGTGTTGGAACCCGGTATGGTGACGGTCGCCCGCCGGAAGTCGAAGTCGATCGGTGTGCCGTTCGGGGTCGTGAGGGTGTACGGGGCGGCAAGACCGATCGTCAGGGAGAGGACCTCCTCCGGGCCGGGCTGCGGGAGGTCCGCCATCACCCGCACCTCGCGCCACTCCCCGGCGGCGAGGTCGTCGACGGGCAGCGAGGTCGAGGCGCCGGGGAGGACATCCCCCTCCGGCGACCCGGTGGTGGTGTTCAGGCTCGCGGTTTCCGTCGTCACGGCAAGATCGGCCCGGGCGCAGTCTTCGCCCGCGAGGTTCCGGATGAAGAAGTCGAGGCTGATCCTGTCGCTCTCGATTGCGATATCGGGAGTGTACCGGATATCCTCCGGGCGGGCCGGGTCGAGGCTGTAGCGATCCTCGAGGGAGATAGTCCGGTTCCAGGCGGTGGCGTTTCGCAGGTTCCAGGTCTCGTTCATCCTGTCGTATACGATCACCGGGCTCTCGTAGGAACTGCGGTATTCGAACCCCGGCCCGAACGGCAGTATCCAGTCCACCCGCTTGAGCGGTTCCTGCACATGCTGCTGTCCCGGGGGAAAGGCGGCGAGTATGGCGAGGTTTGCCGTAGCAAGAATGAGAACTGCGCAAAGGCCAAGCCATACCCACATTTTCGAGTGCATTGTATCACATTAGGAAAAGAGGTGATTTAGAGGTATGGACTCACCATCAGCACTTCTCCGGTCTGTGCGTCGATAACGACAAGCCCTCCCTGGAGAACGTGGTCCTCTGGCTCGCCTCTCATCGTAATCACCCATGTCAGCGTCTGTACGTCCGGTCGGGTGTACTCGACGGAGAGGTCGGCCGTTGCACCGGTCACCCGGATTCCCGGGAACTGCCCGGCTGCGATCTTCAGCGCCTCGTCCCGGGAAAGTTTCGGCTCAAGCGAACATTTGATCTCCCGCTGGATCCCGATGTACGAGACGATCTCGCCGGTGCTCGGGTTAAGGTTCACGACGACCGTGTTCGGCGTGAGGACATCGCTGATCTCTTCTCTCCAGATGTACGAGTACTCGCTGCCCGCATCACCGTGAGAAACCAGGTCCGATCTGGTAAGCTGCATACTCTTCTTCGCAAAGCCGCTGTACTTCTCTTCGGCGTAGGCCCTTGCCGTTACTTCGGCTGCGGCCCGATCCAGCCGGACATCGCGGCAATCCTTCCGTGCGGAATCGAACGTGGCACGTTCGATCACCCCGGTCCGGGCGTTGACGTAAACCTGTCCCTCTCCGGTACCAAAGACATAGTACTCTCCCAGATTCAGGCGTTCGGTCTTCTGGTACTGGACGGTTGCGTCGGGTGCGTTAAGAAAGTCCTGTGCTTTTCCTTTCGCGGTATCCACCCCGATCGGAGCGTTGGCGCCAGTTGCCGACACGACCGAGACCGCGACGACGAGGCATAGCATTGCAACAATGTATATCCGTTTCATGATTGAATCACCTCATTAATAGACTCCGTAGCGAGCGGGAGTGAGACAACTGTTGTAACTGCCGGAGATCTCGTAGGTATCCACTCCGTGGTAACCGAACGGCCAGTGCAAGTAGCAGTCGTCCTTTGCATTGCTTGCGGCGCTTGCAACGGTCTCCCCGTTTCGCAACCGGTCCCAGAAACTCCCGGACCAGCACTTTCCGTTTTCGACCTCGACCTCGCCGTCGAACCCCAGGCAGATGTCTGCGCCTTTGTTCATGGTCTGCTGGAGAAGATCTCCGTTGTAAGGGTTGTAGTGGGACGAATGGCAGGCGAGGTAGACCGCGAGCAGGACATCCCTGATGTCGGTCCCGTAATCAGTTATGTAGTACCGGTCGTTTCCCGGGTAGTGGCCGTCGGTGTCGGCAAGTATCCAGGATTTCGAGGAGAACTTTATCCCACCGCCTTTATGCGAGTCGTCGTAGTAGAGGCCGTGGCCGTTGAAGAAGAACACCGCATCCGACCTGAACTGACTGTAAGCCGTCGATGCGTGTGCATTCGTGGACGACGAGCTGGAGTAGTACATCGCTGCCTGATCCACCCGTGCGTCGTAGGCCGTCGGCGTCGTATCCGAACAGTCATAGTTGTGCGCGGGTGGTGCGGCGCTGGCGACAGCAGGCAGAGCCGCGAGCAGGAAGAGTGCTGCCAGCATGAATAACCATTGTTTCATAAGTATCCCTCAAGGAGCGCCCGGGCATTCCTGCACCCGGAACTAAACCCGAATTTGAGGGGGAATCTTATAAAACCCGCCGTTGTAGTTCGGTTAGAACCGAACAAATCTTAAACTTTGCGATCCGTTGCGTGACGGCATGGATGAAGGTGAGGCACCCAGGCGGCGTGGTCCTACGGATCGGAAGATCGCCCTACCATAAGAAGCTTTATGTTGAATTCGGTCAAAACCGAACGATGACTGCCGATTTTATATGTTCTAACGACCCAGAATCGCATTGGGTGCCACGTGTAGTGCCCACTTGTGTGCGGGGGTCGCCCATCCCCGGTTGACGCCCCGGATGACGCGCCCCGCAAGCCCGGAGGCAACAGGATGTACACATTCTGCGCACTTAAACGTGTGCTTCTCCTGCCTCCGTGGACAGAAACTGGAGGAAAACGAAATGAACGGAAAAACTGGAATGCGGGTATTCTCCTTGCTCACGGCGCTGCTGCTGGTGGGCGTGGGGGTTGTGTCTGCGGTGAGCGCCCAGGATGTCACAGGGACCCTTCCCGCAGATAGCAGCGAGCCGGTCCTGGTCATCGGGGATTCTATGGATGTACTCATCACGGGTACTACATCGGTATCCGATATGCGAGCATCCGGAATCAACGCTCCAGAAGAGCTGAACATCCCGAAGGGCATTACCCGGTACGATCTCGTGACGTTCGATCATGCTGCACTGAACAAGCAGATACGGGGCGTACTCCCCCTCCAGATCCATGGCAAGGAGTACCAGGCCGAACTGCACAGGATGGATTTTGAGCAGATCGACGACGGCATCGACTCGTACGAGGGGGTGATCGTCGGCGTTGGCGGGAGCGATGTTCTCCTGACGACCGGGGAAAACGCCCTTGTCGGGAGTGTAACCTTCGGTAACGAAACATTCTGGATCACCCCGGTCGAGTCGCGAGCGCGCGCAAAGGGAGAAGCATCGCCTCTGCATGTCATCTACAGCTCTCAGGATATTGAAAATCCTGAAAAATGGAGTCTTATCGACTACGGGACGCTCACGCCCCCGGAAGGATACACTCCGATCGAAGTTCCCGAGAATCTGGAATCTTCCATGAGAGAACTCCAGGACCAGTATGCCACGGTCAATCTGCTGGTGGTTACCGATAACCAGTTCTACCAGGATCAGGACAACTGGAAAACAGTCGCTCAGGATATCGTAGCCGAAGCGAACCGGCAGTTTGACCGGGACGATATTAGGGTGACGCTCTGTGTAATGGCGTATACCGATTCAAAGCGGGTTCAACTCTCAAACCATTCTAACATCACGAGCAACCCCGTTGTTGCGGTCCAAGCGATCTATCCGAACACCGACCTTGATCTCTGGGCCGCAGATATTGCACTGTATGTTGGTGGTTACGATGCAGACGGTTCTGCACAGGGGGCTACTTACGGCTACTACCCATATCATCATCGGCATGCCTGGGCTCAGATGGTCCCTGACGACATCTTGTACCTGGGTACCACACACGGCCGCAGGTGCGTGAGCATCCATGAACTGGGGCACCTCTTTGATGCTGGTCACCAGGAGCTGGATGAAAACCGGACGATCCCGTCTTACCGTAGGGCCTACCAGTGGTATCAACCGTTTTCTCCTCCCCTCAACCTCAAGAATACCGTGACATACAGTTACTTCAATGAGTTGATGAGTACCACTGAATTTTCATCGGACGACTACCACGGGGATGCCGATCACGACAACGCAAGGAGAATCCGGGAGACGAAATGGACAGTTGCGAACTATCACTCCTGATGGGAGCCGATGCGAGTCTCACCCCTACCACCTTTTTAAATTGTTACCGGGTGGTTTGGTGGTACAGAAACCCCGGGCAGCATGTGTCAGAAAAGAAGAATGGGGGCCGCCGGAAGGATCCGGGGCGTTCTCTTTCTGGCAGGATCGGGCGAAAGAGATAAAAGAGGTCACATGAAATCGAAACATGACAGACGTTTGGTTATCGAGGGGGTTCTGGCGTTCATCGGCGTCATCCTCCTCGTTGCGATGGTTGTGCTCATGTGCACCGCCCTCTTCAACTGGCTCGAAGCAAGCGGTGGATCCCCGAGATTGGACGTCTGGGAGATCAGGGGCGAACTGCCGCCGGAAAATGCATCGATCATCCACCTGACCGAGAAAGACTTCGAGCAGCACCCGGCGCTCGACTCCGCAATCCGGGGCGACAACCGGGGTCCCGGACCCTGGTATTCGGGAGACACACCGTACGGTGTCCTCGACGAGCGAACGATTGGGAGCGCTCCGGTGACATACCTAGAACGGGAAGTACTTATCGAGTCGTTTGGTCCCGATGTCGAGGCGAGAAACCAGCCGTACATCGAATACGAGGGTGCGTATTACTACTTTCTCATCCTGATCCCCTAAAATCGGGTCAAAACAGGTGCTATTGGAATGGAAGAAGATAAAAATCCGAAATCAAGAAACCGGCTCAAAACGGCGGCCCTCGTCGTCGCCTGTGGTCTTGCCGGCGTCATCGCCATCGCGCTCGGCCTCATGCTCGCCGACGCCCTCATCATTTACGCTCACGAGAGTTCTGGGGAACAGCCGATGTTCTACGTTATGGAGAGAGCGGAGCCGGGGGGGAGCGTGATCGTTCCCCTGACTGAGCAGGACTTCGAACAGCACCCCGAACTCGCCGCAGTCATCCGGGGTGAGGAGCGGAACCCCTCGGCGTGGGAGTGGGGCTACCGGGATCAACGTGTCATCGGGGGAACTAAGGTCTCGTACACGGAGAGCAAGGCGCTCCATGATGCCTACGGTCCCCGAGAGGGGAGGGGGCTGTACCCGCTCATGGAGTACGAGGGTGCGTATTACGTGGTCCTGACGACATGGCCCTGAAGGGGAGTCCCCGTCGCCCGTGCTCGATATGCATCGCCTCTTTCCACGGGGGAGGCAAGTCGGAGGAAGTGAACTGAACCACAACATCAGTCTGGGCGTCACCGCCTGGCCTCGGGCCACCCTATCCCGCTATTATCCGGCCTTAGAGGCCGACTGGGGGAAAATCTCGGGAGGTACCATTCTCCCCCCTCAGCGAAGAAAAGGTTTGGGTTTTTCTGTTCCGAACCGGTTCTCCAGAGATCGGGTGAGTGCATCCTTTCGGGCACACCCCCTGGCGGGGACGGGGGCACACTGCCGTGCGATCGCCCCACAATGAGAGGGTTTAAGATGAATTCGGAAAAAAAACGGACGATGGCTGCCGGTTTTATATGGTCTCATGACACAGAATCGGATTGGGTGCCGCGTGCGGTACCCATTTGTGTGCGGGGGTCGCCCATCCCCAGGTCTGACGCCCCGGATGACGCACCCCCCATGCCCGGAGGCAATGGGCACGTAGGCGTTCTGTGCACTTAAATGTGTGATTCTTCAATGGATTCAAGCGACGATGCCTGGATGACGTTTGATGAGGTAAAGAGCGAGGTGGGTGCACAGAGGCCTTTTGTTCAGCCTGTGGGGCGGCGGCATGCCTATAGGAGGAGATAGGCCTTATGGTGATCACAGCGTTGCCTGCGTAGGTTATCACGACTATACGGAGGGCTGGGTGTCCATACATGACACATGGGATACTCAGATCCATAACGTAGTCTATGGTAACTGGTGGGGTGCCATGGCGACCTGGGTGAGGCCCTGACCCCTCTTTATGGTGGTAGATCCAGATGAAATCCCTGAAAACCGACAGAACCAGCAAATTCGCATTCATTCTCCTCCTGATCGCTATCGGTGCTTTCGGTATCCTCCTGCTCATTGACCTCCTCGCCATCGGTCCTGGGTATCCTCCCCCTGAGGCCCTGCAGAAATGGTATATCCCGCAGCCCCGGTACGAGTATGCGGAGAACGGCTCTGTCGCCGTAAATAGAACGATCGATGGGAATGTTGTCCTGCTCGGCGATATCGAAGACGGGTGTCCATTCTTATTCCCGGTCCTCTCACGGCACTGCAGCTATGCAATGTATGTCGACACCGTGTCGGGTGATCGGTATCTGGTCGTCAACTGGTACTTCGATGACAAGGCAGACCTCTTACAGGCTGAGATGGTCCTCTGCAGCCACCTCCGAGCATCTGGGAATGTCTCTTCCGCTGAGCTGTTCCTCTCCAAAGAACCTGATTTATCACAGGGGGAACCGATCTTTAGTCCCGTTGCCGTAACAAAATTCGATAATGAAACGTCTTTTGGTTATTTCACCGTTGTTGAGAAGCCGCTGTCCCCGGAACACGACGATTACTTCGTTGTTTACTATGGGGTGGTCGGGCCGGCCATTCTCCCTGATCACACTGCTACCTTGGAGAATCTTATGCTCCGGAGTTATTCGCTTCATGGTGCAAGGCCGCTCGCACCCTGCTCGGCACAGGAAGCGGCAACAGGGTCTACGCATTCCGTGTGCGAAGGCACGCCCCTCCCGCCCCGGGCAGCGGAATCTCCCGGGATAGTACATAGAAGGTCTTAAAATGCCACGAAAGATCGGTGCACTCGTCTGTCTCGCTCTCGCGATCATAGTCGGGTGCGTATGGGTTCTTGGTCCGGGCCAGGTCCCGGAAAGCCCTCTTCCCGCCAGGGCGGGCGCAGGTGAAGACAGATACTCCCTCAACGCTGAGTTCCCGGAGGTGCGGGACTCGTACACGCTCTACCGGGCAGTCCCTGTCACCGTCACGGAAGAGCAGGTCCGGGAGGTTGCGGAGCGGTTCGGGCTTGCGGGGGAACCGGGGACGATGAACAAAAAGACCGGGGAGTTCCTCCTCATCGATGCCTCGAAGGACCCGGAGGAGCAGGTATCGGTGTATGCACATTCCGGCGCCGTGGCCTACCACATCCCTGATCTGGAACTGCCGACCGAAGTGACCCGGCAGCCGGACCTTCCCTCGGATGCGGAGGCAGAGAAGATTGCGCTTGCGTTCCTGGAGAAGACCGGCATGCAGTCGCCGGATGCCCGGGTCGTGAAGACCGAGGTGAACCAGAAGCAGGAGGCCTGGGAAGCAGGTGCCACCGAGCCGAAGGTGTCGTACGACATCACCAAGGCAGTCAGGTTCGGCCGGTCACTCGACGGACTGCCGGTCTATGGCGACGAATTCGCGGCGATCCTGGGTGACGGCGGCAAGGTCGTCGGGCTCGTGAAAATCTGGCGTGAGGTGACGCCGGACGGGAATGTCAGCCTCCGATCCCCCGGGGAGGCGTATGAGGATCTTCGTGCAGCACGGACTGTCCGCCCTCACACGGGACAAGAGTACGATCAGATCACGATCGAGCATATCGCGATTGGTTACTGGATGGAGCCAAGGGGCTTTGTGCAGGACCTCGTTCGGCCGGTTTATGCGTTTTCCGGAACCGCGCTCCGGGACGGCGTTGAGGAACCGTATGTCGAATATGTCTTTGCCGATGAGGGGAAGCAGTGAGATCTACCCTTCTTCCCCGGTTTTTGGATATCCGTAGGAGAAATCTGCCCGCGGATACGCCCTCCGGAGTACCGGCATGACTGAATTCGGCTTTACTCAGGTGGTTCTTGTGACTCTGGAGACCGTAGTTTCCCTGGGTCGGGTCTATCTCTTCCTCCTCGGCACATTTGCCGTTGTTCTCTTTCTCTGGTACGCCTGGCCCCGCCTCACCGGCCGGGACCGGGGGCGGATCACGACAAAGGAGTATATCCTGATCGCCTTCAGTACCGTTCTCCTCTCCATGGCGATCCTGCTCCGCTGGCTCAGCCTCTCCCTGTGGGTGATCTCTACCCTTGCGGCCCTCTTCACCGCTGCTCTCTTCGTCTGGTTCTTTCGACCGTCCTTCACCGGGGGAAACATCCCGGTGCGGGAGTCTGCCTGGCTCGCTGTGGTCGTCTTCTGCCTGCCGCTACTGATCCTTTCCTGGTTCGGCATCGTCTCTTTTGTTCTGCTCCAGGTGCACGGTTCGTTCTTCCCGGCTATCGAGGTCTGGGTGTATCTGCTCGGGCTCGACGTCCTACTCCCGGTCCTCGGGATTCTCGTTCCACTCCGGCAGATTGGAAGCGCCCGAAAGCGGCGGCAGGGTGCTTGACGATCTCTCGGCCTGGAACGGCACCTGTGTCGCGATGCATTTCCCGGTTCCAACGACATTCGAGACGAGTTATATCATCGATGGGTCCCACGGGAGATCCCTATAGACGAAGCGATCTCCTTTCTGCATCTCGAGGACCAGCCGGAGAACATGATCATCACGCGGCTGGGGGATGGTTGCGGGGCCTGGGGCGCTTCACGTGGCCGCGACGAACTCCGGGACCTGGTCGACCCGTATCTGCCCGATCCGGCGGCTTCCTGACAACGTGGGCAATCCAACGGCATATAACGCATTTCCTTCTGCTCAAAATAGACATGTCCGACCTGTACACTATGGATCACCCATCCCCCATAGACGGGAAGTACGTGGGAGTCTGCGATGAGTATGGGACTCTGTACACCGCTTCCACCCGGGCGCTGGGCATCCCGACGCGGTTCCTGTCGTTCACCATGCAAGAAGTGTCTACTGGTAATGTATCAGGGCATGCCATCGCAGAATCGTGGAATGGAAATGCCTGGATACACTCGGATCCGACGTGGAACTCGTTTGATAACCCGCAAGTTTATAAGACAGCAGGAAACAGTCACATCAACATCACTGTCTACGGTGACGCCGATGACTCCTATTACACCCTGGATCCGAACGACCCGACCGGCGACGGCATTCTTAGGTATGAAGACTTCAGAACACAGATTCTCCTCGGAGAGGTTCCGAGGTACAATTAACCCTTTTTTATGAAGAAAGATATTGTCCTTCTGGCACTCGGGCTCGTCATTGCGGTACTCGCTTGCAGCGCCTCTGCAGGTGCAGTAGTGACGCCCCTTCCCGGACAGGGAAACCAGACCCAGATCCTGTACGGGGTCCACCCGAACGCGAAGACCAACGAGACGATTACCGCGTTCATAGCCGAACACGGAGAGATCTGGTGGCATGAGGGTGTGTACAATCACACCCACAAGTACGTGTACGTCGTGCCGGCGAACACCTGCGAAGAACAGCTCGTCTACTTTAACCGGATAGCCGATGAACACGGCGGCGAACAGTCTATTGAACGCATCTGGATTATCGGCTGCGACGAGGCGATGCCCCTGGCCGCAGAGCTCCGGTTCCCGGAGATCTTTGCGAAGTACCCGGCGCTCAGCAACGATGCAGAGCTGCGGTCGTACATTGAGAGTCAATCCCCAAACCGCTATGAGGAGGTTACGGCCAGGCCTTCGCGTGCGCAGGTCTATTTCATCAACGATACCGGCGTGTTCACGGAGTACATCGTCCTCCTCTCAGGAGGAGAAATTGTCTCTACAACATACGTCTCGGAGGAGAACCTCACGGTCGGGAGAGCCGAAGCGGAGGCGCAGGCCCTCTCCGGACAGCCCCCGGGCGCCAGCGTCGAGAACATCGTGCTGAAAGTCTACGGCGGCGACCGGATTGTCTGGGAGATTACCGTTCGAGCCGATCAGAAGACCGATGTTGTGCAGGTCCCTTCGGATCTGGCGTCCGGGCAGTCGATCCAGACAACGACGCCGGGGTTTGGGGCGGTCTTCGCGGTTCTTGGTGCCGGGGTGGGTTTTGTCCTGTACCGGAGGCGGAGATAGGGCCAGAATTACGGATGCCCTTTTTTGTTGTTCAACAACCCGGTTACCTGCTCTCGCCGCCGTGTAAGCCTTTCCGTCGTCCGGAGCGGCACTCTTTTCTGGCCCCCTTGCGGTCGCATTTGGGTTCGAAGGCAATCTGGTGAACCCAATGTGTAGATGCGCGGCACAGAAAGGGTTTATAGAAGAGCGTTGACTTTTCCGTCATGAATACCGGGTTCGGTGTCCCGGGACGCGACGGAAGGTGAAATCGATGGAAGAAAGGCGATTCATAAGCGGTATCGGTCGGAGGGGGTTGATCTCTGTCGCCCTGCTGCTCTTCATCCTGGCCGGCAGCGGCATAGCGTGCGCATCTCCGGGTGGAGAACCTCCGGCCGATGCGGGGGAGGGCCGGGAGGCCGTGCTGGCGGAGCCCGGAGATACGACGACGTATCACGGTTCCGAAAGTGCGTCCACCACCTTCTACAACCCCGTGCTCCTCGGGTGCGCTCTCGGGGCCGTGATCGTGCTCGCGGTGGGCTACTTCCTCACCCGGAGGTCCCGCGGGAAGGATGCACCGTGAGTCTGCTCTTCTTTCCGGCCGTCGCCTTCGTCCTTGCGTGGCCGTTCGCTCTCATAACCCTGGTCGGGAGGCTGGGACAGGAAAAGCGGCGCCCGGCGGTTTCGCTCGGGATAGGAGTCGTGGCGGTGGCGTCCGGCACGATCGCCACGGTTTACGCAGGCGCTCCCGCCGCCCCGCTGGTATCCGGTATAATCCTGCTCTTGATGGTTACGGTCTCGGCATCCGCCGTGGCGACGGCGTGTTTCCTGTTCGGGAACGTTGCTCCGAACGGCAGAAGACTATGTGCTGCAGCCGGGTCGCTGCTTCAGCTGCCGTTCCTGGTTGCCCTGTTCGTGGGCCCCGATAGATTACCCGGCGCCGCCCCGCCGGTCTTCGCGGAAAAACTGCCCCTCCTGGGCATACTCTTCGATGCTTTTGCAGAAGCAATCGGAACGGCCGGGGAGATCGGGTACCGGGGTTTCTTCTCTCTCGGTCTGCTGGCCGGGCTGTACCTGGAGGTATTCCTCGGTGCAGCGGCTGTCTGCCTGGTTGTGGGAATCGTGATGCGCAGCCCGGGTGAAGGTGCAACTGGAGGATGAAGCGATGACACCGACCAAAAGAAACCTCCGGATCTTTGCGTCGGTTGCCGCGTTCATCCTGCTGACCGTCGTTGCCGGATGCCTCGACCAGCCGCTGACCCCGGGCCATCGCACGCTGGAAGGGGACGTCTGGGTGCTGAAACTGGGCGATGCCGGGGACCGGGAGTGGTTCACCGTCATCGACAGCGGGAGGTTCGACGAAGCATTCTCCATCGTCGAGGTTCCCGGCGGCTACGCGATTGCCGGTTCGGTCTCGGATGCAGGCGAGTTTCATCCGACGCCGCGGGTTATCCTCCTCGATCGAGAAGGGGCGGTGACGTGGAATACGACCTACCCGACACCGGACGACCGCCGCGGGACGGGGATCGCGCCTGCCGGTGCTGGAGGGTTCGCCGTCGCGGCCTCCCGGGGCCTCCTCATCCTGACGGACGCAGATGGGAGCGAGCGGCACCGCACGGACCTTGCCGCGGAGGGGGATTACTGGGCGATCGCACCCTCGGGTGCCGGAGGCTGGATCGCGGCTGGTGACGACCAGGTTGCGAGGATCGACGCTAACGGCAGCGTCGCCTGGCAGGAGCCGGCCGGAGGCGTGAGTCCGGGTTCGATCCCGATTATCGTCCCGGACCCGGCGGGAGGATGCCTCGTCGCCGGGGAAGCAGCAGGGGCGCCCGGAACCGTCATAGCGGCGAAGTTCGACGACCGGGGTGCACCGGTCTGGAACACGACGCTCCGGTGCGATCCTGGAGAGCGCTACCTCCTCTCGGCGGCCCGGCAGGACCCGGCCGGCGGCTACAGCCTGCTTGCCGGGTTCACGGGTGCGGAACCGGCGGGAGTTCTGGAGGTCTCGCTCGGCGAGGACGGGAGCATCCTCCGGCAGAACGCGATAAACGCCTCGGCTCCCGTAACCTGGACTCCTGACGGCGGGTACCTCTCGGCGGCCCTCGCCGAGAACAACTACGGCGGTGCTCAACTCCGGGTGGAGAGGTTCGATGAGGACGGAGCCGCGTCATGGACGTCGACGCAGCGGCTGGACGAGTACAGCAGGGTCGTGGCCCTCATCCCGACGGCCGATGGCGGATCGGCGGTGCTTGGGATGTACATAAAGTACTGATGCCAGATAGAACCCCGCCATAACCCTGCGTCCGGGGTGGCGGGGTATCGGTGGATCTAACTCTGGGGCAGGGAGACACAGGTTGGATAATCGTTCTGCAATAAGAAGGTTTATGATGTGTTCGGTTCCAGCCGAACGATGCCTGCTGATTTTATATGTTCTAACGACCCAGAATCGCATCGGGTGCCGCGTGCGGTGCCCGCTCGTGTGGGGGGGTTGCCCATCCCCAGGTCTGACGCCCCGGATGACGCGCCCCGCAAGCCTGGAGGCAGTGGAAGTGTATGCACTTTCTGCACTTGAAGGTGTGCCCCTCCTGCCTCCGGGGAAAAACCGGAGGGAAAACACATGAACGGAAAAGTTGGAGTTTGGGCAGTCTCCGTGCTTCTGGCGATGCTGCTGGTGAGTGCGGTAGTTGCAGTGCCTGGAGCGGCCGAACAGTACGAATCTGCCGATCCTGTAGTTATCCGAGAATGCCTGCCTGCAAAAGAAGAAGTAGAGAAACTCAATGAGTTTGAAAGCCCTGTAGCGATACTTATCGACGAATTGAAGTCTAAAAACTACACAACTGAGGACATTACGCGAGAACTGGCGAAACAGGGTTATGGTTGGGATCCCAAAACCGGAGCTTGCTGGAAGGGGACGCCTCCTTCATCTGAAGAAATGAAAATCATTCAGAAAATTCGTGGTTCAGACTACTCACCATTTGATGCCGAAGTAGGTACGAGAGCACTTGAACAGGCCCTCCAGATGATGTACGTCACAAATAACAACGTGTACAGGGGAATCAACACATATATGAAGCCAAGCCAGATGATCGTCGAACAAGAAGGGACGTATCAACATGTAATTACGACACATGTTGGAAGGAAGCCGAATCCCTCGACCGAATGCTGGACCGAAGTGGGTGTTGCAAGGTCTGTCCCGGATAACGTGAAACAGCGCTTTACGTACGATAATGATGAGGGTGGGTGGCAGTTCCACGGCGAAACCGATTCGTCAACCTACAGGAACTACATCATCTACGTAACCGACACATATGAAAGCAGTGGTTACCTGTACCATATCTGGATCGATGGAGAGTGGGTGCGGAGCGGACACTTGGCGTTCAGAGAAAACGATGTTAACTATGCCAATGAGATCTGGTCGGACGAGAGTGTTCCTGCCTGGACCGACGACTCAGGTATTGCGGTTTATCAAGACGGTTTCCTCTATCAAGGGAATGGTGCGGTGTGGTGGAACGCGGAAGTTCCCACGCAGTGGTTCAGTTCTCCTGTTCCCTGTCCGATACGAGAATCCCACAGCATAGTAGGAAACGCATGGAAGTACTTTACCTGGATCTGATATGACAGAACGGTTGTTCGTAACAGGAGTGATCATTCTCATTTTTGCAACACTTGTATCCGGGTGCGTGGAGACGGAGGACGAGAAAGCGGAAGCGGTTCGAATTGCCCTGGAGAACACCACAGTAAGGGAGTATCTCTCTGGAGAGTACGAGATTCAGGATGTGTACTACGGCACGTTGACAAGTGCCTCCGGAGGTGTGGAACGGTCGGAACGGTTGCCTGTCGTCACCATAGATGCCGGAGACGTGCGTCTCTGGGTGTTCGTGGATCTGGAGAAGGAGGCGGTAGTTGCCGTCGCAAAGAATTACAAACGTACTCCCGCCATCGTTCTCCCGGCAACGCAGCCGGGATCGACGCCACCCGGGGGCGAAGCGCCCACGGTGCCGGTCCCCACACCCACCGGGACGCACCGATAGGAAGTCGTAATCTCACCGGACGGAGGAGACACAATCGAACCGTTGGTCCGGTGCGGCTCAACGCCGCCGTCATCCCCCA
The DNA here is from genome assembly GCF_032944295.1 of Methanoculleus nereidis. NCBI lineage: Archaea > Methanobacteriati > Methanobacteriota > Methanomicrobia > Methanomicrobiales > Methanomicrobiaceae > Methanoculleus > Methanoculleus nereidis. The sequence goes on from NZ_JABFFQ010000001.1 coordinate 319,670, forward strand.
GAGGATGAATACTGACCTTCGACCTCCTTATTCCGCCGGATGGGACCAGGAGGTACACCGGCACGGAGCAGGCCACGCCGGAGTACACAGCACGGCCAGTACGGGCAATGCCCGGCGCCCCTCCGCGATCTTCGCGGAAGAATTGCCCGTTTTCGGCATACTCTTCGATGCTCTTGCAGCAGCGATCGGAACCGCCGGGGAACCCGGGTATCGCGGTTTCTTCTCTCTCGGGTTGCTGGCCGGGCTGTACCTGGAGGTATTCTTCGGTGTAGCGGTCGTCTGCCCGGTTGCAGGCATCGTGATGCGCAGCCTGGGTGGACATGAAGTGGAGGGTCGGAGGTAAACCCGGGAAAAGGTGGTGACCTGATGGGAAAAATCAATCCTCGTCGTTCTCGCGCTTGCTCTCCTGCTGCCCGGATCCAAATGCATCGAGACCACTGGCGGGAGTTCTTCGGCAAGGAATGCCGCTGCTACCCGGTGCGGTGCCTGTCCCCTGCACATGGCTGCCGTTTTCCGGCGTGAAACCATCCGGAAGTCCCGACGTGTAGACGGACGTCACAGAAATCGTTTATAGAAGAACGCCGAGATCCCTCTCATCCAATGAAAAGATCGGGTGAACAGGGTATGCAGGGAATTAGGATACTGATCGCAGCGGCGCTCATCCTTCCGGCGATCTCCACCGCCGCTCCGGTGTCCTCTGCCGGCGGGAGCACAAACTGGCTCGATACCTTCGACGAGTGGGTCACGCCCCGGGATATGTCGATGTACAACAAACCGGTGGTTCCCGAAGAGCCGAAGCGCCCGGGCCCGGAACTGGTCGAGAAATACCCCGGCCTGATCCTGCTCGATGAGAACGTGACGTTCCCCGACGCCGGGTGCGTGGTGGCGCCGGGGCTGCCGTCCGGCCCTGCGATGCACGTGGTCATGACCGATCCTGCGTACTTCAGCCCGGTTCCGCCTGCCTCGCGGCCGAACCTCACAAGCCTTCCGCCCCTCCGGAAGTACGACCTCGTGACCGCCGACCCGGCGGCGTTCGTCGCCGACGCGGGTTCGGGGGGTCCGGTGACGCTCCGCCTCCCCGGCGGGGAGTTCGTGCTCGACCTCGAACCGGTGCCGGGCCCCGTTGCGGAAGGCGCCCGGGCCTTCGTCAAGAACGAGTCGGGCACGTTTGCCGTCGCCCTTCCTTCTACATGGCGCTTTGAGGGGACGGTCGCCGGGGAGCCCGGGAGTTCCGCCGCGTTCACGGTCGGCACCGACGTGATCCTCGGGACGGTCCGGTGCGGCTCGACGTCGCTCGTCATCGACCAGGCCGGGACTGCCGACGTCGACGGAGAGCGGAGGATAGTGCATGTCATCTACGACGAGCGGGACGTTATCCCGAGATTCCGGCCCCTCGCCGTCGATCGCTGCGTGCCGCCGGACGGGGACGGGGGCTCTCCGGAAGCTACCGGGGCCCGGGTTGCAAGCCTCGCAAAGAGCCTGATCGACGCTATGGGGCCGGGAAGAGCCTGATGACTGAGGGGTCGCTGCTGCAGGGGTACCGGCCGGCCCCCGGGTAGCCGGATCAGCTGAGGACGAGGCTTCCGGTCTCCGCGCCACCTCTGTCCCCCTCGCTACAGGAGATGGTCCACTGATAGACCCCGGGCCCCTCCGGCTCCAGCCAGAACCCGATCTCCTGTCGTTGGGAGTCGTTGAGGACCGGCAGATCAAAGAACTTCCGAACGCTATTCATGCCACCATCACCATCCACCCGGAACTCCGCTGCCCGCAGGAACGCATCCGCGGTGTCCCGGTAGTCGCACCCCACCACGATACGGTAGCGCTCGCCGGGAGTGTAGGTGCGGGTGTAGGTTCGAGCCGATGCCGAGCAGGTTGCCCCGCCGGTCTCATCGACCTGCAAAATTCCCCCGTCGAGGTCGACCATCCCGTAGCTCGAGATGGAGAAGTCGGCCCGGTCGGCCCCAAGGACCGCATCGTCCGGTCCGTAGGCCACGACCGTGAAGGAGTGCGGCCCCGGGACCGGGCTGACCGTCTGGCCGTCCTCAAGATCCCGGATCAGGATCCCGTCGAAGTAACCGTCGGCACGGGCGACCACTTCTGGCCGTTCGAGGCGGTAGGAGAGCGGGACGGCCGCAAAGGTGAATAGGACTGGAGGGCCTTCGTCCGGTCCGGCTTCGTCCCCCCAGGGGATGGTGATGACGCTCCCGGATACCGCCGGCGGCACGATCTCTACCCCCTCCCCCATGACCGTCGCGACCGCTTTCGCCCCGGTAGGGCCGTAGGTGGCCGCCTGCACGACGTGGAACCCTCCCGGGAGGGTGACCGACCCGGACGGAAGCACCCCGAGGCCGGTCCCGTCGACGATCACCTCGACCGGCGCGTCATCCGGGGTTCTGAAGGTGACCGTTCCGTTCTCGACCGAGAGATCGATCTCCGGCGCGTCATCGGCCGTGTCAATCCCCACAATCGTCCCGGCGACGATCTCTGCGCATTCCGCGGCAAGGGTGTAGTTGAGCTTCTCAGGCCGGTCGTCGGGAGTATGGATGATCGCATGACTGTCGCGCTCGTAGAGCCGGAGCGCCGGTATCCCGGCGGCACGGAAGGCGTGTTCGTCTCCCCGTGCAGCGTCGAGCAGCCGCGCCGGCGTCTCCTCGATGCACGGCGGGAGCAGATCGAGGGTCCACCGGTGCTGAGGGAGCGCTGTTGCGAGCAGCCGATCCCCGGAGGCGATGCAGTCGAGGTTTATCGCCGCGACGATCCGGTCGTGGAGGTCCGGGTTGTCGGCGAGCCACCGTGTGCTCCCCTCAAGCCCGGTCTCCTCGCCGCCGAAGGCGATGAAGTAGGTCGTCTGATTCAGGGGAGTGGCGTTGAGGATCCTGGCGACCTCGAGCATCGTTGCGACGCCTGCGGCGTTGTCGTCGGCGCCGGGAGTCTCCGGGACGGCGGTGTCGTAGTGCGCCGAAATAACGACGATCCGGTCGCTCGCCCCCTCCCTGACGCCGATGATGTTTGAGGAGAGGGCCAGCGGCGGGTCGAAGTAGCAGTTGGCGTACGAAAATCTCCCGGTGCTGACCGAGAGCCCGCGCTCCTCCATCGCGGTGGCGATGTAGGTAGCCGCTGCAGTCCGCTCTTTTGACCCCAGCGCCCGTTCGAACGTGCAGAGGTCATACGTCATCTCCTCGATCCGTGCAGGATCGGCCGTAAGATCGTCGAGGGCGGCCGCCGGCGCGATCCCGGCGAGCACCACCAGGAGCACAGCGGCGACCCTTAGTATTAATGGTTGTCTCATGGTTCTCTCTCGTTATAGGCGGCCCCCCTCCTGATCGAAGAGCTTGTTGTCGCGCTATAAGTGATTTCTGTGCCAGGAGTCAACTCTTCGGGCTGCCGGGGATGCGGGCGCCGGCAGATTCCTTTCTGATACTTCCGCGTGACTGGAGAACCCCCGGCAGACGAAATAACGTAGGCCGTCTCATCGGTCGCCGGGGTGGATCGCTATTCCTGTCCCCGGTTCCCGGCTCGCGGCATCGGTGGTTCCGGTAGGTGAGCGGGGTGGCGATCCCCCTTACCCCTCTCCCTGCAACGCTTCCGCTAGGCGCCCCCTCAGGACCCTGATGGTCTTCTCGCTCATCGCCCCGACGATGCCCGTGCATTTCACCAGGAACCGGGGAGCGGCCTGGATCAACTCGTCGCAGAAGAGATCGGGGATCTCTCGCGAGACATAATACTGGGCGTCGACCCGTGCTCCCCTTGCCTTTTCCACGAGTGTCGCCTCCTCCGGAGTGAAGTAATCAGAGAGAAGCCGTTCCATGAGCAGGATGGTGCAGGAGTGGTTTTCGCACCGTATCCCGGTTCGTGTGAGGACAGCGTAGAGGGAGAAGTACATCGCGTAGTATGCGGTCGTTATCCTCCAGTCGTGAGCGGTGATCGTCTGCATCGTCTCAAGGGCCTCTTCGGCCTTCTCCAGGTATGCCGACGCCAGGGTCTCGTTCGGGGCGGTAAGGGAGATCCCGTTCTTGATACGGCCGCACCATACGAGCTGGTCCATCATCCCACCGCCTTCTCGACGAAGTGTTCGGTGCCTTTGATCAGCACATGGTTCCGGAGCACTTCCTGGAGAAAGGGGTCTGTGTGGAGACTACGATCAAAGATCTCCACCGGGTAGACGGTGAGGTGAATCTTGATGCCGTAGGTCTTCCCGACTCTCTCGATCTCCTCCACCCGGCATTCTCCAGCGACGAAAAGGTCGAGGTCGGACTCCTCGTCCGCGGTCCCCTCGGCGTGGCTCCCGAAGACAGCACCGCATCCCTCGATAAGGGGGATGACCCGACTGAGAACTCCGGCGACGAAGGGTTCCTCTTCCCGGAGACAGATCCTCCGGTAGACTTCTGCAAGGGTGCAGAAGTCCCGTGCATGATCGCCCCGGCGCAGGGAGAATAGCCGCGTCCTGCCCCTGGTGGTGGAGCGGAGGACCTGCTTTGCCTCAAGGTATTCAAGGGTCGTCTGGGCCGTTCCACGGCTGATCGGAAGGCACCTGGAGACCTCCCGGATGTACATCTCGCGGTCGTAGCCCCGGGTGAAGAGAGAGAGAACCCTGAGATGGTCCTCCCGGATGTCCAATATTTTAGACATATGTCCAGAATGTTGGACAGTCCCCTGTATCAGGATTCCGGTTTGGGGTGGTTTCAATTTCTACTGTTTAGCGCGGCCCCGGTTCCCGGCCCGTTGCGGCCTGTTTTTGGTGTGAAACCGATTGGAAAGACCCGATGTGTAGATGCGTGTCACAGAAAAGGTTTATAGAAGGGCGTTGACTTTTCCGTCATGAATACCGGGATCGGTCTCCCGGGACGCGCCGGCAGGTGAAATCGGTGGAAGAAAAGCAATTCATGAACGGTACCGGTCGGGGAGGGCTGATCTGCATCGCCCTGCTGCTCTTCATCCTGGCCGGCAGCGGTATAGCGTGCGCATCTCCGGGTGGAGAACCGCCGGCCGATGCGGGGGAGGGCCGGGAGGCCGTGCTGGCGGAGCCCGGAGATACGACGACGTATCACGGTTCCGAAAGTGCGTACAGCATCTTCTACAACCCCGTGCTTCTCGCGTGCGGCCTGGGAGCCGTGCTCGTGCTCGCGGTGGGGTACGTCCTCATCCGGAGGTCCCGCGGGAAGGACGCACCGTGAGCGTGGCTCGGAGGTACGCTCCCCTGCCTCCAGGCACCTGAACGACTTTGGGAGCTGACTATGGATAAGGGAGGGGCCATTTCCAGGGTACCCGAAAGAACCGGGTATTCCGGGAATGGGATGTTTGCTCCCGCCAATCCTCCGGCAGCAACCATGGAGGGCCGATGGACTCAAAGAAGATAATAGGAGTATTGTTGGGGATCGCCGCCGTGCTCTCTGCAGTCCTCTTCGCTTTCCTCCTGGTGAGTACGGATTGTGCCGGTGATGACGAAGCCGCACACGGCGGGATCGACCGAGTGTCCGGGTATGACCGGATGACCCGGATACTGCGAAACGACAGCGAAGTCCGGGACCTGATCGAGGGAGGCTACATCTTCAAGGGCGGTGTATTCAACGAGACGGGAGAATCGGTAGCATTCATCTGTCTTCCTCCTCTCCGGCAGGCGGCGTCGGACTCCGGCCCTGCGGCACGGGAGAGTATCGATGCCTATAGAGTGGTCACCGCCGTTACTGATGCCGGCGGCGAGACTGTCGGCCGGGAGAGCACCGTCAATACCACCGGCTGGGAGAACTACAATATTATCCTCGACACACCCAACGGGACGGTATCATCCGTTGAACGGGTAGAACAACTGCCCGAATGGGTGAAACAGATCGATGTCACCGCTGTGCCGTGACGTTGACCGGAGCCCATGCGGGAGCGGGTAGGGTACCCCAACCGCGCCCGGTCAGCCCGAATGGTTGTAATCCGGGTGCCCCGGCCTTGCGGTCGCCGAAAAAAGCGTCTGAGGAAAGAGATGTCCGGCGGGAGCGATTCTCTCTCGACCGCTCGCGCGCAGAACAACAACCCTTAAGAGGAACCTTAAGAGAGTTACTACTCAAATGCTCGATCAGTTCAAGGGCTGTCTCCTCGGGGCCGCCATCGGGGACGCGCTCGGCATGGCGCGGGAGAGCACGCCGCCGGACTTCCAGCGCCTCCACGAGGGCTACCGCCGTGCCTGGCGGGGGCACCCGAACGCCGGGTTGAAACCCGGGCAGTTCACCGACGACACCCAGATGATGCTCCTTGTGGCAGAGATGCTCGCCGACGGCACCTACTCGGAGAGTGCCTACGCTGCCGCCCTTGCCCGGATGTACGCGAACGAGGAGCTCCGATTCCCCGACGGGGCCGTGGACGCCGCGTGCCGCCATCTCCTTCTTTCCAGCGGCAAACCCGGCGGCGTCTCCTCCAACACCGCCGGCTGCACCGGGATCGCCGTCCCGTTCGGGCTTCTCTACGGTGACCCCATCGACGTGACCGAACGGGTGGTCCAGGCCTGCAGCGTCACCCACACCCACCCGGCGGCGCACGCGGGAGCGGTCACCGTCGCGATGCTCGTCCACCACGCCGTCCGCGGCCGTCCCGACGCCCTCTCCGTTGCCGGGAAGCATGCCGTCCTCGAGGACGTCGCCCTCGGCAACAAGATCCGCGACGCCGTGAATCTTGCAAAAGAAGGGATCAGCCTCGAAAGCGCTCTATCAGTGATAGGAAACGACGTCACCGTCTACCAGACCGTTCCGCTCGCGTTCTTCCTGATCAACAGGATCAAAGACGTCACGGCCCTCCTCACCACCGCGGCGCACGTCGGCGGGAACACCGACACCATCGCGCTTATCTGCGGAGCCTACGCGGGCGCGACCTACGGGAAATCCGCCCTCCCGCCGGATCTCCTCGACGGGCTCGAGGGAAGAGATGAGATCGAATCCATAGCCGCCCGGCTCTACGAACGCTACACCGCAAAGCCTTAAGATTCTATAAAAGACACTCTCTTCTTATGGAAATTGCGATTATCGGTGCATCCGGATACACCGGCGGCGAGTTAATGCGGCTCCTGCTGCAGCACCCGTCCGCAGATGTCGTCGCCGCGACATCCCGGAAACTGGACGGCACCCCCGTCGCCTCGGTGCACCCCCACCTCCGGGGACTAACCGATCTCGTCTTCCGGAACACCGGGGCCGGCGATATCGACGCCGACTTCGCCTTCCTCGCCGTCCCGCACACCGCGGCGATGAAGGTTGCCGGAACGCTTGCAGAGCGGGGGATCAGGACCGTCGACCTCTCGGCCGACTACCGTCTCCCAAAAGACGTCTACGAAAAGATCTACGGCGTGACCCACGAAGCCTACTTCGAGGCCCCCTACGGTCTCCCCGAACTGCACCGCGACGAGATCCCGGGCGCCTCCTTCGTCGCGAACCCGGGCTGCTTCCCGACGGGGGCGACGCTTGCGGCGGCGCCGCTCGCAAAATTCGCCCACACCATCATCTACGACTCAAAGACCGGGGTTTCGGGCGCGGGAACCTCCCCCTCCGCGACCACCCACTACGGAAACGTCGGCGACAACTTCAGCGCCTACAAGTGGACGACCCACCGGCACCTCGCGGAGATGAAGCAGGAGGTCGCCCGGCTCGGTTCAACCGCCCGGTGCTACTTCACGCCCCACCTCCTCCCGGTGAACCGGGGCATCCTGACGACGGCCCATATCCTCCTCCGCGAGCCGATGGAGCAGGACGAGGCCGAGGCGCTCTATAAGGAGTTCTACGCCGACGAGTTCTTCGTCCGCTACCAGAAACCGACCCTCGCGGCAGTCCGCGGGACGAACTTCTGCGACGTCGCCGTCGAGAGCGAGGGCGACCGGATCGTCGCGGTCTCCGCGATCGACAACCTGGTCAAGGGCGCGAGCGGCCAGGCGATCCAGAACATGAACCTGATGTGCGGGTTTGCGGAAGACACCGGTCTGCGCACCGCCGGGATGCTCCCCTGAGGTGATAAAGATGAAGGTAAGAGACGTTATGACCCCGGACCCCGTAACCGTCCGGGTCGACTCGCCGGTGAGCGAGGCGGCGGGACTGCTCCGGAAGTACCACATCGGCGGGCTTCCCGTGATGGACGGTGACCGGGTGGCGGGAATCGTCACCGAGACCGATATCCTCTCGCTCCTCGATACCGGTGACCTCTCCGACGATCTCTGGCTCCCCTCGCCGCTCGAGGTGATCGAGGTGCCGGTCAGGGAGTTCATCAACTGGGAGCGGACGAAGCGTGCGCTCACCGATATCAGCAACATGGAGGTGCGGCGGGTGATGAGCAGCCCGGTCATCGCCATCGACGAAGACTCGGATATCGCCGATGCGGCTTCCCTGATGCTCCGCGAGGGGATTGCACGCCTCCCGGTCCTCCGCGACAACAAACTGGTCGGGATCGTCACCCGGGCGGATATCGTCCACGGCCTCGGGGCGTCTTCGGGGGAGGAATCGTGAAGAGTATCTGTGCGGTCGAGGGCGTCACCGCCTCGGGGATCAGGGAAGGAAAGTACGGGCTCGCCCTGATCCGGGCGAGCGGAACCGCTGCCGGGGTCTTCACGTCGAATAAGATGCGGGCGGCCCCGGTCGAGGTGATGATGGAGCGGATAGAGAGGGGAACACTCGATGCCGTCATCGTCAACAGCGGGTGCGCGAACGCCTACACCGGCGAGCGGGGCTACCGCGACGCGGTGGAGATGTGCGGGATCGCGGCCGGGGCGCTCGGTCTCGACCCCGGGTCGGTCGGCGTCGCGAGCACCGGGGTGATCGGGCGCTACCTCGATCTCGCCTGGATCCGCGACCAGTGCGGGCGGGCGGCCCCGCTCCTCGCCCGGAGTGCTGACGCCGAGGATGCGGCGGCGAGGGCGATCATGACCACCGACACCTTCCCCAAACACGCCCTCGTCCGGACGGAGTCGTTTGCCGTCGGCGGGATCACCAAGGGAAGCGGGATGATCGCCCCGAACATGGGGACGATGCTCGCGTTCATCTACACCGATGCCGAGGTCGAAGCCCCGGTTCTGCAGGACATCCTCCGTCAGGCGACCCGGCGGTCGTTCAACCGGGTCGTCGTCGACGGGGACACGAGCACGAACGATGTCGCCTTCTGCACCGCGACCGGCGCCGCAGGCCGGGTTGACCGGGCCGAGCTCGCGAGGGCAGTCGAGACCGTCTGCCGCGACCTCGCCGTCCAGATCGCCCGCGACGGCGAAGGGGCGACGAAACTCCTCGAGGTGACCGTCCGCGGCGCCCCCGACGAGGACGCCGCCGCCGCCGTGGCGCGGACGGTCGTCGCCTCCCCGCTCGTCAAGACCGCCGTCTACGGCGAGGACCCGAACTGGGGCCGGGTTGTCGCGGCGGCGGGGAGAGCCGGCGTGGAGTTCGACCCCTACGCCGTCTCGCTCCGGGTCGGGGAGATACCGCTCGTCCGCCGCGGCGAAATCGTCGCCGATCTCGGAGCGGCGAAGGCCGCGATGCGCGGTGCGACCGTCGCGTTCGACCTCGACCTTGCGGCAGGCGACGGAAAGGCGACCGCGTGGGGGTGCGACCTCACCGAGAAGTACGTAGAGATCAACGGGAAGTATACGACATGAAACGAGAAGACGTGCTGATGGAGGCACTCCCCTACATCCAGAAGTTTTACGGCAAAACGATCGTGATCAAGCTCGGCGGCCACGCGATGGTCGACCAGAGCATCCTCGAGACGGTGATCCGGGACGCCGTCCTTCTCCGCTACGTCGGGATGAAGGTCGTCCTGGTCCACGGCGGGGGCCCGGAGATCACCGCAAAGATGCAGGCGATGGGCAAAGAGCCCAAATTCGTCGGCGGCCTGCGGATCACCGATCCCGAGACGCTCGAGATCGCCCAGATGGTTCTCGTCGGCAAGATCAACGATGGCATAGTCTCTCTCATCGCAAACTGCGGCACTCGTGCGGTTGGGATCTCCGGCAACGACGGCAACCTCCTCATCGCCCGGAAGATGGACCCGCAGCGGGTGCAGGTCGGCGAGGTCATGCAGGAGGTGGATCTTGGCCAGGTTGGCGAGATCGAGGAGGTCGATCCCGAGGTGCTCCACTGCCTCCTCGCCCAGAACTACATCCCGGTGGTGGCCCCGATCGCCATCGACCGGCAGGGCCGGAGCCTGAACATCAACGCCGACACGGCGGCCGCCGAGATCGCGATTGCTCTGGGCGCGTTCAAACTGGTCAACTTAACGGACGTCGACGGGGTGATGGACGCCGACCGGACGACGGTCTACCACCGCCTCTCGCTCACCGAAGCGGAGGCGATGATCGGTGCGGGGGTCATCGCCGGCGGGATGATCCCGAAACTCGAAGGATGCATGAAAGCGGTCAGGAACGGTGTCGCGAGCGCCCACGTCGTGAACGGCAACCGGGAGCACAACCTGCTCCTCGAGCTCTTCACCGACCAGGGCGTCGGGACGATGCTCACCCTGTAACCTTTTTTTACGTGGCCATAGCAAAACGCTCTGGCCGATGCGGCCCCGGAGGCGCTTTGGGATAACCTCTATGGCAGGTTGCCGTCCCCGCTGCACTCCCGCTGCCGCTCTTCGTTCATCTCGATCAGGATCTCAAAGATCCTTCTGACGGCGACCGGGTCGATCCGGCTCTCGACGGCGTAGGTGAAGACCCGGTCGAGGACCACTCTCCGCTGCTCCTCGTCGCGGATGGGGAGACCGTTCTCCTGCTTGAAGCGGGCGATTCTCGCCGCGAGTTTCTGCCGTTCCGCAACCAGATCGATGATCCGCTCATCTATCTCCTGGACTCCGTTCCTGACGGCATCAAGGGACATATTACATGATTGAATCCGGGCGGGGAATAAACCTGATGGCCCGGCCCCCGGGAAGCGAAGGATATTATGATGCCGGGACAAACCTGGTACCAAATATGCTGGAACGAATACCGCCACGCGAACGCCGGGATCTCCTGATCGCGTGGCTTGCCATCTCGATCGCCTTCACCCTGATCTACGTCAGGGGTGGGATTGACGTCATGGGGTTGGTCTTCTTCTTCGTGATGTCGCTCGTCACGGTGGGCGTCGCCTTCGTCCTCCACGAGCTGGCGCACAAGTTCGCCGCCATGCGTTACGGCTACTGGGCGGAGTTCAAGAAGGATAACCAGATGCTCCTCGTCGCCGTGGTGCTGGCAGCGCTTGTGGGAGTGGTCTTTGCGGCACCGGGGGCGACTTACATCTACGGGAATGCGACACGGACCGAGAACGGGCGGATATCGGCGGCAGGGCCGATCACGAACCTCCTCCTCTGCATACCGTTCGCGGCCCTCATGCTCTTCGGCGGCGGGCTCCTCGCCGTCGTGGGCCTCGTCGGGCTCCGGATCAACGCGATGATCGCGACCTTCAACATGCTCCCGATCAGTGTTCTCGACGGGCGTAAGGTTCTCGCCTGGAACCCTGCCATCTTTGCCGTGCTCATGGCCGCCTCTGCCGGCCTCCTCGTCTGGTCGCTCATCTGAGGGACCTTCTCCTTTTTCAGGATCGTGGGCTGAGGAGCCCCCCGACTTCAGTCAGGGGTAGTTGACGCCTTCTTCAGGGTGAACCGGAACGCCGCGCCGCATTCAGGCCGGCCCGGCACCCGGTCGTCCACCCGGATCCGGCCACCGTAGCGTGTAATAAGCATCCGGGTGATGTAGAGCCCCAGTCCCTGGCCGCTCTTCCGGTTCCTGTTCTGCCCGAACCGCATGAATATGGTATCCTTCATCCTGTCGGGAACCCCCGGCCCGGTATCCTCGACAGAGACCACGATCTCGCCGTCGTTCTCCTCCACCCGGACGGTGACCTCGACCTCCGACCCCCCGAACTTGACGGCGTTCCCGATGAGGTTCGTGAAAACCTCGGGAAGGAGCGGGTCGGCCATGACCACGAGGTTCGTGCCCTCGTAGCGGATCCGGCTCCCGGAGAAGATCCCGCTCTCGTCCCGGATCACCCTATCAAGGTCGACCGGCACGAGATCGGCCGATTCGTGATGGATGCGGCGGATCGTCGAGACGTTTCTCAAGATCTCGACGCTCTTCCTGAGGCTGCTCCTGAGTTTCTCTGCGTAGCCTCTCGCCTCCCCCTCGAGCATATCGACGAGAAGGTCGGTGTAGAGGCCCGAGACGTTCTCGGCGTTCCTGATATCGTGGCTGAGGATATCGAGATAGAGGTTTGCCTCCCGTTCGGCGGTCTCCAGCTGCCGGATCAGCATGGTGCGCTCGATGGAGGTGCCGATCTCCCTCCCGATGGCCGTAAGGAGAGATCGGTCGGCGTCGGTGAACCGATTGCCGGCCTGAGCTACCACGTTCAGGGCACCGATGACCCTCCCGTGCGCCATGATCGGGATGCTGGCAGACGGGTGCGGTGTTCCTTCTCTCTCCCCGGGGTAGCGGAGATCGGGGTAGTCGTCGAAGAAGCGGGTCTCCCCTGCCACCAGCACCCCTGTGTAGGGCTGGACGGTGATGTCCGGGATGCACGGCTGCGGAGGGAATCCTTCGGGAAGGCCCTGCACGCAGACGAGCCGGGCGCTCTGCCTCCCCGGCTCGATCAGGTAGATCCCACCGCCGGAGAGCTCGAGGAGGTCGAGGGTTGCCGTGAGCACCCTCTCCAGCGTCTCGCCGATGTCCGTTGCGGACGCCGATGCGCCGATGATCCGGTTTAAGACCGAGAGCTCGCGGTTATGGGCCTGGATCTCGGCTTCGGCCTGTTTCTGGCCGGTGATGTCGGTGAGCGAGGCAGTGATGCAGATGGGGATTCCGTCGCTGTTCCTGACCAGGTTTCCGGAGAACATGGTATAGAATATTGTTCCATCCCGCCTCCTGCCGATCCGCTCGCCGATGTGCCTGCCGGTGTGGACGACTTTCCGGAACGTATTCAGGGCATCCTCCTCGTCCTCCCAGAGTTCTTTGACCAGCCTCCCGATCACCTCGGCGGGGGAGCCGTAGCCCCACATGGAGAGGAATGCCTGGTTGACGTAGGTCAGGCGGCCATCGAGATCGGCGATGGTGAACGCGCTCGATGACGACGCTATCGCCATCTCCCGGATCCGGAGCTCCTGCTCGGCCTGCTTGCGTTCGGTGATATCGATCCCCGAGCCCATCGTGCAGATCCGTCGACCCGCTTCATCGGTGACGAAGGAGAGGGCAAGTTGCATGGGGAAGGTCGATCCGTCTTTTCGCCGCGCTTTCACCTCGCCCGACCAGGCGCCGTTCCGGATGAAATCCTTTTTGACCCGGTTCATCTCCTCCGGGTCGGCCCAGAGCACCGAGACCGGCTGCCCGACGATCTCCTCCTGCTCCCACCCGTGCATGGCGAGGAAGGCACGGTTGACGTAGATGATCCCCATGTCGAGATCGGAGAGAGAGATGCCTTCGCGTGCCGAGGCTATCGCCATATCCTTGATCTGGAGTTCGAGCTCGGCACGTTTCTGACTGGTGATGTCGCGGATGGAGCAGAGTGTCCCGGTGACGTTCCCGTGCTCGTCGTTTAAGGTGCTGACGGTCATACCGACGAACATGGTCTCTCCATCCCTCTTCCGGTGGACGGTGACGCCGCGCCAGGCCCCGGAAGCCCGGAGGGCATCCCGTGCCTCCCGTTTGTCTTCCGGGTCGATCCACTGGTAGGTGAAGAGATCCCCCTCAGGCCGGCCGAGCCCCTCGCCTGAAGGAACGCCGTAGAGCCTTTCTGCGGCCCGGTTCATGTAGGTGATCCGCCCCTCCGTGTCGGCCGCGATCACGGCGTCCTCCACCTGCGAGAGCACCCGGGCCTGGAGCCGGAGCCGCTCTTCCGCCCGCTTCCGGTCGGTGACGTCGCGGCTGATCCCGAGCAGTCGCCGGACGGCACCGTCGGCTTCAGCCATCGGGATGAGGCGCGCCTCAAGCCAGACGCCCCCATCGTCCCCGGGTATCAGGGTCTCCTCGGTGAGGATCTCCCCGGGTGACTTCGCCGCGGTCCGGATCGTCGTGAGCCATCGATCCGCAACGACAGGCGGAAACAGGTCCCTGATGTTCTTCCCCCGGATACTCTCCAGATCCGTGCCGAGCAGGCGGATGCCGGCACTGTTCACGTAGAGGACATCCCCTTCTACACTGATGAGGAAGATGACATCCGGCGCCAGTTCCGCAAGCGTCCGGTAACGCTCCTCGCTCTCCCGGAGCGCCTGCTCCATGCGTCGCTCCTCGGTGATATCGACGGCGGTAGCGAGGATGCAGACAGGATTTCCGGACTCGTCGGTGACGATGTTCGCGGTCACGTGGGCGGTAAACTCCGTTCCGTCGACTCTTCGACCGACCAGTTCTCCGGTGGTCACCCCCCGCTCGGCGAGCGTGCAGAGGGCCTCTTCAACCTTTTCGGGGTCTGTCCAGGGTGTCGAAAGATGTTTCCCGAGGACCTCATCGAGATCGGCGAACCCGCACATCGCGAGCAGCGCCCGGTTGGCAAACGTGATGTACCCGTCGAGGTCAGCGATGGCGATAGCGGCAAACGACGACTCGATTGCCATACCCCGGATCAGGAGTTCTTTCTCCGCCTGTTTACGCTCCGTAATATCGGAATGCGTCCCCGCGATCCTGAGCGGTTTCCCGTCGCCGTCGCGGCGGACCACCCGGAGCCGGTCGAGGATGTAGACCCACTCCCCTGATGCCGACCTCATCCGGAACTCCATCTGACAGTGATCGCGTTTTCCGGCGGCCATATCGGTGAGAACTGCTCCCACGCGGCCGCGGTCCTCCGGGTGGACGAGTGAGAGGATCGCAGGAAGCGTGGGCACGAATGCTTTCGGCTCGTAGCCGAGCATCGTGAAGGTCCGCTGACTGTAAAAGATCGTGCCGGTGCCGACGTCCCAGTCGATCAGCCCGTCGTTTGCTGCCGAGAGCGCGAGGTTCAGCCGCTCCTCGCTCTTCTGCAGCGCTCGCTCCGCACGCTTCCGCTCGGTTACGTCAAGGAGCGACATCACCGAGCGGGCCGTCCCCGGAATCAGGCCGATGGTGACCTCGACGGCGTGAAGGTTTCCGGAACAATCGATGAACGTGAAGGAGTAGTTCTTCGGCGGGGCTGCAGGATTTTTCCGCCGGAGGGTGTGGTATCCCATGAGCCGCCGCCGGTCATCTGCATCGGCAATGAAATCGATCAGCTGCTTTTTGCCGACGATCTCGGCGCGCGGGTATCCGGAGAGCCGCTCGAACTCAGTGTTCGCCACCGAGATGGTGCCGTCGCCCTCGATGAGGATCGTCGCCGTCCCGGTGTAATCGACGATCACTTCGTAATCCCTGCTGTCCGGGGCTTCCCGGAGCCGGAGCACCCACCCCTTCCCGGAAGGCGCCCGGGAGCCCGAGCAGCGATACCGCCGCTCTCCGCCCGGGCCCGGGAGCCGGCACTCGAACTCCGGGATCCTGTCCCCGTTCGCAAGGTTGCTCATCGCCCCGAGTGCGTCGGCGATCCGTCCGGGCTCGCTCCCGGGCACGCCGAGCATCCGGCGGCAGGCCGTGTTCTCCCAGATGATGCCGGCATTCTCATCGAACACGAGGATCCCGTCTTCGAGACTTTCAAGTACCCGGTAGTCCAGCTGCGCGGCGTAGGGATGTTCCGGTGGCTCGGCGGGGGTCACGTATAGGTCCTTCTGTGGTCCTGAAAAGCATCCTTAAGGTGCTTACTGAAGATGGAGGTTATCAAAACATATTAATCTGTTCCGGTTTGCGAACCGACGGGAAGACTATTGTTCCGTGCAGCCGCCCCCGGGTAACGATATTCCTGCCAGAACCGGTGATTTTAGAAATATTTCTCACTCCTGCATCCCGGAGCCGGCCGAACGCGGCTGAAGATCAGGGCTTCGTCTGCATCTTCCCAAGAAGGCCCACCACATTCCGCCCCTTCTCCCGCCCCTCCGCGAGCGCGGTGGGGTGCCCCGCAATCCCGCCGTAGCGATCCATGTCGTTTGCGATCACGTTGTCCCAGTACTCAAAACCGGTGGTGTTGAAGAAGGCAGTGAGCGCCGGAAACGCCGCGTCGAAGACGTTCTCCCACCCGAGCCCCGCGGTCGAGACGAAGATACCCTTATGGCGGCGGATATGATCGTTCGTGTAATAGAGATCCTTTTTGATGAACTTGCGCGCCCAGAGATACTGCGCCCGGTCGATCAGCCCTTTCGCCTCCGCCGTGATCCCCATCGAGTAGATGGGGGACGCGAGAACAAGGACGTCGGCGGCGGCGATCTTCTCAAACACCTCTGTGAGGTCGTCTTTAATGACGCAGACCCCTGTTTTGTGGCATGCATTGCACCCCCGGCACGAGGCGTACTCGAGCGGCCGGAGGACGATCTTCTCAACCTCCGCCCCCGCCTCGCGGGCACCCTCGAGCACGGCGTCGAGCAGCGTCTCGGTGTTCCCGTGCCGCCGGGGGCTGCCGGAGATGCCAAGGACGTTTACGGTCATGCCGCCCCGACCTCCCGCAGGTGCGCAACAACCTCCCGTGCCAGGCTCTCCGCGTCGTCCTTCGCCGTGGGGTGACGGGCGATCGCGCCCTTCTCGTCGACCCCGTTCACCATCAGGTACCGGAGATCTTTGTTTCCGATGTCGACGACGTGGAAGAAGCACTTCACCGACGGGATTGCCGCGTCGAAGACGTAGTCCCAGTTCTGTCCGGCGGTCGAAAGGAAGATGCCCATCCGTTTTCCTTTGCGCTCGGGCGGGACGACCGGGAGGCGGAGGACGTACTTCCGGGAGCGGAATACCTGGGCCCGGTCGACCAGCGCCTTCGCCTGCGCGGCGAGCCCCATGCAGTAGATGGGAGACGCGAGGATGATGCAGTCTGCCGCGACGATCCGGTCGTGGACGTAGTCCATGTAGTCCCGCTGTACGCACCGGTTGAGCGCCTCGCAGAGGTTGCAGCCGCGGCAGGGCCTGATGTCGGCCTCGGCGACGACGATCTTTTCAACCGCAGCCCCTTCCTCCTCCATCGCCGCGAGCACCCAGTCGAGCAGGGTCTCGGAGTTGCCGTGGCGGCGGGGGGAAGTCGCAAACGCGAGGACGTCTATGGTCATATATGATGTGTTGTCCCGGCGAAGGCAAAAAACGTGCCGGGACTTCCACGTCACTGCACCTTCTCCTGCGACAGCCCGATCGCGAGCGTGTAGCAGAGGACGATCATCACGAACATGAACGGGAACGCCGCCGTGATCGCCATCATCTGGAGGGATGCGAGGCCCCCGGTGACGAGGAGGGTGATCGCGACGGCGGGGAGGGAGAGTCCCCAGATCACCTTCTTGTAGGTCGGAACGCTCAGGCTCCCCCCTGAGGTGAGTGAGCCGAGGACTACCGTTGCGGAGTCTGCCGACGTGATGAAAAAGACGATCAGGACGAAGATCGCGATGGCCGAGAGGAGGCCTGCGAACGGGTAGTGTTCGAGGAACGCAAAGAGGGCGAGCGAGACGTCTTCCCCCGCGACGGCGGCGAGATGCGCTCCCTCTTCGAGTTCGAGGTGCAGCGCCGATCCCCCGAAGACCGTGAACCAGACGAAGGTGAAGAGGGTCGGGACGGTGAGAACGGTCAGGACGAACTCCCGGATCGTCCGGCCCCGGGAGATCCGTGCAATGAAGAGCCCTACGAACGGCGACCACGAGATCCACCATGCCCAGTAAAAGACCGTCCAGTCCCTGCTCCACTCGAACCCCGCAAACGGGTAGGACTGGAGGCTCAGGTCGATGATGTTGTTGATGTAGCCGCCGAGGGTGGAGGTGAAGACGTTGAGGACGTAAGGCGGCGATCCGAGGGCGAGGACAGCGAAGAGAAGCACCGTCGCGAGGACGATGTTGAACTTCGAGAGAACCTGGACGCCTTTCTCCACCCCGATGATCGCGGACGCCATGAAGAGCGCCGTCGCGATGAGGATGATCCCGATGGTAACGGAGATCGCGGACGAGAGCCCGTAGAGGTGGGTGAGCCCGCTGTGGATCTGGAGGGCGCCGAACCCGAGCGACGTCGCGGTCCCGAAGACCGTCGCAAAGACCGCGAGCACGTCCACCGTCTTTCCGGCGGCGCCGTAGATCCGCTCGCCGAGAACCGGGTAGAAGCAGGAGCTGATCAGGGCGGGCATCCCGCGCCGGAACGAGAAATACGCAATAGAAAGGCTGACGATGGTGTAGATCGCCCACGGGTGAATCCCCCAGTGGAAGAACGCGTAGCGCATGGCGAACGCGGCGGCGTCGGGGGATGCGGCGTCGATGAAGGGGGGCGGCTGGAGGAAGTGGACGAGCGGTTCGGAGACTCCCCAGAAGAGGAGCCCGATTCCCATCCCGGCGGCAAAGAGCATCGCGACCCAGCCGAAGAACCCGTACTGCGGCCGTTCTGCGTCGTAGCCGAGTTTGATCGTCCCATAGCGCGAGAGCGCGAGTGAGAGCGCGAAGACGAGGAAAAAGAAGACCGATATGAGGTAGAGCCAGCTGAAGTTGTCGAGGATCGCGGCGTGGACCGCGGATGAAGCCGAATCGAGGAGGTCGGGCCTCGCGACCCCGAACCCGATGAAGAAGAGGATGATCCCGGCGGAGAGGAGGAAGACCCCCTCCCTCCTGAGGTACTCACGAAGCATTGCGGCTCCCCGGCTGCGGCACGAGGAATATCGAAGCCCTCGACCCGGTCACGATCCGCTCCGCCGTGTACCCCATCGGGGCGGAGAGAAACGCCGCGCTCTTCCTCCCGAGGACGACGACGTCGGCCTCAATCTGGTCGGAGACATACAGCACCTGCCCGGCGGGGTCCCCGATCCTCTGTTCGATGGTGACGCGCCCGAAGTACGGGCGGAGTTCTTCCGCCACCGTGCCGAGCTCTCTCTCGACGGCCTCCCGCCGGACCCGCTCCGCCAGCGGATCGGCCATCCTCCCCCTGACGTGGAGGAGATGGCACCAAGCACCCTGGAACTCCATCACGTAGGGGAGCGGGCGGGCCGAAGTCTCGTCGAGGTCGGTCGCGTAGAGGACGGTCAGGTCCTCGCGTCCGTCACCGTCGTCCGGCAGGCGTGGCCTGACCTTATGCACGAATACGGGAACGTCGGCAAGCCGGAGGAGATCCCGCGAGACGCTCCCGAGGAGCATCGTCTCGATGTGCCACCGCCGCTTCGCCTTCATGTAGATGCCGTCGACGCCCTCGAGGAGCGCCGTCTCCGCGATTGCCGAGGCGATGTGGCCTTCCCCGGTCTTTACCTCCACGGTGAGCTCCGCTTCTTCAAGCGCCTCCGATAGAAGCGTGAGCCACGAGAGGTCGGCTCCCCGGAAGAACGAACCGGGTTCGTTCACGTGGTAGAGACAGACCGAGCTCGCCCCGAGGCTTTTGAGGATCTTTCCGGCCTTTCTCACCTCTTCAGGCCTCTCTCCGTAGGCGACTGGAATCAGCATCTTTTCAAACATCGCCAGGACACCTCAAGAACGCCAGGCCGCCGCCCGGCAAATCCTGAATACCGGTAATGTCGGGGTTCCGGCACCATTAATGCACCGAAGTCGATCCCGGGCCAGTCCGTCGGCGTCGGCTCCCGGTGGTTTAGGTTCTTTTGCGTCTCACCGCATTGGAGGGGCAACAGCTATCGTTTGGCCGTCGGGGGAAAAAGAGGGAGTTTCAGAGTTTCTTGAAGCAGAGATACCAGTCTTTGCACTCGTAGCCTTCCTTCATCCGCTTCTCGATCTCTTCGGGGGTCTTTGGCGCCGGGACGATGACCTTCTCCCCCGGCTCCCAGTTCGCCGGCGTCGCGATGCCGTGCGCGTCCGAGGTCTGGAGGGCCTTCGTCAGCCTGAGGATCTCGGGCATGGAGCGGCCGTTGGACATCGGGTAGTAGAGCATGGCACGCATGATGCCCTTATCATCGATGAAGAAGACCGTCCTGATGGTCGAGGTGCTGCTCTGCCCGGGGTGGAGCATCCCGTACCGTTTGGCGACCTTCATGTCGAGGTCAGCGATGATGGGAAACGGGATCTCGACGCCCATCTTCTCCTTGATGTTTCGAACCCAGGCAAGGTGCGAGTGGACGCTGTCGATCGAGAGGCCCACGAGCTGGACGTCCAGCTCCTTGAGTTCGTCGGCGATCGCGGCGAACGCCATGAACTCCGTGGTGCAGACCGGCGTGAAGTCGGCCGGGTGGGAGAAGAGGATGACCCACTTTCCTTTCAGGTCCGAGAGTTTCAGGCGCCCGTGGGTTGTCAGCGCGTCGAAATCAGGCGCTTTTTCGCCGATAACCGGCATCTGGAGCGGTTCTTCAGGTTCCATGATTCACCTCTTCGGGCGGTTGCCCAGGTACTCCTCGAGGGCGGTCTTGCCGTGGACGTAGGCCGGCATCCCCGCGAGCAGGAACGCGACCCTGAGTCCTTCCTCGATCTCTTCCTTCGATACACCGATGCTCCCGGCACCGGCCATCTGCGCCCGGACGGCGTGCCCGTCCCGGAGCGCGGCGGCGATCGCGATCGCGATGACCTTCTTCGTCTGCTTCGAGAGGGCGCCGTCGGCCCAGATCATCTGGTCGAGCCCCATGACGCTGGCGTAGAGGTCGGGGTCAGTCTCCTTGAGTTCCTTGAAGATCACGGGAATTTTTCCGATCTTCTCTTCGAGTCTCTTCTCTTCCATCTCGATCACTCCTCGAGCACCATCGGTTCGCCGCAGCAGACCAGTTCGCCGCCGCCGGCTTCCAGCACCTGGACCACGTTTCCGCAGATCTCGCAGTGGTAGACCTGCCCTTTTGCCGATACGTTCACCATTCTTCTCACCTCAGTGGTTCTCCGGTTTCTTTCTCTCGGGAGGATTCAGGACGTCTTCGGGCGTCTTGATGTCCGGCCTGATGTGCGTCATCGGGAGGCAGTTGTACATCTCGCAGGCACAGGTCGGGCATTTGACGAGATCCTCGTCGCTGCTGTCGATCCGGACCTCCCGTCCACAGTCGATGCAGATGAACCGGCCCGGGCCCGGCTTCTCACCAGCTTTCGCTGTCTTATTAGTCTCTGGTTCGGCCACAGAAATTCACCAGGTCGGTAATTGCCTCACAAGATATTTAGCAGTTCCTCTTCCGTCCAGGGGTACCCACATCCTTTTAATAGGGTCGTGCGCAACCCTGCTCCATGCCAAAGAAGGTTGTCGCGCTGCTCGGAAGCCCCATTCTCGACGGGAACACCGCCCGTCTCCTCGACGAGGCCGTCAGGGGTGCAGAAGAGGCCGGATGCGAGGTCGAGAAGCTTGAGGTCGCGCACATGGACGTTCTGCCCTGCATGGAGTTCTTCCAGTGCATGGGGAGCGAGACCTGCCTTATCCAGGACGAAATGGAGGGGGTCTTTCGGAAGTTCCGCGAGATGGACGGCCTGATCATCGCCACTCCCGTGATGACGATGGGCATTCCCGGGAGACTCAAATCGTTCATGGACAGGTTCCAGGTCTTCTACATGGCAAAATACCACCGGGGGAAATCGTTCATCTCTCCGGAACGGCGGAAAAAGCGGAAGATGCTCTTCATATCGATCGCCGGGATGAATATCCCGAACGTCTTTCTCGGCGTGAAGATGACCGCCCGGGCGTTTGGGGAGATCATCGATTGCCCCTACTGGGACGAGGTGCTCCAGAACGACATGGACACGGTCCGGGACATCCGGACGCGGCCGGAGGTGATGGAGGCGGCCTACCGGAAGGGCTACGAACTCGGGAACCTGTTAGGGTGAGTCGTCGGGCTCGATATGGACCACGACCTCGGCGAGCCCCGGCACCGTCTCTTTGAGCCGCCGCTCCACCTCGTCGGAGATCTCGTGAGCCCGGGAGACCGGGAGGACGGGGTCGACGGTGATGTGGATGTCGGCAAGGATCTCGTCGGGTTTTCCCCGGCACCGGAAGTCGTGGTACCCGGTCACCCCCGGGACGTCCATCACCACTGCCCGGATGAGTTCCATGTCGCAGGGGAGGTTCATCGTGTCGGTGAGAACCCGGGCGGCGTCGTAGAGAACCCCGATCCCCATCCTCGCGATGAGGAGGCCGATGGCAAAGGCGATGATCGGGTCGGCCTCCGGGAACCCGAGCCTGACGGCGAGGAAGCCGCCGAGGACAGCCAGAGAGACGAAGACGTCGCTTCTCGTGTGCTGGGAGTCGGCGACGAGGATCTGGCTCCGGTATTCTTCTCCCTTCCGGCGTTCGTAGGTGGAGACGGCGAGGTTGACGGCGACCGTCCCGACCATGACCCCGGCGGTGACTGCGGTGATATCGGGGACAACCGGCTCGACGAGCCGCTGATAACCTTCGAAGACGATCCAGGCGGCGGTCAGGAGGAGCATCGCCCCGATGACCAGGGTGCCGAGCGTCTCGATCTTGCCGTGGCCGTAGGGGTGTTCGGGGTCGGGAGGCTTCGCGGCGAAGTAAAGGGCGACTATGCCGACGACGTTTGAGAAGGAGTCGAACCCTGAGTGGAGAGCGTCTGCTACCATGCTCACTGATCCGGCGAGGAGGCCGAAGACGGCTTTAGCGAGTGCGACGGAGAGGTTTAAGGCGAGGACGATGAGGAAGATCCGCCGCACCCTTCGTCCCGTCGCACTCGAAGGCCTCTGGTCTTCTCGAGCTCCGGGCCTGTCCATGCAACAGGTGGTGGTTCTCCGGCGGCATAGGGTTTCCGGGGGAGGAAGGTGAAAGATTTAATAAGAGCGTCCCGAAATGATTCATCCATGCCGACTGATGAGAACGCTCAGAATGCGTACGCCGGGGAATCCCAGGCGAACAGAAAGTACTCCGTCTTTGCAGAGAAGGCAGCCGCCGAGGGATATCCTGCCGTGGCGAAGCTCTTCCGGGCGGCAAGTGAAGCGGAGGCCGTCCACGCAAAACGTCTCCTCTTCATCATGAACGCCGTCGGAAGCACCGAGGAGAACCTCAAAGGTGCAATGGAGGGGGAGAACTACGAGTTCATGGAGATGTATCCAGCGTTCGTCGCTGAGGCAAAGGAGGAGCGCAAAAACGAGGCTTCGATCGTCTTTACTCACGCGATGAAGGCGGAAGAGGTGCACGCGAACCTCTACCTCCAGGCGCTTGAGGCCGTCCGGGAAGGAAAAGACCTCGACGCGGAGAAGGTTTTCCTCTGCCCGGTCTGCGGCAACGTCGAACTCGGGGAGTCGCCTGAGAAGTGTCCGATCTGCGGGGTTCCGGCGCGGATGTTCCGCGAGATTCAATAACCTATCTTCTTTTTGGCCCGGTGCCGCCCGTACCCGCGAACCACCTCGCCCCGGGATGTTGTTCCTCCTTCTCCCCCACAAGTTAAATAGGGGCCCTGAGATATCCCATTCTATGGCAGGCGTGAAGGTCTACACGACGGAGAACTGCCCCTACTGCCGGATGGTCCAGGCGTTCCTCAGGAAGCAGGGTGTCGAATACGAGATCGTAGACGTCGGGAAAGACCGTGAGGCGGCCCGGGAGATGATCCAGATCTCGGGGCAGCGGGGGGTGCCGGTCACGGTCTCTGGCAACGAGATGGTCGTCGGGTTCGATGCAAAAAGGCTCCGGGAGATCTTCGGGACGCCGGCAGCGGGAGGGGTCTACGATGTGGTCATCGTGGGCGCCGGCCCGGCCGGGCTGACGGCCGGGGTCTATTGTGCCAGGAAACTGATGAAGACCGCTATAATTACCGAAAATGTCGGCGGTCAGGCAGCCTGGAGCTGGACGATCGAGAACTACATGGGGTTTACGATGATCAGGGGGGAGGACCTTATCCATAAGTTCGAAGAGCAGGTCCGGGGGTTCCACGTTCACCTCGAGCTCGATAGCGTCGAGGGTATCGACAGAGAGGACGACGCCTTCGTTGTCCGGACCGCCTCGGAGCACACGTTCCGTTGCCGGGCGATCATCCTTGCTCCCGGGAAAGAGCCCCGGACCCTGGGGCTTCCGGGCGAGGACCGGCTGATTGGGAGGGGCATCTCCATCTGCGCGACCTGCGACGCCCCGCTCTTCCGTGACAGGCCGGTAGCCGTCGTCGGCGGCGGGAACGCGGCGATCCAGACCGCGATCGAGATGACGAGGATCGCGAGTTCCGTGGCGATGATCATCCGAAGCGATCTCCGGTGCGACGAGGTCTACATCGCCCGGGCAAAGGACCTCGGCGTGCAGATCTACCTCCGCCACGAGGTGGCGGCCCTCCATGGCGAAGATTCCCTGACCGGGATCACGATCCGCGACCGGAACACCGGGAAGGAGACGGCCCTTGATGTCTCCGGGCTCTTCCTCGCGATCGGGCTCGTGCCGAATACGAAGTTCCTCGGAGACCTGGTGGTGCTGAACGAGCGGGGCGAGATTGATATTGACGAGAATTGCCATACGAGCGTTCCCGGAATCTTTGCGGCCGGGGACGCGACCTGTGTTCGGGCCAAGCAGATCATCGTCGCCGCCGGCGAGGGGGCGAAGGCGGCGATTGAGGCGCACGATTACCTCCTGGGCGAGGAGGCGAAAGAGCGGGTTGTCGCCGCGTGAGACCGGCCTATACCCGGATCCCTTCGGCCGGCGCCCGGAGGACGGACGGGTTGCCGAACTCCTCGTCGGTGTAGCAGAGCGGTTCGACCGGGAGATCGGTTCGGTGATGGTGCGCCAGGATCTCGCGGGCGAGGTCCCGGACTGCCCGTTCACCGGGAGAGCGAACGCGTTGAGTCCGCGTACCTGCTGCATTCCCCGGCACTCTCCCGGACCACTTCCGGAGTGGCGCCGCACCCTCAGAAAAACTCCATTTTTCAGAATATTCTGAATATTCGGAACATTGATATGCTCCAGCCGACAACCCCTGATCCATATGGAAGGTACCCCGAGAGACGGGCGGAATCTCTCCTGTTCCGGAGCCTGCACGATCGAGGCGGTCGTGAGCGTCGACGCACGGGGGCAGGTGGTGCTGCCGAAAGATATCCGCGAACGAGCGGGGATCGCTCCCGGCGACCGGCTTGCGGTCGTCTTCTGGGGGAAGGAAGGAGACGTCTGCTGCATCACGCTGATCAAGGCGAGCTGCTTCAACGGCATGGTGACGGCGCTGCTCTCTCCCATGACGGAGGAGATTGCAGGCAGAGGAGAACAGGACTGACCAGGAGTTGCTGCGATGAAGGAAGAAGATATTCACAAGCAGGTACGGACTGCATACGGGCAGGTGGCCGCTCGGCAGGGCGGATGCGGCTGCGGCACCGGGTGCTGCGGCACCGGGAGGACCGTCGAATCGGTGAGCCTCGGCATCGGCTACTCGGAAGAAGACCTCGAACAGGCGCCGGAGGGCGCGAACCTGGGGCTTGGGTGCGGCAACCCTGTGGCTCTTTCCTCCCTCCGGGAAGGCGAGGTCGTCCTCGACCTGGGGTCGGGAGCGGGGTTCGATTCGTTCCTTGCGGCGGAGCGGGTCGGACCGACGGGCCGCGTCATCGGCATCGACATGACGGCCGAGATGCTTGACAGGGCGCGGGAGAACGCAAAGAAGAGCGAACGGGCGAACGTGGAGTTCCGCCTCGGCGAGATCGAGCACCTGCCGGTGGCGGACAGTTCGGTCGACGTGGTCATATCGAACTGCGTCATTAACCTCTCCACCGATAAATCACAGGTGTTTCGCGAGGCGTTCCGGGTCCTCCGCCCCGGCGGCAGGCTCATGGTCTCCGACGTCGTGCTGACGGCGCCCCTCCCGGTCCCGCTCGCTGAGTCGGCGCTCCTCTACAGCAGCTGTGTCGCGGGAGCACTGGCGAAGGACGAGTACCTCGGCAGCATCGCCGGTGCGGGTTTTATGAATGTCACAGTCCAGGGGGAGACGGTCTTCCCGCTCGATCTTATCGTGAGCGAGCCGGAGCTTGCCGGGCTCCTCAGCAAGGACGAGAGAGCGTCGATCGAAAAGAGCATCGTGAGCATCAAGGTCGGTGCCAGGAAACCGGCGGGCTGCGGTTGCGACGGGATGTGTTAGGCGCTTCCCTATTTTTGCGATCCGGGGAGTTGCGCGGCCCCCCTTTTCTCCAGGCCTCCGGGAGCCTGCTTCCCGATCCCGAGGTCGTCGAGGTCCATGACATAGAACCCCCCGGCCCTGAGCACTTCCTTGCCCTCGACGGTGCGGGCGGCGATGCCGGTTGCCGCCGGCCGGCCGAGACCCTTTACGAGCGGCAACTTCTCCTCAAGGGCAGCAAGGATGCCGCGTGCCTCGGCGAGGGTGAGGTCGCGGTTCTTGATCTCGACGGCGAGGCTTCCCTCCGGGCCGAGGGCGAGGAGGTCGATCTCGTCTCCCCGGCGGTTCCACCAGGGGCCAATCTCTTCGTACCTCTCCGCGAGGTCCCGGGCGAGGAGGCTTCGCAGCATCTCTTCGAAGGCCCGGCCCGAGAACCCCTTCCATTCCCGGAGGATCCGGTCTTTCAGGAGGTCGAAGCGGCCGCTCTCGTACAGGCTCATGTTCCTATAGATGTAGCGGGCGTAAAACCGGAAGAAGTTGTCTGCAAAGACATATCTTCCCATCTTCGAGCGTTTCCCTCTTTCGGTGACCGGGACACGGTACTCGATGACCCCGAGGAGGTCGACAAGGTCACGCAGGTACGGGGGGAGCGAGGTCGGGGGAAGGCGGACAACGTCGGCGATCTCCTTCTGCGATCTCTTCCCCCCGGCGATGGCAGCGAGGATCTCGTAGTAGGTCGCGTGCTCCCGCCTGAACTCTTCGACCACGACATCGCTCATCTCCCGGCGAAGGGGAGCGAGGTCGTCGAGGACAAGCCGATCGAGAGCGCTTTCAAGGTCGGTACACCCGTACTTCTCAAGGAACGTGTAGTAGTAGATCGTCCCCCCGAAGAGGAGGTAGAGGTCGAGCCGCTCTGCCGGGTCCCTGACACCCAGGTCTTCGAGGATGGCGAGGCATTCCCGGGTACCGAACGGGCGAAGCGTCAGGATATTGTCGGCACGCCGGAAGAGGGGGGCGTTTCCTTCAAGGAAGATCTCCCGGATCATCCCGACCGACGAGCCGGAGACGATGACGAAGAGGTGCGAGTCCCGTCCCGCCAGATCCCAGAACCGCTGCATCTGGGAGATGAACGAGGGGTGGACTTTGAGGAAACGCTGGAACTCGTCGAAGACGACGATCAGGGGCTGATCGTAGGAAAAGAGGAATTCAAGGAACGTCTCCGGGGTGTCGGTCCTGATGTAGCCGGGAAGGTTGAGCGTCTCTGCCGTCAGCCTTCCGAACTCCTCCATGAGAGCTTCGATGCTCTTGTTTGCGTCCACGTAGAAGTAGAGAGCTGGTTTTCCTTTGCAGAACTCCTTGATCAGCTCGGTCTTGCCGACCCTTCGTCTGCCGGTGACGACGAGAAAGGAGGGAGTCCGGGCGTAGAGGTGCTCCATCAGCTGGAGTTCCCGCTCCCTGCCGTAGAACCTCATAATGATTATAGATATAATTATTATAGATATAATCATTATGGTGCCGCCGGGAGAGACACCCTTATCTCCCGGGAGCGACGATCCCCTGCCATGGTACGGTCGGGAACGGTCGTGGATCAGCTCTTCGGGATGATAGGCCAATGATCGAGGAGCGGCTCCGAGCGGGGACGAGCGGGGCGCTCACACGAATCGCTGCCCTCATCGCCCGGACGGGGGCGACCCCGAACACCCTCACCCTGCTCGGCTTTCTCGGGATGGCGGCCGCGGGCATCTTCTGTGCCGCAGGTTTGTTCTTCTTCGCCGGGCTCGTCGTTGCCGCATCCTGCACCTTCGACGCCCTCGACGGGGCGCTCGCCCGCGTGACCGGGGCCGCCTCGACCTTCGGGGCGTTCTTCGACTCGTTCCTGGACCGTTACGCCGAGGCCGTGGTCTACGCCGGGCTGGTCATCTACTACGCGGGGGCGGGGGCGCCCTGGGCTGTCGAGGCCGCGTTTGCCGCGGCAGTCGGGTCGCTGATGGTCAGCTACGCCCGGGCCCGGGCCGAAGGGCTCGGGATCGAGTGCCGGGCCGGCATCTTCGCCCGGCCGGAGCGGCTCGCGGTCATCATCATCGGGCTGCTCACCGGGTTCGTCCTCCCGGCGCTCGTTATCCTCGCGGTCGCGACGAACGCCACCGCAATCCGGCGGCTCCTCTGTGTCCGGGGGGCCACGCGCCCCCTCTCGCGGCCTCCTCGGTCACCGTGAAATCACCTGTCCCACCGGCGATCCGGTAGCCTCCGACCATCTTCACATCGTAGGAGTTGCCGGTCGTGGAGTAGGTGAAGACGAACGTCCCGTTCTCGCTCGCCTGCCGGTCGACGAACTCCCGGCCGGTGTTGGTGACGACCGTGGCCTCGACGACGCCCTCACCCGGGATCACGGCGCCCTCAACATGTTCGAAGGTTTTCACGTTTGTGTCGGGGTCCGGCGCGGACTCGTAGACGAGCCGATAGTGCTTGAGCTCCGGGTCGGTTCCGGGCGGGAACATCGGTCCCAAAGACTGCGTAGTATAGTCCACGTCGAGATCGGGGGTATTGGCGTTTATCACTTGAGCGCGTCACGCCAGTCGTCGGCGAGCATGGTGCGAAGGACTCAGTTTTGCGCGTAGCCGATGTTTTCCAAGGCCGATGCCCCGACGAGAGCCACGGTGAGGGGGATGGCGAGCCCGACGGCGGCGACCTCGTCGGGCTCGGGCACCTCCGTGACTGGGCCGCCGCCGGGTTCGGCCCGCTTTTCCAGATTGCAAACACTGTCTGGGCGCTGCCCCTCTTCCTCGCCGGGGTGCAGGTGGTCTTCCCCGGGATCGTTACGAGCATGATGCTCCTGAAACGCGGCGAAGGGCCGGACTGACGCCCCGCGAACCGCCGGGGCAGGGCGCTCTGTTCTGTAATATCAATTTTAAACGCCCTGTTTGCTATTTCGGGCCCGTTGATTCGAGATCGATCCTATTATATATGGTTGGCGGTACAGTGTGACCCGGAGGAACTGCAAATGGCCATTTTATCAACCAATCAGCAGGAGATAGCAGACAGGATCGATGCAGGTACTGCCGCCGAAGTCTGGCGGGACTGGAAGTGGCAGGTCCGGCACGCGATCACTGAGATCTCCACGTTCGAGCGGCTGCTCGGCGTATCGTTCGGGAAGGACGAGCGGCGGGAGTTGGAAGAGACCGCGAGCAGGTTCCCCTTGAGGATAACGCCGTACTACCTCTCGCTCATCGATGCGAAGGATCTCTGGAACGACCCGATCTTCATGCAATGCTTCCCGTCGCCGGCGGAGCTGCAGGTCGAACCCGACGACATGGAAGATCCGCTCGCCGAGGACGCCGACCACCCTGCCCCCTGTATCACCCACCGCTACCCCGACCGGGTGCTCTTTTTAGTCAGCAACGTCTGCGCCATGTACTGCCGGCACTGCACCAGGAAGCGGAAGGTTGGGGACGTCGATTCCATCCCGTCGGAGGCCGAGGTCATCGAGAGCCTCGATTACATCCGGGAGAATCCCCAGATCCGGGACGTCCTCCTTTCCGGGGGCGACCCGTTCATGCTTCCCGACGACCGCCTTGACTGGATCCTGACTGAACTCGACGACATCGAGCACGTTGAGGTGGTCAGGATCGGCAGCCGGGTTCCGGTCGTCCTCCCCTACCGGGTCACGGAGGAGCTTTGCGCGATGCTCGCCCGGCACCACCCGCTCTGGGTGAACACTCATTTCAACCACCCGGCGGAGATCACCACGTCTTCACAGAAGGCGCTCGCGCGGCTTGCCGATGCCGGCATACCGCTCGGCAACCAGACCGTCCTCTTGGCGGGGGTGAACGACTGCCCCCGGATCATGAAGACCCTGGTACACAAACTCGTCAGAAACCGGGTCCGCCCCTATTATCTCTACCAGTGCGACCTCTCCGAGGGGCTCACCCACTTCCGCACCCCGGTCTCCAAGGGGATCGAGATCATCGAGAGCCTTATCGGGCATACCAGCGGGTTCGCGGTCCCGACCTACGTCATCGACGCTCCCGGCGGCGGCGGGAAGATCCCGGTGATGCCCCAGTACCTCATCTCCTGGGCCACGAACCGGGTGGTGCTGCGCAATTTCGAGGGGGTGATCACCACCTACCGCGAGCCCGACTCCTACGAACCGGTCTGGTGTGACCGCAAGTGCGCGACCTGCGGGCAGTACCTCAGGCTCGAGGGCGCGGACGAGTCCAAAGCCGTCGGGATCGTCAAACTCCTCTCCGAAGAGGATCCGACGACCGCGCTCGTCCCGGAGAACACCGAGCGGTTCGAGCGGAGAAATGAGTCCTGATACCATCACGACGATCGGCAGCACCCTCGTCCAGCACGGACGGTTGAGCGATCGGATCTACGTGATGCACCTCTCGCCCGCTGACCTCCCTGGAATCCTCGACGACCTGGATGGGCTCGCAGAGAGAGAGCGCTACACGAAGATATTCGCAAAAGTCCCGGTCTCTGCCCTCTCGCTCTTCGTCGCCCGGGGCTATGTTGTCGAGGCGCGGGTTCCCCGGTTCTTCCGGGGCAGGGAGGTGGGGTGTTTCGCGGCGAAGTTCTTCGATGCGGAACGCCGGCAGGAGTCAGCCGATGTCTCCGCGGTCCTCGCGGCCGTCCGCGAGAAGGCCGGCGATGCCCGCCCCGCCGGCCTCCCGCCGGGCTGGACGTGTGCGCCTGCGGCAGAAGACGACGCCGACGACCTTGCCGCGCTCTACGACGTGGTCTTTGCGACCTACCCGTTTCCCATCGCCGATCCCGGCTACCTGCGAGAGACGATGACCGGGGACTACTGCTACTTCCTCGTCCGCACCGCCGACGGCCGGCTTGCCGCGGCCTCCTCGGCGGAGATCTACCGGGAGGACGAGAACGTCGAGATGACTGATTTCGCCGTGCACCCGGACTTCCGGGGCCAGAACCTCTCGACCTTGCTCCTCTCCCGGATGGAGGAAGAGATGCGGGCGGCCGGGATGAAGACCGCCTTCACCATCGCCCGGGCGCTCTCCTATCCAATCAACGCCACGTTTGCACGGGCGGGTTACGCCTGTGGGGGGACCCTCGTGAACAACACCAACATCTGCGGCGGGTTCGAGAGCATGAACGTCTGGTACCGGACGCTGGATGAGTAGATTACCTTTCGGAGGGGGCAACGTCACTCTTTTGCTTCACGTGAAGCCATAAAGTCCGGGGATCTTCCCGGCAACCTCTTTCGCGTTCTTCGCTTGAACGTCCGGGCGTCGAAACTATTTGCAAGGGTTCACGCGGAGCCCCGCGCCTCCGGTGACTGCAGGAACCTCTCAACCTCCTGCCGGAAAAGAGCGAAATCTCCGATGTGCTCCTTCAGGATCGAGAAGGCAAGCGCGTCATCGATTGCACCATAGCGGTGGACGACGATATTTCGGAATCCCTTCATCGCCTTCAGGCTCTGCCGCATGCCGGAGCCGAATACTCCGTGCTGCACAAGGTTCTCGAGGATATCCTCATCGCTACCAGGGACACCGAGATGGAGATCCGTGTTTAAGATAGCGCAAACGTCAAAGACATTCTCGATAGCGTATTCGATACGCTTGTAGATACCGTCCTTTATGATACCGAGCTGCCCGAACGAATCGACCGAATCGGGAAAGTGCCCTCTGGCCATATCGACGCTCTCGGCCATCTCCTGGAGTTTGATGCGGATGACCGTGTCCCGGATCCTCTCCGTCACGCCATCGCCTCCTTCCCGATATAGTCGTACAGCCGGTGCTTGAAATCGTCGAACTCCCTGATTGTCCGGTAGGCGATGTCGTAGAGGAGTCGTTCGTCGGGGCAGTAGACGATCCGTCCGCGGAGGGCCTCCGTCCGGGCATAAAGTGGTAGGTGCGAGAAGATCTGGATGTCGTAGCGGTCGTCCGCAAGTTCGGAGAGCGCCGCAAATCGGAACCGGGCACCCTCCTTATGGTCTCCATCGTAGTAGACGGCGAGATCGATATCGGACCCCGCTCTCGCCCGCCCCTGCGCGACCGAGCCGTAGAGAATGATGAAGCGGACCTTATCGAACCCTTCGACGGTCTTGAGCCGTTCAAGTGCATGCCGAAGATCCTGCTCCGCTGTTCTCATCCCGAAACACCCTCATCCATAGATGGCATCTGTCTCCTAATAACGTTTGCATGAGGGTTCACGGCGAGGGGATTACTCAGGCTTCCTCCTTTTGTGGATGGAGGAGGAGATCCGGGCGGCCAGGATGAAGACCCCCGTCACCATCGCCCGGGCGCTCTCCTACCTGATCAACGGCGTGGTTGTCCGCGCCGGGACGCTCACGAACAACATCAACATCTGCGGCGGGTTCGGGAGCATGAACGTCTGATACCGGGCGCTCCTCGAGTAAAAAAGAGTTCTTCAGAGTTTACGCGGAACCCTTCCGCTCCATGTCCTTCTTCCGGTATCCTTCGAGCAGGATCGTCGTCAGGTTCTTGACGGGCACGTCCGTGCAATCCGCAATATGGAACTCGCAAAACGGGCAGACCGTCACCACCACGTCAGCGCCGGTCGCCTTCACGCACTCGTCGCGCTTCGCCCCGAGCGCCTTCGCCTCCTCCGGCACCCCCGACCGGACGCCGCCGCCGGCCCCGCAGCACTGCGTCGGCATCTCCACGAACTCCCGGACCCCCAGGCGCAGGAGTTCCCGCGGCTGCTTGCTGATCCCCTGGCCGCGGAGGAGGTGGCAGGGATCGTGGTAAGTCGCCCTGACGTCGAGTTTCGAGGGGAGCTCGATCCCGTACTCCGTGAGGATCTCCGTGACGTCTTTGACCGTAAACGGCGTCTCGTAATCGTTCTTCAGCGTCGCGCCGCACCCGGCGCAGATCGTCATCACGGTCCTGATCCCCCGGCTGGCGAAGGCGTCGATGTTTTTCCGCTTTAGGTCATCGATGAATGACGTCTGCCCCGTCCGGATCAGTGGCGAGCCGCAGCAGACCTGCTCGTGGGGGATAATTACCCGGATGCCGTTGCGCTTCATGACCTCCATCGCGTCGAGCGCCGTCTGCGGCACCCGGCCGTTGAACATGCACCCGACGAAGAACCCCACCTCGCCGCGGACGGGGCCGTCGGGCTCGATCACCTCCGGCACCTGCTCGAGGAAGGTCGGTTGCGTCCGCTCGACGCTTCGGCCCGTCTCCTGCACCAGCTGCGCCACCTCCTGGTGGCGGGGGAGGGTCAGCCCGCGGCGGTTCGCGATCTCACGGAGTTTCTCGATTGCCTTGCCCGGAGTATCGATCTTCTTCGGGCAGACCTCCACGCAGCGCTTGCAGGTCGTGCAGTAGAAGAGCCCTTTCGCGATCGCGTCGGTTATCCTGTCTCCCGAATCGCGGGGATCGAGGGCGAGGCGCATCTCCTGCCGGAGCACCGTCGGCCCCGCGAAATCCGTCACCTGGAGCGCCGGGCAGGCCGATACGCAGCAGAGGCACTCGATGCAGTCCCGGAGCGGCTTGATCGCCTCGATCTCCTCCCGTGCCGGGAGGGCAGCGTCCGGCGCCGGGCAGATCCGGGCTATCTTTGCTATCACCGGCTCCAGGTCGACCGTTAGATCCTTCAGGACCGGGAGGGCCAGCGGCTCGACTGTCATCCCGTCGCGGGCCTCCTCCATGCAGGCGAGGACGGGTTTCCCGTCCACCCGGACGGCGCAGCTCCCGCACTGCCCTGACCCGCAGCAGTAGCGGTAGGCGAGCGTCGGGTCGTGCTCGTCGCGGACGGCGTGGAGGGCGTGGAGTACCCGGGCGCCCTCATTTACCTGGATAGCGTACTTCTCGAGGTGCGGCTCCGTGTCTACGGCGGGATCGAAGCGCGAGACCTGGATCGTAATCGTCTTCATGCCGCCACCTCCCGCCGCTCGATCCCCTCCCGGGTGAGCGAGACGTAGGTGTGGGAAAACGGCGACGTCGCCGGATCGGTAGCCACCTCGGCGTCCAGCCGGATGTGCGCCCCCCGGTTCTCGGGCCGCAGCAGAGCGCATCGGACGATCAGGGATGCCGTGGTGCACATGTTCCGAACTGTGCAGCACTCGAGGAGGTTTGCGGTCGAGGCGGCGCAGAGCCGCTTGTCCGCCAGCCGGCGGATGTGCGTTAAGGCCGTCCGGAGGTCGGGGGCGCTCCGGAAGATCCCGGCCTGGTTCCACATCGTGAGTTTCAGATCCTTCCTGACGTCCGTGGGGTTTACCGCCCCCTCGAAGAAACCGTCGAGCATCCGGAATTTCTCTTCAATTGCAGCGTCGTCGATCCGGCCGCTCCGTGCGGGCGCCTTCCCGGCGAACTCCCCGGCCCGCTTCCCAAAGACCTGCGTATCGGCAAGCGCGTTTCCGCCGAGGCGGTTTGCGCCGTGCACCCCACCGGTCACTTCACCGCAGGCAAAGAGGCCCTTAAGAGTCGTCCGGCACTCGGGGGTGATCCGGAGTCCGCCCATGATGTGGTGGGCAGTGGGGGCTACCTCCATCGGCTCCCGCCGGATATCCACGCCGTAGGCGAGGAACTGCTCGAGCATCACCGGGAGTCGGGCCTCGATCGTTTCTGCCGGAAGGTGGGTCACGTCCAGGTAGACCCCGCCGCGGCTCGTCCCGCGCCCCTCCAGCACCTCGGTCGCGATCGCCCGCGCCACCACGTCCCGGGTCGAGAGTTCCATCCGGTCGGGGTCGTAGCGCTCCATGAACCGCTCCCGCCGCGCGTTTAAGAGAATACCCCCCTCGCCCCGGACCGCCTCCGTCACCAGGCGGCCACGGGCATCGTAGGGGTAGATCGCTCCGGTGGGATGGAACTGGATCATTTCCATGTCAATCAGCTCCGCCCCTGCCCGATAGGCCATGGCGAACCCGTCGCCGGTTCCGGCGGCGGAGTTCGTGGATATATCGTAAGCCTGGGTCCCTCCGCCGGTCGCAAGCACCGTCGCGTCTGCGCGGAAGAGCAAGACGTCCCCGTCCCGGTCGAGAGCAATCGCGCCGGCGACGGCGTCATTCTCGTCTTTTATCAGGTCAATGACCGAGACCTCCTGGTAGAGGTGCGTATCGGTCGCGTCGAGCCGGTCGAGGAGGGTCATGATCATCTCATGTCCCGTCCGGTCCCCGGCGTAGCAGGTCCGGGGGAACCGCTGCCCCCCGAACGGCCGCTGCGCGACCTGCCGGTCGTCCGTCACGTCGAAGACCGCGCCCCACCGGACGAGGTCGGTCATCCGTTCCGGCGCCTCGCGGACCAGCGCGTCCACGAGTGCCGGGTCGTTTAAGTATGCCCCGCCTTTCAGCGTGTCCTCGCGGTGGACGTCGACCGAGTCCCGGTCGCGCAGCACGGCGTTGTAACCGCCCTCCGCCATCGTCGTGCACCCGCCCTTGCCGGCGATGGTCTTGGAGACCATGACCACGCCGCCGTACCGGGAGGCCTCGACGGCAGCCCGTACCCCGGCGCCGCCACTTCCGATAACCAGCACGTGCGCGTCCACAATCTCGTCTACAAGCATCTTATTAGTCGGTGCGTTGTATAATACCATAAAGTAATTGCAGGGGACAAGTGAGCCAGAATGAGGCTTTTAATGAAATTTGGCGGCACCTCCGTCGGAGAGGCAGACTGTATCCGGCGGGTCGCAGACATTGTAGAATCCAACCGTGCAGCAGGCGACGAAGTCGCGGTGGTCGTATCGGCATGCTCGGGAATCACCGACCAGATCATCGCGGTGGCCGATGAGGTTATAATGAGCAAGGAGCAGCCTCCGATCGGCATGCTCCTTTCAGCGATGCGGACCCGGCACACCCGGCTCCTCGCGGAGACTGCTCCCGACTACATCGACGAAGTGACGGCGGTCATCGATGACCGGCTCACCCGGCTGCAGAACATCCTCACCGCGGTGCACACCTTGAAGGAACTGACTCCCCGATCCCGCGATTACATCATCTCGTTCGGGGAACGGCTCTCCGCCCCGATCGTGAGCGCTGCTCTGCGGCAGCGCGGCATCCCTTCGGTCGTCCTCGACGGTGCCGAGGCCGGGATCGTCACGACCGCGAACCACGGGGACGCCCGCGCCCTCCCGGTAAGCGGGGAGAGCATTCGTGCCCGGGTCGCCCCGCTGCTCGTCGATACCGTCCCGGTGATCATGGGCTTCATGGGAGCGACCGAGCAGGGCGTCATCACCACTCTCGGCCGGAGCGGTTCCGATTACTCGGCCGCCGTCGTCGGTGCCGGGATCGATGCCGACGAGATCTGGATCTGGACTGATGTCGACGGGGTGATGACCTCCGACCCCCGGATCATCAAAGACGCCCGGGTCCTCGCCGACATCTCCTACCTCGAGGTGATGGAACTCTCCTACTTCGGCGCAAAGGTTCTCCACCCGCGATCGATCGAGCCCGCGATGCAGAAGGATATCCCGATTCGGGTCAAGAACTCGTTCAAACCCGAAGTCCCCGGCACCCTCGTCCTCCGGGACAAGCACCAGGAGAAGCGGGTGGTCAAGGCTCTCGCCCTGATCGAGAAGGTGGCGCTGGTCAACATCAACGGCGCCCAGATGGTCGGCCGCCCCGGCGTGGCAAAGACGATCTTCTCCGCGCTTGCCGAGCGGGAGGTGAACGTCATGATGATCTCGCAGGGTTCGAGCGAGGCGAACATCTCCCTCATCATCGACGAGTCGCACCTGGATGCCGCGATCGCCGCCCTCAACCCGATCGTGAAACAGGGTGTCGTCCGCGAGGTCACCTACGACCGGGACGTCGCCGCGGTCGCGGTCGTAGGTGCGGGGATGGCTGGCACGCCGGGAACCGGCGGCCGGATCTTCTCGGCAATCGGCCGGGCCGGCATCAACATGATGATGATCTCGCAGGGCTCGAGCGAGGTGAACGTCTCCTTCGTCGTGACGGACGGGGACGGAAAGCGCGCATTGCAGGTGCTGCACGACGAATTCCGGCTATCGGAGAACTCAGATGACTGATAACGAACATACCTACCGCGAAGCCGGGGTCGATATCGACCTCGAGGCCCGGGCGGTCCGGGCGCTGATCGATTCCCTCACCTACCGGAGGAGCGGCGCGTTCCCGATGCTCGGGAAGGTCGGGCACTTTGCCGGGCTGATCGACTTCGGCCCGTATGTCCTCGCGCTTGCGGTCGACGGCGTCGGCACCAAGATGCTCGTCGCCGACGCGCTTTGTGACTGGAGCACCGTCGGGATCGACTGCATCGCGATGAACGTCAACGACCTCTACGTGATGAATCTCGAGCCCGTGGCGTTCGTCGATTACATCGCGACCGACGTGCTCCTGCCTGAGAAGATGGCCCAGATCGGCGAAGGACTGAACGAGGGGGCGCGGCTCGCGAACATGAACATCGTCGGCGGCGAGACCGCGACCCTCAAGGGGCTCGTGAACGGTCTCGACCTCGCGGGGACCTGCCTCGGCGTCCAGAAGAAGGAGAAGGTCGTCACCGGCGAGGGGGTCGTCCCCGGTGATCTGATCGTCGGGGTTCCTTCAAGCGGCATCCACAGCAACGGCTTAACCCTCGCCCGTAAGGTCGTCGAGGACTGTGCATCCTACGATACCCGTCTCTCGAACGGCAAGACCCTCGGCGAAGAGCTCCTGACGCCCACCCGGATCTATGCGGAAGTGCTCCGGGTGACGGAGGCCTGCACCATCCACGGGATGTGCCACGTCACCGGCGGCGGCCTCCTGAACTTCAAGAGGCTCTCGGAGTACGGGTTCTCCTTCACCGACCCCCTCGAAGTCCCCGATATATTCCGCTGGCTGCAGGAGACCGGCGGGATCAGTGATGAGGAGATGTACCGCACGTTCAACATGGGCATGGGCTACGCCTTCGTCGCCCCGGCCGAGAGCGTCGCTGCAATCCAGGCAACCGTCCCCGACGCCCGGGTGGTCGGCGAGGTGACGGAGGAGCCGGGAGTGCGGTTGAAGGGTTCGACGGTTCGTTAGCACGACGTTCCGGAGCGCGACTGCCGGGACGGTGCGACGGACAATGTCCGGGGTTTGAGAAGCCGTTAGGCTTCGAGCAGGAGCGTGAGCATCGTCAGGTGTGAGGAACGGAGTTCGAGCGTCGAAGGTGTGAGTTGGAAACGGGAGGAGCCCCCCTCCCACGGTCCACTGTACCAGAACGTTTCCTCGCCCGGCTGTACTATAAGGTCGTGACTCACGCCCCGCCGCCTTCCTCCTCGAAGTAGTGCAGCACCTCGGGAACCTGCTCACGGATCCGCTTCAGGAAGTGGTTCGCGAGATCGGGGTCGGCCACCCAGAGCGAGTGCTGCATCGCCCGCTCCGTCTCCTTGGAAAGCCCCCCCTTCCGGTCCATCTCCGCTCTTATGTCGTGGACGGCGTTCTCGACTTCCGCTTCACTCTCCCACTTCAGCACAGATATTGTTCTTGCCATTGCTCTTCACCTCACGGCGCTGCCGTATGGGGAGAGGTTCTATTTCAGGTTAACGCACCGGGGGGTCGAAAAAAGGGTCAGGATTCTCCCTGATCGAGGAGCATCTTTTCGGCTTTTTCGCTGACGAGCATGCTGTTTCCAGCGGGGTCCTCGAGGATGACCGTGAACGGGAAGGCCACCTCCCGTGCAGCGCCGATCGTCTCCTGCATCCGGAGTGCGGCCGCCCGTTCGTCTTCGCTTTCGGGGTTCGCGAGGATCGTCTCCACCGCCTGCTCGAAGCGGGAGAGGACCCCCTCGATATTGGTGACGAACCCCTCGCAGGCGGTGCCGGGCTCGACCGCGAGGCCGAGTTCCGGGATCTCGATCCTCCCCGTCGTGCTCCGCGCCACCCGGATGGCGAGGTCATCGGGCTCCTCCACCCGCACCGTCCACCGGACCGGGTCGCCCTCCCCGAGGATGATGGTGTCGGTGTGCCGGTAGCCGCAGGCGTCGCAGGCGATGGAGACGAGCAGGAGGTCGGGGAAGTGGGGGATGTCGAGACGGTGATGGACGATCTGGATCTCGCCCCCGCAGGCGGGACAGGTTCCCGGATAGGACTCCCGCACTAGAGGCCACCGCCGATCTTCTCGCGGGAGACCTTGACGGACATGGGCGTGATGACGACGTACTTCTGCTCACCGAGCCCGACGATGTCGCCGTTTACGTCCTTTGCCACGTCACGAAGGTCCTTTAGGACCCGCTCGAACGTCACCTTGTCCATCTTCAGCCGCCCGATATCGACGATGACAATATTGCCGTTGTAAACCTCGTCTTTGACGCGGGGGGTATCCTTGAGGTCGGCGATGGTGGCGATCTTGATGTACATGGATGCCGGTTCTTCGTCGCTCTTCCCCTCGTAGGAGGCGAGATCGAGTTCCATGTAGTCCTCTTCATTGCGTG
The DNA here is from genome assembly GCF_032944295.1 of Methanoculleus nereidis. Lineage (NCBI taxonomy): Archaea > Methanobacteriati > Methanobacteriota > Methanomicrobia > Methanomicrobiales > Methanomicrobiaceae > Methanoculleus > Methanoculleus nereidis. Next base: position 358,902 of record NZ_JABFFQ010000001.1, read on the forward strand.
CTGGGCTTTTACCGAGGATGCTGTCAAAGAGCTTTTTAACCATAGAAAAATTGAGGAATGAATTTTATTTAATTGTATCCATTATTTTCTCCGTCAGATCTCCAGATTCCAGAGATCGTCCCCGACATAGTGGATGCTTTTAACGGACTTGCCCTTCTCCTGGCGCTCCATATCGGCTGCATCGAAGAGCGCAATCCCCACGACAAGCGGTTTGCCGTGCCGCTCCTCGACGACCTGCACCGGGTGCCCCGCACGGATGTCCGGCGAGATCGACACGATCCCGGGGCGCATGGCATCCGCGCCGTTTACGACAAACCTGACCGCGCCGGAATCGACCACCACCCGCCGCTCGGGGATCGGGTGCTCGATAAGGCCCCGCAGGCTGGGAAAGGCCCAATCATCGGTAGCTATCAGGAAGGGTTTTTTGTCGACGAGGTAGATCCCGATAGGGCTGTCCGTCTCCACCCGCTCGATCCGGTCGGACCGGAAGAGATCGGCTGACGCTCCGATCTCGTCGGCAAGCAGGTGCAGGAGATCGGCTATCTGTGACTTTCGAATGACATGGCGTTTTTTAACGGTAATTTTTGGCATGGAATCGAGACCTCGGGAAAACGTTAACCCTCGCGCAACAACGCGGTTATATTTAAGTAGCTTCCTCACTCAAATATATTACTCCAGAAAGGACGGCACAGGGTAATCATATGACGCCAAGACCGTTGGATATTTTAGATCAGGTACTGAATCGTCAGCCCGTAATCATCAGCCTCAAAGGTGGGAGAGAGATCCGGGGGGTCCTCCAGGGATACGACGTTCACATGAATTTGGTATTGGACAAAGCAGAAGAAGAAGTGGACGGCGCGGCGCAGAAACTCGGCACGTTGATCGTCCGCGGTGACAATGTGATCTACATTACTCCTTCAGTTGAATAACATTAGGTGAGAGAATGTCAAAAGGCACACCATCGATGGGCAAGCGGCAGAAGCGCACCCACATCGCCTGCAGGCGTTGCGGCAAGATATCATTCCACGCACAGCACAAAGTCTGTGCGGCCTGTGGATTCGGCAAAAGCCGGAGGATCCGCAGTTACCGCTGGACGGAGAAGAAGGCAAAGGTACCGACGCATTAGAGTTGCATCATGTGTGGTATCGTTGGCATCGTCGATGCTGGCGGTGTCTCGTTTCCTCTGTACTATGCCCTGTACGCTCTCCAGCACCGGGGGCAGGAGAGCACAGGGATCTCTACTTTTGAAGGCAGGACCCTGCACACGCACAAAGCACAGGGACTCGTTGCCGAGGTCTTCAACAGTCAGACCTTGCAGGAGCTGCGGGGCAACGCCGGAATCGGACACGTCCGCTACCCGACAACCGGGTCGAAGGTCCCGGAGAACGTTCAACCGTTCAATTTCCGGTACCGGGGGCTCGATCTCTCGATCGCCCATAACGGCAACCTGGTCAACACGGCTGAACTCCGGGAGGAGTACGAGCACCGGGGGCAGATCTTCTGCACCACGACCGACACCGAGATCATCGGCAACATCATCGCCGATGCGCTCCGGACCTCCAAAAGCATGGAGGACGCCGTCCTGCTCTGCATGCGGCGGCTGCGCGGCTCGTACGCCACCGTGGCCCTCCTGAACAATACCGTATACGCCTTCCGCGACCCGCTCGGCATCAAACCGCTCTGCATCGGAAAGCTCGATAACGGCTACATCATCGCGTCGGAGAGCGTGGCGATCGATGCGCTGGACGGTACGTTCATCCGGGACGTGCGCCCCGGTGAACTCGTCCGGATCGACGAGTCCGGGCTCACCTCCATCCAGATCGCGACCGCGAACCGGAAGGCGTACTGCATCTTCGAGTATGTCTATTTCGCCCGCGCCGACTCGGTGATGGACGGGACGCTGGTCTACGACGTGCGACGCCGGATCGGGCAGAAACTCTACGATGCGAATCCTGTCGAAGCGGATACGGCCTGTCCGGTTCCCGATTCCGGGATCGCATACGCCGCAGGCTACGCCAAGCGCTCCGGGATCCCGTTTATCGAGGGGCTGATGAAGAACCGTTACATGGGCCGGACGTTCATCATGCCGACCCAGGAGCAGCGGGAGCGGGCGGTCCGGATCAAACTCAATACCGTTCGGGGAAACCTGAAGGACAAACGGGTGGTGCTCATCGACGACAGCATCGTCCGCGGGACGACCTCCCGGCGGATCGTGAACATGATCCGGGATGCGGGGGCCGAAGAGATCCATCTCCGGGTCGGCTCCCCGCCGATCATCGCCCCCTGCTACCTCGGGGTGGATATGCCCACCCGCACGGAGCTGATCGCGAGCGGCAAGGAGGTCGAGGCTGTGCGCGAAAGCGTCGGCGCGACGTCGCTCACCTATATTCCACTTGAGGATCTGGTGGAGGCGATCGGGTGCGGCGAGCAGAACCTCTGCACCGGATGCCTGACGGGGTGCTACCCGGTGGAGATCAATGGGGAGAAGAGCTGCCACTGTGTCGTGGACTACGTGGCCGGCACTCACCAGTCCGACCTCTCGACCTTCAGGGCCGGGAAGGAACAGACATAACACCTCTTTTTGTTGAGTTTCTGTTCCGGTATTCCCCGCCCTTCACCATGCGGGAGTGAAGTGCATCCCCGGGTCGATGATGTTCGCCGCACGGTGCGTTTCACCCGTCGCATGCACCCGCGCGCCAGGCCCTGTTACTCTTTTCGGGCTTACCAGGCGAGAACGCTCTGATTTTCGGGCGAAAAGGCTCCCTGGGGAGAAGGACCCGTATAGAACACCTCCGGGAGCGGAGAGTGAGCACAAGATACAAAATCACGTAGAATTGCTGAAGAACCGAGCATAGCGAGGGATGGATTTGAACCATCGATCTACGGGTTATGAGCCCGTCGGGATATCCTGACTACCCCACCTCGCTTCCCATCTGTGAGGTATATACCATTGTTTTCCAGGGTTTATATACTTTTGTGCGAGCCAAATTGCCGTAACCTGTGTTTCCGGCGCTCATGCTCCTGCACCGGTGCCTGACGGCGCTCGAGCTCTTGCCGCTCGCTATGCTCGCGCCAGTCACTCCTCCAATCATTTAATATCAACAGGCAGCATAATTTCGCTGTATGGAAGAAGAAAGGCCGCTGGATGACGACCTGCAACGTCTCCGGGAAGAGCGCCTCCAGGAACTCGAGGCACGGCTCACGGGTACGCCGGGTGGTGTCATCGAGATCATCGACGATACGTTCCAGGAGACCCTGCAAAAGCACCCCGCCCTTGTCGTCGACGTCTGGGCGGAATGGTGCGGCCCCTGCCGGATGGTGGCCCCGGTCATTGAAGAACTTGCGCGTGAGTTCGCCGGCCAGGTGACCTTTGGAAAGTGCAACGTCGACCAGAGCCCGGCCATAGCAGCGAGTTTCAGCATCACCGCGATACCGACGCTCCTGTTCTTCGCGAACGGCATGCTTGTCGACCGGGCGGTCGGTGCGTACCCGGAAGAAGTCATCAAAGCAAGGGTCGTGCGGGCCTTCGGTATCGGCTAGAGGTCCGCTCCCTGCCGGGACCTGAGCTGCCCGGAGAGCCGTGCGGCCATGACAAAATCGTTCCGGGAGAGCCCGCCGATGGCGTAGGTGTACCAGGCGACATCCACGAGCCTGCCTTCGTGGATGCTGATATCCGGGAAATGGTTCTCCCGCGCGGCAAACCCGGCTACCTCGTTGAGGAATGCCACGGCGTCACCGAACCCCTTACAGGCAAACCGGGCGTGGAGACGCCCGTCCACGAGCGACCAATCCGGGACCTCCGGCAGGAGGTCGGCGATCTCCCGCCGGTTCAGCGGTGCCGTATCCGCGACATCCGATCTGATCGCCTCAGACGAAAGATCCATGATGATCCCTCTCCGAATAGGGTGAAAAAGGTTATTCTTCGGCGCCGGCTCCTCAGGCGAGCTTCTTGATCAGGAATGCCACGTTCTCGGCGAACCGCCGGACCGTCCTTATCCCTTCTTCGTCGTTTATGGCTTCCCCCGGCCCCCTTCCAAAGACCATGTTCCAGTAGGTCGATCCCGGCACAATCATGTCGTTGATCAAGAAGAACATCAGCATCTCCTGGAGCGTGGCAGTATGCCCGCCACGTCGCGCCACGGCGATCGGCCCGCCCACCTTCCGCGAGAGGAACGAGTCCGACGACATCGAGACCATGCCGATCCGCTGCAGCACTGACATGACGTCGCCCCGCGCTGTCCCGAAGTAGACCGGGGCGCCGACGATGAACCCCCCGGCCTCCCGGAGTTTCGCGATGATCTCGTTTAAGCCGTCGTCGAGGGCGCACTCCCCCCCGGTGCAGAGGCCGCAGGCGGTGCAGGAAAGGATATGCATCTCGGCAAGCAGCACGGTCTCGGTCTCGATACCCTCGCGCTCGAGGACGTTTGCGCACTCCCTGAGCACCTGTGCGGTGTTCCCCTCGAGCCGGGGACTCCCGCAGAGCAGCACTACTTTTCCGGTCGACATCTCACACCTCGATCAGCCGGTAATCGGCATCCCCTAGCCCGATCCCGGCAGCGTAAGCGATCTGGTATTCGCCGTCCGTGTAGTTCCAGACCCCCTTAAACTTGTCCTCCCCGGGAGCGAGGTTCTCCGCGAGCAGTGTCCGGGAGAATCCCTGCTCGCTGTTGACGAGGTCGAAACTCGCGTGATCGATCGCGACCGGGTCGGCGGAGGCAAGGATCCCGATATCGGGGACGATCGCCGCGTCGCTCCAGGGAACACAGTCGCAGTCGGGAGTGATGTTAAGGAGAAAATTGATGTACCCGACCCTTTCGGGCTTGTCGCTGACGGCGCCGAGGGCGTACTCACAGAGCCGCTCGATGAACGGCCGGATCTCTGTCGTCCAGTCGAACTCGATCGCGCCCGTCGGGCAGGAGCGCATGCAGTCGCCGCACCCGACGCAGTGCTCCGGGTTGAGCACCGCCTTCCCGTTGGCGAGGGTCATCGCTGCCTGCGGGCAGACTGTGGTGCACTTCCCGCACCCGCCGCACCGCTCGATCTCCACGAACGGCCGGCCCGCGTGCTGCTCTGCCTTCCCCGACGGCGGGGCGCAGCCCATCGCCAGGTTCTTGATCGCCCCCCCGAACCCGGCGAGATCGTGGCCCTTGACATGCGAGAGGACGACCATGCTGTCGGCATCAAGGATGCTCCCGGCGATCCGGACGCTCTCGAAGTGCTCCCCGCCAATGGCGACCTCTCTCCAGTAGCCGCCGCGAAGGCCGTCGGCAATGATGACCGGGGCGCCGGCAACCGCGTAGTCGAATCCGTGCTCGATCGCAGTGACGGTGTGCCTGACGGCATCGCCCCTGCTCCCCGCATACAGGGTGGCGGTATCCGTGATGAACGGGTGCGCCCGGCGTTCTTTCACCTTGTCGACCACCTGCCGGGCAAAGAGCGGGTGCAGGTAGGTGTCGCAACCACGTTCCCCGGCGTGTAGTTTGACAGCCGTAAGGTCCCCCGGCTGGACCACCTCCGCAAACCCTGCCGCGTCGAAGAGACGGCGGATCTTCTCGCTTTTGCTTTCATGGTGGCTCCTTGCCCTGAGGTTCGCGAAATACACGTCTGCCATCAGTCTCTGCTCCCTCTTTTGGTATTCTGGTTGCCGGGGGATAAGAATTGTGCCGGCTACAGCCCGGCTCTCCGGAACATCGGCCGGACCTCTGCGCCCTCCATGTTTCCTGCCGCCCAGACATAGCGCTCCCGGATAGGGGGAGGCAGGTCACGTTCTGGTATCGAAATGAACCCGAACTCCGCGTAAAATCCGGCAAGGCTCTCGACCGCATACATGTAGAGGTCGTCGTTGTGGCAGGCCACGACCAGAGCGTTCATCACCATATGGGCATACCCCCTCCCGCGGAAGGCCCCGGGCGTGAAGACGCCGTCGACTTCCATGCTGCCGTCGGGATGCCTTCTGCATCGGGCGAGAGAGACGATCCGCCCGGAAAGGAAGGCCGCAAAAACCCTGTCCCACCCGGGGTCACCGATCACGCCGTGGTAATCGCGCCAGACCTCGTTCGCCGCAGGGAACTCCGCACTCGTTAATTCACGGACTTCCGGCCGGACTTCGTCCGCCTCGATCTCTGGAAGAGCAATTGTCGTCATTCCTATCACCTCAGACAATTCTGCAACCTTCGGACGGCACGAGGATCTCAAACCTCGCGCCCGTTCCGAACGTCCCGGTCTCGCGGATGGCGATCCCGGTAATCGCGAGTATCTCGTGGGCGAGGAAGAGGCCGTGCCCGTACCCCTCCGCGTTCTGAACAAAAAGCTTCTCCTTCTCCTCATTGGGGATGCCGGTCCCGTCGTCCTCGACGATGATTGCGCACCCGTCCGACCGCAGCTGGTAGGTGACGACGATCCGGGTCACCCCGGTCGCCGGGTCAAGGGCGTTCTCAAAGAGGTGGGTAAAGACCGTCGCGAGATGGGGATCGGCGAAGACTTCGAGTCGTTCTGTCCATGCCTGGAGGGAGACGGGGCCGAAAGAGAGACCCGCGGCCGCGTTCCTGATGGTCTCCTGCACGGGGATCCATGCCGGGGGGGATGTCCCGATGTCGCGGAACTCGCGGGAGATCTCGATCTGCCGCCGGATACCGTTTGCAGCCTCGTGCAGGTCGTCGATAAATGAGAGAACCTCGGGGTCGTCGAACTTCATCACACCTACCGAGAGGTGCCCGTACAGGACTGCAAGCCGGTTCGCAAGGTCGGTGCGCAGGATTCCTGAGAGGGTGTTGAGCTGGCGACTGGCGTTCTGAAGCGCAGCCTCCATCATGACCTCGTCGCTGACGTCCCGGATGGATTCGATGGCTCCGGCGACCTTTCCGTTCCGGTCGAGGAGCGCAGTCGCTGCGAGCCGGATATGGGATCCTCGCCCGCTCCTGAGATGCGGGGTATGGATCTCCGATATGAAGACGCCCCCCTCTCTCCTGACCGATGGATATCCTGCCTCGGGGTCGCCCTGCAGGATCCTGTCTGCGAGCAGCGGCCGCTGCTCATCGTAAAAGGGTACAGCGTACTCGTAGTCTCCTCTGCCGAGCATGGCGTTCTTCTGTAACCCGGTCATCTCTTCGATCGCGCGATTCCAGGCGATGACCTTTCCCTCACGGTCGATGGCGAAGGTCGCATCAGGCAGGAACTCGATGATCTGGTTCATCTGCTGCTCGGACTCCCGAAGTCTCGTTGCGAGGAGCGCGACCACGCCGCCGACGAGGACAAGGAAGATCGCACGGGGAAGGATGGTGAGAGCGAACAGCGGAGCGGACGGGGAGAGGAGGAAGACCGTGACGGCATAGATGGCCGCAAGGCAGATAGAGAAGAGGACGCCGCGCCGCGGGTACCAGTAACTCGCGAGGATGATGGGGATGCTGAGCGGGAGGGCAGGGAGGGGGAGGAGTCCCTCCGGGGCGCCGAGAACCATGCCGAGCAGGTTTCCGCCGAGGGTCAGCGCGGTCAGTCCGGTGATGAGCGCGATCCGGTTCCGTGTGCTGGAGAAGGACATGGCGAGGGGGGTTCCGGTGTTCATGGAAGGACCTGCGGTTTTTGCCTGCACCGGGAGTTCGCTCCCGGGCGGCTGCGTTCACCCTGTGTGCTGGCCGCCACGGATCACCTCCGCCGGACAGAGAAGTTCGAACCGGGCTCCCCTTCCCGGCTCGCCCGTCTCCTGGATGGTGATCCCGGTGATGGCGAGGATCTCGCGTGCGAGGAAGAGGCCGAGGCCGGTGTTCATACCGTGCGCGTAGGAGAAGATCTTCTCCTTCTTGTCGGGAGGAATCCCCACACCGTCGTCTTCGCAGAGGATGACATATGTGTCGCCCTCCCGTTTGATGCTGAAGGTGATGGTGGTGACGTTCCCTCCGTAGCGAACGGAGTTCTCAATAAGGTTTGCAAAGACCTTCTCGACGAGCGGGTCCGCGTAGATCTCCATCCCTGCCGGAACGGCGTTCTTAAGGATCGCCGTGTCCGCCGGGATGTACTTCCCCGTTCGCTCCACGAGCGTTCTGATCTCCTGCCAGAGGGGAGGTGCCGCCCCTACCTTCTGGTATTCGGCCGTAAACCTGAGGGTGTTGCTAATCCGGTTCACCATCTCGCTCGCGCTTTCGATGTGGCGCCACGCGTTCTCCGGTTCCCTCTCACGCAACGCCCGGGCCAGGTCAAGATACCCCCCGAGCGCCGCGAGCTGGTTCAAGAGGTCATGACGGGTGATGCTCGCCATGAGCTGGAGTTTTCTGTTGGCGTCCGCAAGCGCCCTCTCCACGCGCCTCCGTTCCTGGTTCTCCTCCGCAAGACTCTCGTTGCTGCGCGAGAGATCCTCGACGGCCTCCCGGAGCTGATCGTTTAAGGAGTGCAGCTGCTCCTGTGCCTCCTGGAGCTCGGCGTTCTTCGCCACCGCGACGGTGTACGTCGAGAGGAGCGTGTTCAGTATCTTGAGCCTCCCGGCAGCGATGGTGTAGGTGCTGCCGGAGAAAGGAACCTCCAGCTCCGCGAGGGTGGCGTCCGGGTCGGGTATCTCCCGCGTCCGCAGGACGGCGTCGATCTGGGAGCGGACAAGCCCCGGGTCGACGGGCTTGACGATGAAACTGTCGGCACCGGCGGCCAGCCCTTTCATCACGTCGGCGGGGTCGTAGAGGTTGGTGACCATGATGACCGGGATGGACGGAAAATCCTGCTTGATCCGGCGGCAGAGATCGTAGCCGTCCATACCGGGCATCAGGATGTCGGTCAGGACGATATCGGGTCGGACGGCCTCAATCCGTCGTATCGCCTCGATGCCGCCCCCCGCCAGGGTTACATTGTATCCTTCCGTCTCGAGAATGTGGCGAATGAACTCCGCCTGCGTCCGGCTATCCTCCACCACCAGAATGTCCAGCGTCGGTTTTTCGTGTCTCTCTTCCATATCTACCTGCCTCCTCTCGTTCAGCGGCAGCACATCAGACGGCGAATCATGCCGAGAAAGTCTCCTGTTTCAAAGCTGCTCTTGACGATATAGGCATCCGCCCCGACCGCTCTCCCCCACTCCCTGTCTTCAGGCGAGTCGAGCGACGTGACCAGCACCACCGGAAGATCAGCCATCTGTCGGCCGCCGGCACGTATCTTCTCAGTGAGCGTAAAACCATTCATTCGGGGCATATCTACATCCGAAACGACCATATCAAACTCATGCTGCTTAAGCCTTGCGAACGCATCGGCGCCGTCGACGGCAGTCTCTACCTGATATCCTGCCTGTTCGAGAATCGTCTGCAGCAGGGCCCTTGATGTAACCGAATCCTCCACGACAAGGACACGCTGCCCCGCCTCTCCCGGGGGCATGGGGGGAGTTTCCGGCCGATCCGCCTGCGTTGCATCCTGGATCAGCTCGAGGGGGTCGAGAACGAGCGCCACGGTGCCGTCCCCGAGGATCACGGCTCCCTCGACCCTCCGGACGGAGCACAGCTGGCTCCCGAGCGGCCGGACGATGATCTCCTGCGTCCGGATCACTTCGTCGACCATGCAGGCGATCCGGCCCGCACCGTATGCGATGATGACGAGGGGCGTCGGCCGCGTTTTTTCCGGACCGGGGGAGGAGGGGGCGATCCCCAGGATATCAGCGAGCCGGACAACCTCAATTGTCTCTCCTGAGAGCTGGATCATCGGCCGGCCCCTGGAGAGGGTCAGGGTGTCCTGTCGCACCCGGAGGACCTGCTTCACCTGCTGCATCGGGATGACGTACGTCTGCTTCTCCGCCCGGACAAGCAGCCCACGGAGGGTAACCATCCGCACCGGGACGGTCAGGGTGATCGTCGTCCCCCTTCCGGCGGCCGAGGAGGCCGTCACCTCTCCCCCGAGACGGGACACGGTATCCTCCACGATCGCAAGCCCGAGCCCCCTTCCCGAGAGTTCGGTGATGATCCTGCTCGTCGTCATCCCCGACCGGAAGATGAGCCAGATCGCCTCGCTGTCTGTGAGGGCCGCGTCCTCGTCCTCCGTGATCACCCCGTTCTCGACGGCAGTTTGCCGAATCACTCTGCTGTCGATGCCGGCACCGTCGTCGGCCACCTCGATGCCGACTCTGCTGCCGGAGCGGGGAAAGACCCGGATCCGCACAGTACCGGTGGCGGGTTTCTGCCGGGATACCCTAATCTGTGGGTCCTCGATCCCGTGGTCGATGCTGTTCCTTATGAGATGCATGACGGGCTCTTTGAGGGCATCGAGGATGCGCCGGTCCACTTCGATTTCTCCCCCCTCGATCGTGAGGTCGACCGATTTTCCTGAGGTGCGGGAGAACTCTCTTACGAACGCGGAAAATGGCGTGAGCATGCTTGAGGCCGGGAGCAGTGCGGCGTCATGGATCAGGTCGGAGATCTCGGAGGTGCTCGCCTCGAGTGCCGACCGGTCGATCTCCATGGCGCGTAGATGCGTCGCGAGGTCGTGCTGCAGGTAGGTGACGAACTCCCGGTTGTATTCCAGGAACTCGACCGCCCGCTGGAGAGGCAGGACCAGGTCGGGGGGGATCGCTGCTTTCTCCTCACCGAAGACCTTCCTGCGGATCAGGTGCAGGTCGTTGAACGCCTGGGAGTGGTTCCATTGCCAGAGGGCAAAACGGCCCGTCATCTCTTCAAGCTCGCGTATCCGCTGCGTGATGAAGAGCCGCGCCGTGAGGAGGTCGTCGGCCCCGGCGGTAAGCCTGTCGAGTTTTTGGGCTGCAATCCGCACCGTGCCTCCGTCCGGGCCCGGTTCACCGCCGTTGTGGCCCACCGCTGCTCCGTGGGTGTGGTCTTTCCGGGAGGCCGGGCCCGGTTCGTCCCCGGCAGGCCTCTTGCCGCCGGGGATGGCCCGAAGCGCCGCGATGATCTCCGTCGTCGGGGTATCGGGCCTCTCTTCCCCAAGAAGGCTCTTTATGACCGCAATTGCCTGGTGGAAGAGGTCGAAGCCGTCCGCTCCGGGAGCGTACTCGCCCCGTTTCATGAGCGAAAAGACAGTCTCGAGGTTCTGGCAGATGGACTCGATCTCCCGGAGGTTGACCGCCCGTGCGGCGCCTTTCAGGCTGTGGGTCGTGCGGTAGACCCGTTCGACCAGTTCGGGCTCCAGCCCGGCTTTCTCGAGCTCGATCAGCCCTCCGGTGATCGCTTCAAGGTACTCGTCCGCCTCCTCCCGGAACATCTCGAGGAGGCGGGCGCGGAATGCTTCGTCCGATCCGGTCATGGCAGGTCGTGCTAGACCCGGTACTGCTGGGTGATCCTCTTCAGGCGTTCACCGAGCTCGTGCAGGTCCTCGGCGGTCTTCTCCGCCTTGTGGGTGGTTTCAAGGTTCTTCTGTGCTGCGTCGCGGATGTTCTCCATTGCACCGGAGATCTGGTCGACCCCGGAGGCCTGCGTCTGAATCGAGGCGGCAATCTCGATGACCTCCTGCGAGGTGTCCGCTATCGACCGGGCGAGCACCTCGATCGCCTCCTGCGCGTTGTTCGTCAGCCGGGCCGCATCTGCGACAGACCGGATCCCCTGTTCGGTCGAGGCCGCGGTTGAGGAGACCCCCTGCTGAATGTCGGTGAGGATGACCCGGATGTTTGAGGTCGCTTTCTTCGACTGCTCGGCAAGATTATGGATCTCGTTTGCAACGACTGCAAACCCTTTCCCGAACTCCCCGGCCTTCGCGGCTTCGATGGAGGCGTTCACCGCCAGCAGGTTGGATTGTTCGGAGATGTCGGTCACGGTCGCGATGATCTCGCCGACAGCCTGACTCTGCTCCGAGAGCCTGATGACGTTCATCCGGACGATATCCATCTCCCGCTGGATCTGGTTCATACCCTCCAGGATCTCGCGCACGGACTTCTGGCCGTCCTTTGAGACGTCGAGCGCCCGCATCGCTTTCTCAGAGACGCCTTTTGTCTTCTGGTTCACCAGTTCGGTCTTCTTCCTGACGCTCTCAACAGAATCCGAGGTCTCGTTCACCGTTGCGGCGGTCTGTGAACTGGCCGCGGAGAGCTGTGTCGTGACCGCCAGGATCTCGTTCGATGCGAGAGAGAGGACTGAGACTCCTTCGTAGAGTTCCTCGCTGATCAACTTCATCAACCGCGAAAGTTCGATCCCGATGGTGTTGAGGGCGTCGCGGTAGGCGACGAACTCTCCGGCAACCGGGATCTTCTCGTCGAATCGGGCGGTAAAGTCGCCGGAAGCATAGAACCTTGCAAGCCGCATCGCCTCGTTCACCGGCTCGGTAATCGATTCGAGGGTCTTGTTGAACCCGGCGATGATCATCCGGTAGCCGCCGCGGAACGCCGTCTCGTCCCCGCGGATAGAGAGGTCGCCGGCGCGGGCGGCGTCCGTGAGTTTGAGCGTCTCCTTATGGAGGTGGTCGAGGGACTGGACCATCAGCGCGAGCGCGGGCCGGATCTCGTCGCCCTCGTCGGTGACCGGAAACTCCTGGACGTACTCTCCGATGGCGATCTTCCTCAAGTTCCCGACGACGTTCGTCTGGAGGTCGCCGGCAAACTCGTCCATCGTAGCGGCCATGACACCGATCTCGTCCTGCCGCTTGATGTTGAGCCGGGCGGAGAGGTGCCCGTTGCGGAGTTCTTTAAGCATCAGCACGACCTGCTGCAGGGGATCGGAGATCGAGCGGCCGAAGAGGAAGGCTATGGCGACGCCGATGGCGATGGACGCGAGGACAACAACGATGATCGTGTTTCGTATGGTGTCGATCGGCCCGGTGAAATCCGAGAGTTCGGCACGCGATACGATATGCCAGTCGAGCGGCTCGAAGTAGGTGTACGCGTCGATCATGTCGGTCCCGTCGACCTGGTGGCGGATGACCCCGACCTTATTCTCGATCATCTCCTCGACGAAGTCCTCGTTGGACCAGTCCTCTCCCTCCAGAGACGGGTGTACGAGCAGTTCGCCATTGCTATCGATGACGAACATGTAGCCGTTTGTGCCGATGACCGTCTCCCGGAGGCTCGCCTTGACGACATCGAGCGTCTCTTCCTCCTCCGTCCCGACGAAGAGGACACCGACAGTCTTCCCGCTGCTGTCCTTTATCGGTTCGTATGCGGTGACGTAGCGCTTCCCGAAGAGGTCCCTGCTCCCGTAGTAGGTCTCCCCCTGGTTCACCACGACGTCGTAGACGTTCTGAGTCAGTTCGGTCCCGACCGCCCTTGAGCCGTCGGTCCCGATGACATTTGTGGAGACGCGGACGGCATGGTCTTCGTTCACCTGGAAGACCGTCGCTGCCCCGCCGACCAGAGACTGGACCTGGTCGACGATCTCGAAGTTGCCGTTGATGATGTACGCGTCACCGTTGTCGTTTATCAGCGCCAGCTGCCCGTCGATGACCTCTGGCGTGCCCCGGGCGTAGAAGTTCTCCCGGAGCACGTTGAGGTCGCTGTTCACCTTGTTGCGCGTGAGTTTGTAGACGTCGTTGGTCCATCCCCTCGCGTCATGCACCTGCGTCTCAAGCAGCGTCTCGATCTGGTCGTTGATCACACCGCTCGAACTGGAATACGCTACCAGGCCGAGCACAAGCGTTGGGATGATCGCAAGAAAGAGGCAGATGACGAGGATCTTCGTCCCGACCTTCATGTCTGAAAAAAATGTGAACATGGTGTATCCGTTCCACTCACTCTGTATGGGTAATAGATTGATGCACATGGAGGGTTAAATAATGATCCGTCAGTAGAATGGCGAGTTTGCGCCGCGCTGCATGGAAAATCCGAGCATCCTGGCGCTACTTTCGGGTTTCGCGGATCACCATTGCGGGGTCGGCCAGGATCGCCGCTGCATCGAGGACGATCTGCGAGCTTTCTGTAGTGCCGAGGAGATAGCGCTCTCCGATTGGCGTCACATCGGGACCGACGGGAGCAAGGTCGCCGGCTGGCGTGGTGCCGATATCCGTGATATAGTCCGCGAGAATCCCGAAGGTCATCGTCCCGTCGGAGAGCACGATGACCCGGTTGAGGTCGGTCAATCCGCGCTCAGGCATCGAGAAGAACCGCGAAAGGTCGACGATGGAGATGATCTCGCCTCTCACGGCACAGATCCCGGCGATGAAATCGGGTGTCCCGGGCACGGGGGTGATCTCGCGGATGATGAAGGCCTCTCGGACGTACCGTGTCTCGACGGCATACTCCCGGTTGGCAATCCGAAAGGTAAGAATTTCCGAAAGCGCGGTCTCGCGCGGCTCCTCTTCCGGCTCGCCAATCACTCGCGCCCGGTTCGCGAGGATCGCGCCGGCCGCCCCGGTCTCCGGGGGTGCCTCCTCATCGGCCGGGAGGCGCGGGAGCCGTCCGATCGCGTCCCCGGCAAGGAGGGCATGGAGATCGCGGATGAGAACTGTCCCGTCGTCGGTGAGCAGCACACCGGTCCCGTCCCCGTCAGGCGGCACCGCCTTCTCCTGCACCCCGCGCACCCCGTCCACCCGGAGGGCCGCGCAGTCCCGGTCGGGGCTGACGATGATGAGGACCTCGGTGGGGAGGGGCGGACGGTCCGGAAGGCCGAGGAGGTTCCTCAGGGAGTAGACCGGCACGGTCCTGCCGTGTAGGTTCATGGTGCCTGCCGCCCCGGGATGCCCGTAGGTTTCGGGTGAGAGCGCCACCATGCCGACGACCTGCCGGACTGCGGCGAGCGGGAGAGCGCATGTCACCCCTGCAACGGTGCAGAACAGGAGGTATGAATGGTTCATCGGGTGCTCGAAGATTGGTCCCTGGCGAATAAAAGGTTGCGGGGGTCAGAGCTCCGAAAGGTCGATGATCGCATTCGAGGTGGTGGCGGAGATGGTCGGGCCTCCCTGGCCGAGCGTGCCCGAAACACGGGTTCCCGACGACTCCTCGAGCTGGAGCGCGAGATCGTTCACTGCTATCCTGCCGTTCGAGGTAGTCGCGACTATCCGGGCGTCGAGGCCCTCCGCGAACCGGAGCGTGATGGGGCCGTTGCTCGTCCTGATATCCACGTCACCCCGGACAGCGGGAATTTCCGCAGATATTGGGCCGTTTGATGTATCCAGATCTGCGACCCCTCCGGCCCCCTCCACCGTGATAGGGCCGTTGCTGGTTCTTGCGGTGACATATCCTTCGGCACCGCGCACCTCGATCCCACCGTTCGAGGAGGCTGCAGTGAGATTGCCACCGCGAGCGCCGTCAACCCGCACGGGACCGTTCGACGTCCGGAGGTCCGTTTCGTTTACCTGCACCCCGGAAAGTTCGATAGGGCCGTTCGAGTTCTCGACGCGCTCGAGGACGACGGTGGGCGGCACATGTATCGTGTAACTCACGCTCACCCGTGGGTTGAGCCCGGTATGCACCGTCTCAATCCTGAGGGGGTCGCCCTCCGTCACCATGATCTGGACCTTATCGAGTTCACCCTGGCCGTAGGCGGAGCGTTTGACGGCACTGACGGCGACGGTGTTCCCCTCCTGAACATCCAGAGTCACGCCCCCGTTGCGGTTGATCACGGTGAGGGCGCTCCCGGGCTCCACCGTGATCGTCCGGTTGAACTCCTCCGTCGCCTCAAGGCCCGGCACCCCGGTGCATCCAGGAAGAACGGTGAGGGCGGCGAGAACGATGAGGGCCAACGATGCACACACGGTTTTCTGCATGGTCACCTCTCTCTCTCAGTTTTCCATTATGTAACTACCGCCTTCTGAAACGTCTGGCGGGCGAGGAAATACATCACTGCTGCAAAGGCGACGAGGTAAGCGAATGATGCGAGGACGTCGGCCGTGGTGGTGGTGTAGTGGGCACCGACGGCGAAGAAGTCGCCTCCGAGGGCAAAGTAGCGGACACCACTGACCAGGTGGGTGAGCGGGTTGTAGATCGAGAGGGCCTGCAGGATCGGCGGAAACGCCTGGATCGGGTAGAGGGCGTTCGAGACGAAGAAGAGCGGCAGGGTGAGGAGCGTAATGATCCCCTGCAGCCCTTCGGGGCTCTCAAGACGCATCGAGATGGTGGAGGAGAAGAGTAGGAACCCGAGCGAGAAGACGCCGACGAACGCGAATATCCCGAGGATCGAGAGGACGATCCGGACGGCCGGAAACCCGGGAAAGAACTGCACTCCCATGAGGAGCCCGAACGCCATGATAATCGTCACCTGGATAAACGACTTTGTCATCCCCGAGAGACTGACCCCCAGCATGATGTGGGTCCGGGGCATGGGGCTCGCGAGCATCTCCCGCATCAGCCCCCAGTTCTTGTCGAAGAGGAGGCTGATCCCTCCGAACAGGCTCGTAAAAAGGGTCGTCATCGCGATCACCCCGGCGCCCATGAAGGTGAGGTAATCGACCGAAAAGACGCCTGACGGGGCGGGGATGGCCGAGGCGAACCGGTCGAGGTTCGAGGACATCGCGACGCCGAAGAAGGCCATCCAGAGCGCGGGCTGCAGGAGCGATGCAAGGAGCTGCGTCCTGAACCGGACAAACCGGATCATCTCCCGCCAGTAGACGGTGAGGAACTCCCACGCCATCCTCACGCCCCCGTATCCCGCAAATCTCTCCCCGTGTAGTGGACGAAGACATCGTCCATCGTCGGTTTTTTCAAGTTCACACTCGAGATCCCAATCCCGGCGCCCCGCACCGCGTCGATTATCTGCGGGAGGCAGTGGCTCCCGTCGGCCGAGATCGTGACTGAGAGGCCGCGTGGCGACTCCGTGACCGACCGGATCTCCCCGATCCCCCGGAGCGTTTCACGTGCTCTCCTGTCGTCTTCGGTCTCCAGGTAGACAACATCCTCACCGAGAGCGTTCTTCAGTTCCTCCGGGGTGCCGGAGACGATGATCTTGCCATCATCAATGATGCTGATCCGATCGGAGAGCATATCGGCCTCCTCCATGTAGTGAGTCGTCAGGAATATCGTCGTCCCGGACTGATTCACCTGCCGGATGTACTCCCACATCCGCATCCGTGTCTGCGGGTCGAGCCCCTGTGTCGGTTCGTCCAGGAAGAGGACCTCCGGCCGGGTCATCAGCCCCCGGGCGATCTGGAGCCGCCGTTTCATGCCCCCGGAGAGGTTCTTCGTCCGCTCGTCTCGCTTGGGGCCGAGTTCGACGACCCGGAGCAGGTCGTCGATCCGCCGCCGCCGTTCATCCCGGGGGATGGAGTAGAGCCGACCGTGAAACTCCATCGTCTCCCGGACGGTGAGGTCCCGGTCGAGCACGTCGTCCTGGAAGACGATGCCGATGGACTCCCGGACCCGTCCGGGTTCCCGCGCGACGTCGTAGCCAGCCACCCGTACGGTGCCCTTCTGGAGCGGGAGGAGCGTTGTTAAAATATTGATGGTAGTGCTCTTTCCCGCGCCGTTGGGGCCGAGGAAAGAGAAGATCTCCCCTTTTCTGACGGTGAAGCTGATGCCGCGCACCGCCGCAAAACCGTCGAACGTGTGTTCGAGGTCCCGCACCTCGATGATATCGTCCCCTTCCATTGATCACCATCTGCTCCCACGCTCTTGCATCCTCATGCACGGTGTGGTCATATCTCCTTTTCCCCCCGGATGCGGCTGACCGCCCGGGAGATCGCATGATCGCTGTTTCCCTACCCCAGTTGTAGCCCGGGGTGCCGGTCCGTGCGGTAAATGCACCCCGGCATCCTTTCTGCGGCCGAGACCTGATAGATATTCTCAAATACCAAAACTCCCCATCCATGCTCGGAGACGGCATGTACGGCTGCTGCTTGTTTACCCAGAGAGGCGATAAGCGGGTTCGGTTGGCATGTTGCGCTGTTCCCGGCACCGGCGCGCCGGAGCACGAGGAGCAGGCGGGAGGGTGGCGGTGACCCCGCCATTCCGGGTGTCCCTCACCCTCCTTGTCGTAGCGCTGGCGCTTGTGCCGACAGCAGGCGGGCTCGTGGTCGACAACGCCGACCTGACCCCGGCGGAGGTGAATCTCCTCTTTGCAATGCGGGAGTATACCCTGACCTACAACGAGTATGCCGACCGGCTGCCGGGATGGGTGACAGGACCGTTTGAGGACGAGAAGGTCAACCTCTATGTTACGTCCCCCGATGGTGTGCTGGTCATCGGGATCACCTTTTATGACCGCAAAATTGTTCAGTTCGACGTAAAGGGGTGCCCGGACCCGATCGTCACCGTGACCACCGATTCTGCGACGGTGGAGGAGGTCATGGTCTCCGACCGGCCGTTCGACACGTTCCGGGCGGCGATGCGGAACGGCACGACCACGATCGAGGGAAATAACTTTCTTGGTGCGTTGCGGTCGGGGATGGTCCGGTTCGGGCTCCAGGTGATGGACATCCTCAGGCTGTGAAAAGTTGTAAAAGGTATTATTGGCGGGCTGCCGCCCTCATAATCCCGCGAGGCGTATGCAGACCCCAAGGGTCAGCCCCGACATGGAGGATGTCGCTGAGAGAGCCGCGAGCACGACAGCGTTCATCAGCGGCCCGGTCCTGAGCGGGGTATAGGTCGGGTTGCGTTGCAGTCGCCGCACTACCCTGAACGGTTTCGCGGTCGTTGAGATGGGAGATCTGTAGCGTCTGATTCTCATGTAAACACCCCCTGGCGGGTAGATAATGTTTCCTGAGTGTCGGTTGTTGCCTCGAATATTAATCGTTGCGGTTTCGCTTTTCGGGCGGAGCGGTCAGTCACCCCGGCAGGAGATTGAGGCCTATGTTTTCCCGGATCAGGGGTTTGGACTGGTTTCTGTCCCGAACACCCTGAGCTCTGCCCGCGGCAGGTTTATCCGTTCGCCAGCAAGAGGACTCATAAGATGCATCGATACGCAAGAACCCTCCTCTACGGCATACTGGCGTTTGCCGTCTATACCGGGATCAGCTTCATCGTCGGCGGACGGGTGAACTGGATCCTCGCGGCAGCGACGGCCGTCGGAGTGATGATCGCTGAGTTTTTCGTCGTGTCACGGCGGAGGCGGTGAGGAGATGGTGGCGGGTGTGCGGGCAGAGTGGGAGCAGCTCCGGAGGGTGGCGGTCCACCGGCCGGGGATCGAGATGTTCTTCGGGCTGCTGGACCCCTACGCCGCGCTCTATGAGCGGGCATTCAGCCGCTACGAGGCACGCCGGGAGCACGACTGCCTCACCCGCACCCTCCGCGAGGAGTTTGGCGTCCGGGTCCTGCACCTCAAGGAGACAGTCCTCGATGCCGCCGACCACGACCCGGCGATACGCCGGCGGCTTGTCGATTGGGCGCACGAGACCGTCACCATCCGGGGCGGGAGAAGAGAGGTGGCGGAAGCCCGCCGGAGCATGGAGCAGAACGCCGACGCCCTGGACTCGCTGCACTTCTTCACCTTCCTCCTTTTAAACCCGGTCCTCGAAGTCCGAAGCGACCACCCCCGCCGTGGGGTGGACGTCCGAATCACGGGGCAGGAGCCGCTCGCAAACCTCTACTTCATGCGCGACCAGCAGGCGATGACCGACTGCGGCCTCGTCGTTGGCCGGCCGGCAAAACGGCAGCGGGCCCGGGAGCCCGGGATCACCCGGTTCCTCTGGGGGATCCTCGGCATCCCCATCGCCGGGACGGTGCAGGAGCCGGGGACCTTCGAGGGCGGCGACTTCATGCCGATGGGGGAGTTCGCCCTTGTCGGCACCGGAGACCGGACGAACCGTGCCGGAGTGTGCCAGTTCCTTGGCTGCACCCCAGGGTTCGACGAGATCGGCGTGGTCCACCAGCCCGGCCACCCGCTCATCCCGAGCGACCGGCCCGACCCGATGGTCGATATGCACCTCGATACCTACTTCAACGTCGCGGGAAGTGGAGTGGTGATCGGTTCTGAAGTCCTACTCAAGAGGGCGCGGGTCGATGTTTACTATCGGACGGACGGGGGTTACGAGCCGTCGGGCGAGACCGCGAGCCTCTACGACTATATCCGGGCGAAGGGATTCTCCGTAATTGATCTCTCGATTCTGGAGCAGCTCTCCTACGCCGCAAATGTCCTCTGCGTCCGGGACGGGAGCATCCTTGCGGTGGAGGGGGAGCGGGTGATGCAGACGGTGCTCCTCAATCTGGAGCGTAAAGCCGCAGGCGATCCGCAACGCTATGGGCAGCTATTACGCCATGCGGAGGAAGATTATCGCCGGATAAAGGACGGGGGACGGTTCTTCCCACACAAGGCGGAGTTCTCCCGGCACGGCATTGAGGTCTCTGCGCTTCATCTCGAGAACCTGACGGGGGGCTACGGTGGCCCCCACTGTATGACCTGCACGCTGGAGAGGGGGTGATGAGATGCCGGAAAAGACCGTGGTGGTCGCGCTCGGCGGGAACGCCATCCTGCAGCACCGGGAGTCGGGGACGGCCGAAGAACAGCTCGCGAACGTCCGGAGAGCCTCGCGGCATATCGCGGAGATCGCGAGCGACGGCTACGCCGTTGTCATCACCCACGGGAACGGTCCCCAGGTGGGAGACATCCTTCTTAAAAACGAGCTCGCGAAGGATACCCTCCCACCAATGCCGCTCGACGTCTGCGGGGCGGAGAGCCAGGGGATGATCGGCTACCTGCTCCAGCAGTCAATGCAGGAGGCGCTCGGGGCGGTCGGGCTCGGCTGTCCGGTCGCGACGGTGCTCACCCAGACCCTGGTGGACGGCAACGATCCGGCGTTCGCAAACCCGGAGAAGCCTATCGGCCCGTTCTACACGCCGATGCAGGCAAAGAGGCTTGAGAAAGAGAAGGACTGGCGGATGGTGCAGATCCCGGGACAGGGCTACCGGCGGGTGGTCCCCTCGCCGCGCCCGATCGCGCTCGTGGAAGAACAGGTGATACTCCAGCTCGTTTCAGCGGGGGCGGTCGTGATCGCCGCTGGTGGCGGCGGTGTTCCGGTGGTCGCGGGACCCAGGGGCACCCTCCAGGGTGTCGAGGCGGTGGTGGACAAAGACTACACCGCGGCCCTCCTTGCCCGGATCGCCGGCGCCGGCGACCTGCTGATCCTGACCGACGTCGAGCGTGTGGCTTTAAACTACGGGCGGCCGGGGCAGCGAGAGATCAGTGAGATGACGGTTCGCGAGGCACGCGAGCACCTTGCGGTGGGACAGTTCCCGCCCGGGACTATGGGGCCGAAGATCGAAGCGGCCGTCGAGTTCCTCGATGCCGGAGGAAGCCGCGCAACCATCGCGTCGCTGGAGCAGGCCTCGCCCGCCCTTGCCGGGCGGGCCGGGACCCGGATCCGCCCTTAACCGGCCACCTGCCCCAACACTTATATACCACGTTCCCGATGTGCCCGGCGGTGATGGAAGGATATGGCGGATAACTTCTGGACAGGAGTCATCGTCGGGTGGCTCGTGGGGCTTATTCTCGGCTTCCTGCTGCCGGTCATCGGACCCTTAATCGGCGGGTTCGTCGCCGGCTGGATGGTCCGGGGCGGGATAGGTAATGGCGCAAAGGCCGGGCTGCTTGCCGGCATCCTCGGCGCCATCGTCATCGCGGTGCTGCTCCTGGTCGGCGGCACGGTTCTTCTCGGGGCGTTTGGGTTCATCGCGGGCCTCGGGACGTCGCTCGTCATCATCGTGATGGCGTTCGTCTACCAGGGTCTTCTCTCCCTGATCGGCGGCGTCATCGCCGGGGCGATCCGGCGGTGAGACGGGTGGGCGCCCCTCCCCGCCCCTTCTCGACCGGGTGACTGGTTTGGCCGAACGTGGTTCATTCTGGGTGCCTGCGCTGGTAGGCATCATATTCATGCTCTTCATCAGCCCGTTCTTCCCGGTAGGCGGCCCGATCGTCGGAGGGATCATCGGCGGCTACCTCGGGACCCCGGGGGCGGTTCGGGGCGCGCTCGGCGGGCTTTTCGGCGGGCTCGTCGTCGCCGCGATCTTCTCGGTCGTCGCCGTCGTCGGCGGCACGGCGCTCCTCGGCCCAATCGGCGCTCTCATCGGCCTCGGGATCGCCGTTCTTCTCTTTGCTCTCGCCCTTTACTTCGGTATCCTCGGCGCCGTCGGCGGCGCTATCGGCGGGGCGCTGAAAGCGTGGATGATATCGCGCCACGGGGTTATGGGATGAGATCCCCGACTCCCTCCTGGAGCCTCACCACGATCCGGGAGCGGTACATCCAGAGATAGGCGGCGACCGCCGCGGCCTCGACGACGACGACGTAGGCGACGATGTGCCCGATCGATACGTCGTAGAGGACGCCCATCACGGCACTCCCCACGAACCACGCCGTCCCGAAGACCGCGCTCACGGTGCCATAGATCTGCCCCCTCCGGGCCGCCGTCGTGGACTCTGCGATCGACGCCCGGAGGGAGGTCTCGAAGATTCCGATCCCGGCCCCCCAGGCGAGCGATCCCGCGATCGCCACGCCCGGGTCGAGCGAGAAGGCAAGCAGGATCGTCACGGTGCTGAAGACCGGAATGGTGAGGAGAACGTGGGTGCCGATGCGGTCGAAGGCGCGTCCGAAGACCAGCG
This sequence comes from Methanoculleus nereidis, assembly GCF_032944295.1. Taxonomy (NCBI): domain Archaea; kingdom Methanobacteriati; phylum Methanobacteriota; class Methanomicrobia; order Methanomicrobiales; family Methanomicrobiaceae; genus Methanoculleus; species Methanoculleus nereidis. The sequence goes on from NZ_JABFFQ010000001.1 coordinate 381,260, forward strand.
CCACGACGACCGAGACTATCATCGCTGAGGCGTAATAGAGCGGGATGACGGCATCGGGGATGATCGACTGGGCTTTTAGGTGGAAGGAGATGAGCGGGAAGTTGACGAACCCGGCCATGCCGAGGAAGATGAACGCAGCGTATGGCAGGAACCCGCGTATATTGTCCATGTTCTCCCTGGTCCCCCCGTTTGCCTCAAGCCGGCTGGGCCTGGGCACCGTCGACCGGGCGAGGAAGAGGACCATCGCAACACCGGCGAGAGGAATGCCGAGCAGGAGAAAGCCCGTTGCGTAGCCGCCGGTGAGGGCCAGGGCGGCGACCATGACCAGCGGGCCGATGACCGCACCGACCTGGTCGAGCGCCTTGTGGACCCCAAATCCCCATCCTCTCCCGACGGTCGTCGTCGCGTGGGAGAGAATCGTATCCCGCGCCGGAGTCCGGACGGCTTTTCCTATCCGTTCGGCGATGATGAGGACGGCCGCGGCCTCCCACCGGCCGGCGACGGCGAGGAGCGGGATGGCGGCGAGCAGGCCGTAACCAGTCATCGCCACCTTCCAGTAACGATGGCTCTGGCCGACATAGGCGCCGGTGGCTGACCGCAACGCGTACCCTATGAACTCGCCGGCGCCGGCGATCAGCCCGACGACGGCGGCGCTCCCTCCGAGAAGAAGGATATAGGGGCCGGTAACGCTCCGGGCACCGTTCGAGACCAGGCTCCCCAGGAGGCTTGCCGTGCCGAGCAGCAGGATAAGCCGGATCGAGAGGTCACGGACCTTTTGCCGGGTGTCCCGGGAAGGATCGGACATATTCACCGGGGTCTTGGGGGGCCATTCTCATTAAGTACTGCACGGACGGCGGGATGCCCTTAATTGTGCTCGCCGCGAATATCCTTATCGCACATATCCGGGGCGGGAGGTTCCGGGGGCACGAGGGATACCGTGGAGCAGGAAGGCGATCAATCGTATTCGCGAAGGTTCATCCTCATACTGGTCACCGTCGCCACGTTCTTAAACCCCTTCACGGGCTCCGCAATCAACCTTGCTCTCCCCGCAATCGGGGCTGAGTTCTCCGCCGACGCCGCCACGCTCGCCTGGGTCACGAGCGCCTATCTCCTCGCGTCGGTCATCTTCCTCCTCCCGGCGGGGAGGCTCGGCGACTCGTGGGGGAAGGTCACCGTCTTTTTAGCCGGGATCGTGGTCTATACTGCCGGCTCCCTCCTCACCATCTTCACGCCCACGATGGACCTCCTCCTCGTCTTCCGGTTCATCCAGGGTATGGGCGGCGCCATGATCTACGCAAACAGCGTGGCCCTGATCACCCACCTCTACCCACCCGGCGAGCGAGGCTACGCGATCGGGCTCAACACCACCGCCGTCTACGCCGGGCTCTCGCTCGGGCCGTTCCTCGGAGGGGCCCTGACCCAGTTCCTCGGGTGGCGGAGCATCTTCATCGTGACCGCGCTCCTCGCCGTCCCGGTCCTCTTCTACGCCGGGAAGTTCCCGGCGTTCCTGAACGAGCGGCAGCGGGAGCGCTTCGACGTCGCGGGTCTGATCCTCTCCTCCGCCCTGATCCTCTGCCTCTTCCTGGGCCTGGCCTGGGTGACCACCCCGACCGGCGCAACGCTCCTCGCGGTATCCCTCGTGCTCGGGGCGGTCTTCTTCCGGGTGGAGCGGAGCCGCCAAAACCCGCTTCTCCCGGTCACGCTTCTCGAGAAGAACCGGGTCTTTGCCGCCTCGAACGCCGCCGCCCTGATCAACTACAGCGCAACGTTCGCGGTCGGGTTCCTCCTCTCCCTCTACCTCCAGTACATCCGGGGCTACGAGCCCGTTGCTGCAGGCACCTTGCTCCTCCTCCAGCCGATCGTCCAGGTTTTCGTCGCCCCGGCGGCTGGCCGCCTGGCCGACCGGATGCAACCCGGACTCGTCGCTTCGGTGGGGATGGGAATTACGGCCGTGGGCCTCTTCGGCTTCTCTCTGCTCGGTGAGATGACGCCGATCGCCGCGATTCTCGCCCTTCTGGTTCTGCTGGGCGTGGGGCTCGGGATCTTCTCATCCCCGAACACCACCGCCATCATGGGCTGCGTGGAGAAACGCTACTACGGGAGCGCGTCGGCAATGGTGGCGATGATGCGGTCGCTCGGGATGATGTTGAGCATGGGGGCGGTTCTCGTGGTCTTTGCGGTCATCATGGGGTCGACGACCGTTACCCCGGCGATATTCCCAGAGTTCCTCGCGAGCCTGCAGCTGATATTCCTCGCCTTTGCGGTCCTCTCGGCCTTCGGGGTCTTCCTCTCGCTCCGCAGGAATAAATGCTGACAAACGGTGCCGAATTCCCCGAACAAACCCTCCTGGAGCGAAGAGGAAGCGTTAAAACCCCCGGCATCCTGTGATCTCTTTGAGCAGATGGAACTGGTTATCGGAAAAGACGGCGACCGTGACATCGCCATCGATGCCCAGGAACTGGTCACGGGCAGAACCTGTGTCATCGCGCAGTCGGGTGCCGGGAAGAGCTGGGGCATCGCGGTCATCTGCGAGCAACTCCTGCAGGCGCGGGTAGGGTACTGCCTCATCGATACGGAGGGAGAGTACTTCTCGCTCAGGGACCGGTTCCCTCTCCTCTGGATCGGTTCCAGTGAGGACTGCGACGTGGATATCGAGCAGGCGAACCTCCGTGAACTGATGCAGAACGCGATCTGCTCCCGGACTGCGGTGATCTTCGACGTCTCGGAGGTCAATATGCAGGAGCGGGTGTCCTACCTCGCGGAAGTCCTCTACGACCTTGAGAGCGAGTTAAAGCAGCCGTTCCTGCTGATTGTGGAGGAGGCCGACAAGTTCATTCCCCAGTCGGGGGAGTCCATCAAAAAGATTGAGGAGATCTCCCGCCGGGGGCGCAAGCGCGGACTCGGCCTCTTAGTCGCGACCCAGCGGCCATCACTCGTGACAAAGAACGTTCTCTCGCAGTGCAACAGCCAGATCCTCGGGAAGCTCTCGATCGAGAACGATTTAAAAGCGGTCAGTCTCTTCTTTCCGTCCCGGAAAGAGGCCGGAGAGCTCGCGGATCTTGAGCCCGGGGAGTTTTTCGTGATGGGCAAACTCTCGAGGGAGCATGCGACGAAGATGCGCTTTGGGGCCCGGCTCTGCGAGCACCGGGGGCTGACGCCCAAACTCATGCCCGCAGCGCCGGTCCGGCCGGCCGAATCGCCCCGGGAAGAACCGTGCGGCGGCAGTCCCCGGGAAGAGCCGGTGGTGCCGCTCGCCACTACGGATGCCGCGAATGCCTCGAATACCGCAGGTCCCATGAATGCAGTTGTCCCGGTACTGCTCCGTGAGGAGGCGCTCGATATCGCGAAAGCCAAACGAAAACGCCGGTTCCTGATCCTGGAGCCCGAAGAACGGATCGTCTCAGGAGAGCGGGTCTACCGGCCGCTTCACCGGGTAGAGATCCGCTACATCGGCGGGTTTATCCGGAAGGCGACGAAAACAGCGTCGTTCGTCCTCGATGGCTGCACCGGGTGCATTGTCGAGGTGGATCGCGGCCTGAAAGTTCGGCCGGGGTTCTCGGAGCTCCTGGGGCTCGATGAGGCTGCGGTGAGGATCGTTGCCGGGCTCGCGAACGGCGGCTCGACCCTGACCGAGATCGAGGCCGACACCCACCTTCCGGCGGCCGCGGTGAAGAAGGCGATAAAGAGCCTTGCGGGGGCGAAACTGATCACGGAGATGAAGACGGTGGGCGACACGAAGGTCTACGTGCCCCTGCTTGCAGACGAGGTTCCGGCACTCTCCGCCCTCAGGCGGGGGGCGGACCTCCCGATGGAGCCGCTCCAGGAGGAGCCCCTCGAGGCGAGGGTCACCGAATCCTCCCTCCGGATCATCTTAAAAGGGCTCGAACCCACGGCGGAGATCGTTGAGTTCGATACGATCTACTACCCGGTCTACCTGATCCGGTTCGCATCGGAGCGGGGAGAACGCTCGCTCCTTCTCGACGGCTGCACGGGGAAGGAACTTCTCTTCCCGGCGTTATGACCGGAGTGCTTATCCTCCCGCGTGAGTATAGGAGATCTTATGCCCTGTAGCCCACACGGGCGGTTGGGCGGAGAGGTGAAGAAGCGATGGACTCATATAAGTGTACTCTGTGCGGTTACATCTACAACCCCGCCATCGGTGATTTCGACCATGGCGTTAAGGCCGGCACGGCCTTCGAAGACCTGCCCGATACCTGGAAGTGTCCCCGGTGTGGTGCGCCGAAGAGCCGGTTTAAGAAGATCTGAGAGTAGTGGACACTCCCGGATCTCTACTGCTTTCTGAAGTAGGGTGAGGGCATCCCGCCCGCACGGAAGGGTTTGAGTACCTCCTCCTGATTCTCCCGGCCGACGGGGGTGCCTCAGTTCATCTTGGGAGAGTCGGTCTGCCGGTCGTTTCACCAGGCAGACGTCCGCTACACCGGCGTTCCTCCCCGGAAGGCAACGGAGACGGTCTTCGTCTTCCCTGATGGGCTTGCCGGCAGGAAACCCCATCCCCCTGATCACCTGACCGGAGTACTTATCTCCCCCGGGATACACGGGTGCTGTGCCCCGGTCGACGTTGCGGCCGGTCGGGGGGCGAGGTGGTGAAGAGATGATGGATTCATACCGGTGCGGACTCTGCGGCTACGTCTACAACCCCAGGGCCGGTGAGCCCGACCATGGTGTCCAGCCCCGTACGGAGTTTGGAGACCTGCCCGAGGACTGGGCATGTTCCCGGTGCGGTGCGGAGAAGAACCTGTTTCGGAAGGCGTAAGGGGGGTTCGGAGCCGGACCCCCACAACAAATCTTCTCTTTTAAGGGCGTGGTCGTACGAGAGCGTTATATGATGTTCTATTCTCCCGGCCGCACAACCTCCCTCACCCGAACCGAAAGGCCCTGAGCCCCTCCCCGCAGATCTCGCGCCCGGCGAGGTGCTCCATCTCGTGGTCGATCCCGTAGGCGGTGGAGCCTGTAAACGTCATCTCCGCGGCATCGAGGTCTTCGACCCGGATCGTCCTCTCAAGCGGGTTGACGATCATTTTAATCGCCCGGCGAGCGCCGAGCCGTACCCGGTAGGGCCGGTTTACGAGCAGCCGCGCGGGAGCGCTGCCGCACTTCTCCAGCCGGTAGACGGTTCCTTCCCGGTGCAGGAGCATCGGGTCGATGAAGAGGAAGATCTCCTCAAGCGAGTAGCCGATCAGCCGTTCATCATCGTATACGGTGGTCTTCTTCACGGCCGATATGGCGGTGAGACCCTCCGCGGCGTAGCTCCAGTCGCCCCCGTAACGGAGCGAGAAGAGAAGGGGGACGAGCGCGTCGGCGGGTATTCCGAACCGCTCGGCGAGGGCGGCCTCTTGAGCGGCAAATATGAGTTCTTCCCGGATTTCGTCGGTCTCCATCGGTCGCCCTGCGACGGGGGACCGGATAAATACTACCGCTTGAAGACGTGGACCGCAGAAGCCTTGAAGGTGACACTGGCCGGCTCGCCCTCGACGAGGGCCAGACGGGCGACGCTCTGCCGGGTCAGGACGGCGACAAAGGGCAGCCCCGCGTCCACGACGACCCGCGAAAACATGCCGTTCCGCCGGATCTCCGCAACCGTGCCCGGGAAGGTGTTCGCAGCGCTCGACTCAAACGGCTGGCGGGAGAGGATCACCTCCTCCGGCCGGATGCCGACGCAGACGTCGCCCTCGATCGCGGTGACTGTCCGGACGACGATCTCCCCGAGGTCGATCGCCGCTTCCCCGTCCCGGACCCTGGAAATCCCGCAGTAGACGTTCTCCATGCCGGTGAAGGCGGCGACGAACTCGGTGGCGGGTCGCCGGAAGACCTCATCAGGCGTGCCCGTCTGGACGATCCTCCCATCCTGCATCACCGCCACCCGGTCGGCAAGGGCGAATATGTCCTCGAAGTGGTGGGTGATGTGGATGACCGTCGTGCCGGTCGCCCGGTGGATCGCCTTCAGTTCCCTCCTGAGCCGTTCCCGGGTGACGGTGTCGAGCGCCGAGAGCGGTTCGTCGAGGAGCAGGACGCGCGGCCGGAGGACGAGCGCCCGGGCGATCGCCGCCCGCTGCTGCTCGCCGCCGGAGAGCGTCCCTGTCGTCCGTTCCAGGAGGTGGCCGATCCCGAGGAGGGCCGCGGTCTCCTGCACGCTCTCACTGATGCGGGCGGGATCGGCCTTCCCCTGCTTGAGGCCGAACCCGATGTTCTCCCCGACGGTGAGGTGGGGGAAGAGCATGTAGTCCTGGTAGACCATGCCGATCCCCCGGTTTTTCGGGTCGGTGCGGGTGATATCACGGCCGTCCAGATCGATCGTCCCGGCGTCCGGGGAGTAGATTCCCGCCAGGGTCTCGAGGAGGATGGTCTTTCCCGCGCCGGTCGGCCCGAGGACGACGAAGTACTCGCCGTCGGCGACGGTCATATCCACGCCGTCGAGGGCGAAGTCCCCGAGGCGTTTGGCGAGCCCGGCAATCCTGAGCACCTAGAACACCCCCCTTCCGCCGGTGTAGCGTTCGAAGACCGCGAGCGAGACCACCGATATGGCGATCAGGATGACGGATGCGGCGACGGCAAGGTCGAGATCCCCCGTCGACATGTTCAGGAAGAGCGCGATGGGCAGGGTCTCGGTCTTCATCCGGGTGGCCCCCGCGAGCATGAGGACGGCGCCGAACTCGCCGATGGATTTCGACCACGTGATGACCAGGCCCGCGATGAGGCCGCTCTTTGCGAGAGGAAGGGTGACCTGGCGGAACGCTCCCCACTCGGTGCACCCGAGCGTCCGGGCGACGTGCTCGTACCGGGGGTTGATCGTCTCGAAGCCCGACCGGGCGACCCTGACCATGTAGGGGAGGTTGACGAAGAACTGGGCGACGATGATCCCGAGCGGGGTGTAGATGACGTCGAGCCCCCACTCCGAGAGCATCTTCCCGAACGTCGAGGGACCGTAGAAGATGAGCAGCGCCACGCCCGCAACGAGTGGCGGGAGGGCGAGCGGGATGTTGAAGATCGTGTTTGCGATCCCTCTGCCGGGAAACGAGAACCGGGCGAGGGAGTAGGCGACCGGTACGGCGGCGACGACGCAGAAGGCGGTGGAGACCGCCGAGGTGACGAGCGAGAGTTCGACGGCAAAGAGGATCTCGGGGGAGAGCAGGCTCTCGATGAGAGCCGGGAGCGGCGGGTAGGTCACGAGGCCGCCGATGACGACGAGCATGTAGGCGATCAGGGCGAATGAGACGGCGAGAAAGAACGCCTTGAACGGGGTGGGGCGGGGGAGAGCGGCCCGGCGCGGAAACACGGTTAATCTACCCTGAAGGACGCGCTCTGTTTCTTGATCTGCTCGACGTGCTGCGGCGTCACCCACCCGGAGGAAGCGTCCCCGATGCAGTCGAACGCCGGGATGTAGGGTTTGATGTCCAGGATCGGTGTCCCGTCCAGGAGGTCGATGCCCTCGACGGCGAGCGTGCCCCCGTCGATCCCGGCCAGCCGGACGACCGATATCCCGAGCATGTTCGGGCGGTTGAAGTGCCGGGTGGCGAAGATGCCGTGCGGCTCCGCCCCGTCGATGAGCGGTCGCTCGGCGATTTCTTCACCGGCGGCCCGGTGGAACCGGTAGATGAGGATGAGGTGGGAGAACCCCGCGAGCGCCGAAAGGCCGTCTCGGAACCCGGGGTAGACCTCCACTGTTCCGCGAACGGTGGAGAAGGCCGCCTGGATGGGGGTGGCGGCCGGGTCGGTGAACGGCGTCCGGGCGACACCGATAGCCCTGCAGGGGTACTCCGTGCCGCTCAAGGCTCCACCCCCTCGTATGCCGGGTCGGGGTAGGCCGGGAACCCGTGGTTGACAAAGATTGCCTTCCCCTCGTCGGAGGTGACGAACTCGACGAACTGCCGGGTGGCGTCAGGCTGCCCCGTGAAGGTGGTCGCCCCTATCGGGACGATAAGGGTGAGGCTGTCTTCCTGCGCCAGAGCGATCGTGTCCATCGTCTCGGGGTTCACCATATCGAGCGTGATGAGCGCGGCATCGGCGGTGCCCATGTTCATCGCCACGACCACCTCGTTGATCGTCGGCGCCCGGAGGATGACGTTTGCCTCGACGGCATCGAAGATACCGTGCGCCCGGAAGAGTTTGTCACCGGCTCTGCCGATCGCGGTGGTGTTCGCGCCACCGAGCGCGATCTTCAGCCCGGGCCGGGTGAAGTCGTCGACCGAGGTGATGTTCTTCGGGTTCCCCTTGCAGACGGCGATCACCGGGACGTGGTAGGCGGCGTATCCCGGATCTCCGACCAGCCCTTTATCCTGTGCGATCCGGTAGTCAGGCGTTCCACCGGGGATGAAGGCATCACCCTTCCGCGAGAGTTCCATCTGGGTGATGAGCGTACCCGAACCGGCGAAGGTGTACTCGACGCCGATGCCGTATTTGTCGGCAAATACTTCCCCGATCTCGATCATCGGCTTCTTGAGGCCGGCGCCGGAGTAGACGAGCAGTGTGGCGTCGTCGCCGGCAGTGGTGTCATCCCCGGTGACGGTGGTGCATCCCGCCGCGAAGAGGAGAAGGGCGAGCGTGATCAGTGCTATGGCATTTTTTGACATGGATACTATTCAGTACCCGTTATACTGGTATTAAAGCGATTTCTTTTACTTTTGAGTTGATTTAAATTGTTTTACTTGACACCGTCCCTGTTTAATCTTGCTGTTCTCAGGGTGGACTGGACCCGGGGAAACGATTATTATCGACTCGTGCGTCCAGACGCTCCTTATGGAAGACCTGTTAGCTATTCTGCTGGATATCGAGAAGCGGGCCTGGAGGGCTGCCGATGTCCGGGACGTGACGTTCTACCGTGATTATCTCGCGCCGGAGGCCTTTGTCGTCACTCCTTTCGGTGTCCTGGACAGGGAAGGGATCCTCCGCGATCTCGTGGAGAACCCCAACGAGCTGCCGGCGTATACGATCACTGACCCGAAGGTGGTGTCCCTCGGTGAGGAGGGTGCCGTCCTCGCGTATACCGTCTCCTTCGGCGGGCAGACGATCTTTGTATCGACCGTGTATGCACGGAGCGACGGCCGGTGGCGGGCGGTCTTCCACCAGCGGACGCCTGTTTCCCCGGTGACCTGCCCGGCGGACTAACGCCCTTCCGCTTTCGCGGCGGCGATGCGGTCGCGGAGGTTCCGTGCGGCGGCGGTGACGTTGTCCTCTCCCACGACCGCCGAGATCACCGCGACGCCGTCCGCACCCGCGGCGATGACGTCGGCGACGTTTGCTGCGGTGATCCCCCCGATAGCAACAAGCGGGAGGGATACCGCGGCACGGACCGCCGAGAGCGTTGCAAGCCCGCACCCCGGCCCCGCGTCGTCCTTCGACCCGGTCGCAAACGTCGGGCTGAGCGCCACGTAGTCGGCACCCGTTGCGGCGGCCCGGACAGCCGCGGCGACGGACCCGACCGATGCCCCGATGACGAACCCCGGCGGGGCGATGCGCCGCGCCTCGCCCACGGGCAGATCGCTTGCGCCGAGGTGGACGCCGTCGGCACCGGCCGCGAGGGCCACGTCCAGACGGTCGTTCACGATGAAGAGCGCGCCGGCGTCCCGGGTGATCTCGCGTATGGCAACCGCCGCGCTGAGGAGGTCCCGGCCCGGGAGCCTCTTGTCGCGGAGCTGGATCACGTCCGCGCCGCCGGCGGCGGCGAGGCGGGCAAGTTCCGTGTGAGTGCGTCCGCGCCCGATCGCTTCGTCGGTGACTACGTAGAGGTCATACGCCATTACCGCTCCTCGATCCGTGCATGCCCGGCAAGGTCATCGGGTGAAAGCCCGGCAAGTTCGTCGAAGAGCGCCGTCCGAAACGTGTAGGGGCCACATGCCCCGCAGGCTGCCCGCTCCCCGGCAAGGCCGAACGCCGCGAGCGCCGCGGCCGACGCGACCGCGTAATCGTCCGCGACCGCGACAAACGCCGCGGTGACCGAGGAGGCCATGCACCCCGTCCCCGAGAGCCGGTCCATCGCGGGGTTGCCGTTCCTGACGAGGAAGACCCTGCTACCGTCGGTCACAACGTCGATCGCCCCCGTCATCGCCACGACCGTTCCGGTCGAGCGTGCGCACTCCCGCGCAGTCTCGACGGGATCGCCGGCGACCCCGCCGGAGTCCACGCCCCGGACGCTCCCGCCCGTCCCGGCAAGAACGCCGATCTCCCCGGCGTTGCCTTTCAGGACGGCGATATCGAGGGTGTCGAGGAGTCTGTGGGCGGTCGCTGTCCGAAACTCCGTCGCCCCCACGCCGACCGGGTCGAGGACGACCGGGATACCGAGTTCGTTTGCCCGGCGGCCGGCAATCAGCATGGCCTCGACCTGCGCAGCCGAGAGCGTCCCGATGTTCAGGACGAGGGCGCCAGCGGCCGCGACCATCCCGGCGACCTCCTCGGGGGCCTCGGCCATCACCGGGGCGGCCCCGGCGCAGATGGTTATGTTCGCGCAGTCGTTGATCGTGACGCTGTTCGTGATGTGATGCACCAGCGGCCGCCCTGACCGCACGGCGGCAAGGAGGCCGGCGGGGATCGCGCCGTCCACGAAGCGTGCCGATGAACTGTTGTTCGTGCTGTCCGGCATAGGTACTTACCTATTTCTCGGGCAGTTGCATAAAGCCGGTCGTTGCCGGGTGCGCGTCGGGCCGGATTGCATGCCTGGAAGGGAACTGCTAAAGCGATCTGCACCCCACCCCTCCGCTGAGATAGGTGAGGACGATGCTCAGCGTAAACCGCACGGCGATGCCCGCCGTGAGAGAACTGATCGACCGCCGGGACGAACTCGGGGTGGCGGTCGCGGAGCAGGAGAACGGTGCGACGTGCATCGACTGCGGCGTGCACGTCCCCGGGAGCTACCGGGCGGGGTCCCTCTTCGTGGAGACCTGCCTTGCGGGGCTTGCGACAGCGGCGATAACCATGGGCCGGGTGGGGGACGTGCCCGTCCCGTTCCTGCACCTCACCGTGAGCCGCCCCGCTCTCGCGTGCCTCGGTTCGCAGAAGGCGGGATGGGTGCTCAAGGCCGGGGGCTACTCCGCGATGGCTTCCGGTCCGGCGCGGGCGCTCTCCTTAAAGCCGAAAAATACCTACAAAATGCTTGGCTACCGCGACACCTCCCGGACCGGCATCCTCGCGCTGGAGGCGGACACCCTCCCGGGCGAGGAAGTCACGGGCTTCATCGCGGAGAAGTGCGGCATCGAACCCGAAAACCTCTACGTCCTCGTCGCCCCAACCCGGAGCCTGGTCGGCTCGGTGCAGATCTCCGGCCGGGTCGTCACGGCGACTCTCCACAAACTCGAGGAGAAGGGCTACGACGTCCATCGGATCAGCCACGCGGCGGGCCGATCGCCGATCGCGCCCATAAAGCGGACCGGCATCGAGGCGATGGGGACGACCAACGACTGCAACATCTACTACGGCTCGGTCTCCCTCGTCGCGGAGGGCTACGACCCGGTCTTTGCGACCCTCCCCTCACAGACCTCCCCCGACTACGGGAGGCCGTTTGCCCGGGTGCTCAAGGATGCCGGCTACGACTTCCTCAAGGTGGACTCGCTGCTTGCTTTCTCGCCGGCGGAGGTCACGGTGAACGATTCGGAGAGCGGCGAAGTCCATCACTTCGGCAGGCTGAATGCCGACGTGCTGCTTGAGTCGTTCGGGTTTCTGTAGAACCAGGTATGAGTCTGGATTCAAGGGCTCTGTTGAACTCCTCTACTTTCTTCAGGAAGTATTTCAGGGCAACTCCGTTCTACTCACATAACCCCATCAACCGATATTCCCGGGTATCGCCACGCACTGCCCCCGCCCCCAAGGGGGCGGGGGAGGAGGCCGGAGGCCGGGTGGGGTGGGGGTCACAGGTATAGCCTTATGGAGTAGAGACAGGGGAGGGGGGATGCTCCCCCCTCGAAACTCTTCGAGTTTCTCATGCTCACTCCGTTCGCACCTCGACGCCTCACGGCTTCTCGTGCTCCGCTCCTCCGGAGCATCGCACTCGCACCTCCGGTGCTCAAGCTGGCTTCGCTCGCACTCCCTGTCAGCCCCACAGCGAACCTCTTCAGGTTTCTCGAACTCCTGTCTCGCACCTTCGGTGCTCACGCTCCAGTTCTAGCGAACTGTCGCGTCCTGCGGACAGTCGTTCCCCCAATGGCGATAAGCGACTGGCCGAAGGGCAGGAGCTCGAGCACCATCAGGTGCGCAGCCACCACGGTCCAGCGTACTGGTAGGTGCTGTGGCCCAACACACTCTCATAGGTGTGTGTTTCAGGATGCCCTCGCCTCCATCGGCAGCGAGACACTGTTCAGGGAACGTAAAAAAGATAGCCGGGCCCCGGTTCACTCCGGGCTCGTCTTCTCGCGGTAGCGTTCGAGCGCCTTCTCGACGTAGGACGTCATCTGCACGGCGCCGACAACGCAGGCATCGGCGCACTTCCCACAGCCGATGCAGGTCTCCGGGTTCGTGATCCAGGCCTTGTCGATCTTCTTTCCCAGATCCACGAGCTCGATCGAGCCGGTCGGACAGGCCTCGACGCAGTCGCCGCACCCCTCGCATGAGAAGGGAATGATCCAGGGGAACTGTTTAGGGATCTTTTTTTCGTCGCTGCTCATCAGAACTCAGTCCTTTTTTCTCGGCACGTCCTTCCAGCGCTGTCGCTCCCAGGCGTCAAGATCCTCTGGCGACATGCCGTCGAGCCGCTGCCCGGCCTCGTAGCCGGGCTTCGTGCAGTAGAGTTCGGTCAGGCGGACGAGAAGCACGGCCCCGGCGTCTATCCCTTTCTCCTCTTTTGCCTGTGCCGCGACCGTGTCGAAGACCGATCCGGAACGGAGGAGTTCTCCGGTTCCCTTGAACTGGTACGCCGCGCGGATACCGCCCTGGCGCGAGACGCCGAACGCAACCCGGGGGTTCTCCGACAGCGCGGGTGCGATGACCTTCATCTCGTCTTCTGCAAGCGCGAACGCCACCTCATCGTTGGCCGTCGCCTTCGCATAGCGGCCCAACACCACGAACGGCACGCCTTCCGGCGTCGCGACGCAGAGGTGGCAACCCATCGCCTCGATCCAGGCCTTCATCCTGTCTGTAAGATTCACCGTCATCTCGATCACCCCTCTAGAACCTTCTCTCCCACGTGCCCCGGCTCGATGGAGTAGGCCTCCTCGACGTGCACGACCACGACCCCGCGCTGGACGGCTTTCGGGAAGACGATGTCCGGCGGCACCTCGTCCGGCGGTTCGGCCTTGTTCCAGTTCCCCCACTCGTTCAGGATATCCGTCGCGTTTGCGCCGTACCAGTCGAAGTCACGCGGGAACCCGTACTCCATGTCCACGGCCTTCCCCCGGAAGACCCACCACCGCCCCTCGTCGAGCGGGTGGCAGATCGTGACCGCGACCTCGGGGTTCTCCTTGATGTTCGCCTTCGTCTTCAAGAGGAACATATCGGCGATCAGGATCTTGTCGTCCATGTGCGTGGCGACGAACCGCATCGCGGCGATGTTCGGGTTGCCGTCTCGGTTCGACGTGCAGAGGTAGATCAGGCTCCCTCCCTTGCCAGGAACCCGCAGGGCTTCTTTCATCTCCTTCGTAAGCTTCACCATTCTTCTCACCTCGTCTGGCTACTTCACCGGATACCCGAACGCGGCGGTTCCGGCAGGGCCGAGTTCCTCGCCCAGCGCCTGTTTCACGAGCTGGGTGATGTAGATCGGCTCGATCTCCATCTTTCGGCAGGTCGCCCGCATCACGGAGATGCAGGCCGGGCAGATGAAGACGAGTTCTTCGGCGCCGGCCTCGGCGGCGTCACCGATATTCCTGCGCTGGATCTCAAGCGCCCGCTCGTGCTGGGTGTGGAAGATCCCGCACCCGCAGCAGAGCCGGTCTTCTCCCGTGTAGGTCCGCTTCTCTTCGACGGACGTAACACCGATCATCTCGAAGATATCGGCGAGCCAGTCCGACCAGATCTCGCGGTCCCCGCCTCTCGGGGCGTAGCGCGTCGTGCAGCCACCCTGCACCGCGATGCTGATGCCGAGCGGATTCGTGATCCGATCCGGATGTTCCCGCAGCCAGTTCCGGATGTACTCGAGAATGTGGACCGGCCGGAACGGCACCTCGATCCCCTGCTGCGTCGCGATGGTCGTCGCCACGTTGTAGCAGGCGTCGTGGGTGAAGACGATCTCGTCGACCCCGAACTCTTCGGCCGCTTTAGCAAGGTTCTCGATGAACTGCGGAAGGAACTTCAGCGGCCGGGACGCCCGGCCGAGGTGGGTCTCGGTGAACCCGCACGCGTACGGCCCGCCCCCGATGATGGTTGCCTCCTCAAACACCTGTCCCGTGAGGAACTCCGCCTGGGGCACCACCTCGTAGATCCCGCCGGCCGAGATCAGCGGGCCGCCCGGCTTCCCCCTCCTGATGACCGTCGCCGGCTTCGTCAGCCAGTCGCTCGACGGCTTTGCGTCCGCCGGGATGCCGAGAACACCCGTCTCCTCCTGCCGTCGCGCGATGAGGTCCCAGGGATCGGCGCCCAGGGGGCAGAAATCGTTGCATGCTGCGCAGGTGATGCACTCTTTCAGGATCGGGTGGCGTTCTCCCTTTATCAGGGATTTCATGGCTTTCTTTGCGTCGTCCTCGTCGTACGATACGTACGGGCAGCGGGCGAGACATTCTCCCCTGCAGCGGGAGAAGTCGCATTTCGATAGATCAAATGCCATCACACATCCCTCGTTTTAACCTGTGTCAATACCCTCTCTTTAACGTGGGGTTCCCGGCAAGACAGGTTTCGAACCGATCTCCGGCCCTTTCCCGGCGGAGAACCGTTCAGGGAGTAGATCCGGTGGGTGCCGTGGATCGCCGTGTATCCCTGAGAGGGGCCGAACATGTAAGTATCAATACTACTTTCTGTTAACGTTGTTAACATTATTGTGCGAGCCGTGTTGCATGATCCTGTTCGGGAAGAACACTCGTGTGGGCTCACAATCACTTCGTGACCGGTGGACGGACGATTCCGCCCACCAAGATGAGGTGTTGAGGGTACGTTATGGCAGAAACAGACAATACAACGAAGGATGCTGGACAGCAGCAGAAAAACCCGCTTGAAAAGGTCGCCGTGAGTGTCAGGCATGTTATCCTGGTGCTGAGCGGAAAGGGGGGCGTCGGGAAGAGCACGGTGGCCGCGAACCTTGCAATGGCGCTTGCGAACCACGGCTACCAGACGGGCCTTCTCGATCTCGATATCCACGGCCCCAACATCCCCAAGATGCTGGGCATCGAGGAGACCAAACTCACGTCGACGAACGGCACGAGGATCGAACCAGTATACGTGGTGCCGGCACTCGGTGTCGTCTCGATGGCGTTTCTCCTGCCGGATAAGAGCACTCCTGTCATCTGGCGCGGCCCCATGAAGATGCAGGTCATCAAACAGTTCCTTGCGGATGTCAACTGGGGAGACCTGGACTACCTCGTGGTGGATCTGCCCCCGGGCACGGGAGACGAGGCGTTATCGATCATCCAGCTCGCCCCGAACGTTGCCGGTGCCGTTGTCGTGACGACGCCGCAGGAGGTTGCCATACTCGACTCGACCAAAGCCGTAAAGTTCGTCGAGAAAATGGATATCAAGGTTCTCGGCATCGTCGAGAACATGAGTGGCATGGTCTGCCCCCACTGCGGCAAGGAGATCGACCTCTTCGGACAGGGCGGCGGGAAGAAGGCTGCAGAAGACCTCGGCGTGCCGTACCTCGGCAACATCCCTCTGGACCCCGACATGCGCAAAGCCGGTGACGAAGGACGCCCCTTCATCGTCCGGCGTCCGGGTATGAGTGCGGATAACCTCACGTGGGAGCATGTGGACGATGTCATGCAGGCAGTTCTCCGCAGTATCGGAGAGGCGCAGTAGGATGCAAGCGGATGCTCCAATGAGACGGAGGCAAGGAGAGACATGAAAAAGTTCCGTATAGAACTGACCGGGTTCATCGAGATGGACACCGACCAGGAGCGCGACGCGCGGATACTGGCCGAGCGGGTTCTTGAGGAGATCCGTTCGGTCTTTTCCGGGCACGGCGCGATACAGGACTGCAGCATCGGGATAGACTCGGTCACGGAGAAACCGCTCACCCGGCGTTATAGATGAGCGATCCGCAGGGTGGGTTCAATCCTGCTCGTGCCGCCGAAGAAACTCGCGGACCATTCGCGATTCCACCCATCCCCGGTCCAGCTGTCTGATGTACTCGTTGATCCGCTCGACCCGGTCACGGATGACCGTCGACGCCTTCGGATCGTCGACCAGGTCGGCCATACCGAGGAGCACCTGCAGGGGCTGGCGTATGTGGTCACCGAGGACGGCGAACTGCTCGATGTTCCGCTCGATCTGCTCGAATGCCTGTTGCCGAAGGCGCTCGTCCTGTTTCCGCTCGGTGATGTCCCTGCCGGCCGCCTGGACGCCGACCACTTTTCCATGCTCCACGATCGGTGATTCGTTCAGCTCGACGAACGCCGACGTCCCGTCCTTGCGGCGGAACTCGACCTCGAGTCCCTCGACCGGCTCGCCTCGGGCTAGCTTCGTCTGTGCCGCCTTCCACGCGGCGAGGGAGAGGGGACTGACATAGTCCCGGCATTTTTGGCCGATGAGTTCGGCGGGTGTGTAGCCAAGGATGCGGGTCACGGCCGGAGATATATAGGCAATCCCGCTCTCGTGGTAGCAGGTATAGATCATGTCGAAACTCCGCTGCGCTATCTCGCGGAACTTCTCCTCGCTTTTGCTGAGCGCCTCTTCGGCCGCCTTTCGCTTGAATCCCAGTGCCAGAACGTTTGCGGCCGCCTGAACGAAGTTGATGTCGTCCCGGGTGAACCTGCGCAGGGTCCGGGTATGGGCGCCGAGCACCCCGTACGGCGCCTCGTCACCCTGGATAATGACGCTGATGCCGCTCAGGATCCCCTCGTTTCGCAGGAGGGCCGGGCCCCGGAACCGGGTCTCGGCGTCGAAGTCTTCGACGATCACCGGCTCATGGGAAAGAAGAGTGTATCCCGCCTGGGAATCGGTTCCTCCATCCACTTTCTCGGTACCGACCCGGACTCCGCCGAACCCCACCGCCGCTTCAAGGATGAAGAGATCCTCTTCTGGCAGGTAGCGGAGCACTTTGGCGTACTCGACTTCCAGGCGCTCCGCCACCACCTGGACCACGGCGTTCATCAGTTCGGGAGGTTCCGCCCCTGCAAGAGCGAACTGGCCGAGGTCCGCGACGGCTGCCTGCTGCGCCGCCCGGACGGCGGTGAGCCGCTCGGCCTGTTTTCTCGCGGTGATGTCGAGGTTGATTCCGGCCCAGAGAACGATCTGCCCGTCCTCATCACGGACCGGAGCTCCCCGGGAGAGGATGGTGTGGCATTCCCCGTCGGGATCCGGAACCCTTAGCTCACGATCCCACCGCCACCCTGTATCGAGGCACCGTCTCAAGTCGGCACGCACTGTAGCATCTTCAAGCGAGATGCACTCCAGCCATCCCGATTGCCGGCATTCATCGAGTGTCTTCCCCGCCAGGTCGAGGAACGAGGGAGAAACGTAGAGTACAGTGCCGTCCGGCTCACAGATCCAGATGCCGTAGGGCACCAGTTCCCCGACGGCGGCAAAGACCGACTCGGCCCCGACCCGTGCTCTCGCAGCCCGGGCGCTCCGCACTGCCTCGTCGCGTTCGGGGGTCACGTCCCGGAACCGGGCGAGCACCATCCCGGCGTACGGCTCGCCGGACATCACCCGGCACGAAAAGGAGAACCAGCGCACCTCACCGGTGGAGGTCTGCATCCGGCAGGTGGCGTGCGCCACCTGCCGCTGGCACCGGAGTGCTTCGATTATCCGGTCGGCAGAGTCTCCCCCCTCGAAGAGCGGTACGAGGTGGCGGGCGATGAGGTCACCTATCTCCACGCCGCGTGCAGCGTCATCACCGATCCCGAACGTCTCGCAAAACGATCGGTTCAGCCGCACAACGGTATTATCCCGGTCAAGGATGACGACAGCATCGTCCAGTTCGTCAAAGCAGCGGTACACGGGAGATCTCCATCGGCCGGTGCGGGATGATCCCGGACAGCGGACGCCGTATGTTATCTTACCTTTGCTGATTAACTAACATATTTCTTTTTGGAACTCCCGCTATCCGTTGGATGCCGCGGTTATGGGTAACCGTTCTGGAGGATGGGTCCTATCCCGATGCGATTCGTCCTGTGATGAAGCGATCTCGCAGGGTCGTATCGGGCGCCGGTGGAGTATCCCGGTGTTTCCCTGGTCTCGTGGTAAAGTGCCGAAGGGGAGATGATGCCATAGAAAGGCTTCTCTAAAAAATGGGGTTTCTGGTGGTGTTTTATTTTGCGGGGGTGAAGGGGGCGGAGCGGGAAGACCCCACCCTTCAGGGTGGGGTAGTTCACTTCGAGTAACCCCGAGAACCTGAACAGCAAGATGGACGCCGAGGGGGAGATTTGAACTCCCGAGGTGCCGAACACCAGTGGCTTTCGAGGCCACCGCCTTCCCGGACTAGACTACCTCGGCACAGAATCAGCCTAGAGTATTTAGGTTCTTTCACTATAATAGTATCGAGATATGCTCTGTCGATTCACACTCATCCCGGACGGCGGCGTGCTGATCTACCAGGGGCGGCCGGGCGATACCTACGAGGCCGCTCTCCTCTCTTTCGGGCTCAATCCAGATGCGGCGCTTATTTTCTGCCGTGGAAGAAGCCTGCCGCAGGATAAAAATATCGAGGAAGAGGAGGTCGTGATCTTCCTGGCCTCCTCGCGTGGATGACTTACTGTGGGCCCGGCTTTCCGGTCTGGGTAACCATCATGTCGTCGACGCGGACGAGGAGCATGGCCGTCTCGGTCGCACTCTTGATCGCCTGGGTCTTCACCCGCAGGGGCTCGATGACGCCGGCCTCGCGCATGTCCACGACCTCGCCGGTGTAGACGTTGAGCCCGGCGTACTTCGCGCCGTCGGCGTGGACCTTGCGCATGTCGACGACCTTGTCGATCGTGTCGAACCCGGAGTTCTCAGCGAGCGTCCTCGGTATGATCTCGAAGGAGTTCGCAAACGCCTCGATGGCAAGCTGGACCCGGCCACCGACGGTTGCGGCATAGTCGCGGATGCGCATCTGGAGTTCGGTCTCCACCGATCCGCCACCGACGACGAACTTGCCGTCCTCAATGGCGTCCTGGACAACCCGGGTCGCGTCGTAGACCGCCCGCTCGAGTTCGTCCAGCAACAGCTGGGAAGTACCCCGCAGGAGGATCGTGACGGCTTTCGGGTTGTCGCAGCCGGAGATGACCGTCAGGTCGGTGTCGGGAACTTCCCCGGCCTTTTCAGCGTGGCCGAGCGTCGCCGCGTTGAGTTCCTCGGGTTTGTTAACGATGGTGCCGCAGAGCGCTTTCGCGGCGAATTTCATGTCGTTCTCGTTCACGTCCTCAACGGCGTAAATGCCGTGTTTGGCGAGGAAATACTGCACCGCGTCGGCGATTCCTTTCTGGCAGAGGACGACGTTTGCGCCAGAGGCAACGATCTGGTCGGCAAGTTTCCGGAGGGACTCGCGCTCCTGCTCGGAGAACGCCTTCATCTGGTCGGAGGAGGTGATCTTGATCTTCGACTTGACCTGGGTCTTCGTGACCTCGAGCGGCAGTGCGAGCAGGGCTACTTTAGCGTCCCTGACCTTCTCCGGCATCTGCTCGAAGACACGCTGCTTGTCGATGACAACGCCCCGGATCAGTTCGGCGTCGTGCATTGAGTCGCCGACCTGCATCCTGATCTTGATGTCGTCCTCGTCCACGACGTAGGTGCCCTGGTCCGTTTTGCTCGCGACCTGCAGCACCGCGTCCACCACGATGCCGGCAACCTTGTCTTTGACGGCTTCGATGGATTTGCCAGTCATGGCGGTGTCGGCGATCTTCAAGAGGTCGTCGCGGTCGCCGAACCCGACCGAGATGGCCAGTTCGTCGAGGATCGCGAGGGCCTTCTCCATACCAAGCTGATAGCCGTTCGCGATGATTGTGGGGTGAACCTCCTGGGCGAGAAGCCTCTCTGCCTCCTCCATCAGCGACCCGACGAGTACGGTCGCGGTCGTGGTGCCGTCACCGACCTCGCCGTCCTGTGTCTCCGCAACCTCGACAATCAGTTTGCCGCCGGGGTGCTGCACGGACATTTCGTGCAGGATGGTTGCCCCGTCGTTCGTGATCACCACATCACCGCTGGAGCTGACCAGCATCTTGTCCATTCCCCGGGGACCGAGCGTCGTCCGAACGGCGGCCGCAATTGCCTTTGCAGCCATGATATTCGAGCGCTGCGCCTCGAATCCGCGCGTGCGCTCAACATTTTCCCGTAAAATAATGATGGGCTGTCCAGCAAGCATTGTATAATCCTCCTTTGCTCGTTAGGTTTGTTCAGAGGTTCTATATATATTAATCGATAGGCCCCATCCATCCCCCGGTGCATCCGCCGTTCGGCGGGTGCGGATCGCTCTCCTGTTAGCGTTACGCGCCTGGCACCCTTGATAGGCGTACCTGATGCACCGGCCCGCCACGGGGACCGGGATCCGGGTCTTCACCCGAGTCTCGATATCGCGAAGAGCGAATGGACCGGAACGCCGTCGATCTCCCGGACACCCTGCTTGTTGAAGAGCGACCAGACCGCCATTGGCGTGGCCCCGTGCCGCCGGAGGAATTGTACTACCTCGGTAAGCGTCGTCCCGGTCGTCACGACGTCATCGATAATGATGCAGCGCTGCCCGGATATCGTAGAGAAGGTGCCCGAGAGGGATCCGGTAGGGGTTTCGCTCCTGCTATGTTTCGCCGGGAGGTATACCGCGAGTTTCAACCCCTCCTCCGCGGCGATCAGGGTGGCGAGGGGGATCCCCGACAGCGCGATGCCGACGACTGTATCAGGGATCTCTCCGGGGGGATACGCACTCTCCGCCTCCGGCAGGTAGAGGAAGCGCTTGAGCATCATCATCGCCATGTCGCTGAGGAGGGTTCCGTGGCTCCCTATCGCCGTCCAGTCTATGTGAACGTCTTTTGGGGCTTCCATGCCCTTTTGCTGGGTGAGCAGCCAGGTGACCGTCTCCATCGAGAGGCCCAGCTCGTCGGAGACCTGGCCGGGAGTGTGCCCTTCTGCCTGGAGTGCCTTTGCCTTCGTGATCAACTCTTCAAGGGCGGACATGGAGTAGAGATCGCCAGGGAATCTATTTAAGTTTTCTTTTGATTGCTGCGCCGCAGATCGGACATTCTCCCGGCTCTCGCCAGTACCGGCCGCACCCGCTGCACCGGTAGCGCCACCGGATCGCCCGGGCCGGCCGTTGCCGGATGCTCCGTGTCTCGACACCGAGACGGTGGGCGACGTTCTGGACCGCGAAGTCGTCGGTGACGAGGACGGCCGAGAGTTCCAGCGCGAGTGCGAGGATATCCCGGTCGGTCGCCGAGAGCACCCCGGCGTCCCCGGTCCGGAGTGCGGCCGCATCGACCGGCATGAGGTCTTCCTCACGGGGCTCCCGGACCCGGAGTCCCGCAGCCGCGAGCGCCTCAAACCGGCACTTCGCATGGAAGTCGCCGAGTTCCTCCACTACTGTGGGGGTGGTCCATGCCTCCTCTTCTATGGGCACCTCCGCAAAAAAGACCGAGGCGTCGAGGACCAGCGTCATGCTGAGAACCTCACGGTATCGTTCTCCCGGCATGCGACCGGGTAGCCGAACCCGGAGAGGAGCCAGCAGGCAGTCTTCGCGTGCATCGAGAGGGTGTGGGTGCTGTACTCCCCCCCGCAGAGGGCGAGGTAGACCAGAAGCTGGTCGGCGAGGTGGACGTCGACCGTGCCAGGGCTGCGGCACTCCCCGATCAGGGCCCGGGCGGCCGCCCGGCCCACCTCTTCAGCGGGAAGCCCCCTCTTCCCGAGAGCGACGGCGCCCTTCGCCCCGCTCCATACCGTGACCGAACTCCCGGTGCTCGCCCCGTCCTCCCGGGGGTCGAGGGTGGCGATACAGGAGAGGCCGAGATCGCTTGCGAGGAGGTCCCGGGCGGCGGCTGCCTGGCGCTCCACGACGTGCCCGGGAAGGCCCGCCGAGCAGGAAACGATCCCGCATCGGCGCTCCTCCTCTTCCGGGATCACGATCGGGCTGGGCCGGGCCGGCTCCACCCGGACGTGCACCCGCCCGCCTCCCCGCGGATAGTACCCGCGTTCGAGTACCGTAATCTCGATCGAGGCCCCGGCGCGGCGGAGCACCGGTGCGAGAACGCGGTCCAGGTAATCGATCGTCGGGCTCCATGCCACCTCGGTCCCGCCCGTGACGGTGATGCTCCCGCCGGCATGAAGGGCGACCGGAAGCCATGCCTGGAGGATGAGAGGAATGCTCCCGGCGGTTCCGGAGTCGATGTCCTGTTCGGCCCACCGAAGTTGTCCCGGAGTGAAGGTTATCTGACTGCTCCCGGGCGAAAGATCCGTGTATTCGGCATCGCAGGCCCCGGCGACCGCCCGAACCGCAGCGATGTGCTGAGGCGCGAGCCCGGGGTTTTTCCGATTCTGCCGGATCCGGGTGACGGTCACCGGAGTTCGAGAGATCGCCGATAGGGCGACCGCCAGGCGGAGGACCTGTCCCCCTCCCTCCAGGTGGGTTCCATCAACGGTGAGCATCTTCCCTGATCGCGGTAGCGATTGCGCTCGCGGCCGATATGAAGCTTGAGGCGTTCTCGTAAGTGTCGCTGGAGACGACCGAGGAGACCCCCGCTGCCCGCAGGCGCGTGTAGGCGCCGCTCGTGAGCACCCCGTGAACACAGGCTGCGTGGATGGAAGCAGCTCCCTGCTCCCGGAGCATGCAGGCGGCGGTCGCGAGGGTCCCGCCGGTGGATATGATATCGTCTACGATCACGACGTCCCGGCCGGCCGCATCGATGGTCTTCGGGGCGATCCGGACCTCCTCACCTGAGAGACGGGTCTTTTCGAGGTGATCGCAGTCCCATCCGCCGACGGCCGCAACGTCGGCAGCAAAGTCGATCGCTCCCTCATCCGGAGCGAGGACCAGGGGGTTCTGCAGGCGCAGGTCGCCGATGTACCCCCCGACGGCCGGGGCGATAGTGACGTCTGTTGCCGGGACGCTGAAGTGATCCAGCACGCCCGGGTCGTGGATGTTGACGATATAGACCCGCTCGACACCGGTCGAGAGGGCTCGTGCGACCGCCCGGGCGCTGATCGGCTCGCCCGGGAAAAAACGCCTGTCCTGCCGCGAGTAGCCGAGATACGGGACTACCAGCGTGGTTCTTGACCTGTCAGCGGCATCGATTGCAAGAAGGGTCTGCACGAGCATATCGTTATCCACGACACTGCTGACGATCAGGGTCTTATCGTCAAGTTCTCTACAGCGAAGATATAGTTCTCCGTCAGGAAAACGGGTGAATTTTGTCTCGACCAGTGGAGCCCCCAGCTTTCCGGCAATGCGGGCCGCGAGAACCTGGGACCGTTCCGTACTGATTATTCTCATAGAACACCTTTGCTAGAAAGTATTTGAACGAGGATGAATAAATTATATAAGTACTAGTGGAGCAAAGAGGTAAACTCGACGATGGATTCGACGACATCAACAGAAATTCCCAACATCGAGCTCACGAATGATGAACTGGAGGATATGGACGTCCTTTCAGGTCTCGAGCTGAGCGCATCTTCAGATATCGACGTACCCCCGAACCTTATCGACCAGGTCATCGGCCAGGAACACGCCGTCGAGGTGATCCGGAAGGCCGCGGTCCAGCGCAGGCATGTGATGATGATCGGCACCCCCGGAACCGGCAAATCGATGCTGGCGAAGGCGATGGCCGAGCTCCTGCCCAAAGAGGAACTGCAGGACATCCTGGTCTATCCGAACCCTGAGGATAACAATAACCCTATCATCAGGACCGTGCCGGCGAGCCGCGGCAAACAGATCGTCAACGCGCACAAGGTGGAGGCGAGGAAGAAGATTCAGATGCGGAGCACCCTCATTATGCTCCTCATCATCGGCATCATCGGCTACGCGATCATCACCTATCAGTGGCTCATGGGTATCATCGCCGCCGCGTTCATCTTCATGGCGCTGAAGTATTCGACGCCTCGCGAGGAGACGATGGTCCCGAAGCTCCTGATCTCCCACGACCCGAACACCCCTGCACCCTTCGTCGATGGCACCGGCTCGCACGCGGGCGCCCTGCTCGGCGACGTTCGGCACGACCCCTTCCAGAGCGGCGGCCTCGAGACCCCGTCTCACGACCGTGTCGAGGGCGGGGCCATCCACCGGGCGCATGGGGGGGTGCTCTTCATAGACGAGATCAACACCCTCACCCCACACTCCCAGCAGAACCTGCTGACCGCGCTCCAGGAAGGCACCTTCCCGATCACCGGCCAGAGCGAGCGCTCGAGCGGCGCGATGGTCCGGACCGAACCGGTCCCCTGCCGGTTCGTGATGATCGCAGCAGGCAACATCGATGCCATCCAGGGGATGCACCCGGCGCTCCGGTCGCGTATCCGGGGATACGGCTACGAGGTTTACATGCGGGAGACAATGGAGGACACCCCGGAGAACCGGAAGAAGTTCCTCCGGTTCATCGCGCAGGAGGTCAAGAACGACGGGAAGATCCCCCACTTCGACCGCGGCGCCATGCTCGAGGTTCTTCGCGAAGCCCGGCGCCGTTCGAACCGGAAGGGCCACCTGACCCTGAAACTCCGTGACATGGGCGGGCTCATCCGGGTGGCGGGCGACCTCGCCCGGCAGGAAGGTGCGGAGTTCACCTCCGTGAAACATGTCCTCGCCGCAAAGTCGGCATCCCGCTCGATTGAGGACCAGATCTCCGACGAGTATATCCGGCGGAGCCGCGACTACGACATCACCGTCGTTGAGGGCACCAGGATCGGGCGGGTGAACGGGCTTGCCGTGATGGGGAGCGACTCCGGCTCGGTGCTCCCGGTGATGGCCGAGGTGACCCCGAGCCAGGGAGCGACCGGCACGGTCATCGCGACCGGAATGCTCAAGGAGATCGCCAAGGAGTCGATCACGAACGTCAGCGCCCTGATCAAGAAGTTCACTGGTAAGGATGTCAGGAACATGGACATCCACGTTCAGTTCATCGGCACCTACGGCGGCGTCGAGGGGGACTCCGCGTCCGTGACCGTGGCAACAGCGGTGATCAGCGCCATCGAGAATATCCCGGTGCGCCAG
This sequence comes from Methanoculleus nereidis, assembly GCF_032944295.1. Taxonomy (NCBI): domain Archaea; kingdom Methanobacteriati; phylum Methanobacteriota; class Methanomicrobia; order Methanomicrobiales; family Methanomicrobiaceae; genus Methanoculleus; species Methanoculleus nereidis. The sequence goes on from NZ_JABFFQ010000001.1 coordinate 406,440, forward strand.
GACGTCGCGATGACCGGTTCGCTCTCGGTCCGGGGCGACGTCCTTCCCATCGGCGGGGTCACCTACAAGATCGAGGCGGCCGCAAAAGCCGGGATCAAGAAGGTGATCATCCCGCGGTCGAACTTAGACGACGTCCTCATCGAGGACCATTACCGCACGATGGTCGAGGTGGTGCCGGTCGACCACATCGAGGAGGTCCTCCAGAACGCACTCGTGCCCGAGAACCGCGAAGGGTTCCTCTCGAAGCTCCGGAAGATGGCAGTCACCCCGACCACCATCTTCGACCCGAACGCCGGGCGCTCCGTGGTCTGATAGCCTATGGCTGATGTAAGATACTACGACATCAGGTGCGTACGGGGCGAGACCACCCTTGTCGATATCGACAACGGGGTGATCGAGTCCGCAGGCACCTCATTTTTTGACAAAGCCGTGATCCGGGTGCTCGGGCCGAAAGGCTGGGGTATCCTCACCCGCGACCACGTCGATATCGATTCGAAGCGTGAGGTAAATACCCTCGTCGAAGCGGCGGCACGCCTCGCTGCGGTCACACAGGACCACCTCGACCTTGCCGATGCGCCGCGGGGCGTGCTCCCCGTCCCGCCCCTCGGGGAAGACCCCCGGGACGTCGACCTCGAGGAGAAGACCCGGCTGCTTGCCGGGATCGAAGCTGCGGCACGGGTTGCCGGGGTGGGAAACACCCGCGCCCGCTACACCGAGGGGATCGATGCGGTCCGGTTCCTGGATTCGAGTGAAAACGAGTACTCTTACGAGGCCGTCCGGTCCGGGTTCTCGGTCGTCGCCATCGCGTCCAGAAACGGCGTGATGCAGATGGGGAGCGAACGCGACCACATCACCACCGGGTTCAACCTCCGGGGCAAACAGGACCTCGGCCGGAAGGCAGGCGAGGTCGCGGTCTCCCTGCTCGACGCGAAGCTCCCGAAAGGCGGGACGAAACGGGCCGTGCTCGACCCGGAGCTCGCCGGCGTCTTCACCCACGAGGCGGTCGGCCACGCGAGCGAGGGTGACCTCGTCCGCGAGGGTGCATCGGTACTCGGGGGCAGGATCGGCGAGCGGATCGGGTGCGAGGGGCTGGTCATCGTGGACGACCCGACGCTTCATGAGTTCGGGTTCATCCCCGTGGACGCCGAGGGTGTCGCGGTGCAGCGAACCGAGATCATCCGCGACGGCATCCTCACCTCCTACCTCCACAACCGGGAGACCCTCGCAGCGGTCGGGAACGGCATCGGGGGCCACGCCCGCGCCGAGCACGGGGCGCCGCCGATCGTCCGGATGAGCAACACCTTCATCGAGAATGGCAATGCGATGTACGATGAGATTCTCTCCGAGTGCAAGGACGGCATCCTGCTGATCGGATCAAGGGGCGGCCAGGTCGACCCCGGCCGCGGCGTCTTCCAGTTCAACGCGGAGTACGGCTACCTGATTGAGGGCGGCGAGACGACCGATATGGTCAGGGACGTCTCGCTCTCGGGTGAGATCCTTTCGACGCTCCACAACATCGCTCTCGTCGGGAACGACCGGAAGATGAGCCCGGGCTACTGCGGCAAAGGTGGACAGAGCGTGCCGGTCAGCGACGGCGCGCCCCATCTCCTGCTCGAGAACGCAACCATCGGGGGGCGGGGCGAATGAACGGCGAAGACCTGATCGAGAGGATTCTCCGGGAGGGCGAGCGCCGGGCCGACGAGGTCGAGGTCTTCTACGCCCGGGGAGAGAGCGTCAGCACCGAGATCAAGAAGGGCATCATCGGCACCGCCGAGGAGTCGGAGGCCTGGAGCATGGCTATCCGGACCGTCAAAGACGGTCGGATAGGGTTCTCGAGCACCGGCGATCCCGACCGGTGGAAGGAGTGCCTGGATGCGGCGCTCGCGAGCGGTGGACTTGCCACCCCACAGCAGTGGGGAGGATTCCCGAAACCGGCAAATCTAACAAGCACCGCATCCTCATCGGACGGCGACCTGGTCGTCGCGGTGGAGGATGCGGCGGGGATGGTCGCGGACCTCCTTTCCGGTGCCGCGGAGCACCCGGTGGAGGTCGTCGGCGGGGGCGCGAACCTCGCCCGGTCGTACCTCATGGTCGCAAACACGAGCGGTGTCCTCTACGGCATGAACCGGACGGTGGCGGCGGTATCCCTCGAAGCAATCCGGGAGCAGTCCACGGGCTATGAATTCGATGCCTCCCCGTTCCGTGCCGATATTGACGCCCGGTCGGTCGGGGAACAGGCGGCCTCGCTTGCCGCACGCTCTCTATCGGGGCGGGATATCGCGACCGGGCGTTACGACGTCGTCCTCTCCCCGGTTGCGGCCGCAAGCATTCTTGGCCATGTTCTCCTCCCGGCCCTCTCCGGGCGGAACGTGAAAGCCGGCCGATCGTTCCTCGCGGACAAACTCGGCGAGCAAGTCTTTGACGGATCGCTCTCCGTTTACGACGACCCGTTTGCTCCCGGCCTCGGGAGCACCACCTGGGACGCGGAGGGGATCCCGACCCGGCGCCAGGTCTTCGTGGAGCAGGGGGTGCTTGGCCGGTTCGCCTACGACCTCAAGACCGGCTACCGCTACGGCGAGGGAAGCACGGGGAGCGCCGTCCGCTCCGGGGGCGAGCCGCCCGGGATCGGCGTACACAACCTCTTCGTCGACGGCCCGCGGGCGAAAGAGCCCGGCGACGAGCGGGCGGTCTGGATCCACGACGTCGTGGGCGCCCATACCGCGAACCCGTTCTCCGGCGACTTCTCGGTGGAGATCTCCAATCCCTTCTGGATGGAGGGTGGGGATCTCGTCGAGCCCATCCGTACGGCGATGCTCTCCGGGAACGTCTTTGAGATGCTTCGGGAGATCGGGGGGCTCGGAAAAGATACAAGACGCGTCGGACGGCTGACGATTCCATCAATACGGTTAAATAACCAGCAGATCATTGGTAAATAGATGATGGAAGAGATCCTTGCCATCCTTCTCGCGGTCGCGATAGCCGCGGCGCTCTACTACCTCATGAAGAAGGCCATGACGCTCGTCATCAACGCCATCGCCGGCCTCATCACGCTCTGGCTCCTGAATTACTTCGACGTTCTCAGCTGGTTCGGTGCTCCCGACATCCAGATCAACCTGGTGACGATCCTCATCTGCGCCCTCGGAGGACTTCCGGGTGCCCTGGTTCTGGTCCTGCTTCACCTTGTGGGGATTGCGATCTGAGAGGGTTTTCGACCACTTCTTGCTTTTTGATACCCTCCGTCAACTCACGCGAAGCCGCGAAATCGCGAAGTCCACACAGGTGTCGATCGTCCATTTCGCGTCCTTTGCGCCTTCGCGTGAGACCATCTCAAAGACAGGGCTGGTAGAAGCCCCGTAAGGATAGCGATACACCTCACGCGAAGAGCGGCGGATGGTAAATCCGGGGCGAAACCCTTATCCCCTGCTGTGAGTTCTCTGGAACCATGCCTCTGCCCCGGGCGGGTGCGCTTCTTGCAGCCGTCATCCTGGCCCTGTATGCGGGTGTTGCTGCAGTGGTGCTGACCGCGCCTTATGGAGATCCGTTCAATGTCGTAGCGCGCCTTCTCGCTCTGTGGGGTTTCCTGGCTCTCGCCATTGCAGCTATTATGACACCGTTCCTCCGGGAGATCATGAAGGTCTTCGGCAGGCCGTTTCTCGCGGTGCACCATACCTTCGCCGCCATCGGGCTTCTCCTCCCTACGCTGCACCCGGTGACCCTTGCCATAGGCGCGATGAATCCTGCCATATTCATCCCCATCTTCTCTCCCTGGGGGAGGTTCTGGGCACTCGCAGGCCGGCCCGCGCTCTACCTCCTCTACATCGCGTTCGCCGGCGTGCTGTTCCGGAAGTATATCCCGAAGTACTGGCGGTGGGCTCACGGCCTGATGTATGTCGTCCTCCTCTTTGCCGTCGTGCACGGAAACCTGATCGGAACCGATTTCCAGGAGCCGATCATATGGGTGCTTTTCAATGCGCTCTTCGCCCTTGTCGTTGCGGCATTCGTCCTCAAGCGGTGGCAGAGGATGCGGAAGAAGGGGGCACCCGGTCGGAGCGACATTTCGAGGGCGTAAAGCCTGTCCGGAAGGGCAGGCGTCGCTGACCAAAAAATTGCTGCGTAACTTTTTCGAGATCTGGTTCTGCGAAGCGTCGCATTTAGAACAAACTTGCCTCCGAGTAAACCATTATCTGGTCCTGGAGTATCTCAAACGGTTTGATCTCCCGTGAATGGGCCGAACGACGCATCTTCACGACCTCAAGGGCCAGGTGTACTTCGGTGAGTCCTGGAGAGCGGATATAGCGAAGGAGGATCACCGTATCCGCCAGATACTCAACGAGGCCGTACTTGCTCCCGTCCGGATTTGCCACGTCGGTCTCGCTCGTCAGCGCCAGGGTGCAGTCCTCATCCCGCATCACTTCAATGAGCCTGAACATCTCCCGCCGCCGGTCGGACGCGTCCTCGAAGAGTCCCTCGAAGAGGGATATCGGGTCGATGATCACCCTGGAGGCTCCGGTGCTCTTGATGAGGGCGGGGAGCTCGCTCTTGATGCTGCTGATTGCGAGATTAAAGTCGGTTGGGTCCAGCTTGAGCAGGTAGAACCGGTCGCTGAACGCCTCCGTATCCCAGCCTTTCTGTGCCATGGTGGCACGGAGGAGTTCCTCGCGTTCTTCGAGACTGATATAGATCACTTTCTCCCCCTGGCGGAGTCCCTCGTATGCGAACTGGAGGCCAAACGTCGTTTTCCCGGTGCCATAGGTGCCGACGAGCGCGCAGATGCTCCTCTCAAGAAGTCCCCCTAAGAGCATCGCATCCAGCCCTTCGACTCCGAACTTCACCCGACGCATCGTCATACTACCACCCGTATGTTGCGCACTTCAAACCCGCCTGATGCTGAAATCGAGAGCGCGAACTTCACCAGATCCTTATCCTCGAGGCGAGGCATCACGCCCCGGAACTTCTCAAAGTGCATAACCCGTTGCCGGCGCTGTGCACCCCCCTCCTCCCAGCGGAAGAAGATCGTGGCGTCGACGCAGTCGACGATCTCAAGTTCCCATGACTGATCCAGGATCCCGGAGGTGAGCAGAAGATAGATCGTGGTGTTCCGGCGTTTTGCTGTTCGCTGCAGCCCGCGCAGGAAGGCGATAAATGCATGCCGCTGATCCCCTTCCATCAGTGACGGTGCAATATCGGTCAGCGAATCCAGGACGATCAGGCTGTTCTTCGCGCATCCACCAACCACCCGGGCGAGTTCCGCAAGGATGTCATCGTTCTCCTTGCGTTGCTTCTTCTGCAGACGTTCGACGACGCTTCCTTCCCCGTACCAGTCCGGAGGGACGATGCTGGCATCGAAGTAGAGTTCCGAGAGGTCGTAAAAGACTATCTCCTCCCCAAGTCGATCGTAGAGGTCCGGATTGAATGAAAGCGCTATCTCTTTCAGGATATCCTCCCGCATACGGGTGAACGTTACGTACGAGATGCTCTCCGGGAGCAGAAGGTGCTCCCCGCCCGCCCCGCTCCGCTTCATCAGGGAGAGCTGTATGAGCGAGGTCTGCACAAATTCGACGTTGCCGGCGCCATGCTCTCCGAGGAGCAGCACCGCTGACCCCGGTGGGATACCCCCTTCCAGTACGGGATCGAGGGAGTTGATGCCCGTCGGCATCCGTAACTCGAGGCGATCGTGCATAGATACACATCGTATATAGGGAGAACGATTAAAATATTCTGGTTCTGTGCGGCATTCATGGATTTCGGAGGTCCAATTGGCATCCCTCGTTAAAAAAGCAGATTTTATAAGCAAGTCCTCCACATCTCCTATTGACTCAAGCAACTCCCGGGAATTGCGCTTCGTCTTCGAATCCCGGGTTAAAAACGTTGGTCACGGTGAATATGAGAGATATCGTCAGGGATCCCGTGATGCAGGTGGTGTGCACGACGGGCACGTTTCCTGTGCGGGTGCTGCAATGACACCGGGCAGCGATCTGCCGGCAGATCGTAACCCTCCCGCCGCGAAGCGATCAGGCCTGCCCGGTTTTCTAGGCCGTCTTCTCCTCTCCTGGAAGGACGGCGCAGCTGCAGGTGAGTACGACCCCGCAATGCATGGCCCCCTGGTGGAAGCGAAGGTCCCTCCGGGCTACGAGGAACTTGATCGCTACTGGATCGCCGAAGGCCTCTCGCTCGCTATAATCACCCGAAATGTGCAGACGAACCAGCCAGAGTACCTTCTCTTCGAGCCTGTGCTCTCGGATTTCGAGTACGAACTCCTGGAACGGCTCTTTGAAGACCTCCGCGACACCCTGATCCTTGAAGATCACGACCTGACATCCGATCGCCGGAAGGTTCTCGCCAGGAAGATGCAGGAGTTGCTCGTGGAGTACGGCCTCACACTCACCGATGCCTCGATCTTTCGGCTCCGTTATTTCCTCGGGCGCAACTTCCTCGGTTGGTCGCGCATCGATGCGCTGATAAACGATCCCCTGATCGAAGATATCTCCTGTGATGGGACAAACGTCCCCCTTTTCCTGTATCACCGGGAGCACCAGAACATCAAGACAAACATCCTCTTTGACGAGGAGGCTTTAAACTCATTTGCGATCACGCTCGCCCAGCGTTCGGGCAAGCATGTCTCTATAGGAAGTCCACTCGTGGACGCGACCCTTCCTGATGGCTCGAGGCTGCAACTGACGTTCGGCAACGAAGTCACTACCCGGGGCACCTCGTTCACGATCAGGAAGTTCCGGGAGGAGCCGTTCACGCCCGTCGAACTGATGGAGACGAACACCTTCGACGTCGACCAGCTCGTCTACTTCTGGATAGCGATCGAGAACAACAAAAGCCTGCTCTTTATCGGCGGCACCGCGTCGGGGAAGACTACATCCCTCAACGCTGTCGCCCTTTTCATCCCGCCGCTCTCAAAGATCGTCTCCATCGAGGACACCCGTGAGATCACGCTCTACCATGAGAACTGGGTTGCGACCGTCACGCGCGAGACGGTATCCGAAGGGCCCGGCACCAATTCCATCGGGATGTTTGATCTCCTCAAGGCTGCCATGCGACAGCGTCCTGAGTACATCCTGGTCGGCGAGGTTCGGGGAAGCGAGGCCCAAACCCTCTTCCAGGCGATGAGCACCGGGCATACGACGTTCTCCACCATGCATGCCGGCGGGGTCGACGCGGCGATCCACCGTCTGGAGAATGAACCGCTCAACGTGCCAAGAAGCATGCTCCAGGCACTGGACATCATATCTGTCCAGTCGCTCACTCACCGGGGGCGCGACCATGTCAGGCGGTGCCGGGAGATCGTCGAGCTTGCCGGGATCGACTCGCTTACCGGCAACATCCAGGTGAACACGGTCTATGAGTACAACCCCGTGCCCGACACCTTCACCTTCTCGGGGCGTTCCCGGATCTTCACTGAGATCATGGCGTATCGCGGGTGGAGCCGGGTCCAGTTGGAGGAAGAGTTGCGGATCCGGCAAAGCGTCCTTCTCGCGATGCGTGAGCAGGGTATCAGGGACTACAGGGCGGTCGCCCGCATCATTCAGGCCTTCACTACCGAGCGGGATCGGGTGCTTGCCTCCCTCGACGACCTCGGCAGGTTGATCCGGTGATGCTGCCCGGCCGTGCACACGCTTACCGCCTCGTCCGTCGGCTGGTGCAGCGCGACCCCATACGCTACCGGCATCTCCGTGAAGATCTCGTTGCGGCGAACCTGGGAGTCACCCTTGACGGCTACCTCCTGCGGGTGTTCACCGTCTCCGGGCTCTTCGGCACCTTCTGGGCGGTTGCGGCGTTCCTCGCAATGCGGCTTTTTGTTCTCCCACAGGTGGGCACCAGGGTTTACAATGTCTTCTCCCTCCACCTGCCGGCGTCCATGCTGACGGATCCGACACTCGTTATTCTGCAGGTTGTTGCAAGCATATTCATCTTCGTCCTTGCTGCCTACATGATCCATGCCTTCTTCCTGTGGTACCCGTCTCTGGTGAAGAAGAACCGGGCGATCCGGATTAACCTCCTGATCCACCACGCCGTCGCCTACATGTATGCCATGCGCCAGGGTGGCGCGGAAATTATGGCGGTCTTCCGCTCAATAAGCGCAAACCCAGCAGTCTACGGGGAAGCAGCCCTGGAGTTCCGGCGTGCCGTCCGGGACGCCGACTACTTCGGCTACGATGTGCTCACGGCGCTTCGGCACCTGCAGGAGACAACTCCGTCAGATAAACTGCGTGAGTTCGTACAGGATCTTGTCTCCGTGGTCGAGAGCGGGGGTGACCTGCTCGCCTTTCTCGATACCCGGGTACGCACCTACCAGGAGGATGCCCGGTTTGAGCAGATGACCTTCCTCTCCACACTCCAGCTGGTGGCCGAAGCCTATGTGACGCTCTTCGTCGCCGGACCGCTCTTCCTCATCATTGTCATGATCGTTATGGGTTTCGTGAGCAGCACGCCCGTTATGCAACTCTCGGTCGTCATCTACCTCCTGGTCCCGGTTGGCTCGCTCTTCTTTATCCTCTTCGTCGACGCAATCTCGATCAAGACCGAGGGGATAGAGCGATGCATCGAGGAACGCTGGCTTCACGAGTTTGGCGACGTCCGGGTTGAGGAACGGCCCGGCGACGAACCGCTCATCCGGCAGCTTGCGCACTACGACCGGATCCGCAACCTTCGAACCTTTCTGCGCCACCCACTTCAAGCATTTCTTATCGAACCGAACCGGACGTTCTATGTGACGGTGCCGGTTGCGCTTGCTTATGTCATCCTCGCCGTCCTCAGTACCCCGGCCTACTCCGATATCGAGGTGATGATCGACGTCATCGATGACCACCTCATCATAGCGTTGCTGTTCGTCCTTGCCCCTTTCGGCATATCCCACCTGTTCTGGCAGAAGAGGGCAATGGCGATCGAGGCTTCTATCCCTGAGTTCCTGAACCGTCTTTCCGGGATAAATCAGGTGGGTCTGACGCTCGCGCAGGCGATAACGATTCTCGTGAAGGCTGATCTCGGGGTGTTATCCTACGAGATCAAAAAGATCAAGCGCGACATCGAGTGGGGTGCGACTGTCCGGGATGCGCTTGTACGGTTCGAGGAACGGGTACAGACCCCCACCATTGCCCGGGCCGTCACCCTGATCACGACAGCGGGCCAGATGACCGGAAGCATCGGCGATGTTCTGGACATCGCGGCCCGCGACGTCGCGATGTCGGAGACCCTCAAACGCGAGAGGCGGGGCGAGATGTTCATCTACGTCATCATCGTCTACCTGGTGTGCACCGTCTTTATATTTGTCGTGGCGGTTATCGACGCCCAGTTCCTCTCCGTGCTGGCCACGGTCGACGTTACGACGACAGGGTACATGCCTGGCTCGATGTCGTTTGGGGACACTGCCATCGTGACGTTCAAGCGTCTCCTCTTCCACGCTTGCCTCATCCAGGCACTCTTCTCCGGCCTGATCGCCGGGGAGATGGGAGAGGGCTCGATCCGGGCGGGGGTCAAACACGCGGCTGTGATGGTCTTTATTGCGTTTGTGATCTTCACCATCCTTCTGTAGCCCTGCCTTTTGGATGGCCACGATAGGGTTTTATCCTCTGCCCGCTATCTCTTTCCTGGTGATGCCAGATGTGCACAGTCGGTGGACCAGTCGATATCGAGTTCAATGAGCGTGTGAAGGGCACAAACTACCGCTGCAAAGAATGCGGCGAGAAGTTCAAGGGTATCGGCAAGCGGCCCATGTGCCCGAGCTGCCAGTCGGAAGATGTCGAAGAAGTCTGAAGGCGGCGCTTCGGGGTTTTCCTCTGCCGGGTCGGGTGTTGCGACCATACCCCTCGGCGATGAACCCCTCCTTATCCAGGGAGAACGTTCTTTTCTACTTGTTGCAAAAGCCAGCTGCCGGTTTACACTTTGCATCGAGACCCCTGACGACGAGTACTGCCAGGGGGTCGACCCTGACGATCTGGTTGCCGTCTCCATGCCGGAAGGCGGCCCCATCGAGCAGGCACGCATGATGCTTGAGCTGGTCCGGCGCTACCACATCCCGCTCGTAGTCCTTCCTAAAGATCACCCCGGCTCGAAACGGTTATCGATGGTCGTCTCGGTCGCCCCGGAGATCCTCTTCGCCTGCGATATCCGCCGGGGAACCCACCCCGAGCAGCACCTGCTCTGTTCATCGGCGGAGTTTTCGGGGCTCTCGCTTGCCGGGGTTCCCGGGGGCATTACGATGAAAAATCTTCCTCTCGGTGTGAAAATAATACATCTGGATGTGGAAAAAACCTCAGCGGACAAACAACAATAAATATATGCTCAATTTCATCAAATATTCATACGCCGTGAGAAGGAGGGTTTGATGAAGACCGATGTCCTGAAAAGCATCAGGGAAACTGAAGAAGAGTATCAGGCAATGATCCGTGATGCGCAGGCGGAGAGGAAGAAGAGCCTCTCGGATGCCGAGCTAGAGGCTGAGAACCTGGTCCTCAAGGCACAGAAGGATGCCGCGGAGCACAGGAATCAGCGCTTAGCAGAGGCACGGGCCCAGGCGCAGAGCAGGTACGAAGAGATTGTCAGGGAGGGTGAAGCGCGCGCAGAGGCGCTGAAAGCAACGGGGAACAAGAACCTTGCAGAAGCTGTAGACTTTATTGTTACACGATTTAAGGAGCAGCTGCATGTTAAGGCCTGAACGGATGCGCCGGCTGCTCATCGCGGCCCCGCAGGGTGAGATCGATACCATCATCGGAGAACTCTACCGCCACAACGTCTATCACATTGAAGACTTCGTGCCGGAGAGCGAGTCCGCTGAAGCGCTGTCGATCGGCCACCCGCTTCCCGGGGCGAGCGATGTGGCCTCGGCGCTCAACGATGTCAGAGCCATTGAAAGCGCGTGCGGGATAAACCCGGATAGCGTCGAAGTCAAAGAGAAACTTCCTGCTTCGAAGGTCAGTGAGATGATCCGTACGGATCTTCCTGCTATCCTCGAGGAGGTGAAAGGCCTCGTCGCAACGCGCTCCAGACTGGAGGCGCGGCAGAAGGAGCGTGAGCAGCGCGCGAAAGAACTCGAACCGTTCGCGGCAGTCCCCCTGGATCTGGATCTTTACCACGGGTACACGCGGTTCACCGTTTTTACCGGTCATATCGCGCGCGACGTTTCCGTCGACGTCCCCCATGAGAAATATTTTTCCGACAGGGTGGACGGCAACATGATCGTCGTCGTGGTGCAGAACGAGTACCGCGAGCAGGTCGAGCGGACTCTTCTCGATGCCGGGTTCCAGGCTATCCCCGTCCCGGAAGGGACCGGGTCTCCGGTCGACAATCAGAAGGTCCATCTTGCCGAAGTCCAGAGCGCCAGCACCGAGATAGCTGAGGTCAACAGGGAGATTGCGCGTATCCGGGAGAGGCACACCGATTTCCTGGTAGCATGTGATGAACTACTCACGGCTGACGTAGAGCGGGCGCAAGCCCCATTACGATTTGCTACCACAGAGGAGACCTTCATTACCGAAGGCTGGGTGCCTGACGACCGGGCGGACAGGATCCGCCAGGCGCTGGAGAAAGCGACCAACGGCAGGATCTATATCGAAGAACTGGAGATCGATGACGCTGCCAGGGTTCCGGTGGAGTACGAGAACCCGACGGTCGCATCCCCGACACAGGTGCTCATGGACCTTTACGCACGGCCCCGATATTCCGAACTCGACCCGACACTGATGGTAGCCTTTGTGTTTCCCATCTTCTTCGGGTTGATCCTCGGTGACGTGGGTTACGGAGCAATCCTGCTCGCCCTGAGCCTCGGGCTGCGGAAGTTCCTGAAAGGCGACGAAGGAAGGATGCTCCTCAAGGTGCTCAGTTACGCAAGCATCTCAAGCATTGTCTTTGGCATACTCTACAGCGAGTTCTTTGGGTTCGCGCTCCCGTGGGATGCAATGATCTATTCCCGCCACCTCAACATCGGAACGGAAGTGCACGGTCACGGCCCCCAGGTCGTCGAGCTCATGCTCCTTGTGATCTGGATTGGTATCCTGCACATCACGCTCGGGCGTATCCTCGGCATGATCAATGCCCGGAAGCTCTACCACGGGAAGCACGCGACAAAGGCGTTAATCGCCAATGCCGGCTGGCTCGGGACGATGTGGGGTATCCTTATCTTGATCTGGTCATTATTCCCCATGCCGATGATGCCCGACCTGACAGGCTTCCCTGTCGCCATCGCAGTCGGCGTCGTCGTCCTGGTGGCAGGTGTCATCGGTATTGCGCAGGAGAACCCGCTTGAACTGGTCGAACTTCCGACGATCATCAGTCACGTATTGTCCTACGCCCGTCTGATGGCGGTGGGCTTATCATCGGTCGCCATAGCGATGGTGATTAACTTCATCGCGATCGGCTTGCTGATACAGCCCCAGCTTGAAGCGATCACCCCGGTCGGTGTGATCCTCATCATCTTTGGTGTTCTCGTCCTCTTTATGGGGCACGCGCTGAACACGGCACTCGGCCTCCTTGGAGGCGGTCTGCACTCACTTCGTCTTCACTATGTTGAGTTCTTCACCAAGTTCTACAAAGGTGGAGGCATAAAGTACAACCCATTCGGAATGAAATCAAAGTTTACGGAGGAATAAGAAAATGGTAGATTTTGGCACAGCAGAACTGACTCTTGAAATGATCCAGGCATCGCAGTTGGGAATGAAGGCAATCGGCGCAGGCCTCGCAGTCGGTCTGACCGGCATTGCATCCGGTATTGCAGAGATGGCAATCGGTTCTGCAGCCGTCGGAGCGACGGCAGAGAACCGTGACGTATTCGGTCTGGTGCTGCTCCTTACGGTAATTCCCGAAACCATTGTCATCTTCGGTCTTGTGGTTGCACTGCTGCTTCTGTTCTGATGGAGTGAACCATGGGACTCGAAGCAGTCGTCAACGAGATCCGGGAGAAAGGGCGAAAGGAGGTCGAGGCGGTCCGGGCAGAGACCCGTGCCGAAGTCGAAGAGATCCTGAAGGACGCACAGGCCCGCGCCGCCGAGATCAAACTCTCGGCTGAAGAGGAGGCGGACCGGGCGGCCACCCACATCACCAATCAGGAAGCCTCGGCGGCGAACCTCGTCGTCAAGCGACAGGTCTTAAACGCCCAGAAGACGCTCCTCGATCAGGTCTATTCGGCCTCGCTCGCTGCTGTCGGTGATCTGCCTGCAGAGTTCCACGAGAAGGCGCTCACAGACCTGTTGAAGAGAGCGGCAAAGGAGATCAAGAAGGGTGTCGTGCACGCAAACGAACGGGATATCCCTGTTGTCGAGAAGATTCTCGGTGAGACAAAATCCCTCTCCGGCTACACGGTCGGCGATCCAGCTGAGATCTCCGGCGGTGTCATCATCGAGAGCAACGACGGCGAGCTGCAGATCGATTACAGCTACGGCACGTTCCTGGACGAAGTCTGGGAATCCGCCCTGAAGGATGCGTCAGATATCCTGTTTGCGTGAGGAGGTTCATATATGGCAGGGGTAGGTAGCGGATTGGCAACCAACTACATCTACGCCTGTACCCGCATGCGGGTGCGTAGATCACTGCTGATACCGCGAGAAGATTATCTCCGGATGCTGAATATGAGCCTGCCTGAGATCACCCGGTTCATCGGCGAGACCAACTACCGGTCCGAGATCGATGAACTCGGCACCTCCTTCTCCGGGATCAACCTCGTCGAGGTGGCCCTGAGCTGGAACCTCGCCAAGGAGTATCAGAGCATCCTGGAACTTGTGCCCGGGGAACTGAAGTATTTCACCATCAGTTACCTGCGCCGATGGGATATCCAGAACGTCGTCACCATCCTGCGCGGCAAGATGCAGGGGCTGCAGCCGGGTAAGATCAAGGAAGTCCTGATACCGGCCGGCAGGCTGGACAAGGTCGCTCTCGACCGTCTTCTCGCTGAAGAGTCGCCGGAACGGGTCGTCGAGGCACTCAGGGGCGAGCGGTTCTACCCGACCCTCGAGAAGGAGCTCCCCCATGCGATGGAGACCGGATCGTTCGCCCACCTGGAGAACGAACTCTACAAGGGCTACTACGCACGGCTCATCGCCGACGCGAAGGAGGGCGTCAAGGGCGGGAATATATTCCTGAAGTACATCGAGCTCGAGATTGACACCCGGAACATCCAGAACCTCTTCCGCCTCCGGGCCGGGCACGTCCTTGAGGACGTGCGGGAACTGATGATCCCCGGCGGCTCGTTCTCGGTGGAGGAACTGCAGCGACTCTCAGCACTTGAGGACCGGGATGAATTCATCGACGGCTTAAAGAAGCGAGTGAGGACGGTCCCGCTCTTAAACACGCTCGAGGCGATCCGGGGCAAGAGCGCCATCCACGAGATTGAGGTTGCGTTGACCCGGGTTCAGCTGGATCAGATGGAGCGGATGTCGAAGCGGTACCCGTTCTCGGTTCTGCCCGTCATCGTCTATCTGGAGGAGAAGAAGTATGAGGTCGCGAACCTTCGCGCCCTCGCCCGGGGCAAGGAAGCCGGCCTCCCCGGTGAGCGATTACAGGGCTACCTGGTGATGTAGAATGGAGATCGCAATTGTCGGTACCGGTGAGTTCATCCTCGGCTTTCGGCTCGCGGGCGTCAGAAAAACCTACGTGGCCGAGACCGACGAGCGGCTGGTCGAGCAGATCAACCAGGTGCTGGATGACAAAGACGTCGGCATTCTCGTCCTGAAAGGGAGTGACATGGAGCGGATCCCCCTGCGGCTTCGCACCACCCTCGAGAACTCCGTTAAGCCGACGGTGATCGCCATCGGCGGAGAAGAGGGCGGCCTGACGATGAGAGAGAGAATCAAGAGATCGGTGGGTGTTGATCTGTGGAAGTAATGGAAAAAGGAAAAGAAAACAGGGCTCAGGGAGTCCTGAAGCGGATTTCAGGGCCGGTCGTCACTGCTGTCGGTCTCGACGCACACATGTACGACGTGGTGAAGGTCGGCAATGAAGAACTGATGGGGGAGGTCATCAAGATCCAGGGTGAGAACATCATCATCCAGGTCTACGAAGATACCGCCGGCATCAGGCCCGGTGAGCCGGTGGAGAATACCGGTCTGTCGCTCGCAGTGGAGCTCGGGCCCGGTCTGCTGACCAGTATCTACGACGGGATCCAGCGGCCGCTCGAGGTGCTCGTGGACAAGATGGGCAACTTCATCGAGCGCGGCGTCTCGGCTCCCGGCCTCTCCCACGAGAAGAAGTGGGAGTTCGTTCCCACGGTGAAAGCCGGCGACGAAGTCAAAGCCGGCGATGTCCTCGGCACGGTCCAGGAGACGAACATCGTCCATAAGGTCATGGTTCCGCCCAAAGCGAAGGGCGGCAAGATCAAGAAGATCTCGGGCGGCAGCTTCACGGTCGACGAGACCGTCTGCGTCCTTGAGGACGGCACCGAGATCGCGATGCTCCAGCGCTGGCCGGTTCGTGTGCCCCGCCCGGTGACGCAGAAACTGAACCCGGACATCCCGCTGATCACCGGTCAGCGTATCCTGGACGGTCTCTTCCCCATCGCGAAGGGTGGAACGGCGGCCATCCCCGGCCCGTTCGGGAGCGGCAAGACGGTCACCCAGCAGCAGCTTGCGAAGTGGTCGGACGCCGAGATCGTCGTTTACATCGGCTGCGGCGAGCGCGGCAACGAGATGACTGAGGTTCTGACCGAGTTCCCGGAACTGGAGGACCCCAAGACCGGCAAGCCGCTGATGGAGCGGACGGTGCTGATCGCGAACACCTCGAACATGCCTGTCGCGGCTCGTGAAGCGTCCGTGTATACGGGTGTCACGATCGCCGAGTACTTCAGAGACATGGGCTACGACGTCTCGCTGATGGCTGACTCCACCTCCCGGTGGGCGGAGGCTATGCGTGAGATCTCGAGCCGTCTCGAGGAGATGCCCGGTGAGGAAGGCTACCCCGCGTACCTTGCGGCACGCCTCTCGGAGTTCTACGAGCGTGCGGGCCGTGTCATCACCCTGAACGGGGAGGGCGGTTCCGTATCGGTCATCGGTGCGGTCTCGCCGCCCGGCGGTGACTTCTCCGAGCCGGTCACCCAGAACACCCTGCGTATCGTCAAGGTCTTCTGGGCACTGGACGCGAAGCTCTCCCAGCGCCGGCATTTCCCGGCCATCAACTGGCTGAACTCCTACTCGCTCTATCTGGACTCGCTCAACGAGTGGTACGACAAAGAGGTCTCGCCCGAGTGGAACCCGCTCCGGGCGTGGGCGATGGGCGTCCTCCAGAAGGAGGCCGAACTCCAGGAGATCGTTCAGCTGGTCGGTTCCGACGCCCTGCCCGACGAGGAGCAGGTCACCATCGAGGTGGCGAGGATGATCCGCGAGATCTTCCTGCAGCAGAACGCCTACGATGCGGTGGATACGTTCTGCCCGATGTCCAAGCAGTACGACATGATGAAGGCGATCAAGCACTACGCCGACCTCGCGCGTACCGCCCAGACGGGCGGTGCGACCCCGCAGCAGGTCATCAGCATCAAGAGCAAGAACGAGCTTCCGCAGATCAAGTTCATCAAGGACTACGAGCCCGAACTTGCGAAGATCATGAAGGATATGGAAGCTGAATTTGACGCGATGAGGGCGGTGTGACCATGAAGGAATACAGAACGGTTGCACAGATTGCAGGGCCGCTGGTCTTCGTCGAGAAGACGGAGCCGGTCGGCTACAGCGAACTCGTCAACATCGTGACCGCCGACGGCACGGTCAAGCGCGGCCAGGTGCTGGATACGAGCGACGAGATCGTGGTCGTCCAGGTCTTCGAGACCACCGCAGGCATCGGCAGGGACTCGGGCATCCGGTTCACCGGCGAAACGATCAAGATGCCGGTCGGAAAGGACATGCTCGGGCGTATCCTCTCCGGCGGCGGCAAGCCGATCGACGGCGGTCCGGAGATCGTGCCCGAGAAGAGGCTCGAGATCACCGGTGCGGCCATCAATCCCTACGCCCGCTCCTCGCCTGAGGATTTCATCCAGACGGGTATCTCGACGATCGACGGGACGAACACTCTCGTCCGCGGCCAGAAACTCCCGATCTTCTCGGCATCGGGTCTGCCCCACAACGACGTGGCGCTTCAGATCGCACGGCAGGCAAAGGTGCCCGGTTCGACCGAAGAGTTCGCCGTGGTCTTTGCGGCCATGGGTATCACCCGGGAAGAGGCCAACTACTTCATGGCCGACTTCGAGAAGACGGGCGCTCTCGAGCGTTCGGTCGTCTTCTTAAACCTTGCGGACGACCCGGCCGTCGAGCGGACGATCACGCCGCGTCTTGCGCTCACCACCGCCGAGTACCTGGCGTTCGACCTCGGCTACCACGTGCTGGTCATCCTGACGGATATGACCAACTACTGCGAGGCGCTCCGCCAGATCGGCGCGGCCCGTGAAGAAGTGCCCGGGCGGCGCGGTTACCCCGGCTACATGTACACGGACCTTGCGAGCATCTACGAGCGTGCCGGTATCATCAAGGGCGTCAAGGGCTCGGTGACTCAGATCCCGATCCTGACGATGCCGGGTGACGATATCACCCACCCGATCCCGGACCTGACCGGCTACATCACCGAAGGACAGATCGTGGTCAACCGTGATCTGCACCGGAAGGGTATCTACCCGCCGATCAACGTGCTGCCCTCGCTGTCGCGTCTGATGAACCTCGGTATCGGCGAGGGTCACACCCGCGAGGACCACAAGAAGGTCTCGGACCAGCTCTACGCGGCGTACGCGGAGGGCAACGACCTCCGCGGCCTGGTCGCCATCGTCGGCAAGGACGCGCTTTCGGAGCGCGACCGGATGTTCCTAGAGTTCGCAGATCTCTTCGAAGACCGCTTCGTCAGGCAGGGCCTGTATGAGGACCGGTCGATCGAGGAGACGCTCGACCTCGGCTGGGAACTCCTCTCGACGCTGCCCGAAGAGCAGCTCGTCCGTATCGACCGCGAACTGATCCAGAAGTACCACCCGAAGTACCGGAAGAAGGCACAGGGGTAAACGTCCATGGCGCTACGAGATATCAAGCCGACGCGTTCGGAGCTGATCAACATCAAGCGGAGGATCAAGCTATCGGAGCGCGGCTATAACATCCTCAAGATGAAGCGCGATGGGCTGATCCTGGAGTTCTTCAAGGTGCTGCAGCAGGCGAAAGACAGCCGCGGCGCACTGCTGGAGCGCTACGAACGTGCGATGGAGATGATCGCCCTTGCGGAGACCGTCGAGGGTGCGATCGGGGTGAAGGCCGCCGCCTTTTCGACGGCGGACGTCCCCGCGATCTCCTTAAAGAGCAAGAACATCATGGGCGTCGTCGTCCCGGAGATCCAGGCGTCTTCCGTCCGGAAGGGCGTCCTCGACCGCGGTTACGGGATGCTCGGTACCTCTGCCGTCATCGACGAGACCGCGGAGGCGTTCGAGGATCTGCTCGAGGCCATCATCGAGGCCGCCGAGATCGAGACGACCATGAAGCGACTCCTCGACGAGATCGAGAGCACCAAGCGGCGCGTGAACGCGCTCGAGTTCAAGGTGATCCCGGAACTCTCCGAGGCCAGAGACTTTATCAAGATGCGGCTCGATGAGATGGAACGTGAGGAGCTCTTCCGCCTGAAAAAGATTAAGGCACGGAGCACCTGAAGAGAGAGACTGGTGATACCCGGTGGAGATCGGTACGCTCGCTGATGCTGGGAAACTGACGGGAACGGTGATGCTGCGGGTTGATTTCAACTCGCCCATCGATCCCTCCTCAAACCAGATCCTGGACGACAAACGGTTCCGGGAACACCTGCCGACGGTGCAGGCACTCGAGGACGCGCGGCTTGTCATCCTCACGCACCAGAGCAGGCCCGGCAAGAAGGATTTCACGACGCTTGAGGCGCATGCGGCGAAACTGGAGCGGCTGCTCGGCCGTCCGGTGACGTATGTGGAGGACATCTTCGGGCGGTGCGCCCGGGATGCCATCCGGGGTGCGAAGCGCGGGGACGTCCTGATGCTCGAGAATCTCCGGTTTGCCGCCGAGGAGAACCTGACCTTAAAGCCCGAGGATGCGAAGAAGACTCTCCTTGTCCGGAGGCTGGCGTCAATGGCTGACCTGTACGTCAACGATGCGTTCGGCACAGCACACCGGTCGCAGCCATCAATCGTGGGGCTGCCGCTCGTGCTCCCATCGGTGGCCGGCCTCCTGATGGAGAAGGAGGTTGCGAACCTCTCCCGGGTCTTTTCCGGCGCCCCGCGTCCCGTCACCTTCGTGCTCGGCGGGACGAAGGTGGACGACTCGATCGCGGTCGCAGAGAACGTCCTTGAGCGGGGAACGGCCGACCGCGTGATCGTCGTCGGCGTGGTCGGAAACGTCTTCCTGCTTGCGGCGGGCTACGAGATCGGGCTTCCGTCGGCCCGGCTGATCGACGACCTCGGCTACCGGGCTGAGATCGATAAGGCGAAAGCCCTCCTGGAATCCTACGCCGATCGGCTCTCTCTGCCGCACTCGGTCGCCGTCCGCGAAGACGGCGAGCGGGTCGAGTACCCCCTGAACGCCGTCCCGGAGGACGCCCAGGTGCTGGATCTCGGGAGCGATTCGATCGAGAGCCTCACCGGGACGATCTCGGGCTCGGGAACGGTCGTGGTGAACGGTCCGGCGGGGCTCTTCGAGGAGGAGCAGTTCGCCGTCGGCACCTTCGAGCTCTTGAGGGCGGCATCCACCGTGGAGTTCTCGGTGGTGGGCGGCGGGCATTCCGGCGCGGCCATCGAGCGGCTCGGTATCGAGGATCGGTTCACCCACATCTCCACCGGCGGAGGGGCGGCCATTGAGTTCCTGACCGGGAAGAAGATGCCCGCCATCGAAGCGCTGGAGATATCCCGGAAAATCTTCGGGTGAGGGCACGGTGCGACTGCCTGGTAGGGCAGGAGCTTGAGATGACCGAAGGTCTTTGAGTTGCGATGGGTCGTCAGAGCTGGAGCACCACCAGGGTACGAGTTGCGCTGGGCCGGGGAGTGCGATGGACAACGTCCGGAGCTTGAGCACCGTCAGGAGTGCATCAGCTCTGCTCCACAGTTGCTTCACGCCGGACAGCAAAGCCTGTGCCGCACCGATGGCGTGCCCGGTATACCGGCGCTGCTCTGGCTGCTTGCCAGCCGGGTGATGGGAAAAATGAGGTGGGGTTTGGCCTTATGGAATGAGGTGGGGGGCCACACCCGAAGATTTCATGGCCCGGTGTAATTTCGTTGTGATCGCTGAACACTGGTGCAGGAGCGCCGTATGCCCAGGCCTGCTCCTGACCGAACCCTGTGTCTTCGGTAAGGTGTGTGGGTGTTGTAGGGTGTGGTGATTGCTGACTGGAATTGAGTAAACTGGTGGTTGCTGGGTGTGGTCTTTCCCCGATCCAATATCTATAGTGCTCATTATATAATATTTTCCAATAAATATCTGGGTTAATATATTGGTCGAAATACGAAATAAAATTCTAAAAAATTCTGTTTAACCGAGAGATTGGCTTAGATTCTGGTAAATTTTGACCATCATGCTTATATGTGGTGCTGGTTGTCAGACGATGTATCCGGGGGAAACCCCGGTACCCGCGCCCCCCGGGCTGCCGTTCGCACCCGCCTGCCGGAGTCATTCGCGGAGGAGAGCAACCCGGGAACCGACCGGAATGCCGATATCCGCGCCGATCGGGCCGCACTTGACCGACATCAGGAAAGCCACGGGCGGAAGGTCACGTTCATCGGAGAGTGACTCGTAGTTGGCCATACCCTTGGCGATGACGAGCGTTGCACGGTCAAGGGCATCGGCAAGGGGAGGCGGAGCGAGCTCCCGGTTGAGGCCGAGCTCGGCAATGCCGTCCGTCGTGCCGGTGAGCAGGTCGACCCTGCGGTCGAGCCCGAGCGCCACGGCATCCTCTATCGTCGCGTCGTTTAAGATCGGCGCGCCCCGGACGGCGAACGTGACATGCGATCCGGTCTTCTTGAGGTGATCCGCGAGAAGGGTGTCAAAGACGATCTCCCCGCAGTTGTCGGCGAGGTAGACTACCCGGGAGGTGAGCGCCTCTATCGCTTCTGTGTCGTCGACGCTCAGCCCCGCCGCAAACTCCCGGCGGAAGAACTCGACGAAGTTATCGGTGACGGTATGCGCCTTCGAACCGTAGTCCAGCGTGTTGCCGATGACCGATGCCAGCGCCAGATCGTGGAACGTCGAAAGATCGCCGCGCACCTTCCGGCAAACCGCCGCTGCGTCCTCGTTGTTGCCTCTCTTCAATGATCGGTAGGGGTCGTCGTCGCCGATCATCCGGTAGGCGAGCCGGTGTACCTGGCTCGCGATGACTGGTGCGGGCACCGGGTCGGCGATGATGCGCCCAAGGAGGTCCCGGCACGCATCGACGATTTCGGCGACACGCATCGGATCGTCGATACAAAGCCGACTCTCGTACTCAACCCGGCTTATCAGGCAATCCGTGCAGCCCTGATTCAATCTCATGCTGCAGATAACTATGTCAGGGAAAGAGAAAAAATGGTCTAATGGGGCCACTGCGATTTGAACGCAGGTCAGAAGACCCCCAGTCTCCTAGGATGGCCAGGCTACCCTATGGCCCCTCCCTCATACTATGTGTTTGAATCACACATATATCTTCGCTTTGTGGAGGCGAGTTAGAACACCTATCCCCGCATATTCTTATATTCCTCGACGCTTCGTGTCAACTGCTCCAGTTCGCTGCCGGTGATCTCCATCCTGCCTGACAATGCGTCAACCTCCCTGAGGAGCTGCTGGATGCGCACGTACATCACGTACATAATAAACAGCAGGCAAATGATGGTTACCGAGAGCAAGACTATCATGATTGCATTCATATCAGTCATCATGGTTCTCTCCTGAATAGTGCGCGGGCAAGCCGCTCAATAAACCCGTCCTGCACCTCCTGCGGCTCCTCCTCCACAGGGAAGCCCGCTAAAGAGGCTGCAATTCTTCGGAACGCTTTTGATGATCCGGATCCTGGTGATTTCACGACGACCAGTGTCCTTGCCGCTGCTGCCCTTCGCACGTTTGCATCTTCCGGGATCGTATCGATGACCGACACGCCGAGCATCTTCTCGATCTGTTTCCGGTTCACGTCGAAGTTCTCCCCGTCTGCTCGGTTGATAATAGCCCCACCGATGGCGCCGCCGATCGTCTCCGTCAGGATCTTGATCTTTAGAGCATCCACGAGCGAGGCAATCTCGGGGTTCACAACCAGCAGGACCTCGTCTGCCATGGTGAGGGGCACGACGGCATCGGTGCTGATGCCGGCAGGCGCATCCAGGAGCAGGAAGTCGCAGCGTTCGGTGAGATCTCGCATTACATCTTTGAGCCGTTCAGGGTCCGCGTTCTGGAATCCTCGGAGTGAGAGGCCGCTCGGAACGATTTTGAGGCCGTAAGGCCCCTCGTATATCGCATCGCGGATCGGCGCCTCCCCTGCCAGGACTTCGTGGAGCGTTACCGGTGTCTCAGCGAGCCCCAGCACCAGCGCCAGGTTGGCCATACCCATGTCCATATCTACGATGCAGGTCTTCCGGCCGTGTTGGGCCAACGCTGCTCCCAGGTTTGCGGTGACGGTCGTCTTCCCGGTTCCCCCTTTTCCAGAGGCGATGGTATAGGCCCTGATCATCTAAAACCGTCTCAAGGATAGATAGTAGTCGTTGAATTTAAATTTATTTGTTTGTCCCCTTCTCCTGCCTGACTTAAATGCGTTTTTAGCGCCTTCATGTGGTCGTTATCTTGAAAAATGGGCATGTGGGCTCCCGAATTTCTGCCCGCAATTTGGTTCCCTGCGGCTGCTGCAAAGGCTGCCTGCTCTGTAGCGGCAGTACCTTCCGATGCCGGGGAGAAATCCGTTGCCAGGCATGCCAGAATTCAAGGTAGGAGCAAGAGTGACTGCTCCCCTCCTCTCGTCGGGGGCATCCAGGGATGTTATCCCTGAAGTTGCAATCCCGATCGCATACTATTGATCGGTGTGTTCTGGTCGCAATCCATCACCAACCCACAGTGCGGGCAGGAGTGAACGCGATCTGAGAGCGTCTTTATGGCGATCATTCCAGGTCTTCACCTGCCGGAAGAAGACTTAAGGCAAGATACACCCGCATGGAGACATCCTGCAAGACCTGAGAATAGACTGTGGAGGGTTTGGAGTGCTCTTTCTTCCAGAGAGGGATCTGGCGTTTCGACTCTTGGCACGAGATTGAACGCCCTTCCTGCTCCCATGCGTTCTTTCGTAATGCGAGCGTCTCGTTATAGGTCCACCGGCAGATCTCCAACGTCCGCTCCAGCCTGGAGACGTGAAATCTCGTTGGACGGAGTCGATAGCGATACGCTTTAGGCACAATGAGAACATCGGTAGGGACAACCCATAACTGTATCAGTGGACGAGCTGTATCCGGCCAGTGAAGTGGCGGGGATTAGCCCTGTATTGATCCTAAAGCAATATTGAATCGATATTTGCTTTAATATCGATTCGATATTCATATATGATGCGACGCAGATATCTCAATGAGATAAACCGGGGGTTAATCGAATGAGTAGTCATTCCTTCATGGAAGAGAATGCCCAGGGACACATCGATGAGATTCGGTCAGTCGCCGGTGTCACTGCATGCGCTCTCGTCTCCAGTGAGGGCACAATAATGGGCAAGTACTTCCGGGAGGGAGGTGCTTCGTCGTCTCTTTTTGCAGCGACGTGCGCCACGGTCCTTGCATCGGCGGAGGCAGCTTGCGGCAGCGCCAATATAGAGCGACCGTCTATGGTCATTATCACCGCAACCGACGCTACAATTCTCATTGTGGGTGTTGGGGAGGCCGCCCTGATCACAGCGGTAATAGATAAGTCTGCAAATCTCTCAACAGTACAGAGAGAGTTGCTGGATATAGCAGTCAGGATCGGAGAGGAGGCATGATGTACACAATACTGGTTGTCGACGATAGCCCCATGATCGTCGACGTTTTCGTTACCATGCTGGAGCGTGGTGGCTATCGGCCAATCACCGCCTATAGTGGCGAAGAGTGTCTGAAGGTCCTGAATGCGACCCCCCCGGACCTGGTCCTTCTGGATATTATGATGGAGCCGATGGATGGTTGGGAGACGCTCGAGAAAATCAAGGATAGCCCTGCGACACAGAATATCCCCGTCCTCATGCTGACCGCGAAACCTCTCACCCCGGAGGAAGCCAACGAATACGGCACCTACATCGAGGACTATATCCTCAAACCCACCACCCACCACCAGCTCTACGAGGCCATCGAGCACGTGCTGGCACGCCGGCACTCGATAACCGCCGACATTGAGCGGGCGCGCGAGGCCGGCGTTGATCCCCAGATTGTCGACGAATACGAACGCCTTTCAAAAAGCGTCGATATCAACAGGCGCCTCCTGAAGATTCTGGAGACCACCTACAGCATCAAGGATGCCCGGGCGGGAATGGGTGAGGACATCACGAGAGCTATAAAGAGTATGGCGGCGAGCATCAAACTCCAGGAAGAGCGCCTGAATCAGGTCCGGACCCAGTTTGAAGAGCTCTTCACGACACGTTGAGGGTTTTGCCCCTTGCTTTTCAGCTCCCCTCCTTAAGCCGGCGTACCCACGGGCGCAAAGTGCAGTGCAACGGCAACCGGTCGATCGAGGCCCGGACCCCTTCTTCACGGTTGTCTCACTCGGGCGTTTCCTTAATAACCGTCCGCGCGCTCCTGCCTTCCGATATAGACGATCGCGATCGTCAGAACGAGAATTGCCGCGAGTGTCATCCCGATGTCGAGGGGCGTGACGTGCTCGACTCCGAAGGTCAGGACACGCCGCACCATCGCGGTGATGCCTGCGATCAGGATTGGCGTCACCTGCACCTTGTTGGTCCTGAAGTACGCCGTCACGGTCTCCAGGATCTCCACGATGATGAGGGTCAGGAGGAGCGCGTGCAGCACCTGGAGCACGCCCTGCGTCATGTCTTCGGCATGGGAGAGCGCCACTACCTGGAGGATGACGTCGTAGAACGAGAATATCGCGAGCAAGGAGAGAGAGGCAGCAATGAGCAGGTATATGCCCTGCGTTATCCACGATATGGCGGATATGGCCGTATCAGTGGAGTTTTTAGAAGGAATCATGCGGGCACCCTGGTCCTCGGGAATACGTATATATACTGGACGTTCGGAGAGCATTAAATATTCCGGTAGATCTCTAGCGCGTGGGGAATTGAAAGGTTTATATCGTTAGACTGCGAATGATATGATACGCCTGCAAGTAAATTATTTATACTATTCTTGCATTGTAATAATGCTGGATGGCAGTACGCGCGGGGTCTATAGCTCAGTTAGGTAGAGCGCCTGGCTTTTAACCAGGTGGTCGGGGGTTCAAATCCCCTTGGGCCCGTTGCCATGGGCGATGTCTATGGATTTTAACAAGGTGATGCATCTGATACGCAACTTTTTCGTCGGTGAGGTGTAAGCGATGGGCACAACACTTGACGTACTTAACCATGAGATGGTGCCAGACCATCAGATTATGGGCGAAGAAGAGGTCGCCGACCTCCTCGCAACGTACCATATCTCTCTAGAACAACTGCCAAAAATGTATCATGACGATCCTGCGGCGAAGGCTATCGGGGGCGATGTCGGGAACGTCATTCGGATTACTCGTGACAGTCGCACCGCGGGCAGAGCCGAAGCTTACAGGCTCGTCGTGAAGAGACCGAAGAAATAATTCAGAGGCCGGGAGCTGATCCATCTGTTAGACAGAAGTGTTTTGTCGAGAGCATATTTTTCGCGGGAGCATGTAGCGCGCCACCAGTTAGACTCTTATAATAATTTCCTCCTGCATAATCTTCAGAAAGTCGTTGACGAACAACGTATCATCGAGACTGATATCGAGACCCGTGGTAAAGGAAAAGAGGCTGTATGGGTTGAACTGGGCAAGATCGAGGTGAAGAAACCTCTCGTCCGCGAGGCGGACGGGTCGCAGTCCGAGCTCTTTCCGAGCGAGGCACGCCTCCGGAATCTCACATACGCGGCACCCATTCAACTCGAGATGACGCTTGTCCGGGGTGAAGAGTCGCAGGACCCGATCGTCACCATCATCGGGCAGCTGCCGGTGATGGTGGGTTCGGCCGCCTGCAACCTCTACAACATGAGCGACGCCGACCGGACCGAGCACGGAGAAGATCCTCTCGATCCCGGCGGCTACTTCATCGTCAACGGCACAGAAAGGGTGCTGATGACGCTCGAGGACCTTGCCTCGAACAAGATCATGACCGAGTTCACCGAGCGTTACAACGAGCGGATATACGTAGCAAAGGTCTTCTCGCAGTACCGGGGTTATCGGGCGCTCGTGATCGTCGAACGGAACCGCAAAAATCTGCTCGAGGTCTCGTTCCCCTCGGTCGCCGGGCACCTCCGTTTCGTCGACCTGATGCGGGCGCTGGGGCTGCAGGGTGACCACGACATCGTGGAGGCGGTCTCCACCGATGAAGAGATCCTCACCTTCATGATGCAGAACCTGGAAGAGAGTGAGTGTGACACCGTCGACGACGGCGTCATGTACGTCGGCAAAAAGCTCGCGCCCAACCAGACCCGGGACTACCAGCGCAAGAGAGCCGAGTTCGTCCTCGACAACTACCTCCTTCCGCACTTAAACTACCTGATGCCGGTGGGTTTGAAAGAGGAAGATCCCGCATACCGGCACACAGTCGAGGGTGTCCGTCTCGCGAAAGCGCACTTCCTCGGCCGCATGGCCGAGGCCTGTTTTGACCTGGTGCTTGACCGGCGCCGGATCGATGACAAAGACCACTACGCAAACAAGCGGCTGAAACTTGCCGGCGACCTGATGGAAGACCTCTTCCGGATCTCGCTCAACCGCTTAACGAGGGACGTGAAGTACCAACTCGAGCGGGCCAGCATGCGCCACCGCGACCTCTCGATCGGCACCGCCGTGCGCGCGGATGTCCTGACCGAACGGTTGCTGCATCCGCTTGCCACCGGCAACTGGGTGGGCGGGCGCACCGGTGTTTCGCAGCTCCTGGACCGGGTTGACCACATGGCGGTGCTCTCGCACCTCCGGCGTGTGATCTCCCCGCTCTCCCGCTCGCAGCCTCACTTCGAGGCCCGTGACCTGCACCCCACCCAGTGGGGCCGGATATGTCCGAGCGAGACGCCTGAGGGTCCGAATTGTGGACTGGTGAAGAATTTCGCCCAGATGGTCGAGATCAGCAAGGGCGTAATCAACGAAGAGGAAGTGAAGAACATTCTATACGATATGGGCGTCATCGCCCTCCGGAGAGAAACGGCATGAGACAGTCGCGTGTCTTCGTAGACGGAGCCCTTATCGGGCTCGTGGATGACCCCCGGGAACTTGTCGGGCGGATGCGCGACATGCGCCGGCGCGGCGAGATCCCTTCCGAGGTAAACGTCTCCTACAAGGAGTTCAACAATGACGTCATCGTCCACACCGATCGCGGCAGAGCGCGCCGGCCCCTGATCGTGGTCCGGGACGGCATGCCACAGGTGGCCGACGACGACATCGAACGCCTCCGAAACGGCGAGATGACCTTCGAGGACGTGGTTCGGCAGGGCGCGATCGAGTTTGTCGACGCCGAAGAGGAGGAAGATCTCTTCATCGCCATCAATGAGGCGGACCTTACCCCCGAGCACACGCATCTCGAGATCGATCCCTCGCTCATCCTGGGTATCGGGGCGGCGCATGTTCCGTTCCCCGAGCACAACGCCAGTCCGCGTGTCACCATGGGTGCCGGGATGGTCAAGCAGGCGCTCGGGTTCGGATCTGCAAACATGAAACTTCGCCCCGACACTCGGGGGCACATGCTCCACTACGTTCAGAAGCCACTCACCTACACCCAGACCTCCGACGTGATCGGTTCCGACGATCGGGCCGCAGGCCAGAACTTCGTCGTCGCTATCATCTCCTACGAGGGGTTCAACATTGAGGATGCACTGGTCATCAACAAGGCCTCCATCGACCGGGGCCTCGGGCGCTCGCACTTCTTCCGCACCTACGACGGTGAAGAGCGGCGTTATCCCGGCGGCCAGGTCGACCGGATCGAGATCCCGGATGAAGAGGTCTCCGGTGCGCACGGTGCCGAGTTCTACGCGAACCTCGATATCGACGGCGTCATCAATCCCGAGACGGTCGTCCGCGAAAAAGATGTGCTGATCGGAAAGACCTCGCCGCCGAGATTCCTCGAAGAGCCGACGAGCGAGCTGATCGCCGTCGAAAAGCGGCGCGACACCTCGGTCACGATGCGGAGCAACGAGCACGGTATCGTGGACACCGTCATCATCACCGAGGGCGAGAACTCCTCGCGCCTCGTCAAAGTCCGGACCCGCGACCTCCGTATCCCCGAGGTGGGTGACAAGTTCGCGTCCCGGCACGGGCAGAAGGGTGTTATCGGGCTGATCCAGCCTTCGGCGGATATGCCGTTCACCGAGTCGGGCATGACGCCGGACCTGATCATCAACCCCCACGCCGTCCCGAGCCGTATGACCATCGGACATATGCTTGAGATGCTGGGCGGCAAGGTCGGTTCCCTCGAGGGGCACCGGATCAACGCGACCGCGTTCCGCGGAGAGCGCGAGACCGCTCTGCGGAATTCCCTCAAGGAACTCGGGTTCGCCCACAATGGCCGCGAAGTGATGTACGACGGTATCACCGGCAGGCAGTTTGCAGCTGACATCTACATCGGAGTTATCTACTACCAGAAACTCTACCACATGGTATCGAGCAAGATGCACGCTCGGTCACGCGGCCCCGTGCAGGTGCTCACCCGCCAGCCGACCGAAGGGCGTGCCCGCGAGGGCGGTCTCCGGTTCGGTGAGATGGAGCGGGACGTGATGATCGGCCACGGCGCGGCCATGGCCTTGAAAGAGCGTCTCCTCGACGAGTCGGACAAGGTGACCCAGTGGGTCTGCGCGAAGTGCGGTATGGTGGCGATGCTGGATCGGAAGCGGAAGGTGACGCGGTGCCTTGCCTGCGGCAGCGAGACCGATATCTACCCCGTCGAGATGAGCTACGCCTTCAAGCTCCTTCTCGACGAGATGAAGAGCATGGGCATTGCTCCCCGCCTGAGGCTCGACGATATGGTGTAAGAGGGGGCACAATCAAACTATGACCAGTCCAAAACGTGTTGGAAGGATCGAGTTCGGGCTCTTCTCCCCGAAGGAGATCCGCAAGATGAGTGTTCGAAAGATCATCTGGGCGGACACCTACGATGATGACGGGTTTCCCTACCCGCAGGGCCTGATGGACCTGAGCCTGGGCGTCATCGACCCCGGTCTCCGGTGCAAGACCTGCGACCAGAAAGCGGCCGATTGTCCGGGTCACTTCGGGCACATCGAGCTCGCGAAGCCCGTCATCCACGTCGGTTACACCCGGCTGATCCGGAAACTCCTGCGGGTAACCTGCCGGTCCTGCTCCCGGTTGCTGATGACGTCCGAAGAGGTCGAGAAGATCATCGGCCACGAGGACAGCGAGCTCGCGGGCGAGATCGTTTCTGAGAAGGATATCAAGAAAGAACGGGTATGTCCCCACTGCGGGGAGCAGCAGCTCAAGATCAACTTCGAGAAGCCTACCACCTTCTCCGAGGTCTTCGTGGAGGAGGGGCGGAAGGTCGAGCACAAACTGACCCCGGCCGACATCCGTGCACGCCTCGAGCGGATCCCGGACGACGATCTCCGGGCTCTGGGGGTCAATCCGGACGTCGCGCGGCCGGAGTGGACGATCCTCACCGTCCTCCCGGTTCCGCCGGTCACGATGCGCCCCTCGATCATCCTCGAGAACGGGCAGCGATCCGAGGACGACCTGACCCACAAACTCGTGGACATCATCAGGATCAACCAGCGGTTTAAAGAAAACCAGGATGCCGGCGCGCCTCAACTGATCATCGAGGATCTCTGGGAGCTCCTGCAGTACCACGTTACCACCTACCTCGACAACGAGGTGGCGGGATGCCCGCCCGCCCGGCACCGGAGCGGTCGGCCCCTAAAGACCCTCTCGCAGCGTCTCAAGGGGAAAGAAGGGCGGTTCCGCGGCTCGCTCTCGGGTAAACGTGTCAATTTCTCGGCCCGAACGGTCATCTCTCCCGACCCGAACCTCTCGATTGGTGAGGTCGGGATCCCGCTCGCCATTGCAAACGAGATGACGCTTCCCATCCGGGTGACCGCGTTTAATATCGAGGAGATGCGGCAGTACATCCTGAACGGCCCCGAGCGCCCCACCATCAGGTCGCCCTGCGGCGCAAACTACGCTATTCGGCCGGACAACAGGAGGATGCGTCTGTCGGATGCGAACCTGGAGACGGTCGTGGAGATGCTCGAACCGGGCTGGACCGTGGAGCGGCAGTTAAAGGATAACGATATCGTCCTCTTCAACCGGCAGCCCTCGCTGCACCGGATGAGCATCATGGCCCACCGTGTCATCGTGATGGACGGAAAGACGTTCCGGCTGAACCCGGCGGTCTGTCCCCCCTACAACGCTGACTTCGACGGTGACGAGATGAACCTGCATATCCCGCAGACTGAGGAGGCGCGGGCCGAGGCCGAGATCCTGGTCTCGGTGCAGGCAAACATCCTCTCGCCGAGGACCGGCGGCCCGATCATCGGAGGTATCCATGACCACATCTCGGGCATCTTCCTCCTGACGCACACCGTTCGCCACTTCAGCAAAGAGGAAGTGCTCTACCTCACCCAGCACCTGCCCGTCGAGCACCTGCCCGAGCCTGCTGCGACTGACGCCGACGGGAAACCCCTCTGGACCAACAAGCAGGTCTTCTCGCTTGTCCTCCCCGACAACCTGAACATGGTGTTCCAGGCTTCGTCGTGCCAGAACTGCGAGACCTGCCGGCGGGAGATGTGCGAGAACGACGCGTTCGTCCGGATCATCAACGGGAACCTGGTCTCCGGCACCATCGACAAGAAGGGGATCGGCGCGTTCGATGGCCAGGTCCTGCACCGGATCATCCGGCAGCACGGCATGAAGCGGGCCGCCCGGTTCATCGACGACGTGACGAAGCTCTCGATCCGCGGCATCATGCTCGAAGGGTTCTCGTTCGGTATCGACGACGAAGACCTTACCCGGACCGAGTACGGCCAGATCGACGAGGTGCTCAACGGCGCTCTCAGCGACGTCGAGCGCCGGATCAAGATCTATAACGAGGGGCAGCTCGAACCGATGCCGGGCCGGACGCTCGAGGAGACGCTCGAGATGCAGATCATGCAGGTGCTCGGCAAGGCTCGTGACCGCACCGGTGAGATCGCCGGGCGGCATCTTGGGATGGACAACAGCGCTGTGGTGATGGCGGTCTCCGGCGCCCGTGGGTCGATGCTGAACCTGACGCAGATGGCCGGGTGTCTCGGACAGCAGTCTGTTCGTGGCGAGCGGATCATGCGTGGCTACGAGGACCGGACCCTGCCGCATTTCAGGCGGAATGAGCGCGGTGCGGAAGCGCACGGGTTCATCACCAACAGTTACAAGAGCGGGCTCTCCCCCACCGAGTTCTTCTTCCACGCCATCGGTGGGCGTGAGGGTCTTGTGGACACTGCGGTCCGGACGTCGCAGAGCGGGTACCTCCAGCGGCGGATGATCAACGCCCTGCAGGACCTCAAGGTGGCATACGACGGCACTGTCCGGACGACGGGCGGCCGGATCATCCAGTTCTGCTACGGCGAGGATGGAACCGACCCCGGAAGGAGCAGTTACGGCGCCCCGGTGGACGTGAAGGGCATCGTTGAGAGCGTCTTAAAGGAGGAGGTCAAATGAACAGCGACATGGAACAGCGGATCGATACCCTCGAGCTGCCCTACCGAACCCGGGAAGACCTCAAAGCGAGTCTTGCGGAACGGGATGTCACCGACGAAGAGTTCGACCGGATCCTTGAGATGGTCTTCTCCGAGTACAGGAAGAGCCGTATCGAGCCCTGCGAGGCGGTCGGTGTCGTGGCGGCGCAGTCGATCGGCGAGCCCGGCACCCAGATGACGATGCGAACCTTCCACTACGCGGGTGTGGCCGAGATCAACGTTACCCTTGGCCTTCCCCGTCTCATCGAGATCATGGATGCCCGGCGTGAACCGAGCACCCCCACGATGGCGGTCTACCTGCACAACGACTGGGCGTTCAACCGTGACCGTGCCCGTGAGGTGAGCTGGCAGATCGAGGCCGCGCCGCTTCACGAGTTCGGGGATATCACCATCGACATGGAGAACATGCAGGTTCTTGTCCTGCTGAACAAGGCGGTCTGCGACCGGCGCAAGATCTCGGTGGAAGAGATCCTCGAGGCTGCCCCGAGGAAGATCCGGGAAAAGCGGCACTTCCGTGACTTTGATGTTGAGGGAGACCTGAAAAAGGCTTCGATTACGTTCACCCCGAAGAACCGGGAGAGTTACCAGAACCTCTTCCAGCTCGCAGAGCATGTCAGGCACGTCATAGTCCAGGGTATCGACGACATCGAACGAGTGGTCGTCAGAAAGGAGGGTGGAGAGTATATCCTTTATACTGAGGGCTCCAACCTAAAAGATGTCTTCGAAGTCGAAGGAGTCGATACCTCCCGCACCCGGAGCAACAACATCAGCGAGATCGCCGATGTGCTCGGTATCGAGGCCGGCCGGAATGCAATCATCCAGGAGGCCTTAAGTACCCTGAACGAACAGGGTATCGGCGTCGATGTCCGTCATATCATGCTCGTCGCGGATATGATGTGCATGGAAGGCGAGGTCAAGCAGATCGGCCGGCACGGTATTGCCGGCGAGAAGGAGAGTGTCCTTTCCCGGGCTGCATTCGAAGTGACGGTCAACCATCTGCTGGATGCTGCAATCGCGAACGAGGTGGACGAATTAAACGGTGTCACTGAGAACGTGATCGTAGGCCAGCCTATCCAGCTTGGTACCGGTGATGTGAAACTCATCGCAAAACCCATAAACCTGAAAATCTAGGAGAAATTATAATGGACTTTAATGCTTCGCTACGTAAAGCCGTGAAGACTGGTACCGTGTTCCTGGGCCGAAACAAGACCCAGGAATCCATCGAGGAAGGCAAGGCGAAACTTGTCGTGGTGGCCAGGAACAGCCCGGAATCCGTCAAAAATCTGGTGAATGAGATCGATGTCCCTGTCTACGTCTACGAAGGCTCGAGTGTCCAGCTCGGGAAAGCCTGCGGCATGCCGTACGTCGTCAGTGCGCTTGCCGTGGTCGAGCCAGGCGAATCCGATATCCTGAATGCTGCGAGAGTGTAGACGATGCCACAGGTCACGCTGACTGAGGAGTGCATGCGCCTCATCTCCCAGTTCGAGAGCCTTACCGGCGCAGGCAGCCGCGATTGTATCGTCGATAACCGCAACGAGCGGATTATCTTTGTGGTCAATCCCGGCGACATGGGACTCGCTATCGGCAAGAGTGGGTCGAGTATCAAGAAGGCTTCCGATGTGATGGGTAAAAGGATCGAGGTTGTGGAATACTCCGCGGATCCGGGCCAGTTCCTCCGGAACTGCTTCCTTCCCGCCCAGGTTACCGGTATCGACTTCGACACCAATGAAGAGGATCAGCAGGTTGCCCTTATCGAGGTTCGCGACGAGGACCGGGGCCTTGCCATCGGCAAAGCGGGGAAGAATATCTTCAAGGCAAAGGTTCTCGCACAGCGGCAGCACGACATCGCTGATGTCCAGCTGATGCAGAACGACACTGCCTGAACGTTCCCCTCTTTTTTTGCAGCTACCCTGATGCGGCCCGATCCGGGCGGTATGTTGTTCCATCGGGGACGTTCTCGTGGGACCGATCCACGCAGAAGGTTTCGAGCGGGCTCCTATCCAGAAATTATTTATATCTGTGTGTGCTCCATGACACTCCTATGAGCGGTGGGTCTGTCCGGATAGTGAAGCCTGCTTCATCTGTAGCAGAACCGGCGAAAAAGGTGCATGGAGTTCCTGGATACCCGGGGTGGCGCTATTGAAGCACCTTCTTCTCGCATCTGTGGTTCTGGTGATCTTTATCAGTATGGTCACCTCCTTCGCGTCCGCCCTCCCGGATCCGGGGGAGAACGGCACCACCAATGCACCGGAGGGGAAAGTCAGCGGCGAGAAATCAGTCACCGCGAGGACGCCTGCTGTCTCTGAAGAGACCCCGGTGCCTGAAGAGACGGATGAAAAGATCGCAGCACAGAAGGAGCCCGGCATCCTGGTAACTGGTGGGACCACGCCGACACAGACCGCGCCTCCATCGGAGAAAACGGAACCGCCTGCGCCGCTCACGTCTCCCCCGGCCGCAACGACCCTGTCGGAGTTTACCGGGGCGACGGTTGCAACCACCAACGAGACCCCCGGTGCGGAGACGGAGGAGACGCTGACGGCAACACCATCTGCGAATGCAACAACCTTTCCGGAATCCGCCGCGACGGAGACCGAATACGTCGACGACTCCGAAGATGAGGAGGTGGAGGAGGAGCCGAAAGCGACCTCTACCCTGGCAAAGTATGCTCCGCCACGCCCGAGCGCGACGATGGCGAAAGCACACTACTCTCACGACCGGCCGCTGGTGCAGAGCGATCACCAACTGGTCAATCCTGGAACGTCATATACCCCTGAGAAGAATGAGAACGAGACCGGGATGGCGGCCCCGGTCGCCGTCGTCGCACGCGACGGTCTGCTCGTCAGGGGTGTCGGAGTGATCCTCGACCGGACACCCGCAGAAGTTGCCCTCACCCGGAGCGGGGTGGAGATAGCGAACCTCGACTGGCTCCTCGACCCGGCGATGCTTCTGGGCGGTCGGCACCCGCGGGCGGTCTTCGAAGGTGAGACCTTCACCGTCACTGTGACGGTTGAGGCGAGGAACCTGACGGTCACGGGCGATCACCCGGCCTACGTCGTCCTGGTGCCGCCGCCAGACGAGACCGGGGTCTACGAGATCACGCGGACCCGCGAGCCCCGAGCTCTCGGGGACGGAGAACGCGGTGTCTGGGAGTTCTCAGTCACCACCCGCACCGGGAGGCTGACGCTTGCAAACCTCACCCTCCCCGAGGAGCGACTGGTCACCAACCTGACGTCGAACCCGGACGCCTTCGCCTTCCGGGCATACGCTCTTGCAGGCAACCAGGAGGTGCTCTCCACAGGTGTCTCCGATCCGGTGCTCGCCATCCAGTCTGACGGGAGCGCGGGCTTGGCGGAGGCATCTTCACTTCCCGGACTCTACGCGCTTTCGGGCGTCGAGAACTCGACGCTCCGCCCGTCGGAGACGATGGCCGGGGCGTGGGCGCGGGGTGTCGATCACGATACGATCGTTGCCGGGGCTATTGGGCACCTCGAGGCCCTGAGCAATCTTGGGAAAGAAGAGATTGCGGCCGTTTACGACCTGGAAGGAGGGACCGGGGAAGGAGACCAGTCCACGTCCTCGCCGTCGGTATTCGACCAGATCATGGAGTTCTTCTGGGGGCTGTTTGGGATGGGCCAGGAAAGTGCTTCGTGAATGGGGATGAGATACTTTTTCCCGATTCCTATCGGAACTCCAGATTAAACTCCGCTCTTTCAGAGCGTCGCGACTCGCACCTGCGGTGCTCGAACTTCCGCCGCTTGCTATGCTCACGCCAGTCGTCGCTCGAAAACGCTTCGCGTTTTCTCAAACTCCGCTCTTTCAGAGCGTCGTTTCTCTAAACACCTTCCAGAGATACGCGAGCCCGAAGCACCCCGAGAGCATCATGTCCCCGAAGGGCGCCGCCTGGTATGCCTCCGGGAGCAGCCGGAGCCGATTCGGGCCGGTGACGACCACGGCATCGGTGGCAAGGGGCTTTCTGACCGCTGCCCCGTGGCCACCGTCGTCGAAGACTTCTTCCGAGGTCAGCGTGCCGTCGGCGAGCCGCCGGATGTAGTGCTGGAGTTTTTCGGGGTCGAGTGCGCCGGTGTGGTGCTCGAAGAGCCCGTGGATCTCCTGCCTTCTCAAAGTGAAACAGAGGGTGTGTCCGTTCCCGGCATTGACGAGGGTCACCCCGGCCTTTGCCATGCGCCGGACCACCGGGTCACAGAGCGCCCCGATGAGAGCGACGGGGCCGGTGTCGGTGACGAGCGCGCCCGGCGCCTGGCGCAGGACGGCCTGCATCCGGGTCATATCAGCGATTGGGGGGTCGCTCGCGAGCGAGAGGAGGTCCCAGTCTCCGGCGTCCAGTCGGTCCCGCATCAGTTCGAACCGGTGAATGCGGTTGCTCCGGTGCGGGGAGTAGCCGTGGTCCTGGACCGCTATCGCCACGTTCTCCGGGTAGTCGACGCCGAAGAGGGCGAGCGCCTGCCTGAGTTCCGGCTCCATGTAGTCGGTGGTGCGGACGATCGCCGCATCCCCTGGAGGATCGGCGCGGATCTCCACACCCATTGCCCGCACCCGTTCCGGGTCGTCGTGGAGGGTTCCCGCGGCCTCCGGCGTGGCGTAGACGGGAAGGCCGCGGGAGAGGTGCTTCCGTATAGCGCCGGTATTCGCGCCGCCGCCCATCAGGTATCCGTCCAGGAAGACCGGGAGCCCGGCCCGGGTCGCCTCCTGGATCTTCCCCGCCGTCACCACAGTCGGTGAGGGGAGGACCAGTTTGATACTGTTTTCAATCGATCGGCCGGGCTCGTAGACCAGGATGTCCTGGGTGCCCCTGCCGACGTCGATGGCGAGGAGTGAAGTTGTCAGGTCGATCATGGATGAGCCTCACGCGCTGCCGCGGCGTCATGCCGGGCGGCTTCTATATCGAGTCATCCTGCAAAGCCAAAAAGGTGCTCTGGAGAGTTGCTTCGTGCTGTGAAACCCAGAGTCAAAAACGGTGTGGGCCCGGTCAGGCATCCGCCCGGTCTGCAACCGGGGAGAGGCCGGCACCGGTGCCCCGGTCCTGGCGGACCGGCTTATACTCCCGGTACTCCTTGAGGGAGACTGTGAGATCCCGGGTGAAGGCGAAATAGCCGATCTGGGTCGTCCGGCAGAGGTTCATCGCCATCTCCATCAGTCCCCGGGGGTCGGGGCGCGCCTCCCCGAGCCATACGTGGAAGATGTTCCCGCCATCCACGATGGGGAAGAAGATATGCTCGATCTCGATCCGCTTCGTAAGCGGGACAGGGGCTCCTGGGGCGACATGGGTCCCGTTGGTATAGTAGATGGGAAGGTCGAGCGTCGTGCCGAGCATATCGAGCGCCTGTTCAGCGTCGCCCTTGATGACCTTGAGCGCGTGCTCCCGGAACCGCTCGTCGAGGAGGTCCGCGACCGCGAACCGCTGGCCTGTCGTCTCCGCCGGGGTGCGGGCGAGGGCGATCGTCATGTTGTGCTTCTTTGAAAGTTCGCGCGCGTACATCTCGAGTTCGGTCATGGCCCGGACGGCGAGACGGAACGCCTCCTTGGACTCGTGGAGCTGGTGGCCGGTGAAATGCTGCACCATCTCGTTGACGCCGACGACACCGATGGTGTAGACGAGCCCCTCGAGGTCCACGCCAACCGTGCCCCGTTCGCCGGTGTTCGGGTCCTTCGGCCGCTGCATCGCAAACGGCATCCGGCCGTTCGTCCGGATGAGAGACATCCAGCGGCGCTTGATCCGATAGAGGTCGACGGCGATATCCATGAACGATTTCAACTCGGCAAAGAGCCGTTCCTGGTCGCCTTCCGCCTTGTACGCCGCTCGCGGGCAGTTGATGGACATCACCTGCCAGGACCCCATCGAGAAGTGTTTCCCTTCCCGGAAGTAGAGTTTGTCCTCGAACTCGTCGTCCTCGTCGGCGAGGGAGGAAAATTGATATGCGCAGCAGTTTCCTGTCACGATCCCGAGCGCGTTTGTAAAGGTGTGGGTGTCAGCAACATCCACGAGGTCGTAAACGTAGCCGTCGTAGGGCAGTCTCTCGATAGACCGTATGCGGACCGGGTGAATATCGCCGTTGATGAGCCGTTCGACATTTCCAGTCTGTGCCTCCGGTCGTATAAGGGAGACCTGCGCGCTATGATGGCCCGACGAGGCATACTGACTGGCATAGACAAGCCCGGTGTACTGGAGCCCGCTTGCTTCTATCGGGAGGCGGGTGAAGATCCCTCCGGTCTGCCTTGAAGACCCGGTGATCGCTGTCGTGCCGTACCCTGTCTTCTGAGAA
This sequence comes from Methanoculleus nereidis, assembly GCF_032944295.1. Lineage (NCBI taxonomy): Archaea > Methanobacteriati > Methanobacteriota > Methanomicrobia > Methanomicrobiales > Methanomicrobiaceae > Methanoculleus > Methanoculleus nereidis. The sequence continues at coordinate 444,489 of NZ_JABFFQ010000001.1, forward strand.
AACCGCCGGATCTGGTCCTGAGCCGTGATCGTGCAGGTGTAGGCTGTGAGAGCGTACGGCTTGCCGGTCTGGGGGTGCGTGACGGTCGTCTCCTGTTCGACGTAGTTCATCTGGACTCCGATGCGCTGCGCGAGCCAGACAAGTTTCTGAACTGCGTTCCGCGACACCAGTTTTATCCGGATGCTCCTTGCGCGGTGGATGTACGACCCCTGCTGCCCTGCCTGGACGCTGATGTTGCCGTCACCGCGGAACGCGGCATCGAGGTACGTGCCTACCAGTTCCCTGTCGACGTCGAAGAGCAGATCCGGTACGTTCTTCTCGGCAGCGCATTTTCCGCAGCTTATCGCATCGAGAAGGAGATAGAGGAGTTTGCTATTGACGGTGACGTTGACGGCCGTGGCCTCCTCGGAGATCAGCGGCTCATAGCCGAGGAAGCCTTTGATGCACGCTGCAGCATCCTTGATCAGGTCTTCTTCGTGTTTTCCGAAGGAGAGCCTTACCGTATACCGCCGTCCGCTGGTGTCGCTGCATCCCTCCGCGAGGTAGTAGCCGAGGAACCTGACGAAATCCTGTGTTACGGGAAGCATCTCAGACAGACCGCGGTTCTTTGCGTTCCGGATATTCACCTCACCGTCCCGGAGCACGATCTCACCGGCATGTCCGGCGGCGCGAAGCGCCTCTGCGGTGTCGAGTTCCCGAACCGGGTTGCTGCCGAACTCGGCGGTTTTGACCACCGGGAGGTAATCCCCGGTGCTGAGTCTTCGTGCCGACGTTTTCGTGAACCTGCCTGCAGCCAGGGTGAAGACGGGGTGATCCGGCGTGACGGTGATCCGCCGGCCGGACTCGAGGGTGATGCGGAGCACCTCTCCCGAGTGCTTCTTTCGCATGACCCCGCGGAAGGGGCGCAACGATGCCGTCATGCCGACGATGTCGACACTCAGGGTCTTTGCGTCGAGGGGGGCGAACTCCGTTCCGTACAGGTCGGTTTGCCTGTTTTCTTCAGGCATGTCTTTGAAGAGATCTTCGATCTCCTGGATCCGGGTCCTGCCGTTCGAATCCACGATGGGAACCAGTTCGTCACCCGCCAGGCATTGATAGCACGAGATCCCCTCGCCGGCGCCCCGGTAGGGAGGGATCTGGTTGTCGTAGTAGGGGGTGCCGTACTTGGACGCGAGTTCGAACGTCATCAGGTAGAGGTCCTGGTAGGTCGGGAGGTCGGGGTGCTCGCGGTTGAACTCCTCGTCCTCGTTAAGGAAGTCGGGTTCGATGCTGATCTCGGGTTTCGGGAAGGAGAAGGGCTTGCCCCAGTAGTCGCCCTCGAGCATCACCTCCATCAGCGCCTTGAAGAGGAGCCGGACCTCCCGCTCGAACTCCCCGTAGGTCCGGAGCGGTGCCTGTTCTCCGTTCCAGACTTTGCCGCGGTAGACGCAGGGTTTGTCCCGCCAGAGGGTGGGGACGCCCGGGGAGAGCTGGACCGACGAGAAGACCACCTGGCCGCCGCGTGCGACCATCATCTGGGTCATCTCGTAGACGAACATCTGCATCAGCTGCTTGATCTCCTCGTAGTCCATCCCCTCGAGGAAGGGCGCCATGAACGTGAGGAAGTTGTAGTAGCCCTGGCCGCCGGCGAAGTTCGTCTGGGCGGACCCGAGCGCCTTGACCGCGTGGAGGACCGCCACTTCGGCTCTCTTCGCCGGGCCGGCGACCGAGGCCTTCGTCCCGTTGCCGTCAGGCATCAGGCCGTAGTAGAAGAAGTAGCGCAGGTCCCAATCCTGGCAGTTGTGGATGAGGAGGCCGTCGGAGGAGTAGAACGTATGGCTCTCCTCGCTCCCGTCGCCGTCGAGGAAGAGGTCGTAGACGTACGCGCCGGTCGGTTCTGCCATAGAGACCTCGACGACAGCCTCCTCCCGTTCTCCAGCCGCCCGCTCCTTCACCGCGGAGAGGAAACCGTCGATGTGGTTCTGCCGCTCATCGAGGAACGTGGCATACCGGGCGAACGCCTCGATGTTCCTCCGACCGTTGAGCTGGAGACGGTAGAGTGTCCGCCGCTCCCCGTCGTCCCCATAGAGCTCGACGATGTGGGGGGTCATCCCTAGCGTTGTGAGCAGGAGCGAGAGTTCCTGCCGGAGCGCCGGCGATGCGGTGGTGTAGTTGACGATGCAGTCCGACTTCTCCGGGCGGTAGTAGGCCGAACCGTCCCCGGTGAAGAGGGCGGAGAGGAACTCGTGGAGGAGCACGTCGTCGAGATGGTAGACGATCCAGGGGAGGCGTTTTCCTGCTGCACCCTCTGGGATGGCAAAGACGTAGCGGAAGAGGAGATAGGGTACCTTGCCACCGAAGTAGACCTGCAGTGCCCGGTTGCGCTCCACCTCGATCCCGTAGATGGTCGTGGTGTCGGGGGCGCCTCCGGCGATCGTTGCATAGGTATTCAGGGCGGTGCATGCCGCGGCCCCTATGGCGGACGCCTGCCGGTTCTCGGTGATCGCGAGGTTGTACTGCCCGACCGCTGGAACGGCGTTATAGTTCCCCTCCGAGACGAAGAACCCGAGGAGCCGGACGAGTTCCGGCGTAAGGGTGAGAAGGGCCGGCAGTTCGTGTTCGCTCCCGGCGGCCCCGATGGTGACCCCGGCATAGTCTTCGATGCCGTAGCGGTTGCAGAAAGCGTTGAAGAGCGCGACCGGCATGATTCCGCGCGTATACCACTGCTTTCGGTGCTCGATGCCGAGTTCCCGCGAAATCTCGGCGTACGAGGCGGCCCGCCCGCTCTGTACCACGCCGGCAAAGATCTCTTCGGCACCGCGGACGTAGACGTTCTCGAGAAGTTCGGTCGGAACCGATGCGAATAATTCCCGGACAAGGTCGATTGATTCGATCGTCTCTCCACGGACGGCGCTGGTTGGGGAGATCCGGTAAAGGGCGTCTCCCGGACGTACCTCATCGGCACGGCGGATGGTCATCCCCTCGTCGGTTCGCACCGGGATCCGGTGCTCGCCGGTGACCAGCAACGATCGCCCGCCAGATGTCCGGATCCGGAACATCTCGCCCGGGTTCACTCTCCGGCGGGTCACCTTTGCGACGCGCCTCCAGCCCCCCGGTGTGAGCGCACAGAGATCCTGCGGGATCCACGCATCGCCGTCGATCGGGAGTTCGGCAAGAAGGGTACTCCTGATGCGGTTCTCCATCCGCAGGGGTACGACCGTGCTCCCGTCGATACAGAACGGCCGCGTCCCGAAGTATTCCAGGTCGTGGATGTGGAGATCGCCGCGGAGGTGGTGGTCCGCGAGTTCCGGAGGGAGTTGCAGGAGGTACTGCTCCTTGCTGATCTTGTCCGCCTTCTTCTTGTGCGAGGTCTCGGCGTTCTCCTGGAGGTTGGCGTTGTCGTGCGCCTCGAACCCCCTCCCCACATCGATGAGGTGCGCGTCGAAGACCGGCGTTCCCACCCGGGTGCAGACGTTGCGGTACGATGTAAGCCCGCGCTCAAGGAGCGTCATATTGACGATCTCGCGGATCAAAGGGCCGGAGAGCGACTGGAGGCCCAGCATCTGGATCTTCCTCTCTACACGCCGGGCGATATCCTTTGCTGTCTCTTCATCGGCCCCTTCGTAGCCGTAGAAGACTTCAACAAGGCGGCTCTCCTCCAGGATCTGCCGGACAATCCGGTTGCGGTTCCAGTCGAGAAGATACCCTCGCGAGGTCCGGACCTTGGGAAAAGTGGGGACGAACTCCCCAAATAGAGTTGCCTGCGTCGACTTGCGTGTCAACCTCATGCCCCCGCAATCAGGTCGGCGACAAGGTGTTCCTGGAACGCGCCTCCGCTAAAGAGATCGGCGGATGTATAGAATGCGTCGCCCTTCTGCAGCACTGGCGCTTCCTGAACAAATACGCCGTTCATACGGAGTTCCGTCAGCCCTTCAGCGGACGCCATATCGCACTCGGTGAAGGGAACATTCCTGGAAGCCAGGAATTCTTTGAGAATCTCGCAATTCGGGCAGAATTCCAATGTATATATGATGAATTGTGCTGTATCGGAAATGAGAATACCCCCGGAGTCGGTCGTTATGTTTTCGCTCTGGACGAATATAACAGGTACCATTCTTACGAACGGGCAACAGTTTGCCGGGGAGCACACACTCGTGGTGCTAGTGGGGATCACAGCGAGGAAATATCTTAGATTCGGCCGTGAACTCTCTTTCTACCATATTCCGTCGGGTGCGCCTCTCTAGGACAATCACCATTTTGTAGGGTGAGGCACGATAGTACGGTAATATGGTCAGGACGTTCGTTGCAATCGAGCTGCCGGAGGAGATCCGCGAGAGAGCCCGTGAATCCCAGGAGATCCTGAAACGGTCTGGTGGGAGGCTCTCTATCGTTGACCCCGCAAACCTCCACATCACGGTGAAGTTTCTCGGGGAGGTCGATCCGGCACTGATCGAACCGATCATCGAGGCTCTCCGGGCCGTGAGTGCCGACCCTTTCGAGATGACAATCGGGCATGCGGTCTGCAACCCGCCACGGCGGCCGCGGGTGATCTGGTGCGACGTCACGGACCTGGGGGAGAGCGCCGCCCTTGCCCGGCAGGTGGACGATCTCCTTCTCCCGCTCGGATTTCGCCGGGAAAGCCGCCCCTTTCGACCCCACGTGACCCTTGCACGGGTGAAGGAGTTCCACCCCTCGCAGTGCCTCCAGGTGGCGTCACTGCCGCGCGAACCGCTTGGGACATGCCGGGTGGAGAGTATCAGGCTCAAGAAGAGCACGCTGACACCCCGTGGCTCGATCTATGAAGACCTTGCGGAGGCCCCGCTGTGACCTGGTGCCCCTGCGAGGAGGAGGTGCTCAATAGGATCCGCCCCACGCCTGAGGAGCGGACCTACATCCGGGCGATCGGGCAGCAACTGATCGAGGCGGTGGAGCGTTCGGGAAAGGCGAAGGCGATGATGGTGGGGTCGGTCGCCCGCGATACCTTTGTCCGGGGCGACCGGGACCTCGATGTCTTCATGCTCTTCGACCCCGCCCTCTCCCGGGAAGAGCTGCAGGAGCAGGGGCTGACCCTGGCGCGCCGGATCGCAGAGGAGTTCGGCGCGACCTGGCGCGAGAAGTACGCGGAACACCCTTATGTCAATGCGACGATTAACTCGCTCGACATCGATCTCGTCCCCTGCTACGCCGTACCAAGCGCCACTGAGATCAAGAGCGCTGTGGACCGCACCCCGTTCCACACCCGCTACATCCTCGCGCACATCAACGACTATGCCGACGATGTCCTCCTCTTCAAGCAGTTCGCGAAGGCGGGCGGGGTTTACGGGTCGGACCACATGACCGAGGGGTTCTCCGGTTACCTCTGCGAGATCCTGACGATTTACTACGGGGGGTTCCATGCGCTTCTTCGCGCCGCCGCCCGCTGGAAGCCGGGAGAGGTGATCGATATCGAGGAACACGGGGCGAAGCGGTTTGAGGACCCGCTCGTCGTCATCGACCCGGTCGATCCCGAGAGGAACGTGGCGGCGGCGCTCTCGCTCTCGCGGATGTTCGAGTTCGTGGAGCTCGCACGCGGCTACCTCGCGGAGCCGTCGGAGGCGTTCTTCTGCCGGCCTCCTTCGCCCCCGCTCACCCGGGAGGTCTTCGCCCGTCTCCTCTCCGCGCGAGGGACATACCTCTTCGCACTCATCCTCGCAACGCCGGACTACACGCCCGACACGGTGGTTCCCCAACTCCGCAAGTCCGCCGATTCGATCCGGGAACTCTTTGAGAGGAGCGGGTTTCCGGCGAATCGCATCGACGTCTGCATGGGAAATGAGCGGTGCATGCTCCTCTTCGAGCTGATGGCTGAGACCGTCCCGGCGGTGCGCCGGCATATCGGCCCGCCGCTCTCGGCACGGGAGAACGCCGAGAAGTTCCTCGCGAAGTACGTCCGTGAGGAGGTCTTCGCCGGCCCTTACGTGGAGGACGGCCGCTACGTGGTCGAACTCCCGCGCCGGTACACCCGGGCCGTCGACCTCCTGCGGTCGAAGGCGCTCTTTGACGTCGCGCTCGGCAAGCACGTCCGCCGCTCGATGAAGCAGGGCTGGACGGTGAAGGCCGGTGCGGAGTGCTGGGACGAGGAGTTCGCCGTCTTCGTCTCGAGGTTCCTTGACCGCGCATCGCCGCTCGCGAGGGTAAAAAGGATGACAGGGAAGTAGGGATCTGCCGGCCCGGCTCCCTGCATCTCTCAACCGATCAGGGGAACCCTGCACCCCTGCGCGTCGCCATCGGCTGGAACCCCCGGTTTTTCCTGGACGGCTTTTTGCAGCGTGAACCGGAACGCCGCCCCTTCCTCAGGCCGGCCCGGCACACGATCCTCCACCCATATCCGGCCGCCATACCGCTCGATGAGCACCTGCACGAGAAAGAGGCCGAGCCCTTCGCCGACGCCCCTTCTCCTCTTCTCGTAGCGGTGGAAGATTTCCTGCTTCTGGTCGTCGGGGACCCCCGGACCGGTATCCTCGACCGAGACCCGGACGAACCCGTCTTCGTCTTCCACGCGGACGGTAATCTCAACGCCGGGGCCGCCGAACTTGACGGCGTTGCCGATGAGGTTAGAAAAGACTTCTGAGAGGAGGTCGTCGGCCAGCACCTGGCGCTCGGCCGCCTCGTAATGAATGGCGTTTTCGGGGAACTGCGCGATCTCATCGCGGATGACCGCGTCCAGGTCCACGCGCTTGTGCCCGCCGGACGGCTGGTGGATCCGCCGGATCGTCGAGACGTTACCCAGGATCTCGATACTCTTTTTGATGCTCCGCTGGAGTTTCTCTACGTATGTTCGTGAATCGCCATCCAGGGTCTCGATGAGCAGATCGGTGTAGAGGTTCGCGACATTCTCGGTGTTCTTGATGTCGTGCGTGAGGATGTCCAGGTAGAGGTTCGCCTCGCGGTTCGCACTGTCGAGTTGCTGGTGGAGCCGGGCGAGGTCTTCGGTGTGGCGCTGGAGCGCTTCTTCGGTCTGCTTTCGTTCGGTGATGTCGGTGTACATGGCAAAGGATCCGGCGAACCTGCCGTCCTCATCCTTTCTGGCGGTTGCGGAGACCAGCACCCACCGCGCGCTGCCGTCCCGGTGCCTGAGCCGGCACTCGTACCTGCCGTCGAGGCCCTGCTCTCTTGCTACCATGCGGTTCCGGTGCGCGTCGAGTTCTTCGGTAAACAGGAAGTCGGTTAACGGCCGTCTGAGCATCTCCTCGACCGAATAACCGAGCATGCCGGCCATGGTGCGATTGGCGTAGGTGGTCATATAACGGCTGTCTATCTGGAGGATACCCTCGTTTGCCATCTCCACGATGGAGCGGAATTTCTCCTCGCTCTTTTGCAGGGCCTCCCCGGTCACCCTGCGCTCGTTTGCTTCGGCGGTCAGCATTAGAAGGAGAGTCTGCTGTTTGCGAAAGACGAAGTAAGTGGCGGTCACGGCCAGCAGGGTGGTGAAGAGGACGGTATGCATGTGCGATTCCGCGAGCGTCATGTTCGGGTAGAAGTAGTCCTTCATGGACTGGTAGACACTCATCAGGACGAATGCGAATACGCCCACCTTTCCAAGCGTGAGGTAGAGGTTGACTGGCTGGGACTCCTTGCTCATACGCACCCCGGGCAGATGCGGGACGGGATCTGCTGCATGCTACGGTAACCCCGGTCTGCGGGGGTTTCGTGCAATGCCGCGCCTGGTGAAACCAGCGGTCGGAAACTCTCTTTGGCCGGCCGGTTTCCGCATACAACGGCCGGAGCCTGAGCAACTGCAGCAGCCCGATTGCCGATTGCATTCTCCCCCACGATACAATAAATCTTCCCGACCGTGCAGGTGTTCACACCTCTCTCCCGGAAAAACCGTTGCGCCCGCCCGGTACCCCGGTGCGTTTCCGATCCGTATATTACGTTGAAGGGTTATTTTTCAGCATAGGGTCTCCTCATCTGGCTCCTCCTCTCGGTCTCTCTATTCGCCGGAGAGCGTTCAGCTCTCTGACACCTTTCTGGTCGAGTCGTTCCTGATCGTCTTCTCGGCCGCGCTTGGGACCGTCCTCATTCTGGTCTACTTCAGGGGCGTGCGGGACCGTTTCGTCCGGGAGGGCGCCCTGCTCGGCGCCGTATGGCTCCTGATCAACTGGGCGCTCGGCGCCGCTTTCCTCCTGCCCCTCTCGGGGATGGACGCCGGCACCTACATGGCAGAGATCGGCCTTCGTTACCTCACCATCCCGATCATCGCGGTCGGGATCGGGTATGCGGCCGGACAGGCCGTGCGGGGTGCGACGGTTCGTAGAACCAGAGCATGAGAAGACCGAAGGTCTTCGAGTGGGGTCCCCTCCCGCTGCCCACAACTCACATCCGGATCTTCCGGAAGAGGTACGCCCCGATGACGGTCATGAGCACGGCGCAGCCGGCCATAACAGCGAGGCTCGCGAGCGGATGAATCTGGGCGGTGCCCGAGAGGCCGTAGCGGATCCCTTCGACGCCGTAGGTCAGGGGGTCGGCGAGCGTCAGGGGCCGGATCCAGTCGGGCAGGCTGGCAATGGGGAAGAGCGCTCCCGAGAGTCCGAAGATGGGAAAGATCACGAAGTTCATGATGAGCTGGAAGCCGTGCATATCCTCCATCCTCGATGCGATGGCGATCCCGAACGCGGTGAAGGTCACGCCGATCAGCGCCATGAACCCGATGGCGACCAGGAATCCGGCGATGCCGGCCGGCTTGAGCCCGATGAAGAGCGCAAACACCATCAGGATCAGCCCCTGGATAACCGCCGTCGTTGCACCGCCGAGCGTCTGGCCGATCATGATCTCGAGCCGCGAGACCGGGGCGACGAGCGTCTCTTTCAAAAACCCGAACTGTTTGTCCCAGATGATCTGGATCCCCGAAAAGACCGAGGTGAAGAGGACGCTCATCGCCACGATGCCGGGGATGATGAATTCCAGGTAGCCTTCTTCCATGCCGGGAATCCGGACGATTGAGTTCAGCCCGAATCCAAGTACCAGCATGAAGAAGAGCGGCATCCCAAGGCTGCCGGCGATCCTGCTCTTCGACCGCAGGTAGCGCTTGACGTTCCGCAGCCAGATGGTGTAGACGATATCCACCCTTACCGCCTCCTTGCCCGCTGGGACATGCGTATCGTCTCTTTGCCGTCTGCCCCCTCGTCCCGGATCGTTCTCCCCGTATAGTGCAGGAAGACGTCCTCGAGCGTCGGTTTCCTCACCGAGAGGGAGGTGATGCCGATGCTGCTCTGGTGGATGGCGGTCACGATCCCGGGGATGTGCCGGTCGGCTTCCTGCAGGCGGACCGTCACCGAGCCGTCGTGCCGCTCGATCCCGGAGACCCACGGGGCGGTCAGGATCTCGGCGATTTTATCGGGGTCGGGCGAGGTTATGGTGACGACGTCGCCGCCGATGGAATGTTTCAGGTTCTCCGCGGTGTCGAGCGCGATGATTGCTCCACGGTCGATGATCGCCACCCTGTCACAGAGCCGGTCGGCCTCCTCCATGTAGTGGGTGGTGAGGATGATGGTGATGCCTTTCTCGTCGTTTAACCGTGCAATGTACTCCCAGAGGTGGTTTCGGGTCTGCGGGTCGAGACCGAGGGTGGGCTCGTCCAGGAAGAGCACTTTCGGCTCGTGGAGCAGTCCCCGGGCGATCTCGAGCCGGCGCCGCATGCCGCCTGAGTAGGTCTTGACGAGGTCGTCTTTCCGGTCAGCAAGGCTGACAAGGGTCAGGAGTTCGCCGATACGCCGCCGGCGCTCCTCTGTGCCGATCCGGTAAAGGCGGCCGTGAAAGTCCATGTTTTCGTATGCCGTCAGCTCTTCATCCAGGCTCTGGTCCTGAAAGACGATCCCGATGGACTTGCGAACATCGTCTTCCCGTGTCACGACATCGTGGCCGTTGACCGTCGCCGTGCCCGAGGTGGGCTTCTGCATCGTCGAGAGCATGGAGATGGTCGTCGTCTTCCCCGCTCCGTTCGGGCCGAGGAGCCCGAAGATCTCGCCGCGTTCGATGGTAAACGAGATGCCGTCGACAGCGACGAGGCTATCGAAGGATTTCGTCAGGTTCCGCGCGTCTATAGCCGGCATGGGTATGGTTCCCTGGTATGGAGGATTCGTATGCATTCGAGCACCTCGTTCAATCCTCAGGCGGCTCCTCCGGCACTGTATCGAAGATCCGGAGCATCTCCTCTGCTATCCGACGGAATTTATCCGCTTTGACGATGGCGATTCCGCGCCCCTCGTCGCCAAGGACCATCAGCGTGTCACCGGGTTTGATATCGAAGGTCTCCCGCGCTTCTTTCGGGATGACGATCTGGCCGCGTTCGCCCACCTTGACCGTCCCGAAGATGTGTTTTTTGCCGCCATGGTCGTGGCAGCGGTGGTGATCGTGGAACATAATTCTACTCACTTATCGTGTATTCTCGGCCGCCGGCCTATCGCGGCCGGCACCGCAGGTATTCCCCTGTCTCCTCCTCTATTGTCCATACCGCCGATGCCTGAAGTGCCCGGCGCGTCTTCTCCCGGGACTGGTGCCCTTCGTCGAGGATCAGGGTGCCGTTCGGTTTTGCAATCCGGTGGAGTTCCGCGAGGAACGCCTTCTGGTCCTCGACCATATGGAACATGTCAAGGGCATAGACGAGGTCTGCAGCCGCGTCGGGGAGGGTCGAGTCGTAGCCCTTCGCAAGGATGGGAACGACATTTGTAAGCCCTTCTTTCCGGGCCCTCCGTGAAACGGATCCGACAGCGAGCTCGTGGACATCCACCGCATAGACGGTGCCGGTCGCACCGACGAGCCCGGAGGCCTTTTTGATATAGCTTCCCGGCCCGCAGCCGTAGTCAACGACGGTCATGCCTTCCTGGATCCCGACCTCATCAAGCAGCCTCGCCGGAGGCCTGAAGCGGTCCCTGATATGTATGGTGCATGACATCAACCGGAAGTAGAAACCCGGCATCCTGTCTGCGCGTTCTGCGGTTTCATGCCCTGTTTTGATCATGCGGGCTCTTTCCTCCCCGTGCAGGCTCCAGGGTGCCTTTGTGGATCTGGTGCAACGTTCTCATGTAATTCATATTTTTCAAACATATATGATTAAACATACTACGTAGATCTCCCTCCCGGCTGCGTCTCCTCCTCCGGCCCCGAGCGTTGCGATGAGAGTAAGTGGGGAGGCCGTCTGCTTTACGGGTCAGGCCGGTCTGAAAACGCGTTGCCCGGTACTACACCCGATGAAACCGTTTCAGAAGCATGAAATGCCCGGGGCTCCGGGCAGCGCTAAAAAAAAGTGTTATTCCTGCCGGCGCTGTGCCTTTCTCTCGGCCAGGCGCTCGATGGCAGGGAGGTCGACGGCACTGCCGGTCGCAAGTTTTCCCTGCCAGACCGCGCGGTCGACGAACCCTCTCCCGATGTCGTTACGGATGACGAGCGTCGTGTAGCCGTCCGGTGACCCGACGGCACCCGCCGAGACGTCCGCGTTCACCGCCGTAAAGTCGGTGCAGACCCGGCACCCGGGCCGGACAGATTCCTCCAGCTCAGCGAGCGGGATGGAGAGGTGCCGCTCGTCCTGCAGGTAGACATCCAGTTTTCCCTTGATGTCCAGGTGACGGATCTCCCAGGGCTCGATGTGCTTGTCGGACTGCAGTTTCCCCTCGACCAGTTTCGCGTAGTCGAAGGTCTCCGTGCAGAAGAGGCCGATCACGAGCCGGATCGCCTTCGCGTAGGGCCGGAGGAGTTCATGGTCGCTCGCCCGGATCGCCTGGGTTGCCCGCGCCACACAGGGCACGCCCACGACCGCGATGTGCCGGTACTTCCGGGTGACCACGGCCTCCTTCAGGGAAGCCAGAAGCGGCACCCACCAGGAGTAGCGGCTCCCGGCGTGCTGGACGAGCTCCTCCGAGGAGGTAATCACCGCTGAGGACGGCTTCATCGTCCAGGGATCTCTCGTCACGGTGACGACCGCGTCGATCAGCCCCTCATCGAGAGCGTTCACGAGGATTGCCGTCACCGCACCGCCGCTCTGTTTCCGCTCAACGGTGAATACCGACCGGGCCGCAACGATATCCTGATACGACCCGAGCATCTTCCCTTGCGCCGCGAGGTCGACCCGCGGACAGGCCGCGTAGCATGCCCCACAGGGCACGCAGTCGTTCTCGGCCTTGCAGTAGCCGATGTTCACCGGTGTGTCGGTGTTCCCCGGCTCGAACCGGAGGGCATCCGCCGGGCAGACCGCCACGCACGCCCCGCACCCGGAGCAGAGTTCAGTGTCCCAGATCTCGGCCTCCAGGTCTTTATAAGTCTTCATCTCCATGCCTATCACTCCCACGTATACTTCCCGGCAAAGGGCCTTGCGCTCGCAGGAACGATCCGGGTGTAGTCCGCGTTGATCAATGGTTCCGGATCAAGCCCGAAGTCGCCTGCAAACTCCCGGATAACCGGGGCGATCCGTGCCCTGTCCTCGTCTGTGAGCGGCACCTTCTTTGCCCCTGCAGCGAGGCAGGCGTCGTCCACGTCCCCGCGGATGACGATCTCACCGCCGTGAATCCCGCTCCCGATCTCGCGGGCCTTCATGGCTCCGTTGAGACCCAGAACAATCAGGAGGCCGCCCGCCATGTACTCGCCAAGGAACATCTGGGCGGATCCTCCGATGACCAGTATGGGGCGCTGCGTCTCATACTGCTTCATGTGGATCCCGCCACGGTAGCCGATATCCCCGTGGACAAAGACCTTGCCGCCCCGCATGCTGTGCGCCACCGCATCGCCGGCGCTTCCATGGATCACCACTTTCCCGGAATCCATTGTGTTGCCGGGCGCGTGCTCCGCGTTGCCGTTGACGATGACGGTCGGCCCGCTCATGAACATAGCGAGATCTCCGCCGGCGACACCGTTAACCCGGATGGTGGCGTTTCCGCGGAGACCGTCGCCGATGAACCGCTGCCCGAGGACGTTGTTGACGACGATCTCGTCGGCCCCGTCCTCGATAGCCTTCCGGATCTGCTGGTTTAAGGGGGTGTAATGCACTCCCTTCGCATCGATCGTGACCTGTTTTGCCATTATGCTCACGCTCCCACCGATTTGACGTCGAGAATTTCGAGGAGGCCCTCATCCAGCATGTAACCCCGGAGCCGGTCGCGGTTGCCCCGCAGGCTCTCAATGCTGTTGATGCCGGCCGCGCCTATCAGTTCGGTCATCTCAAGCGTCCATGCGTGAATCAGGTTCGCGATCTGTTTCGATGCCACGTCAGGGTTTAAGCGCTCGACGAGGTCCGGGCGCTGGGTGGCGATACCCCAGGGGCAGAGGCCCTGGTAACAGTTCCCGCAGACCCGGCAGCCCATCGCTGCGAGGGCTGCGGTTGCGATGTAGACCGCATCAGCGCCGAGGGCGATCGACTTCATGACGTCTGCGCTCTCCCGGATGCTGCCGCAGGCGATGAGAGAGACCTCGTTTCTGAGCCCCTGCCTGCGAAGCTCCCTGTCGGCGGTCGCGATGGCAACCTCGATCGGGATGCCGACATGGTCGCGGAAGACCCGCGGTGCTGCGCCGGTCCCGCCGCGGAACCCGTCGATGGCGATGGCGTCCACCCCGGAACGGGCGACGGCCGCCACGTTCTCAGCGTTGTTGTTGACGGCCGCAATCTTCGCAAAGATCGGTTTCTTCCACCCCGTCGCTTCTCTGACAGACCGGACGAGCTGGGGGAGGTCCTCGATGCCGTAGATGTCGTGGTGCGGTGCAGGGCTGATCGCGTCGCTTCCTTCGGGGATCATCCGTGTCCTGGAGACGTCCTTGCTGACCTTCTCTCCCGGGAGGTGTCCACCGATGCCCGGTTTTGCACCCTGGCCGAGTTTGAGCTCGATCGCGGCGCCGCGCTCAAGGTAATCGATGTTCACACCGAACCGCCCGGAGGCGACCTGGACGATCATCCGGTCCTGGTAGGGATAGAGAGCCGGGTGCAGGCCGCCTTCCCCGGTGCCCATGAAGGTGCCGACCTCCTGTGCCGCGCGGGCCATCGAGAGGTGGGCGTTCAGGCTGATTGCACCGAAACTCATGTGACCGAGGAGGATCGGCGTCTCGATCATGAGGTTCGGGGCGAGTTCCGTGGCGAGCTCGACGTCACCGTTCGGCTTCTGCCGGAGATCCAGCTTCGACGGCTTCTTGCCGAGGTAGGTCCGGATCTCAACGGGCTCGCGGAGCGGGTCGGTCGGAGGTGTGGTGACCTGGCAGGCGTCCAGCATCAGGTGGTCGAAGATGATCGGGAGGTTCGCGACGCTGCCCATGCCAGCGAGGATGATCTTGCCGGTCCGGGCCTGATTATAGATCGACTCCCGAACCGTCCGGGTCCACACCGGATGGCTCCGGTAGTCGCAGGGCTGCTCCTCGAGCATGATGGCATCCCGGGGGCAGTAGGCAATGCACCGGTGACATGCGGTGCAGTTTCGGGAGTTGATCAGGATCCTGTCGCCGTCCCGCCGGAAGACACCGTAGGAACAGTTCTCGATGCACCGTCCGCACTCCATGCACTGCTCGCGGTCGATCGTGATCCGGTAGCGGAGCGGCATGCTGCCGAAGTTGCTGCTCATGGAGCAACCCTCCCGATCACCGGCTCACCCGCAGCAGGCCGCGTGATTGACTCGATCCCGGGCTCCATCGCCCGGATCGCCGTCTCTTCGCTTGCGATGTAGAGGCGGTTGCCGCATTCGCCGACGACCATCGGCCGGAGCTTGCCCCGGTCGGTGAACCCGACCATCATGTCGGGGTTCGCAGCCACGACGGTGAACGGCCCGTTCATCGTCGCAGAGCCGTAGGCGAACCGGAGTGCGCGGTTCAGTTTCTGCTCGGCTTCGGGCATTCGGTCGATCTCCTCCCAGTAAGGTGGGGCGAACGCCTGGATGGCGAGGTCGATCCCAAGACCGTGCTTGCGCGTCAGAAGGTCGATTAAGTAGGTGATGACCTCGCTGTCGGTGGACATCGAGCAGGTGTACCCGAAACTCTCGACGTAGCGCCGGTTGGTCCCGTAGGTGGTGATCTTACCGTTCTCCACGACACTCCAGTCGTGCAGGTTGAACGGGTCGGGCCGCTCCCACTTCTCCGGGTTGCTCGTTGCATACCGGTTGTGCGCGAGCCAGATGTAGCCCTCGTAGTCCTCGATCCGGAAGTAGTCCGCCACGTCCTCGGGCCAGCCGTTGGCCTTGAAGGCGCCGACGTTCTTGCCGGACGAGACAACCTGGGCGCCGTTCGACGCGGCGTTGATCTGCATCACAAGATTTGTGACGATGTCCTTCTCCGCCGATGCGCTTCCCGGAGCGAGGGAGGCGTCGGGCTTGAAGAAGTAGCGCCAGGGGGTGCAGTTTACCCGGAGATTCGGCTGGTCGTACGTAGGGATCGCCTCGTCATGTTCGATCGTTCCCCACTGCTCCAGCGTCGCGTCGACAACTTTTTTGCTTTCGCAAGTATTGTCAAAGAAGACATGAAGCGCATAGCAGTCCCGGTAGTCGGGGTAGATGCCGTAGGCTACGTACCCCGCCCCCTCGCCGCTGCCGCGCTCATTCATCATGGAGAGGGCCTGCCGGATTCCGGAACCATCCATCATCTGGCGCCTCTTATCCATTACACCAAAAATGCCGCACATGGTAACCTCGGTGAGATAATGTTCTACTGCCGTTTTCTAGAACTCTGCCCGGGAATATTTGTGTCAATAGGTATTTATTTCATCGGATAGAAGTAGACTTCCACATGTCCCGTGATGCCACTTCTGCAATGCTCGAGCGTATCGAACTGGATAATGTCCGATTCCTCCGCCTGCAGTTCACCGACCTCCTGGGTATGCCCAAGAACGTCGCGATTCCGGTGAAACAGGCTGAGAAGGCACTGACCAGCGGCATCGGGTTCGACGGGTCGTCGATCGAGGGGTTCGTCCGGATCGAGGAGTCCGATATGGTGCTCAAACCCGACCTCTCCACCTACACCCTCCTGCCATGGAGGTCCGGGGACTACGCGGAGGCGCGTTTCGTCTGCGATGTCTACAAGGCCAGCGGCAAACCGTTCGAAGGCGACCCGCGCTACGTGCTCCGGAGGGCGATGGAGGACGCCGCGAAGGACGGCTACGTCTTCAACACCGGCCCGGAACTGGAGTTCTTCCTCTTCCGGATGCACGAGGGGCGGCCGACCACGCAGTTCCAGGACGTCGGCGGCTACTTCGACCTCGCGCCGACCGATCTTGCGGAAGACGTCCGGCGCGAGATCATCCTCGCGCTCACCGAGATGGGGTTCGAGATCGAAGCGTCGCACCACGAGGTCGCCGAGAGCCAGCACGAGATCGACTTCAAGTACAGCGACGCGCTCCACACGGCCGACAACGTCATCTCCTTCAAGTTCGCCGCGAAGACGATTGCGCTGATGCGCGGCCTGCACGCATCCTTCATGGCAAAGCCCATCTACGGCATCTGCGGGAGCGGAATGCACACCAACTGCTCGCTCGCGAAGAACGATAAGAACGCGTTCTACGACCCCGAAGCGCCGCTCCAGCTCTCCAGGACCTGCATGCACTTCATCGGCGGGCTGCTCAAACACGCAAAGGCGATCACCCGGGTTGCGAACCCGACGGTCAACTCCTACAAACGGCTCGTCCCGGGCTATGAAGCGCCCTGCTACGTCAGCTGGAGCGCCGGCAACCGTTCCGCCCTGGTCCGGGTTCCGTCGCCCCGCGGCAACAGCACCCGGGTCGAGTTCCGCAGCCCCGACCCGACCTGCAACCCCTACCTCGCCTTCGCCGCGATGCTCACCGCCGGGATGGAGGGCGTCCGGGAGAGGATCGAGCCGCCGGTGGGCGTCGATACAAATATCTACCATATGTCCGTCGAGGAGCGGAAAGGCGCCGGGATCGAGACGCTGCCCGGAGACCTTTACGAGGCGAACCAGGCCCTGCTCGCCGACGACCTCATCTGCAGTGCATTCGGCCCCCACGTCGTCGAGGCGCTCACGAGCGTTGCCGAAGCCGAGTGGGACGCCTACCGGACGGCTGTCCACCCCTGGGAACTCGACCGGTACCTGGCGACCTACTGAACTCTTTTTTCTGGGCGGATTGCTGCCGCCTCTTTGTGGTGTAAAAAAGCAGGGCTTCTATGATCTTTTCGGGCCGGCCGGCTCAGCAGCACTGCTGTTTGCCGTCTTCCTCCCCCTCGAGGAGGAGTTTGCCGAAGAGCACCCGCTCGATCGTGGCGGCCACGTACTTCATCCGCTGAGCCGTCTCCATATCCTCGTAGCGGTGGATGTCGGCGTAGACCTGCAGGCGGACGAGGCCGAACCGGAGGCGGTCGAGATCGTCGTCCCCGAGTTCCGAGGCCTCGCGGTAGATGGGCTCGAGCAGGAAGGGGAACTCCTCGAACTCTTCGAGTGCCTCGACGACCCGCGCGAAGACCGGGAGGCCCTCCCCCCGGCCGGCAAGAATCCTCGAGTAATCCATATTACTCCTCGATCTGGTCTACCAGAGCCTGCATGATGGCGTCGAAACTCTTCCAGGTCGGGCTCTCTTCGGCTTTGGCCTGGCGGATGATGAACGGCCTTCCTTCGTCCGCTGCCTTGCGCATCTCCGGATCGAGCGGAATGGAGCCGAGGAAGGGCACCCCGAGTTGCTCCGCCTCTTTCTTGCCGCCGCCCCTGCCGAAGATATCGATCTCCTCCTTGCAGTGGGGGCAGATGAAGCCGCTCATGTTCTCGACGATCCCGAGCACCCGGAGTTCGAGTTTCTTGATGAACTCGGCCGCTTTGCTCGAGTCGAGGACCGCGACGTCCTGCGGGGTGGTGACGATGACCGCGCCTGCGATGTTCGGGGCGAGCTGGGCGACGGTGAGCGCCTCGTCGCCGGTGCCGGGCGGAAGGTCGACGATCAGGTAGTCGAGATCGCCCCAGTTGACGTCCTCGAGGAACTGCCGGATGACCGTCATCTTCATCGGTCCGCGCCAGATCACGGGAGTGTTGCGCTCCGGGAGGAGGAACGCCATGGAGATGACCGCGAGGTTGCCGGTGATCTTGACCGGTTCGATGATCTTCCCGTCGTAGGACTGGAGGCGGGCTTCCTCGATCCCGAGCATCTTCGGGATGTCCGGGCCGTGGATGTCGAGGTCGATGAGTCCCGTATTAAAGCCGCGGTTGGCGAGGGCGTAGGCGAGGTTTGCCGAGACCGTGCTCTTCCCGACGCCGCCTTTCCCCGAGAGGACGAGGACGACGTGTTTGACGCTGACATCGGCCTTCGGTGGGAGGCCCTTCGGGGCATCCGCATTTTTCGGGTCGTCGCATCCGGTTGCAGACGGGCAGCTGGAGCAGTTCCCGGTGCAGGTTTCCTTATTGGGTTCATTCGTCTGAGTCATAGCAAGTATCCTCTGCGGTATAGTATCCTTCTAGAGAAGGATCTAAAGCTACTATATATTAACGACAATTGCAACAAAAAGGTATAGGTGGTAGCACGTAACCCTGTTCTGCCCCCGGCGCACCTTTTCGGACACAGGGACACCGCTGCCGGCGGGGATAGAGAGGGTCGACCGTGCCGTTGCCTTTGAGTGATGGTTCGAGATCGCCGCTTTCGAGGGCGTTCCTGCCGTTTTTTAAGATGTTGACGAGTAGGCCCTGTCTTTCACCGTTACGGTGTCTTTCTTCGCTCGTATCCTGCGGAACAGTCTACCCTCGTGCACATCCGGCTGAGAGGGTTTCCTGGCGCCCGGGTATGATGTGATGTCTTTTCTTTTAAGGGGAAGTTAACCATTTTCTTCGTCCCGCAGTCTTATTACCCAAAACGAGGTCATATGGACATGGTGACAACCTATGAACGGCTATGCAGAGAAGATCCTCCACGTTGACCTCGCGAGAGAACAGACGATGGAGGAACCGTTTCCCGAAGAGTGGAGGCGGGCGTACATCGGCGGGAGGGGGCTTGGGGTTCGCATCATCGGGGACCTGGTGAACCCGGGCAGCGATCCTCTCGGCGCTGAGAACGTGCTGGTCTTCGCCACCGGGCCGGTTGCAGGGAGCGGCCTTCCCCTGGGGTCCCGGTACGACATCGTCACGAAGTCCCCGCTGACCGGGACGATGACCAGCGCGAACTCCGGCGGGAAGTTCGGCACCAGCATGAAACGTGCGGGCTACGATGCGGTGGTGATCCGGGGTCGGGCACAGAGGCCCGTCTACCTCCTCCTCGACGACGGGCATGCGGAGGTCCGGGACGCTTCGGAGCTGTGGGGCATGACGACGAGCGAGACGGCCGCGGCCATAAGGGAGGATCTTGGCGATCCCGGTGTGAGCGTGGCCTGCATCGGCCCCGCGGGCGAGCACCTCGTCCGGATCGCCGGCGTCATCAACGAGACCTCGCGGGCCGCAGGGCGCGGGGGTGTCGGCGCCGTGATGGGGTCCAAGAACCTGAAAGCGGTCGCCGCCCGGGGGAGCGGCCGGTGCACCGTCGCCGATCGCGACCGGTTCCTTGCCCTTAAATCAGAGATCGCCGAAAAGATCCGGGAGAATGCCATCTCGGGCGGCGGGCTGCCCCAGTTCGGGACGGCGGTCCTCGTGAACATCATCAACGAGAACTACATCCTCCCGGTCCGGAACTTCCAGACCGCACACTTCCCCGCAGCGGAGAACGTCTCGGGGGAGCGGATGGCCGATACCATCCTCGCCGGAAAGATGGGATGCCAGGGCTGCATCATCCGGTGCGGCCGCGAGGTTGAGGTCGGGGGGAAGCGGACGGCAGGTCCCGAGTACGAGACGATCTGGGCGTTCGGCCCCGATTGCGGGATCGATGACCTTGCGGCTGTTGTGGAGGCGAACAATCTCTGCAACGACCTCGGCCTCGATACGATCTCCACCGGATCGACGATCGCCTGCGCCATGGAACTCTCGGAGAAGGGCTACATCGACGAGGAGCTCCGGTTCGGCGATGCAGAGCGGATGCTCGACCTCGTCCACCGGATCGGCTACCGCGACGGCATCGGTGACGAACTCGCCGAAGGATCCTTCCGCTTCGCAAGGAAACACGGGCACCCAGAACTCTCTATGAGCGTCAAGCGGCAGGAACTCCCTGCCTACGACCCCCGGGGACTGCAGGGGCACGGTCTTGCCTACGCCACCTCGGTCCGGGGCGGCGACCATGTCTACGCCTACCTGATCGCCCCCGAAGTGCTCGGGTCGCCGGAGAAACTCGACCCCTACTCGAGCGAGGGGAAAGCTGTCTGGACGAAGACGTTCCAGGATCTCACCGCCTTCATCGACTCGTCGGGAAGCTGTCTCTTCACCTCGTTCCCGCTCGGGGCGGCGGATTACGGGGCCATGGTCTCGGCGGTCACCGGCTACGACATCGATGCCGGCGAAGTGCTCCGGATCGGCGAGCGGATCTGGAACCTGCAGAAGGTCTTCAACATAAGAGCCGGGTGCACCCGGGAGGACGACACCCTGCCGCCGCGTCTCCTCCGGGAGCCGCTCACCGAAGGCGCCCCGAAAGGCCGGGTCTGGGAGCGGGAGCCTCTTCTCGATGAGTACTACCGGGTCCGGGGATGGGACCGGGAGGGCCGTCCCACGCCGGAGAAACTCCGCGACCTCGGTCTGGGGCATGAGGCAGTGCCTGCACCCTGACCCCGAGCGCTCATTTTTTAATGTGCCAGCCGCCCGTCGCTTCCGGGATACAATCGATCTCGGGAGAGTAGGGTTTGATGTCCAGCACCGGCGTCCCGTCCAGGGCGTCGAGCCCCCGGACTACCAGGACGCCTCCCTCCCGCCGGACCAGGTCGACGATCCCGAGACCGATCGGATTCGGTCGGGCGGGCGATCGGGTCGAAAAAACTCCTCGTTCCCGGCTCTCTCCCGGCGGCTTTGCGTGGAGTTGTCCCCGCTCCGCCCGATCAAGCCAGTAGAGCACGATGAGGTGGCTGCTCCGCTCCACGTCCTCAAGCCCGGCGGCGTAGGCGTCATGGACATGGATCTCCGCGACGGTATCCGCGAGGCGTCCCTGGCGAGGGGCGTCGCCCCGGGCCCGGTAGGGCGACCGGACAACGCCGATGGGGATGCACTCGATCGCAGCCATACCTCTACCTCCTCCGCTTCTCCGCATCGAGCGTCTCGTTGCAGAGGCGGTCCGCGACCTGGATGCAGGGGTGCTCCCGCGGGACGCTCTCGAACCTGACCTCTGCGAAGCTGCGCATCCGCCGCCGCACCTCCTCGGCGAGGTCTGCAAGGTGCTCTTTGGTGATGCGGTACCGGCCGGTGAGCTGGCGGACGACGAGTTCCGAGTCCGACCTGACTATAAGCCCGCCGCTGGTGAACTCCCGTGCGGCGTCAAGGCCGTTGATGACGGCATGGTACTCTGCCACATTGTTGGTCGCCGTCCCGATAAACCCCGAACGGCCGGCCATGACAGACCCACCCCGCACGATCACGTATGCCCAGGCGGCGTCCCCGGGATTTCCCCGCGATGCGCCGTCGGTATACAGCGTCACCGCACTGGTTTCCGTCACCGGTGCCCCCTCCGGCCTCTCTCTGTAACCATCATATGCCGGTTGATAATCGATCTTTTGAGAGTTATTGGTATCGTTCTCGGGGGCAGGAGGCCGCCCACCGGAAGACGTTAATATTCCGGTGCAGTAAAGGCGGACCTATGCTGGATACGGGCCGAATCATTGAGGATAGATCGCTTCGGGACCGGCTGAGCGTTTTTGAGAACCGGACCGACGCCGGGCGGCAACTTGCCGCGCCCCTCTCAACGCTCGAGACGATCGCCGAACCGGTGATCTGTGCCATCCCTGCCGGGGGGGTGCCGCCCGGGCTTGAGGTGGCCCGGGCCTTGAAGGCCCCACTCCGGATGGCGGTGGTGCGGAAGGTGCAGGTTCCCTGGGACCCGGAGGCCGGGTTCGGTGCCGTGACCTGGAACGGGCGAGTCTTCCTGAACCGTTCCCTCATGACCGGTCTCGACCTCTCTGAGGCCGAAGTGAACGCCGCCATCGCAAAAGCCAGAAAGAACGTGGCGGAGCGGATAGAGAAGTTCGCCAGCGGCCGGGAAGAACCGGAGATCGAGGGTCAGGACGCGATCCTGATCGACGACGGCCTCGCAACCGGGTATACGATGTTCGCCGCCATCGAGGCGGCCCGGGCCGGGTCGCCCCGTCAGGTCGTCGTGGCGGTTCCCACCGGTTCCCTCCACGCCGTCAACTTCATCGCCCGGCAGGCGGACCTCGTCATCTGCTTAAACGTCAGAACCAGCCGTACGTTTGCGGTGGCGCAGGCATACGAGCAGTGGCACGACGTCACCGACCAGGAGGTGCAGGAACTGCTGATCCAGGCCCGGGACATGGGGCTCTTATGATGGATGCGGAATGGCGATGGAGCCCTTAACGGTGATACTGGGCTTCGGCGTCTTCCCGCCGGAGCATACCTGCGATGGCGCCGACCGTTCGCCGGAGATTACGGTCCTCGGCGTCAGAGCACCGTATCTTGCAGTCGTCATGGAAGACCTCGACGCATCGATGGGCACGTTCACCCACTGGCTTGCCTGGAACATTCCGGCAACCGGCGAGATCCCGGGCGGGATCCCCCTGGAACCCCGGGTCTCCCACCAGGTTCCTGCGGTCCAGGGGACGAACGACTTCCAGAGGATCGGTTACGGCGGTCCCTGCCCGCCGAAGGGTGCGTCGCACCGTTTCTTCATCCGGGTCTGGGGTCTTGGGCAGGAACTCGATCTTGCGCCGGGAGCCGGTCGGTCGCGCCTGGAGGACACGCTCGCGGTCGCCGCCACGGGGTACGGCGAGACAGTGGCGATTTACGAACCCGGAAAGGTCCCCGGCCCCCGGCCCCCGGTCGGGCACCGGACGTGAGGCGCTCAAGGCCCCCGCAACCTTTTTAATCACCCTGCGCCGAAAGCCTCCACATGACCCCTGGAGTTGCCAAACTGGTCGTCTCCCTCCGTTCGGCGGAGTTTCCCGTCTGGAACACCTGCGACGGCCCCGATCTCTCGCCAGAACTGAGGATCCGGGGACTCACCCCTGAGACACAATCGATGGCGGTCTTTGCGCTGAACCCCTTCGAACCCGGGTGCTCCTTCACGACCTGGATCATCTGGAACCTCTCGCCGTCGCCCCTGATCCCCGAGGGCATCCCGCCGCAGGATGTCGTGACGGCCCCGCTGAATGCCGTCCAGGGGACGAACGATTACGGAACCCTCGGCTGGCGCGGCCCCTGCCCCCCTCCGGGCGAGACGCACCGCTGCCTCTTCAAGGTCTACGGGCTCGATGCCATGCTTGATCTGGCGGCCGGCGCAGGCAAGCACGACCTCATCGCCGCGATGCAGGGGCATGTCCTCGGGTTCGGCGAGACCGCCGCCATGTACTCCCGGTGACCGCACGCACCCTTTTTATACCATGGTTCCGGAAGGAGAGTGTCGACGGAGCCTGGCATGACGCAAAAACTGGTAGTAAAACTGGATTTCGATGAGTTTCCTCTGGACTACACCTGCAAAGGAGCGAACCGGTCGCCCCCGATCCGGGTCGAGGGGATCCTGCCGAACATCAAATCGCTCGCAATTCTTGCGACAACGAGCCCCGAGGAAGGGCCGTCAAAGGTGGCATGGGTCCTCTGGAACCTCCCTGCCGTCCCGCGGATCCCGGAAGGGTTCCCGGAAGGGGAGGTGGTGGAATCGCCGCTCCATGCCGTCCAGGGGACGAACGACTTCGGCAGCATCGGCTACCGGGGTCCCTGCCCGGAGACCGGGGAGGCCGAGGCGTACCTCTTCAGGGTGTATGCACTCGACCTCGATCTCGCGCTCGCGCCCGGGGCGACCTGGGAGGAGATGGTCCGGGCGATAGAGGGGTCGATGAACCAGTCCGGGGAGGCCGTAGTCTTCGCCACCGGATAGGTGGCCGGACTCGCGGCCAACATCCAAAAAGGGGGTTTCGGCCCCCTCACATGGGTATGGGCGCGCTCGGCTTCTGCATGGGGGGGCTTTGTTTCTCGATATTCTTTGCAATTGCGGCCATCTCCTCCCCGAGCATCCGGACGATGTCGTCCATGGTGACGATCCCGATCAGCTTCCCGGCGTCGTCGACGATCGGCATCCTCCGGATGCCTGCATCGGTCATCTTCTGGATGGCCTCGTAGATCCCCATGCTGTCCTGGAACGTGATCACGTCCCGGGTCAGGACATCCTCCGCCCGGATCTCGCCCGGGTTCTTCTCCTGCGCCATGACCCGGATTGCAAGATCGCGGTCGGTTAGTATGCCCGTGGGGCGGTTATCGCCGGTGACGACGACGACACTTCCGACGTTCTTCTCCCCCATGATCCTCGCCACCTCCACTGCCGGCGTGTCCGGCGAGACGGCGACCACCTGCTCGCGGCAGCACTTCACAAGTCCCATATCTGTTTCCTCCGTTGACGGCGACTGATTCATGCCGGTATGGTATATGAACGTAACCCGTACCGCCCGGCCCGGCCGCCTTCCCTTATATGCAATCAGCGGTAGATTGTACACCACACAAAATGGACTGGCTGCTGATCGTTCTTACCGTAGCGGGTCTCTCGGTCTTCGAGATTGTCTCAAGCATCGATAA
The DNA here is from genome assembly GCF_032944295.1 of Methanoculleus nereidis. Lineage (NCBI taxonomy): Archaea > Methanobacteriati > Methanobacteriota > Methanomicrobia > Methanomicrobiales > Methanomicrobiaceae > Methanoculleus > Methanoculleus nereidis. The sequence continues at coordinate 469,038 of NZ_JABFFQ010000001.1, forward strand.
CGCCATCATAAACGCCGACGTCCTCGCGACGATGGGGGAGAAGGCCCGCAGGTGGTTCCTTCTCTGGGGCCTGATTTTTGCAGTCTTCGTCGTCAGGGGGCTCCTGCCGTGGCTGATCGTCTGGGCGACGACACCGTCGCTCGGTCCTGTCGATGCGCTGCTCGCGACGTTTTCAAACGATCTCGCGGTCACCGAGGCGATCGAGAGTTCGGCCCCGATCCTCCTGATCTTCGGAGGGACGTTCCTCGTCTTCCTCTTCTTCCACTGGCTCTTCGTGGAGGAGAAGACCTGCGGACTCCGGAGCGAACGGTTCTTCTCCCGGCAGAGCGTCTGGTTCTACGCTGTCGTCTCGATCCTGCTTGCGATCCTTGTCTGGTTCGCCCTGCAGGTCAACGTCATGATGGGGTTCGCGGCCGTGCTCGGGTCGACCGCCTTCTTCATTGTCCACGGATTCAGGCAGAACGCCGAGGTGCAGGAGGCCCGGCTCCGGAAGCCGGGGATGTCGGATCTCTCGAAGGTTGCCTATCTCGAAGTCCTCGACGCGACCTTCTCTATCGACGGCGTCATCGGTGCGTTCGCCTTCACCCTCTCGGTCCCGCTCATCCTGATAGGCAACGGCATCGGGGCGGTCGTGGTCAGGGAACTGACTGTCCGCGGCGTCGACCGGATCCGGAATTACTGTTACCTCAAGAACGGGGCGATGTACTCCATCCTGGTGCTCGGGACGATCATGCTCGCGGACAGTTTCGGGTTCCATATCCCCGCCTGGCTCTCACCGGTGGCGACATTCGCCATCGTCGGCTACTTCCTCTACCGCTCGGTGCAGGAGCAGAAGATGGGGCCGGCGGGTGCCGCGTGACCTGCCCCCCTCCTCTCTCCCGTTCTTCCCGTCCGGCGTATCGGGTTTGAAAAGGTTTATCCGGGTCAGGGTACGAATCGTATCTCCATGACGAAACGATCGATTGGCCCACGGACACTCCTCTACCCTCATCCGGACCTGATCATCGGGACCTACGATGCTTCCGGGCGGCCGGATGCGATGGTCGCCGCATGGGGCGGCATCTGTTCGTCCCGCCCGCCGGCGGTGGCGGTCTCGGTTCAGAAGGCCCGGCAGACCTACGCGAACTTAATGGAGCAGCGCGAGTTCACGATCAGCATACCTTCGACGGACTACGTCAGGGAGGCGGACTACTTCGGCATCGTCTCCGGCAAGGATACGGATAAGTTCGCCGCGACCAATCTTACGCCGGTGAAAGGTGACCTGGTGAACGCGCCGTACGTCGGGGAGTTTCCGGTCGTCCTCGAATGCCGGCTCCTCCAGACGGTCGAGATCGGCGTGCATACCCAGTTCATCGGGGAGATCCTGGACGTGAAGGTGGACGAGAGCGTCCTTGGAGAGGACGGCAAACCCGATATCGGAAAGATCCGGCCGTTCGCCTACGATTCGATGCGGCAGGAGTACTACGGATTCGGCGGCGTGATCGCAAAGGCCTTCTCTGCGGGGAAGGAACTCAAGCGATAACTCCTTTTTCGCCTTACGTGATACCTCAGGTTTTTCCGGACGCTACAGGATGGAGCCGTTCTTTTCGGGCCTCCCCGGTGCCGGTTGGAGCGGCATCGACACCGGAGCGGTTGCCGTTTGCCCCGGGAACGACGTCGTATAATACAGGGTTACACGGATCGGTCTCGGGAGCGCTGCTTTTCGGTAAAAAAACTCTATATTTGTGATTTAACTTCTGAATTATGCATCTCAGCGCCGTCGCACTATTCCGATAAGTTATTATATGGTTGCTCGGGTATTATTGGGAACTGGAAGCGTTGCAGATGGTTCAGTATTCTGTACTCTATGTCGATGATGAACCAGCCCTTCTCGAAGTCGGTAAAATATTTCTTGAGCGCTCGGGTGCGCTCACCATCGAGACCATCTCCTCGGCCCGGGAAGCCCTGAGCCGGCTCGGGGAGCGGGCCTGCGACGCTATCATCACTGACTACCAGATGCCCGGAATGGACGGCATCGAACTCTTGAAAGAGGTGCGCCAGCACTTCGGTGATATCCCGTTCATTCTCTTTACCGGGCGCGGCCGCGAAGAGGTTGTCGTGGAGGCGCTCAATTGCGGTGCGGACGGCTACATCCAGAAAGGAGGCGACTCCCGCTCCCTGTTTGCCGAGCTTGAGCACCGTGTCGTGCAGGCAGTGGAGCGCCGGCGTGCCATCCAGGCGCTGCGTGACTCCGAGGAACGATACCGCGCCCTCTTCGAGGGGGCAAATGATCCCATATTCATCTTTGAGGAAGACCGGTTCGCCGACTGCAACTCAAAAGCCCTCGAGACGTTCCAGTGTACCCGGGAGTTCCTCATCGGGAAGAAACCCTGGGAACTCTCCAGCCCCGTTCAGCCGGACGGTCTCCCGGCGCTTACGAGCGTTGTCGAGAAGATGCGCGCGGCGTATTCCGGGCAACCGCAGTTCTTCGAATGGCGGATCGCCACGCCGAGCGGGAAGCGTTACGACGTGGAAATGAGCGCGAGCCGGCTGGACGTGAAAGGTCCGCGCCGTCTTCAGGCCATCGTCCGGGATGTCACCGCACGGAAGCAGACAGAAGCCGCGCTGATAGCTGCGAACCGGAAGATGCACCTCCTCTCCGGCATCACCCGGCACGACATCCTCAACCAGCTGACCGTCCTTCAGGGCAACCTGGAGTTCATGAGAGAGCGGATCACCGATCCGGTTCTCCTTGGATACCTGGACCGGCAGGAACAGACCGTCGGATTCATCAATCACCAGATTGCGTTCACCCAGGACTATCAGGACCTCGGGGTCCGGACCCCGGATTACCGGGGACTTCGAGAATGCGTGGCACGTGCGGCGGCGGACCTCAACTCCCGGGATCTCACTCTCCTTGCCGAAGTCGAGGGGGTCGAGATTTACGCCGATCCGATGCTGGAGAAGGCATTCTACAATCTCTTTGAGAATTCGATCCGGTATGCCGGACCGGCCCCGACGGTCAGGGTTCGGTGCCGTCGCCAGGAGGGAAGCCTTATCATCGTCATCGAGGATAACGGCCCTGGTATCCCGGCGGAAGACAAAGAGAAGATATTCATACGTGGCTTCGGTAGGAACACCGGTCTCGGTCTCTTTCTCGTCCGGGAGATCCTCTCGGCCACCGGGCTTGCCATCCGGGAGACCGGGGAGCCCGGGAAAGGGGCACGGTTCGAGATACTGGTGCCGGAAGGCGGCTGGCGGGTCCGGGATGCCGGTGCCGCCGCCTGATTCTCACCGCCGCCGGTCCTGCTTCACCTCGACCCACCGCTTTCTCTTCCCGCACCGTTCGCATCGCTGCTCCCATTCGATGACGTTTGAGGAATATTCGTCGTATCCCCGCTTCCTGCCCCACCGGTGGAGGCCAATTCTGCAGAGGATCTGTCCGATGGCCGTCATGGGTCTCTGCAAATAATCTTCCTTCCGGACGGATGAATGTTGGCTTCTCCCTGCGAGGAGCCGCTCCTGTGCCGACGTTCCCTCCGGGGGCGTCCGGGAAGGTTTTTATTGAATACAAAACGATCTTCTACAATCGAAAACCATAACGGGTGATCCTATGGCGTTTATTTACTACGGGCAGGGAGTATCGTCTCTTTACGGCGATTTCGTGGAACGGCTGATGTCGCAGCTCGCGCTCAGGGGTACGGAGATCACGCACCAGAATATCGGGGATGCGTCTTCGAGGATGGATGTCCGGCATACCGGCGAAGAGGGGCAGATGGAGGTCACGGTCGACCGCGAGAACGTCCGGGTGAGTTACACCGTCGACCGGGAGCATAAAGAGGTCAAGAAGGGGATCGCGGGAGCCATCGCCGGGGCGGGCCTCGGGGGTCTCCTTGGGGGTATCGTACGAGGAGGCAGGGACGTCAGCGACGTCATCGGCGGCGCTCTCGGCGGTGCGGCGGCCGGCGGGGCGTACGGGGCCTATGACGGCTATGAGGCCTCCCGGGAGGAGAGGACGGCGTTCGCCGAGGTGCTCGCGCAGGCGGTCAAAGACGTGGAGGACGAACTCCAGTCAATCCTCGAAGGGCAGGAGGAGGCCCGTGAGGCTCTCCGCGAGCGCGGCCGGCAGAAGCGAGAGGAGGATCTGGCAAAGACCGAAGAGTTGCGCGAACTCCTGGAGGAACTCTACGGCGATCTCCTCGCCGTCCAGGAAGAGGTCGAGCTTGCGGCCACCGAGGGGCAGGACGTCAGGAAGTCCAGAGCGCGGACCGACCGGGCTGAGACCCTCTACCAGGAAGCGGAAGCGGCGCTCGGCGACAGCAACCACGCCATCGTGAAGGCAAAGGCGAAAGCCGCCCGCGCCATGGTGGACGGAGCCCGGGAACTCCTTGATGCCGCCGAATAAGGTTCGGTTTCTCCTGAATTCTTTTTTCAGGGTATAATCTCGCAACTGTTGTACTTCCGGTGAGCGAAATCCTCCATCCGGACTCTCCCGTCGCGGATGAGGTCCCGGATCTCCGGGAGCGCCGTCGAGAGCGCGGAATGGAGGTTCCTGACCGTCCCGCAGACGATCCGCCGCCCCTCCTCCGGCCAGGGATTGGTGATGTTCGAGTAGAGGCATCGCCCGCCGCAGAAGTCACGGATATCGCACTCTGTGCAGGCACCCCCGATGTCCGTCACCGGGAGGCGAAGCGGATCGGCGGTGGCGATGTGTCCGGCGTAGTAGTCCTTCATCCCGACCATGATCGGGCAGGGGGCGATGTGCCCGTCGGTCATGATACTGTAGTTTGCGTGGCCGCACCCGCACCGGAGCATGCTTGGCCGCGATAACAGCATATCCTCCACCGGGCCGATGAAGGGATACCACCGGAGCACCCGCCCCTCGTCGCGCATCGTCTCGACCCAGAACGCGATGAGCGACCGGATGCCGGGGTTGTAACTCTCCTCCACCCACGCGGCGTAATCCCGCAGGTGGTAATCGTTCCAGAAGTTCGCGTCCATCTGCCAGTGGACGGCCGGAAAGGAGAACAAGTCGTTCTCCGTGAGGTAGCGCACGGCCTCCACGATATCGGTATCCTCGGTCACCGTCATCCGGGCGATCAGTTCGCCGGAAAATCCACCCGCCATGAGGTGGTTGAGGTTTTTTATGATCTGCCCAAACGTCCCCTCCCCGCGGTGGGTGTCGGTGAGTTCCTCCGGGCCGTCGATCGAGACCAGGATCGTATCTAACCCGTTCACGACCCCGGGTTCGAGGCGGTCGAGAAGCGTGCCGTTGGTGTGCAGGATCAGCGCCGAGACCGGGGCGTCGCGTGCGATCTCGCGGATGAGATCGGCGGCGAGCAGGGGCTCCCCGCCGTAGAAGGTCAGCACGGCGTCGGGATCTTTTGCAAGGAACCGGTAAAGGTCGGGAAGGTCGATATCGAGGTCGACCGGAAGGTCTTCGTCGATGACGATATCGGGCAGTTCCGGCGGTTCGACGGTGAATGCCTTCCCCCGGCAGTAGGTGCAGCAGAGGTTGCAGTTGTCGGTCAGGATGAGGTGGTAGTACACGGAGGGTCTCTTACTATTTGGTGGGCCGGGTGAAAAAAAGGTGAGGATGTGGGACTTTCAAATCTTCTCCGGACGACTCCGGTGCTGAACTTTTACAGATCAAGGAACTCTTCTTTTGTAAGGCGTGCCTGCTTCAGGATCGAGAGAAGCGTCCCGCGGGGAATTGGATCGCGTCGAGGAACGATGACAAGCAGTTTGCTCCCGTCGTCCCCGATTTTATAGAGAGCTACGTGGCTTCCCTTTCCCCGGTGAGGAGCGTAACCGAACCCGATTGCCTTCAACTTCTTTATGACGTCATCGGAAGAGATCTGAGGCAGCTTCGTCATGCCTCGACCTCAATGACCGAGGTGAACTTGTGCCGCGATGTCAGGATAGGCTCAATGTCCTGCAGCATCCCGAGTTCTCTTGCATTCTCCAGGTAGAGCTCGATCGCTTCACGGATATTATCCAGCGCTTCTTCCGGAGTATCGCCGCAACTGGCAACCTCGAGTTCCTGGCACTTTGAAACATAGGTCCCCTCTTCCTCCCAGATCAGAATAGTTAGTCGCACCTTTGTCAATGGTATCACCTTCGACCATTAACAGTTCATTCACCCGTTATAATATTCTTCTCACCGGGGATCGGGCGGTGATCGGATTTGAGAGTGGGTCATACCTTCAGACTGTCCATAAGGGTTAGGAGTTTGTATGCCTGTTCGTCGCTTCAGGCGCAAGACAGAATACCCTGCAGGGAGTAACGGACTCCTATGCCTGAAGCGAAGAAAGAGAATCTCACTGAACAGATCATCGATCCCCGCGACCTCGTCGCTTACCAGCCCGGTTCCATCGTCAGCCGGATGCTCGCCTACACGAAGTCCGGCACCATCACGGTCTTCGCCTTCGACGAGGGCGAAGGCCTCTCGGAGCACACCGCACCCTACGACGCCGTCCTCCAGGTCATCGACGGGGAGGCCCTCGTCACCATCGCGGGCAAGGAGTATCCGATGAAGACAGGCGACCTGATCATCATGCCGGCCGAAAAACCCCACGCCGTCCACACCGTCACGCGGTTCAAGATGATGCTGACGATGATCCACGCGTGATCCGCCGGGAAGAGGCCTTCTCTCAAAACCGGTCTGCAGGTTTTTTATATGCGGGCGACGGATCTCCTCCCTGGTAGGTTCCGGGAGATCGGTGTTGACGGCATTCCAGGCCTCACCGGGCGGAAAGACTTCACCCTCCGGTCGATTTACTGCTGATACGGATCGTTCGGCATGGCCGGTGCACTTCTTCTTCCGGGGCACCTGCATCCTGTGGCGTAGACCCGTGAGATGATCGTATGGATACATCCCTCTCGCCCGAAGAGTCCCGGACGACGGCATGGCACGCCCTACCGCCGGACGAAGCAGCCGGGCGTCTCGCCTCGCCGGAGGGGGGCCTTACGGATGAGGAGGTCGCCCGGCGGCGCGGGATCTTTGGGGAGAACGCCCTCCCACAGAAGCGCCCTCCGACGGTGTTTGAGGTCTTCCTTCGCCAGTTCACGAGCCCGCTCATCTACGTGCTCCTTGCAGCAGGGATTATCTCCATCCTCTTCGCCGACTTCACCGACGCGGTCTTCATCTTCATCGTCATCCTGATTAACGCCGTCATCGGGACGTTCCAGGAAGTGAAAGCGGAGCGGAGCGCAACGGCATTGCAGCAGATGCTCAAGATCTATGCACGGGTGCGGCGGGACGGGCGGGAGGCGACTGTCCCGGCGGAGGATCTGGTTCCCGGCGATCGCGTCGTCCTGGAGTCGGGCGAACGGGTTCCTGCCGACGTCCGCATCGTCAGGGCGCAATCACTCGCCGTTGACGAGTCGCTCCTGACCGGTGAGTCGCATGCGATTCAAAAGCGTCCGGATGCCCTCGATGCCTCGCTGCCCCTGGCCGACCGTCTGAATATGCTCTATGCCGGCAGCACTATCATGACCGGCCGGAGCATGGGAGTCGTGGTCGCGACCGGCCAGAACACCGAGATCGGGCAGATCGCAGAGACGGTCACGGCGTCCGAGATGGGGAAACCCCCGCTCGTCCTGCGCATGGAAGATTTCTCCAGAAAGATCAGCATCGCTGTCCTTGTCGCCACCGGGGTGCTTGCGATCATCGTCCTCGGCCAGGGAGTACCTCCCCTTGAGGTTTTCTTCCTCGCCGTCGCGCTCGCGGTCTCGGCGATCCCCGAAGGCCTGCCGGTCGCCCTGACCGTCGCGCTCTCGATCGCGACGTCACGGATGGCCGGGCGGAACGTCATCGTCCGGTTCCTCGCCGCCGTGGAGAGTCTCGGGAGCTGCACGCTGATCGCGAGCGACAAGACCGGCACCCTCACGGTGAACCAGCAGACCGCCCGGGTCGTCGCCCTGCCCACGGGCGAAATGTTCTCGGTCACCGGGGCCGGGTACGCGGGCGAGGGAGAGGTTGTTAGCGAGGAGGGGAGCCCCGTATCCGGTCCCGCCCGTAGCCGGCTGGAGCATCTGGCCCGGGCCGCAACGATCAGCAACGAGGCCGCCCTGGAGCGGACCGATGAGGGGGACTGGACACACCGGGGCGACGCGATCGACGTGGCGTTTCTCGCGCTCACCTACAAACTGGGGCTCGACCCTGCCGGTATCCGTGAGAGTGCGCCCGCCGTTGCCGAGATCCCCTTTGAGTCCGAGCGCCGGTATGCCGCCGTCTGGTACCGGGAGGGGGAGGAGACCCTGGTGGCGGTCAAGGGGGCCGTTGAGACGGTTCTCCCGTTCTGCAGGACGATGACCGCAGTAGGGCAGGAAGGGAGCGTGCCCCTCGACTCGGACCGCGTGCAGGAGGACCTCGACAGCCTCACCTCCCGGGGCTACCGGGTCCTTGCCGTGGCTCACGGTCGGGCGGAAGGAGTGGTCTCCGCGGAGAACCCAGAGCTCCCTCGTCTCGAGCTCCTCGGCCTGATCGGATTCATCGACCCGATCCGGCCCGACGTGCCCGACGCCGTGCGGCGGTGCCGCGACGCCGGGGTCGACGTGGTGATGGTGACGGGGGATCACCCCGCAACGGCGCTCGCCATCGCGCGGGACCTCAAGATCACGGATTCGCCAGACGAGGTCGTCACCGGCATGGAACTGGGTGATGACGAACTCCCGACGCTGCCCGCGTTCATCGACCGGGTGCAGGGTGCCCGGGTCTTCGCCCGGGTGACGCCGTTGCAGAAACTCCGGATCGTCGAGGCCTACCGGGAGAGCGGGGCATACGTCGCGGTCACCGGGGACGGGGTCAATGACGCGCCGGCGCTCCGGAGCGCGAACATCGGGGTCGCGATGGGTTCCGGGACCGACGTCGCCAAGGACACGGCGTCGCTGATCGTCACCGACGACAACTTCGCCTCGATCGTCGCCGGGATCGAGGAGGGTCGGTATGCCTACGACAACGTCCGTAAAGTTGTTTATCTCCTGATCTCGACCGGGTTTGCAGAGGTCCTCCTCTTCATGCTTGCCCTCCTCATAGGCCTGCCGCTGCCTATCCTTGCGGTACAGCTCCTCTGGCTGAACCTGGTGACGAATGGCATCCAGGACGTGGCGCTGGCGTTCGAGGGCGGAGACCCCCGCGTCATGAACCGGCCGCCGCGAAGGCCGGAGGAGGGGATCTTCAACCAGCTGATGATCGAGGAGACGGTCATCTCCGGCGTGGCAATCGCTCTCGTCGCGCTCGGTGCCTGGTACTGGCTCCTTTCAAACGGGTGGGACGAGTTCGCGGCCCGGAACCTGCTCGTCCTGCTGATGGTGCTCTTCGAGAACTTCCATGTCTTCAACTGCCGGTCGGAGTACTTCTCCGCATTCCACGTTCCCATCAGCCGCAACTACTTCCTGATTGCCGGCGTCGTTGCCGCGCAGGGCATCCACATCCTCGCACTCTACGTCCCCTTCCTCCAGGACGTCCTCCAGTTGCAGCCCGTCTCCCTGGTCGAGTGGCTCGTACTGATCGCCCTGGCCTCCTCGGTTGTGATCGTGATGGAGATCTTCAAGGGGGTCCGGAGACACCGCCCCCCCGGTCACCCCACCGGAACCGGGGTCGGGGAGATCCCCCACCGGTAGGGGAGGAAGACCTCGTTCACCCGGCTGCCGTCGGCAAGGTCGGTCATGACGATGCTTCTTGCCGAGACCGTGTAGAGGGTGTCGTCCATGAAGAGCGATCGCCGCACGGCGTCGGGCGAGTCCCAGGTGTAGGGGGATCCCTTCTCGGCGTGGGCGACCGTGCCTTTCAGGGTGAGCCCCTCCTCCGGGGTCACCGAGTAGACGTAGGCGCCCTGCCAGGTCGTGGTGCCGTAGGAGCCGGGGTACCTCGATTCGGGGTTCTCCACCCGCTTTATCTCGCTCACCGGGATGACGAGGAGGTTCTTCTCTTTTACAAAGAGGAAGGCCTTGTGGTCGCGGAGAGCCTCCGAGTCGGTTCCGGGCTCCCCGATCACGATGCTGTCGATCAGGATCGGATTATTCACGTTCGAGACGTCGAAGAGCGCGATCTTGAGGCCTTCCACCGAGACGCCGCCCCAATCGTTCTCGCTCGTCTCTTTGCCGATCCCGATGATGCGGTCGGCGTCATAGGGGTGGAGGTAATCGGAGTAGCCGGGGATCTTGAGTTTCCCGAGGATGCCCGGGTGTTTCGGGTCCGAGAGATCGATGACGAAGAGAGGATCGATCCGCTTGAACGTCACGAGATACAGCCGGTCGCCGACGAACCGGGCAGCGTAGATCCGCTCATCCGGCGCGATATGCTCGAGCGTCCCGATGGTCTCCATCGCGGGGTCGAGGACGTAGACGTTGTTGTACTGGAAGGACCCCTCACGCGTCCATCCCTCGACGGTCGTCGCCACCCGGAGGTTCTCCCCGTATTCGTCGAGCGAGAACTGGTTCAAGAGGTGCCCGGGAACCCTGCCCATAGCCCTGTAGTCGATCCTTGCGTCATCGATCGCGAACCGGTGGACGATCGTCTCCTCACGGCTGCCGGCGTAGTCGGGCATCGTTGCGGCCGGGCCGGAGGAGGCGGTCCCCATGTAGCGGTAGCCGATGTAAAGGTTCTTCTGCGATGCAAAGAGGGTGGTGTCGTAGCCGAGGAGGAACGTCTCGGCGTCGGGGGTGTCCCTGTCGTTTTTGACGGAGAAGGCGCTTGCGGTGTAGAAGACGTAGTTCTGCAGCGGAGTCCCGGGGCGGTAGACGTCGGGCAGGATGGGCTCGCCGCCGTCCGTCCGCACCTCGGGGAGGACGATCTCGTCCCGTATCCAGACGGGGGCCTCCTGCGTGATGATGTAGACGTTTTCGCCGATCATCCGGGCGTCGTAGTAACTGCCGGTGAAGGTCTGGGTCCGGACCAGGTTGGGATTGCTCCGGTCGCCGATGTCGTAGATGTATGCGTGTGTCACCGTCCGCTGGACGGGGACGGGTGTTACACTCCCTTTCACGGAGGTCGTGCGATCTTCTGTCCCGGTGGCAAAGACCACCAGGCGGTCGCTGGCAAGGAAGAGCGCCGTCGGGAATCCTTCGATCCGGGTTTCGGATACGATCCTGGTATCTTCTGCCGGGAATGCTTCGAGGATCGAGAGCGTCTCGCCCGATATGATGTAGATGTATCTCCCGTCGTTCTTCAGGAAGTCGGCCTCGTCCACGCCCTGCACCTGCACATTCGTGGTTGAGTAGTCGCGTGCGGCCGACGGGGCGGGCGGCGCACTCGTCGGTGCAGGCGCGTCCATGGCAGTCTCCTGTCCGGTCCCCGTCATCCAGGGGTAGCCGTTACTGCCCTTCGTTCCCTGCGCGTGTTCCTTCAGGAACACCTCGATCTCTTCTTTCGACGAAAACTTCTTTAAATCCCCCAGGGTCTCCTCCCCGCCGCCCTCCGACGCGAGGGCGGTCCCGATGATCGCGGCGATCACGAGACACCCGAGGACGGCCACCAGCACCGCGTTTCGGTTCCACATATCCGTTCACCTTCCGATAGAGGGAGATGCACGTCCCTATGCTTCAGGTTTGCGTAACCTACGAATATTTTCGAAGTCTTCCGGTGGGGTGGTGGTGAGTTCGGGGAGGCGGAGTCAGGTATATTTTCCAAGTAACTCGGTACAGTGGACCGTGGGAGTATCGCCATGGGGGGTGGGGACAAAGGGGAGTGCGAGCGTAGCGAGCATGAGAAACTCGAAGAGTTTCGAGGGGGGGCATCCCCCCTCCCCTGCAACCCCTCCCCCAGTCGCGATATCCGGTGGAAAGCCGTGGATGGGTTTACGATACTCAGTACAACTGATCTAAGGTGTGACTGACATAACTTCCGGGGTTTGAGATGTCCGAAGGTTTTCGAGGTGCAAACGTACTGAGCGACAATGAGCCGTGAGAAACCTGGAGAGTTTTAAGGAAAGACGAATGAAACGCCGATTTGAGCATCGAGAGTGCAGAGCGTGAGACAACTGACGTTCTTCTCTTCACGACGAACGGAACCCTATGCACTTGAGAAGACCTGGGTTTTCAGTTATGCGAACCGGGCACGGATCCGGGAGTGTATCGCGGATATGTCCGGTCAACCATTTTTCACAAAGAAACTTTCACCCGATCGGCACCGCCCCGAAGTTCCAGGCGATGTAGGCGGCGTAGCCGAGGAGCAGGAGGGCCGACCAGCCCCGGACGACGGAGGGGCGGGCAAAGAGCAGGGGGAGGATCGCGACCGAGATGAGGACGACGACGATGATGTCGATGGGCGACCCGACGGCGGCCGGGGCGAGGAGGAGACTGATCCCGAGGACCAGGAGGAGGTTGAAGATGTTGCTCCCCAGGATGTTGCCGATGGAGATGGCGCCCTCGTCTCTCACGGCCGCGACGAGGGAGGTCGCAAGTTCAGGGAGCGACGTGCCGACGGCGACGACCGAGACGCCGATGACGAAGGCCGGGATTGCGAAGACCTCTGCGAGCGCAACAGCGCTGTCGACGACCAGCTGTGCCCCGATGATGACGGCGACAAGCCCGAGGCCGATGTAGAGGGCGTCGGCCCATCCGTGGGACCTGATCACGACCTCCCCCTCTTCACGCCTTTCCCGCAGGAGGATGAAGAGGATACCGACGAAGAGGAGGAGGAAGACCATTCCGGCGACGATGTCGAGCGTGCCTCTTAAGGCAAAGAGAGCGAATGCTGCCGTTGCGGCAAGCATCAGCATGGTGTGCCGGATGAGCGCAGAGCGCGAAGTCCCTGAAGCGGCAACCATGCCGGGCTGGATAAAGGTGCAGAGAGCGAGAACGAGAGCTACGTTTGCGATGTTGCTCCCGATGACGTTTCCAAGCGCAATGTCGGAGTTTCCTGTGGCTGCTGCGTTCGTGCTGACGACGAGTTCGGGAAGCGAGGTGCCGAACGCGATGATCGTCGACCCGATCAGGGCCGGGGAGATGCTATGGCGGAGGGCGAGGCCGCTCCCCCCGCCCACGAAGAGGTCGGCCCCTTTAACGAGGAGGGCAACGCCGACGATGAATATGATAACGGTCACGATCACAACGATGCCTCGGGAGTGATGGTATACGTTGGATGCGGTCTGCTAATACGTTTCCGAATCCGGGTTCCGGGCGGCGTGCCGGGCAAAGGGTTATCTCTCCCGTCAACCACCGGACCACTATGTTCAATCCTGGCGCCCGGTCCCTGAGCGGGGCAGGAAGGGAGTTCATGCAGAGGACCGAGTACGGGACCCAGCCCCCGTCGGACCAGATGCTGGGCCGCCCGCCTCCTCCTCTCGAGGTCCCGTACACGAAGGCGAAGACGGTCGTTCCGCTGCCCGCGCCCGACGATATTGCTATTCCTGACGTCGATCTCCGGGACGCGATCGAGCAGCGGGAGAGCGTCAGGAACTACACGACGGAACCGCTCACGCTTGCGGAAACTGCATTCCTCCTCTGGTGCACCCAGGGGGTTCGGCAGGCCGTCGACGGGACGTTCACCCTCCGCACCGTCCCGTCAGCAGGCGCACGGCACGCGTTCGAGACCTACCTGCTGGTCAACCGGGTCGAGAATGTTCCCCCAGGACTTTACCGCTACCTGGCACTGGAGCACCGCCTCGCCGAAGAGTCGCGCGACCCCGGCATCGCGCAGCTGGTAACGGCGGGGTGCCTGAACCAGCCGCATATCCTCGAGAGTGCCGTCACTTTCCTCTGGACCGCCGTCCCGGACCGGATGACATGGCGCTACGGCGAGCGCGGCTACCGCTACATGCATCTCGACGCCGGCCACGTCTGCCAGAACCTCTACCTGGCGGCATCGGGCGTGGGGTGCGGCGTCTGCGCGATCGCCGCCTTCGACGACGCGGCGATGAACCGGCTTCTCGGCATCGACGGCGAACGCCAGTTCCTGATCTACGTTGCGGCTGTCGGGAAAAAACCGTAAGAAGGCGGGTGCCGAAGGGCATATCCACCTCCCCGTCCAACACCTGAGTGAAGAGTCCCGGCATTCGCGCCGGGCCGACAAACGGAGGCTGCCGGTTACGTTCACGTTCGACGAACAGATTGCTGCTCTTGAAGCAGAACGCAAAAGGCTTCTCCGCTTCCCGGAAGACGAGTTCATCGCGATCATCCGGGAGGTGGGGTTCTCCTGCGACTGTTGCGGCCGGTGCTGCACACGGGAGTTCAACGGCCACGTCTTTTTGCTGGAGGAGGATACCGACAGCGTCCGCTCGTTTGCGCCCGACGCCATCATTCCGGCACCCGATTTTGATGCCTGCGACCAGCAGGGGAGGTTCTACGTCTCGGGCTACGCCCTCTGGACAAAGCCTGACGGCTCCTGCATCTTCCTTGAGGGCGGCAGGTGCAGCATCTACGACCGGCGGTTCGCCATCTGCCGTGTCTACCCCTACATGCTCCATCGGGAGGCCGACGAGACGGGCACCGTCGACTGGCGGCAGATCGGGGGTTTGAACGAACACGGATGCTACAACAACCCGATTGACGATGCCGAGTGCGCCCGGATTGCCCGGGAGACCCGGGCTTACGAGGCGGCGTTTCTCGACCAGGCAATCCGGTTCCGGGAATCGCTCAGGGATCTCTTCGCACAGGAGGGGTTGCGCTACGTCCGGCGGACCTACGATCTCCTGATGCGGGACTTCCGGAAAGGTGCCGAGGTCGAGGTCCGGGTCTTTCACCGTGGCCGGTTTGAGCCGCATCGGGTCACCCGCGACGTGTACGAGTGATGGGGGCCTGCCTCGTTCGGGGTAACCCGTCCGGTACCTCCCCTACCGGGACCGGCCTCACCTTTTTTTAGCTCCTCCCGCGCAGGGTGCCCGATGGAGACCGAGATCCTCCTCACCCTGCTGGTGCTGGCCGGCACTGCCGTTCTCTTCATCTCCGGCATCGTCAGGGTCGACGTCGCTGCCATGCTCGTGACCCTCGCGCTAACATGGCTCGGGATCGTCACCCCGCAAGAGGCCCTCTCCGGTTTTTCGAGCAACGCGGTCATCGCGATGCTCTCGGTGATGGTTCTCGGCCGCGGGCTCGACCGGACCGGGGTGACCATCCGCATCGCCCGGGCGATCGTCGGGATTGCCGGTCGCGGCGAACGAGGGCTGACCGCCGCCGCCTCGCTCGTCGCCGGCTCTCTCTCGGCGTTCATGCAGAGTGTCGGGGCCACCGCCGTCTTCCTCCCTTCACTTTTGCGGGTCTCGTCGCTTACAGGTATCGCGCCATCGCGCCTCCTCCTGCCCGTCGGCTACGCCGCGACCATCGGGGGCACCGTCAGCATGGTGGGGGCCGGCACCCTCATCATCCTCAACGACCTTCTGCGGCAGGCCGGATATCCGCCCTTCGGGCTCTTTGCGGTCACCCCCGTCGGGGTGCCGCTCCTGCTTGCCGGGATCGTCTTCTTCTACTTCTTCGGGGACCGGGTCCTTCCTCGGCGCGAGAAGACGCGGTTGAGCCCACAGGAGGAACTCATCCGGACATGGTGTCCACCGTGCCGCATATCCTACCTGCGGGCCCCACCCGGGAGCCCTATCGTCGGGAAGACACGTGAGGCGGTGCATATGATCTCGCGCTACAACCTCCACCTCATCTCCCTCGCCGAGCGGGGCGAGATCACCTACACGCCGTGGCGGCATACCCGGTTCGCCGCCAGGCAGGAACTCGGCATTCTCGGACAGGATGAGGATGTCAGGCGGTTTGTAGACGATTTCGGGCTTGAGTGGGTTCGGGCGGGGGAGAGCACCGCGAACGTCATGGCCGACCCGAACGTGGGGTTTGCGGAGGTGATCGTCCGGCCGTATGGCGGGATCGTCGGCAAAACGCTTCGCGATCTCGAGTTCCGGGTGACTTACGGCGTCGAGGTGTTGATCCTCCTCTCCGGAACCGAGGAGCAGCGGCAAAACCTTGCCGACCGCCCGCTGCAGGCGGGGGACGCAATGGTCGTTTTAGGCCGCTGGGAACGGCTGCGGGCGCTCGCCACGGATCGGAACTTCGTCATGGTGACCCCTGTCGAGGGGCGGGCGGGGGTTCGCGAGCGCGGTGCGGCCGCCGCCGTCCTCTGCTTTCTTGCCGCCGTCGGCCTCACCTACACCGGGCTCTCGATCGCGACGAGCCTTCTTTCGGGAGTGCTCGCGATGATCCTCCTCCGGATCGTTCCGATCGGCGAGGTCTACCGCGCTATCGACTGGCGGACGCTCGCGCTGATTGCCGGCCTCCTTCCCCTCGGCATCGCCATGGACACGACCGGGACCGCCCGATTCATCGCCGACCAGACGGCCGGCCTGGTCGCCGGATATCCGACGCCCCTCATCCTCATCGCGGTTGCGGTTCTCGCGACCGCCTTTTCGCTTGTCATGTCGAATATCGCCGCCACCGTCCTCCTGGTCCCGCTCGCGCTGGTTATGGCGGGTTCGTTCGGGCTCGATCCCCGCGGCCTCGCGCTCCTCGTCGGGATCTGCACGTCGAACTCCTTCCTCCTCCCGACGCACCCGGTGAACGCCCTCCTGATGGGCCCGGGGAACTACCGGACCCGGGACTATCTTGTGGCGGGGGGTGCTCTGACGATCGTCTTCATCTTCGTCGCCGTCGGCATCGTCTCTCTTTTCTACTTCTGACTTCCCGTGCCGTCCTCGGACCGGGCAGCTGGCGGTGCCGCATTCTTCCTACCCGGGTAAACCTTTATGCCGGTCCATGGCGACCGGACTCACACCATGGAGCGGGAGTACGACGTCGTCGTTATCGGAACGGGGAACGCCGGTTCTGACATCGCCTGGCACTGCAGGAAGGCCGGGATGCAGGTAGCGATCGTTGATTCCCGGGACTACGGGGGGACGTGCGCCCTGCGGGGCTGTGTCCCCAAAAAGGTGCTCGCCGGTGCCGCAGAGGTGGTTTCCCGTGCCCATGACCAGCAGGGGAACGGTATCAGGGGTGCGATCGCGATCGACTGGCCGGAACTGATCGCCTTTGAGAGGACCTTCACCGATCCCGTTCCCCGGCAAAAGGAGGAGGGCTTCCGGAGTGCGGGGATCCATACCTACCACGGGCTTGCCCGCTTTACCGGGCCGGATAGGGTGGCGGTCGCCGCCGATACGCTCACGGGCCGGTACATCGTGATCGCCGCCGGTGCGCACCCCCGCCCCTTAAACGTCCCGGGCGAGGACCTGATGACCTCAAGCGACGACTTCTTCTACCTTGAAGCGCTCCCGGAACGGATCATATTCGTCGGCGGGGGCTACATCTCGCTTGAATTCGCCCACATCGCCGTTGCTGCCGGGTCGGCGGTGACCATCCTCCAGCGGAGCGGGCGGGTGCTCAAAGAGTTCGATCCCGATATCGTCGACCGGCTGCTGCTGGCGTCAGGGGAGGTGGGGATCGACGTGCAGGTGAACATGCCGCTCGTCTCGGTCGAGAAGAACGGCACCGGCCTTCGTGTGCGGGCCGGGAGGAAGGGAGAGGAGAAGACCTTCGGCGCCGATATGGTCGTCCACGGCGCAGGCAGGGTATCGGCGGTCGAGGAGCTCGACCTTGCGGCCGGGAACGTCGAGACCGACCGCCGGGGGATCGTGGTCGACGACCGTCTCCGGAGCGTCTCGAATCCCGCCGTCTACGTTGCCGGGGACGCGAACCCGAGGAGCCCGCAGCTGACCCCGGTGGCGGTGATGGACGCCCACATCGTTGTCGACAACATCCTGGGCGGCAACGCCCGCGTCGCGGACTACTCCGTCGTCCCGAGCGCCGTCTTCACGAATCCGCCCATTGCCTCCGTCGGGCTCACGGAAGAAGCGGCGAAGGAGAAGGGGATCTCCTACGTCGCCAACGCCGGCGACCTCTCCGGGCGGTTCACGAACCGGAGCATCGGCCAGAAGCACGCCGGCTACAAACTCCTGGTCGACGAGGATTCCCGCCGGATCCTCGGCGCCCACCTCATCGGGCCCCACGTCGAGGAGGTGATCAACATCTTCGCCCTCGCGATCAAACATGGTCTGACGGTGGACGATCTGACGCTGGACGCGATCCCGTGGGCCTACCCGAGCAACACCTACGACATCATCCACATGGTGTATCCGCTGGTGAGGAAGTGAGGTTAACTGGAAGGTGATGCAAAAAGGCTAGGTGGTAGACACCCCGTTCCAGAAAAAACGGTCCTTGTACTTCTGGGGTCATGGCAGGTGCGATTGTGACTGCCGAAACGACCGAACATGAGGGAACTCGGTACACTGGACCGTGGGGGCTACGCACCTTCGCACCTGACGGTGCTCAAACTCTGTTCCTACCGGAACGTCGTTCTTCGGTGCTCGAGCTCTGTTCCTGGAGGTTTGTCGTTCTCTGGTGTTCGGGTCCTGTCCCTCCAGTCAATGGATGTTAATAAGGACAAAAATTAAGGACAAAAACAGGCCGACACATCATCAGCCTGTTTTTGTTTGCTTATCTTTCTTTTTGTTTTGCAGTCTGCCATGATTTAATTGAAAAAGCACATAGATAAACAGGAACTTATCGGGTAGTTTAAATTGCGGATCCGGGGGTTGAGTTTATGGATAATTTTACAAAGAAAGATATGGAGGAAGCACTCCGAGTCATAACTTCAATGATTAGCAAGACTGAGAAAGCAAAAGAAAAATTCGCACAAGGTACTCCTCAGCATACGTTACAAAAGAACCGGCTTCAAGCGCTTAATATAGCTTTATCTTTGATTTCAGAAGAATTAGCCGAAAGTGATGCTTTGGATTATTATTCAAAAGATGATTTGAAAAAAGCGTTTGCGTCAATAGATTCTTTGATTAGTAAATCTGAGAAAGCGCAGAAAAAATTAGCGCAAGGTACTTGGCAACATACAATGCTAAGTAATAATCTTAAAGCACTCTATATAACTCTCCCATTGTTAACAAAGGCACTTAGGGAGATAGGTGCCGGAAAAGAGCAGATAGAATAATATCCGTGTTATAAGCATAACACTAAAGCAACTAAACTCCAATTTATCGGTTCGTATGGCGCATACAACGATGTAGTATTTGTTTGTCTGCTGCCAAAAACTTTATTCTATGCGAGTTTCCGATTTTGTCCTTATGAACACCCGCACCAGTCACAACTCATACACGGCTTACTAGGGGGTATCGCCACGCACTGCCCCCACCCTGAGGTGTGGGGTGCGACTTCCCCAAAGGGGAAGGAGTTCGAGCACCGCAGGTGCGAGTTGCGACGGGCCGACGGGCCGGAGCATGAGCCCCGCAGGTGCAACTGAGGAGGCCGGAGGCCGGGCGGGGTGCGACGGTTCGTTAGAACCGGAGCTAGAGAAGACCGGAGGTCTTCGAGTGGGGGTTGCAGGAGTAGAACAGTCTGCAGCAATGAAGTCTGAAGGTGTAACGTGGGGACAGGGGAGGGGGGATGCTCCCCCCTCCCCGTCAGCCCCTTCCCCCTCGTGGCGATATCCCCATGGTCCAGTGTACGGGGTCGCCCCATAGTTTCGGTTGTTTCGGCAGCCAGAATCCCACCTGCCGGATCTCCCCATAGTTCCAGCCACTCCGGCTGTTGCAATCGCAAGCAGGCGGCGCTCGAGATGCCATCAACTGTTAACGCTTCTGCTGCTGGATAGAAACAGTAGTTAAAAAAAGATCGCGCCGGGGATTCCAGGGCCCCGCCCCCTTCTCACGCGCTCTCGCCGACGCCTTCTTCCTTTGTGCTCTCTTCGGCCGGTTTCTTCGCGGGCTTCTCGGGCTTCACGTAGGTGATGGTGTAGCGCTCCACCACGTGCTCCGTCACCGGAGGGTGGTAACTCTGCTCCATCGTGAGGCTCCCGAACGGGCAGCCCTCGACGCAGTCGCCGCAGGCGATGCACCGCATGCGGTCGATCTCCCAGACCTTCGCCTCTTTATCGAGACGGATCGCCTCGCACGGGCACCGTTTCACGCAGAGGCTGCAGGAGCGGCAGGTGGCCGGGTCGAAGACGATGTGCCCCCGGGTGAGGGAGGATGTCCGTGCCGGCACCGCCGGGTACTGCCGGGTGGCCGGACCGCCTGCAAGGTTCCGGAGAACCGTCTTTGTCATCTGAAAAATTCCCATTCTCACTTCACCTCTCCATGCAGCCGATGCAGGGGTCGATCGAGAGGACGACGACCGGGACATCCGCGAGCTGGATGCCCGGGAGCATCTTCACGAGCGGCGGGATGTTCGCGAGCGTCGGCGTCCTGATACGGGCCCGGGCAAGGTGCTTGCTCCCGTCGCCCTTGAGGTAGTGGATGACCTCGCCCCGGGGCTGCTCCGCGCGGGAGAAGTACTCGCCGTCGGGCGTTCCCTTCACCTTCACATCGATGGGTCCTTCGGGCATCTCCTCGATCGCCCGCCGGATCAGGTCGATGGACGCGTAAACCTCCTTGACCCGAACAGCGCACCGGGCGTAGCAGTCGCCGGTGGTCTCGACGACCGGCTTGAAGCCGAGATCCCCGTAGGCCGCGTAGCCGGTCTCGCGGTGGTCCATCGCGACCCCGCTCCCCCTGGCGGTCGGCCCCGCCGCCCCGAGGTCGTAGGCCTCGTCCTTTGAGATGACCCCGAGTCCCTTGAGACGGTATTTCACCGTATCGTCGTTTAGGAAGACATCGCCGAGATCCCGGCACTTCTGCTCGAAGGGATCGAGTGTCCGGTGCATCTCGTCGAGTTTCTCCTGCCCGATGTCGCGCCTGACCCCGCCGACCTTGCAGGTACCCTGGATGACCCTTCCGCCGGTGGTGTCCTCGAGCACGTCGAGCACGCTCTCCCGGAGCTGCCAGGATCGCATGAAGAGATTCTCAAAACCCATCCCGTCCGCAAAGAGCCCGAGCCAGAGGAGGTGCGAGTGGATACGCGAGCACTCCGACCAGATTGTCCGGAGATACCGTGCCCGGTCCGGAACCTCGATCTTCATGATATGCTCGACGCCCTGGCTGTAGCAGAGCGCATGGATGAAACTGCAGATCCCGCAGATCCGTTCCGCCACGTAGACATACTCGGTATACTCGCGCTTCTGCACGAGACGCTCGAGTCCCCGGTGGATGTAGCCGATCGAGGGGATCGCTTCCACCACCTTCTCGTCCTCGAGAACGAGGTCGAGGTGGATCGGCTCCGGCAGCACCGGATGCTGGGGTCCGAACGGCACGATTATGCGTTCTGGCATCGGTCGCCTCCCCTTCTCGTGACGCTGAACGGATATTTTTCATCCGTCCTGATGAACGTTCCTTTAAAGTCGATATTAATTCCTTTGACCGGAATCCCGAAGGAGTCGTGCATCTCGTTCTCGTAGACGAACGCCCCCCAGTAGATCCCGGAGATGCTTGGAACCTCCGTCTCCGGCCCGACAGTCAGGCGGAGGTTCCTGAACTGGTAGCCTTTATCGAACGAGTAGTTGAGCTCGTAAGACCCGTCGAGATCCGTACACCCGATCTGGACGAGGCGGTATCCTCCGGCGTGAAGCGCCTCGACCTCTCGCAGGAGATCCTCCAGCGCGATACCGGTGGTAGTCTGCTCTTCGTTAACCGTCATGTGCTCTCACCTGCCTGTTCCGCGTGCTGCTCTTCTTCTCTCGTCTTCGCCGCCCCGGTCATCTTCGCCCGTTTCTCCTCGAGAATCGAGAGCGCTGTTACGACACCGTCGATGATCTGCTCCGGCCTTGCCGCGCATCCCGGAACGTAGACATCCACGGGGATAACCTTGTCGATGCCCCCTACGATATTGTAACATTCCCGGAATATGCCGCCGGTTGCGGCACAAATACCAACTGCAATGACGACTTTCGGCTCCGGCATCTGCTCGTAGATGTTTTCGACCACCTCCCGGTTCTGCGTGTTGATTCCGCCGGTGATCAGCAGAATGTCAGCATGCTTCGGGTTCCCGGTGTTGATCATACCGAACCGCTCCACATCGTAGAGCGGGGTGAGGCATGCAAGCACCTCTATGTCGCACCCGTTGCAGCTGGACGCATCGTAGTGAAGGATCCAGGGTGATCGCTTCAGGAATGCCATGGTACTTATGCACCTCCAGTCATCATATAGGCGAGGATATAGGCGAGGATCGCCAGGTTCACGATGCCGAGTACTGCCGCGAGCCACCCGCTCTTCAGCGCCGCCTGCCATCGAACCCGTGCCGTGACGTTGTCGACGAAGATCTCGGCGAGATACGTGACCACGACCGCGATAATCCCGATCACGGGGTTCCAGGCAAAGAAGAGGTAGATGAACCCGAGGAGGAAGACGTTCTCATACCAGTGGGCGATTTCGACCTGGGCGAGCGTCGATCCCGAGAACTCCGTCGTGATGCCCTTGACGATCTCCTGGTGCGCGTGGTGCGACGTCGAGATGTCGAAGGGGGACTTCCGGAGTTTGATCGTGAGGATGGTCGCGAAGCCCAGGAATACGCCGGGCAGGTAGAGGATGGCCGGCACGGTCGAGACGGCGATATCGAAGACGTAGAAGCTGTTCGTGACCATGTAGAATCCGACGGCCGCGAGGATGATCATCGGTTCATATGCCATCAACTGGATCAGTTCGCGCTCGGCCCCGATGTGGCTGTAGGGGGAGTGGGCCGCATAGGCCCCGAGCACCAGGAAGACGTGAGCGAGCGTGAAGGCGAAGATGATCAGTAAGAGGTCCCCTCCCGCGAAGAAGAGCGCGCCGGAGAGGGCGATGAAGATCAGATAGACGAGAATGTAGAAGTTCTGCGCCGTCGTGACGACGACGCTCTCCTTCTCGAAGAGTTTGCCGACGTCGTAGAAGGGCTGCAGGAGCGGCGGTCCGACTCTCCCCTGCATCCGCGCGGTGATCTTTCGGTCGATTCCCGCGATGAGGCCGCCGATGACAGGCGCGAGGACGAGGAAGAGGACTGCCCCGATGAGCCAGGTCCAGGTCATAGCGCCACCCCCGCGAGAACCCACGATGCAAGGATCAGGACGGTGCAGACCACTGCTCCCGGAAGGAAGAGTTTTGCCTCGCCGAAGTACTCGGTGAGGTAGTAGTTCCGCGTCTGTGCCTCCCGGGTCAGGCCGAGCGACCCGGTGAAGTGCAGATCCGGCGTGGCGGTTCTCCCGCTCATGTAGGCCGGGAGATGCTTTGCGCTCCTCCTGAAGAGGAGGAACGAGACCGGGAGGATCAGCAAGAGGGCCATCATCAGGAGCATGATGGCGACGTTCGCCTCTGCAAGGCGTGCCGTAACCCCATAGATTGCAAGGACGTAGGGCTCGATCAGCGTCGAGGAGATGACCGGGAAGAGGAGGACGGCCGCTACCACGAGGCCGGTGATGATGTAGAGGGGAGCCCAGGGCTCCTCAAAGAACCCTTTCTCGACCTGTTCCCTGTTCCTGGTGATCGCGATGAGTTTGCCCATCCATTTCGCCCAGAAAAAGACCGTGATGGCGCTCCCATAGGCGAGGAGCGCGATGAAGACCAGGCCGAAAGGAGCCTGGACCTGGACGAACGCCTCGATCGCCGCCCACTTGGAGATCAACATGCCGAAGGGTGCAAGGAACATGCCGGCGATCCCGATGAACATCATCACCGCCATCCTGGGCATCCGGACGATCAGGCCTTCCATGTCCTCGATGTCCCGGCTCCCGATCCGGTGCTCGATCGCACCGGTCCCGAGGAAGAGGAGCGACTTCGCGACGGCATGGAAGATGATCAGGAGGATTGCCGCCCAGACGAGCATGTAAGTTCCGACACCCGCGCAGGCGGCTATCAGGCCGAGGTTTGCGATCGTCGAATAGGCGAGAACCAGTTTAGCGTTGCTCTGTGATATCGCGATCGCGGATGCGACGACGAAGGTCACGGCGCCGACGAGGCCGATGGAGAATCCGGCGAACGTCCCGGCAAAGACCGGTGAGAACCTGACCAGGATGTAGACACCGGCCTTGACCATGGTGCTTGAGTGGAGCAGGGCCGAGACCGGGGTCGGGGCCACCATCGCCCCGAGGAGCCAGGAGGAGAACGGCATCAGCGCGGCTTTCGTTATCCCGGCAAACCCGATCAGGACGGCCGGAATCAGGATGACGGCCGTGTCCCCTGAGGCGAGCACCCGGGCGAGATCGATGCCCCCGCTCGTTGCCTCGGTTGCGGCGAGGAAGATGAGCGCAGCGACGAACGCGACCCCGCCGAGAAGGTTCATCACCAGCGCAAGGAAAGCATTCTTTGTTGCTTCCTCGGTCTCCGAGTAACCTATCAGCAGGAACGATGTGATTGTGGTGATCTCCCAGAAGAAGAAGACCCACATGAGGTTGTTGGAGAATACCAGGCCGAACATCGCGGCAAGGAAGATGAAGATGACGAAGAAGAACATCTTCTGCCGGTCGCGCACCTCCGGGTGGTGGTGGTGGTATGTCTCCATGTACCTGACCGCGTACACGGCTATGAGGCTCCCGATGAGCCCCACGATCAGGGCCATAATGATGGAGAACTGGTCGATGAAGAGGTTGTTAACCGCGTGAATGTTCCCCGAAAACGTTGTCTCAAGGTATACCACCAGCGCCGCCTGGACGACGGCAAGCACGATTGCCAGGTAGTTCCTGAACTTTGCGCCCATGTAGATAATAAAGAGCGCCAGGCCCATCTCGATGGCCACCATAGCAAGGCTGGCCGCCTCCGAGGGCGCGGCAAAGTAGACCACGCCTTCGAACGCATACCGTATAAGCAGGTATATCGATGCCCCGCCGATAATGAGAGCGGAGAGGGCAACCACCGCGTAACGCAGTGTCGTCCGTTTCACGAACAATAAAAGACACGCGACGAGGATGGGGAATAGTATTAGGAAGAGCAGCGTCTGCACTAAAGTCCCTCGTAGGGTAACTATGCCTTACTTGCATAATTAATCATTCTAAATGGGCATCCGGGCATCGGCCGGTAAACGCCCGGTGCCGTTGCCCCGGGCACGGCGGCACGATGACATATCCGGAAATTATGCCCGGAGGTCGCTCTTCGTCGCTACTCCGGCTTGCACGGCATCACGCCCCTCACGCCCCCTCCGTGCTCTCCGGCATCTCCCCGATAGCGCGGGATGAAGTGGATGTGGAGATGCATGACGTTCTGCCCCGCGGCCTCACCGACATTGACGCCGATGTTGTAACCGTCGGGGGCGAGGTCGCGGTCGGTGAGGGCCCTGCAGTCGTCGATGAGCCAGGCTATGGCCATCCTCTCTTCATCGGTCGTATTGAAGTAACTCCCGACGTGCCGGAACGGTATGACAAGCAGGTGGCCGGGGCTGACTGGGTGGATGTCGTAGCGGGCGTAACAGAGGTCGTTTGCGACAACGATATCTTCCGGGGCAGGGTTGCAGAACGGGCATGGCATGGCCCCCGCTCTTTCCCGATCGCTCATGAGTCTTTTGGCGGGGGCGTCTTCACCCGAGCAGGCGGGCGAGGAGCTTCCCGGTGAGGCCCCGCGAAAGGGCGATGGCGTGCTCAGTGCACATCTCGTGGCAGCAGTAGCACCGGATGCAGCGCGATAGATCGATCGTCGCCTTGCCTTCCCTGACGGTGATCGCGTGCACGGGGCAGATCCGCTCGCACTTCCGGCAACCGATGCACGAAGAAGCGATCACACCGGGGCGGGGGGCGTAGGTTCTCCCGAAACGCTGGACGACGGCGAGCATCACCCGCCGCCAGATGCCCGTCCTGCCCCCGGCATAGGTCGAAGGTTTCTGGAAGTCCGGGACTGCGAACCCCGCCGGGTCGTCGCCGACCGTCCGGACGGCCGCGGGATCGAGGAGCCCGCGATCAGCCGCGCTTCTGATGCTCCCGATCTCGAGCGGGTCCATGCCGATGAGCCGCGCGAGGACGGTGTCCACGGCCGCATAATCGCTCCCGGCAAGGATCGCCCCGATCTTTTTTGGGGTGCCTGCCTGCGGGCCGTCCCCTTCCATTCCTATAACCGCGTCCACGACCTGGAGCCGGGGCTTCATGCACTCGTTGAGGTCGACGAGCATCCTCCCGAAGGCGTACTCGTCCTGGAACCGGAAGTGGAAGACCGGTTTCTCGAGTCCCGGGATGAGTCCGAAGAGGTTTTTCGTCGCACCCGTCATTCGCGTCCACATGTGGGTCTTGGCTTTCGAGACGACCACGATCGCGTCGGCCTCTACGGCGGGGGTGATGATGGAGAACTGTTTCATCACCTCGCCTTCCGGGAACGACACGATCTGCGACCCGGTATCGTAGTTCAGGGCGGCGCCGGTCTCTTCGGCCACCACCATATACCCCGCGCGCGCGTATGCACGTCGCAGGTTCGCCTCGCTGTAGACAATTCCCCCTCCCGGGCTGTCGGCGATGACGACCTGGCACCCGTGCTCCGTAAGAAGCCGGGCGACGGCAGCGACGACCTCCGGGTGGGTGGTGACGCACCGTTCCGGCTCCTGCCCCTGCAGGAGGTTCGGTTTGAGGAGAACCTGCTGTCCCGGCGAGACGAACCTCCCGATGCCGCCGGCGAGGTCGATTGCACGGCGGACGGCCGCTTCGACCTCTCCCGGCACGTAACCGTCGCACCGGGCGACCGCGACGGGCGCGTCGCCTTCGGTCGGCAGCACCGCCTTACCTCCCTCCGAGGCGGCCGAGGGCCTCTTTTGCCGCGAGCATCGCCGCCCCCTGCTTGGTCCGTCCCTCTCCTTCGCCGAGGAGGTTTCCCCCGACGGCCACCCGTGCGGCCCAGACCGGGGAGCTCCCGGGTCCGGTCTGGCGAAAGGCGTACTCGAGCTCACCGAGGTTCTCCCGGGCAACATACTCCTGGAGTCTTCCGCGGTAGTTCCGGTGGACGTCGCATCCCGCGATCTCTTCCTCAAAGATCGCGAGCACGACTTCCCGGGCCACGGTGAGGCCCCGGTCGAGATAGATGGCGCCGATCAGGGCCTCGAATGCGTCGGCGATGATCGAGTCGGTCAGCGCCAGTCCCCGCCGCCTGATGGCGCCGTCGATGCCGAGGCCCTGCCCGCGCACGATCTCGGCGAGTTTCGTGTTCCTGGTCACCTGGAGCCTCCGGTTCATCTCCCCTGGCGGGAGTTCGTACTCGCCGTAGAGGTGATCGGCGATGATGAAGTCGAGGATGTAGTTCCCGAGAAATTCAAGCCGTTCGTTGTCATCGACCACCGCTGCCGGGTACTCCCCGCCGTTCGCGTACGATCGGTGGGTCAGTGCCCGATCGTAGAGTGGGAAGGCGGCGTCGGCGATACCGGTGATCCCGAACGGGGGACGGGCGAGGAGCGCACGCACCTCTGCCTCCCGGTCGCGGCTGACGGGCTCCGGGCATCCGGAGGGTTTCTGCTCGGAATGGCCGCCGATACCCAGTTTTTTCCAGATGGTGGAGAGTCTCATGGTCATCGGGTGCAGGGGTCTCCTGCTGCTTCTCTATAGAATGGCTTTCGTCCTGCCCGATAAACCTTTGCCGGAAAGGAGAGGCTGGGAAACCTTTTCGTCGTCGGGGAGAGATCTCTTTTGCAGTGCAGTCCGCAACAGGCGAGGCAGGCAGGTATGTCTACCTGGATATCGAGTTCGGCTATGTCTACGGCACCTGCCGGGGAGTCATGATGCCGATCGAGATCGGTGCGGTCGTCCACCGGCTAGAGGACGATAGCGTCCGCTACGTTGGGGAACAGTTCTGGTATGATATCGATGTCGAGATATGGAAGAAAGTGACCGATGCGTGCGGCAAAACCGTCGGTGTCGCGACGACCGTGGCGAACATGGGGCGTGACGAGTATGGGATGCCCTACGATCACTCCTACCGGATTTCGGGTGACGAGGTTCCCGCGGCAAAGGCGACGGCGCGGAACGCTTTTGCTGATCTCCGGCTCTTCATGGAATCGGTCGTCTCGGCAGGGGACACTCCGGCTATCGTCGTCTTTGCTGCGAGTATGGAGAAGAGGGCTTTTCGGACCGCAAATTTCTCGCTCGATGGGTGTATGCTGGTCGACCTCCAGCGCGAGATTCGGCGTCGTTTCGGGATGAAACAGGTCCTCTCCCTCGATCGTCTGTCCCGTCTCATTGATTTCTCCGCCGACGGCTCCACCATTGCCTCGACGCACTTCCGGTATCCTGTCCCCCGGGAGTACGGCCACCTTCTCGGCGCCCACCGGGGCATGGGCGACGCTGTCAGAACGTTTCTGCTTGCACGTGAGTACCGGGAGAATCTCCCGGACCTCGAGGAGCGCATCCGTACCCTGATCAAAACCTGCGAGGGCGAGGGGTGACGGTGGGGCTCTGTCAGGAACCGCCTTTCGGCGGGGATGCCACCTCTCTTTCCCGTATCCGGTATCCCGATGCAGTTTCATTTTCAGCCAACTCCCGGATCATCCAGTGCGGCCCGGTCAGCGGGACTTCGATCTCCGTGCCTTCGCAGATGCCGCAGGTGCCTCTCGGGACGTGCAGGTAGGCGTTTGCATGGACCAGCGCCATCTGCGGGCCGGCCCCCCGTGGCAGGGGGATCGCGACAAACCCGTCGCCTGTCCGCGAGACGGTGAGGAGGACGAACTCGTCGTAGCCGGGGTCCGCCGTGACCGTCCTGGCGAGCCGGGCGCGGAAGCGTTCCGCCGGCCGGGGATGAAAGCCCCATGCCGCAAGCAGAGGGAGGGCGAGTTCCCGTACGGCCGTCAGGGCGGCAATCGGATAGCCCGGGAGCCCGATGGCCGGTTTGCCGTCGATCCGGCCTATGATCGCCGGTTCTCCGGGCTTCATCGCGACACCGTGGACGAGTACTTCTCCAAGGTCGCTGATGATGGCAGCAGTGAAGTCCCGGGTGCCTGCCGATGAGCCGGCGGAGATCAGGATCAGGTCGTTTTCGCGGACGCCGTTTTGGATAGCCTGCCGGAGTTGTCCGGGCTCGTCGCGGACGATTCCGTAGCGGACACAGGTGGCGCCGGCCTCGTCGAGCAGTGCCGCGGCAGCGGCGGTGTTGCTCTCAATGGCCCCTCCCGGTCCCGGGAGTTCGCCTGCCGGAACGAGTTCGCTCCCCGTCGGGATGAGGCCGACCTTCACGTCCCGCACGTCCACCATAGCGATCCCGTAGGAGAGGAGCGCCCCGATATCGCAGGGGCGTATCCGGTGCCCGGCCGGGAGGATCGGGTCGCCCTGCCGGATCTCGGAGCCGGCCGGATGGACATGTTCGCCAGGGAGCACCGCCTTCCCGGTATACCACTCCCCGTCCTTTTTGGTAGTGTCCTCGATCATGACGACTGCATCGTAACCTGGAGGGATCGCATTTCCCGTATTCACCCGGTGGGGGGTTTTGAGCCTGACCGGGTTTGTCGCGCTCGCCCCGGCGGTCTCACTGCTCACGATGGCGAAACCGTCTCTGGCGGCAATATCCGTTGCCGGGACGGTCAGCAACGAGTAGACGGGCTCTGCCGTCATCCGTCCGGCCGCCCCGGCAACCGGGAGGGTGACGATCCGGTCCAGGCACGGGAAGATCGAGCGCATCATCCTCCGGACGTCCGCGAGCGGTTTCGACGCGAGGCGCCGCCTCACCATAACGTTACGTCCACCTCGCTTGCGGCCTCGAGCCCTTCGTATCCCTGAAGTATTCTGACGAGCCCGTCGCTCTGCACCAGGGTGTTCAAGAGGCCCGACTTGCCGAAGAGCGGCACCGCTTCATCCCCGATGAGTTTGATCCTGACGTACTCTTCGCGCCCCCGCTCCGAGGGTATGTTCTGCGTGAGGGCCGCCTTCTGCTTCATCTCCCGGCGGCCCGTGCAGCCGGAGAGCGATTGCAGGAGGGGCGCCGCAAGCACCGAGAGGACGACCATTGTCGAGGCCGGGTGGCCGGGGATGCCGATGACGGGTACGTGACCGATCGTACCGATGATCGTCGGTTTCCCGGGAGCCAGTGCTATCCCGTGTGCAAGCACCTCCCCGAGCGACTCGATCACGCCGGCCGCAATGTCGCGATCGTCCTTTGAACTCCCTCCGGTGATCAGGATCGCATCGCACTCTTCGAGCGCCGACTCGAGGACAGTCGTGAGGTGCGCCGGGTCGTCCCTGACGAGATCATAGTTACGGGGGATGCCGCCCCGTTCCTGCACGAACGCGTTGCAGAGGTAGGAGTTGACATCGCGGACCTCGCCGGCTTCCGGAACAACATCCGGCGGCACCAGTTCGATGCCGGTTGGGACGATCCCGATGACCGGCCGCTTCCTCACCGCTACCCGGGACGCCCCGACCGCCGCAAGCACGCCGACATCCCGAACATTCAGGAGTTTTCCCGCCGCAAGAACACCTTCGCCGTGCGAGTAGTCCTCGTCGGCACGGATGATGTTCTCTCCCGGGAAGACCTGGCGGCCCGCGAGGATCGTCTCCCCGAGGTCCTGGCAGTACTCGAGCATCACGACGGCATCAGCACCCTCCGGGAGGACGGCTCCCGTCGGGATGTAGGCGCACTCGCCGCGCCGGAGCACGATGCCGTTCCCCCCCTGCCCCATGGTGATTCTGCCCACGTTCTTGAGCGCGACCGGGGCCAATTCGGATGCCTGAACGGTATCGGCGGAGTTCACCGCAAAACCATCTTTGACTGAACGGTCGAAACCCGGGATGTCGCCGTCGGCCGGGATATCCTCGGCGAGAACGCGGCCGTACGCTTCGGTCAGAGACACATGCTCCACCCCGATCGGTGGGGAGAGCCGGTTGATGAGGTTGATAGCCTCGATCACTGATATAAGACGGAAAAACTGGTTCATCGATTCGACCTTCTGGGTGAGGAGCCGGCTACACTGCCCGGGCCAAAAAAATTAGAGTCTGGTGTAGAGGTTCGCATACACCGTCTTGCCTCTGGAGACCGGGTGACGTTCGCCAAGGTCGCCGATGTAGTGGACGAAGCGGGCGGTCTCACCGTCGACCTCCTGTTCGACCTCGTCGACCATCGAAAATCCCGGGAGCGGGTTCTCGATCGTCCCGTAGACGTAGATGTCGCCTTTCACCATCTGCCCGCCGACGCGGCCCCTGGCGTTGCCCTTGACGATGACGGTGCCGCCTTCGCCGTGGGTGGAAATGTGGATGTCCGCATCGCCGCCGATGACGATCGTCCCGCCGTTGATGAACGTGGCGGTATCGTTGCCGGCGTTTCCGGCGACCCGGATCACTCCGCCCTGCATGCCGCGCCATTCTCCGCGGGGGGATGAGCCCAGGTGGTGCCCGGCGTTGCCGTCGACGACGAGCTCGCCGCCTTCCATCCCGATGCCGCAGAACGAGTCGACGTTTCCTTTGACGTGGATCTTCCCGCCCTTCATCCAGCCGCCGATGTACATGTCGGCGTTACCTTCGATGACGATTTCGCCGGCGGTCATCTGCTGCCCGATCCTTTTGACGCGGGTGCAGTCCCCGCGGAGGACGATCTTCGTCTCTTCGGCCGTTGCTCCGCCGTCGCCTTCAACGGTGAAGTACTTCCCGAGCGGGCCCTTCTGTTTGCCTTCCCAGACATCAAGGGCGGCTATCTCGGCGGCTTTCTTGCCTGCGAAGTTGTCCGGCGTGATGTTCTGCCCTTCGATATAGAGCTCGGAGGGGTTGGTCAGGGTGAGGGTAATTGTCTTCATCTTCTCATCACCTCATTGTGTCGTATCGACCTCGATCACCCGCGGGTTATGGAGGTGCTCTTCGAAGAGCGAGTAGTTGTCGAGTTTCACGCTGTAGTGCCGGAGGAAGTGCTCGTAGATGTCTCTCTGCACCTGTGCGTTCTCCGGGACCTTCACGTCGACCCAGACCGTCCGCTTTGCGGGCTCCGCGACGACTTCGCCGTCCCGGACGGTCACGATGCCGTCCTTGACGAGCCAGGCGCACCGGGAGAAAGCCTTCTCGATCATTGCGGGGTCCGAGGGCATATCTTCGGGGTTGAGGGCGTAGACGGCGATATCGGCATCCATACCGGGGGCAAGCCCGCCGTAGGTGTTGCTGATGCCGAGCGCCTTTGCCGGCCCTGCACGGGTCATCTGTGCGATCTCGTAGAGATCGAGTTCGCGGTCGATGCCGTCGATGGAGGTGGCGTCGATCGTCCGCTCAAGCCACTTGAACGTCTTCATCGTCTCGTCACGTGCAGCCCTGCTCATCAGCCAGGTGATGACCTGCGGGTAGCGGGTGAACGGCCCGGCGTTCGGGTGGTCGGTGGTTATGAACGTCCGCATCGGGTCTTTGGCGTAGAGACCGATCTCAAGACCGACAGCCCACTGGATGGTGCAGACCTTGACCTTCGGGCTGTAGATGTAGGGCACGACGCCCGCGGCGGTCTCGAGTTCCACGTCCACGTTTGCCCACTTCAGGTGGTTGAGGGAGCACAGGTGGTGCTCGAACGGCCCGTCGGCGGTCATCGTGGTGGTTTCGTCGAGGGTCACCTGGCCCATGTCGACGGTGAGGTTGTCGCGGGTGTTCACGTAGTCCATCACGTCTTTTGCCCGGGACTCGAAGTTGCCCCACGAGTCGCCGCCGTAGGCGTGGAACTGGAGGTGCGTGAGGTGCAGCACCTGGTCGCGGCCGAAGTCGTTCTTCGGGGCGTAGCCCTCGGCGAGTTTGAGCGATTCGAGCGTGTCGACATAGTTGCCGGGGTTCCCGAGGTTGTTCGCGTGCAGGTGCACCGAGTGGGGAAGGCCGAGGTACTCGTTCGTCTCGATGAGCCCCTTCACGATCTCTGCCGGAGTAATATCGAAGTAGGGAACCGGTTCGTGGATGTTTGCGCAGTTCAATCCCCATCCCCAGGCCTCGGAGCCGCCGGGGTTGACGACCTTGAGGCCGAACCCGCGGGTTGCCCGCAGAAGCCAGGCGGTATATGCGGCGTTGTTCTCGATCTCGTTGTTCTTGAGGTACTCAAGGGTGAACCAGTTGTTCCCGAAGACCGGCATCGCGGCGTTGTCGATGATCGGGGTATCCCGTATCTCTTCGTGGACGTGCGGGGAGTGGAGCGGGGGCATCGCCGCCTCGTTGACGAAGACGTAGCCCATCCGCGCGTAGTCGTAGCCTGTCTTGAACGTGGAGGGGACGGAGCAGCCCATCTCCATGCGGTTGCACGTAGGAGATTTGTGGGGGCTCTTGAAGAGTTTGTCTTCCGGCCGGAAGAGCCGGCCGACGTTCACCTTCGGCCCCACCACGTGAGAGTGGATGTCGACGCCGCCCGCCATCACAGTCATTCCGGCCGCGTCGATCGTCTTCGGGCTCGAGAGAGCGCCCAGTTCGACGATCTTGCCGTCCTTGACTCCGATGTCCATGCGGTCGCCCTTGATCCCCTGCAGGGGGTCGAAGACGAACCCGTTCTTGATCAGGAGTTCGCTCATGGTTCACTCCTCCGCGCGGACACCTTCAGGCGTGGCCTTCGCCTGCTCTTTCGCGGCCTCTTCGGCCTCCAGTTCAGAGAGCCTCTGGTGGATCCGCTCGAAGAGCTCCTCGTCGCTGATGACGCCCTCGGGTGGGTCGATGACCTTGCGGTACTGGATCGGGACGTTGTCCATCCGATAGACGATGCCCGGGACCTCGACCCCGACGATTCCCACCGGGATATGGAGGTCGGAGATCTCGCTCGCCATGCAAATGTTCGGATCGATGGTGATCCAGGGGTGCTTTCTGAGGTGTTTTACCGCCTCGATCGGGAAGTGGGCGCCCGCATCGGTTCCGATGTTGATGAAAGCGTCCACCTCGTCGCGCATGGCAAGGTCGACAGAGCTCGTCTCGCCGGGGTTCATGTGGGCGATGTCCTTCTTCGTCAGATCGAGACAGTAGGGGAACCCGTACTGCCATGACCAGACCGCGCCCGGTCCGGTGATGTTGTAGTGGCCCCGCATCGCCATGATCGTCCACTTGGTGTAGTCGTTGAGGTCGCGGGTCAGGCTGATGGCGATGTCCACGTTGTGGTTCCTGCCGTCGGAGTGGCAGAGCCCCATGCCATAGAAGATGGTGCCGAACCGGGCCTTCTTCATGATCGCGGCGACCTCGAGGATCTGCTCGCGCTTGATCCCGGCAACTTCCTCGGGGATCTCGTGGCCCCGGACGACGGCACGGAACGCGTCAAAGAGCTCGTAGTCGTGCCCCTGTTTCACCTGCAGGTGGATGTCCGCCACCTGGGCGGTGTCGGTGTGCCTCGGATCGATGACGATGATCTTGCGGCTCTTCTGGCCCTTGCCGGTGAAGAAGCCGCGGGGGAAGATCGAGTAGCGGGACATGTGCCGCGGGTGGGCGTGGGCGGGGTTTGCGCCCCAGTAGACGATGACGTCTGCCCGGTTCTTCGTCTCGCCGAGGGTGCAGCTCGGGTAACCGTTGTCGAATATAGCAAGGAACGAGGAGCCGTGACAGATGGACGCGCAGTTGTCGAGCACGGCCCCCGCTCTCTCGGCGACCTTGGCCGCGGCGGCCATGCCCTCGCAGTTGGTCGATCCGAACCCGTAGATCAGGGGCTTCTTCGCATTGTAGAGCACCTTCGCCGCGTAGTCGACCGCCTCGTCGTAGGAGATATCCTTGTAGGTGCCGTCCGGCTGGCGGAGGCGGGGCAGCTTGACTCTCTCGCTGCCGGTTGCGTGGTGGAAGATCTGGTTGCCGATGGCGCAGGCATTCTCCACCTCGAGGATCTGTTTTCCATCGTCCGATACGGTCACGACAAGGTCGTCGCAGCAGACGCCGCAGTACGGGCATCCGACATTCTCAACTCTTTTTGGCATCACTGATCACCTCTCCACAGGCCGACAGCCCCCTGGACGAGTTCGAGCGCGCTCTTCCGGCGTTCACCGTTCACCGGCTCGACCGTCACGGGAAAGCCGCTGTACTGGGGCTCCCCGGTCGCCTGGGTCCGGGGAGGTACCACCTGGTTTGCCCAGACGCCCTGCGGGATGAATGCAAGGCCGGGGTAGAGCGACTGACGCCCCCTGACGGCCTTGACGACCACATCTCCACACTCGCTCGTCACCCGTACCAGCTGGTTCGGAACCAGGCCGAGCGCCTTGACGTCGTCGTCGTGCATCTCGATGATCGAGCAGGCCTCGAAGTATTCGGGGGTCGTTTTGCCCTTTTCCATCGCAACGCCTTCTTCGATGGAGCGCTGGGTGATCATGTTCAATGTAATCCTGTTCGCCATGGTTTTGCCTCTATGTGGTTGGTAGGATCGGTCTCCCGAAACTCCGGCGAGCCCCGTAGAGTACGGTGCCCCGGCAAGGCCCGTTTTCGGGCTTTCCCCTGCGTTGCGAGGGGTCTGCCGCGGCATCCCATACCCGGCAAGCCGGACTTTCCTGCACGGCGAGGGCCAGCTTGCCGGGATGCGCCGGAAAACCGGGCAAAATGCGGAGAGCCTGCTCGCCTGAGGAAAACGAAACTTCCGGGCGGAGCCCCCGGAGGATCGCTTTGTCATAACTTGTAATGTTTTGTATTTAACCATTCCGAATTTGTAAGTGATTAAAGGTTACATAATTTACATGGGGGATTTTTTAAATACCGTTTAATCTGTCGGGTGACCGCGATCCATCGTGAGGAACGTTGCGGCATCGGGTGGCCTGCAGGTATCGAATCCGTGGTCCGGCGGGAAGTACGGAGCGAAGGTGAGGGGGACAGGGATTCGTCCTGTCCTTGTACCCCTATCTCTTTTGGATGCTCAGATCGGCGGGTTATCCTGGCAACTCTGTTCCCGGGCCCGGCCGGGCCCGGGTGCAGTGGCTGGCTTGTGTGGGTGCTATATAATTAAATCGTATTTACTCCTGGCCGCTGTTGTGTGGATCTGGAAAACAAAGGTCCAAGTACTGGTATTCCGGGAAACCCTCTTCAGATTGGGTAGCATTATATATTTTTAAGATACAACCTATAAAGTCGGGTACGGTTGTCCCTCTTCTGGAGATAATAATTTTAACTATTGCTATTAGTATTAGTTCATTTATTATTTAATATGTGCTCCTCTACGGTGCTCTGTCTGACTGCAATTGCTAACGGGCGGCCTGGAGAAACCCTTTTTAAGGATCGCGTTCAACTATTTGAACCGTTCAGCCCCGAGTTTTAAAATATCCGATTGGAAATATAATCGATATAAATATTACTTTTTACAAAAAAGTCAGCCTTATTTCGCAAATTTTATTAATAGCTCTTCTTCTACTCTTATAGTCCCTTTTGGGACGTGCAGTAGCGGCCTTCAGAGATCCGAAGCATATGATTGCCCCGTGATCTCTTGCATGAACGGAACGTATTGAACAAGGGTAAAAGGATGAAATACTATGGCTAAATACACGGAAACAATTGATCTCTATTCTGATGACGGGAAGCTGCTCAAGAGCGGCGTCGCCCTCGACAGAATCAGCCCGCTGGTTAACCCGGCCACAGGTAAGATCATCGACCTGACCAAGAGAACGATCAGCGTAAACCTTGGCGGCATCCAGGATGCGCTCAAGGTTGGCAAGCTTGGAAAGGGCAAGATCAAGGGAAGAGAACTCGACCTCCCCATCATGGAGAACAAGGACGCGATCGTCGCCAAGATTAAGGAGATGATCCAGGTCGAGGAGGGTGACGACACCGATATCCTGGAATTCAACGGTGGAAAACTCCTGCTCGTCCAGGTTCCGACGAAGCGCCTGGTCAACGCGGCCACCTACGACGCCGCGATCACCTCGGTCGCAGCCGCGACCACCTTCTCGATCGTCGACCAGTTCGACATCGACGCCTTCAACGCATCCACCGTCAAGGCGGCCTGCTGGGGCAGTTACCCCCACACGCAGGACATGGAAGGTGCGCTCGTCACGTCGATCCTGACGATCCCCCAGAACAACGAGGGTATCGGCTACGCGCTCCGGAACATCCCGGTCAACCACACCGTCATGATGACCGGCAGGAATGCCCTGCAGGGTGCGGCACTCGCATCCACCCTCGAGACCGCCGGTATCTTTGAGATGGGCTCCGCCGTCGGGCCGTTCGAGCGCGCCCAGCTGCTCGCTTACGCCTACCAGGGCCTGAATGCGAACAACATGGTCTACGACCTCGTCAAGGCAAACGGCGAGACCGGAACCGTTGGTACGGTCGTCCAGAGTCTGGTCGAGCGCGCCATTGAGGACAAGGTCATCGTCCCCGGCAAGAAGGGCGGGTACTTCCAGTTCTACGACACGAAGGACCCCATGCTCTGGAACGCCTACGCCGCTGCGGGAACCATGGCAGCCACCATCGTCAACTGTGGTGCCGGACGGTTTGCCCAGGCAGTCTCCGCGACGCTCCTCTACTTCAACGACCTGCTTGAGCATGAGACCGGTCTCCCGAGCACCGACTACGGCCGCGTTATGGGTACCGCTGTCGGGTTCTCGTTCTTCAGCCACTCGATCTACGGTGGTGGCGGCCCCGGTATCTTCAACGGCAACCACGTCGTGACCCGTCACGCGAACGGTGTGGCTATCCCGTGCGTGGTCGCCGCAGCGGCGCTCGACGCTGGAACTCAGATGTTCTCGCCCGAGAGCACCTCCAAGCTCTTTGCTGAGACCTACGGTAAGATCGACGTCTTCAACAAGCCGATCGACCAGATCGCAAACGGAGCCTGAGCGAGCAGAGATTCGAATGATGAACGCCACATTTCCGCAGGTCAGGGTTGTGCCCACACGGATGCTCAAGCCTGAGACAGCAGAACGCCTGCTCAATATGCTTGCCGGCATCGCCGGCATCCGTCGGATGATGATCCACGGGCCCGGCCTGCCGAAGCTTGTCCCTTACGGGCCGGCACGGGGGAGCCCGAACCCGCACTCCGACCGCAAGGCAATCCGCGTCGCAGATGCTGAGATTGCGTTGCGTGTCCAGGTGGGCATGGTCATCCTGGAGGTCGAGGATGCTTCCGCTATCGAGGAGATTCGGTCGCTCTGCGACGCTTTCTTCACGAAGTTCCCGTACCAACTCCAGGAAGGCAGGTTTATGAAGACCGCCCCGACGCTCGTGGACTACGCGAAGTATGGGCCGGACGCCGATACAACACTCATTGGTCTTGCGGACCCCCGGAACGGGGAAGGACCGGTGATCATCCGGATGGAACGGTGACCGTCGGCACGCGAAATATCGGAAATATGGCTGAAACTCATTCAAGACAGGAAATGGATAAGATATCAATCACTTTGAGGTGAATGAAAAATGGCATACAAGCCCCAGTACGGTCCCGGGACATCCGTTGTCGCCGAGAACCGGCGTAAACAGATGAACCCAGGCCAGAAGCTTGAGAAGGTTCGTTCCGTAACGGATGAGGACATCGTGCTGATCCTCGGCCACCGTGCTCCTGGATCGGCATACCCGACGGCCCACCCGCCGCTCGCCGAGCAGCAGGAGCCCGACTGCCCCATGCGCAAGCTCGTCAAGCCCACAGAGGGTGCACAGGCCGGCGACCGCGTCCGCTACATTCAGTTCGCGGACTCGATGTTCAACGCCCCCTCGCAGCCCTACCAGCGGACCTACACCGAGATGTACCGCTTCCGCGGCATCGACCCCGGTACGCTTTCCGGCCGTCAGATCGTCGAGTGCCGTGAGCGCGACCTGGAGAAATACTCCAAGGAACTCATCGAGACCGAGATGTTCGACCCCGCTCTCGTCGGCATCCGCGGTGCGACCGTGCACGGCCACTCGCTCCGTCTCGCTGAAGACGGCATGATGTTCGACATGCTCCAGAGGAACGTCCTCGGGGAGGATGGCATCGTCAAGTACGTCAAGAACCAGATCGGCGAGCCTCTCGACCGTGAGGTTGCCGTCGGCAAGCCCATGGACCAGAAGTGGCTCAAGGCTCACACGACGATCTACCACTCGCTCGTAGGAACCGCCTACCGTGACGACACCGAGTACGTCGAGTACGTCCAGCGCATCCACTCGCTGCGCACGAAATACGGCTTCATGCCGAAAGAGGAGTGATTACAATGGCAAAGATTGAGAGATCCCAGAAGCTGTTCCTGAAGGCCCTCAAGGAGAAGTTCCAGGGACAGGACGTCGAGTCCGAGACTGCCGAGTTCTACAACTTCAACGGCGTCCGCCAGTCTCCCCGTAAGATGGAGTTCATGAAGGCGAGCCGTGCTGTCGAGATGGACCGCGGCATCGCCATGTACGACCCCGAGCGCTGCCACCTGGGCGGTATCCCGATGGGACAGCGCCAGCTGATGACCTACGAGGTCTCCGGCACCGGTGTCTTCGTCGAAGGTGACGACCTGCACTTCGTCAACAACTCCGCAATGCAGCAGATGTGGGACGACATCAGGAGGACTGTCATCGTCGGCATGGACCTTGCTCACCAGACCCTGCAGAAGCGTCTCGGCAAGGAAGTTACCCCCGAGACAATCAACGAGTATCTCCACATCCTGAACCACGCGATGCCCGGCGGCGCCGTCGTCCAGGAGCACATGGTCGAGACCCACCCCGGCCTCGTCGACGACTGTTACGTCAAGGTCTTCACCGGCGACCAGGAGCTCGCAGACGACATCGAGCCGCAGTTCCTGCTGGACATCGAGAAGCTCTTCCCCGCCAAGCAGGCCGAGGAACTCAAGGCCGAAGTCGGCAAGAGCATGTACCAGGCGATCCACATCCCGACCGCGGTCTCAAGAACCTGCGACGGTGGAACGACCTCCCGGTGGTCTGCGATGCAGATCGGTATGTCCTTCATCGCCGCGTACCGTATGTGCGCCGGCGAAGCAGCCGTCGCCGACCTCTCCTACGCCGCGAAGCACGCAGGCGTCGTCCAGATGGGTTCGATCCTGCCCGCCCGGCGTGCCCGTGGCCCGAATGAGCCCGGCGGTATCAAGTTCGGTCTCTTCAGCGATATCGTCCAGGCGAACCGGAAGTACCCCAATGACCCCGCGAAGGCTGCCCTTGAGGTCGTCGGTGCCGGAACCATGCTCTACGACCAGATCTGGCTCGGCTCCTACATGTCCGGTGGTGTCGGGTTCACGCAGTACGCGACCGCGGCCTACACCGACAACATCCTCGACGAGTTCACCTACTACGGTATGGACTACGCCAAGGACAAGTACAACGTCGACTGGAAGAACCCGAGCTCGAGCGACAAGGTCAAGCCGACCCAGGAGATCGTCAACGATCTCGCAACCGAGGTCACCCTCAACGCTATGGAGCAGTACGAGCAGTTCCCGACCATGATGGAGGACCACTTCGGCGGGTCCCAGCGTGCCGGTGTCATCGCCGCCGCGTCCGGTCTCACGACCTCTATCACGACCGGAAACTCGAACGCCGGCTTAAACGGCTGGTATCTCTCCATGCTCCTGCACAAGGACGGATGGTCGCGTCTCGGCTTCTTCGGCTACGACCTGCAGGACCAGTGCGGTTCCGCGAACTCCCTCTCCATGGTCTCCGACCGTGGTCTGATGGGCGAACTGCGTGGCCCGAACTACCCGAACTACGCGATGAACGTCGGTCACCAGGGCGAGTACGCCGCCATCGTCGGCGGTGCGCACTACGGCCGCGGCGACGCGTTCTGCTACAGCCCGCTCGTGAAGGTCTGCTTCGCCGACCCGGCGCTGAGGTTCGACTTCGCCGAGCCCCGCCGCGAGTTCGCGAAGGGTGCCATCCGCGAGTTTATGCCCGCCGGTGAGCGTTCGCTCATCGTTCCGGCCCGGTAAACAACTCCATTACCCCTTTTATTTGCACGTCCTCATAGTCCCGCGATCGCAAACATTCCTGCCGATCAGCTGGAGAAGGTGGAGCGAGTGGTTCTCACTCGCCCACGTCTTATGAGGCTTTATATTTGTATCACGAAGTTTGCTTATTTTCAGTGACTTTTTCGCATCATCGGTTATTCCGGCCGCCGGGATGCCCGCCCCGGTCACCGGGAGGCGCGCAGGGGTTGGGGTGGGGTGCGTGGGCTGGTGGGCGAAACCCCTGTTGCAGAGATGCTCCATGCCGGGGCGTCTGGAGATCGAGGCAAGTGTAAGATACGAGGTTAAAGCCCAAAAACGGATTTCTACAGCAGATTGATATGTTAGATCCGTGGAAAATGCCCATTCCAGTGGATCTTGGGGGTATCGCCTCGCACTGCCCCCGCCCCCCGGGGCGGGGAACGACGCTCCGCTAGGAGCGGAGTTGAGGCACCGAAGGTGCGGGTGAGGAGGCCGGAGGCCGGGTGGGGTGCGACGGACGGACGGACGTCCGGAGCTTGAGAAGACCGAAGGTCTTCGAGTGGGGGTCACAGGCATAGCCTTACGGGGTAGAGACAGGGGAGGGGGGATGCTCCTCCCTCCCCGTCACCCCCACTCCAAACGCGATATCCCCTCGGAAGCTGTTTTTGGGCTTTCACATGGTCACTACCGGTATGATCAGAGGAAGCCGCTCTTGGCCCATATCCGGCACCCGTGCAAACCCTCTTTCAACCCTGCACTTTCGCCCCACGCCACCAAACCCCCTATATCGCCGGACCTCCAACACTCTCGTAAGAAACCGGGGAGGGGGACTTCACAGAGTGACAACCGGCCGGATCATCATGCATGTGGACATGGACAGTTTCTTTGCCTCCGTGGAGATCCGCCGGAATCCTTCTCTTGCCGGGAGGCCGGTGATCGTGGGCGCCGACCCGAAGGGAGGGGCGGGCCGCGGGGTCGTGAGCACCTGCTCGTACGAGGCCCGCCGCTACGGGGTCCACTCCGGCATGCCCATCTCCCGGGCGTTCGACCTCTGCCCGCGCGGCGTCTACCTCCCGGTGGACCGCCCGTTCTACGTCCGGGTCTCAGGTG
Source organism: Methanoculleus nereidis (assembly GCF_032944295.1). NCBI lineage: Archaea > Methanobacteriati > Methanobacteriota > Methanomicrobia > Methanomicrobiales > Methanomicrobiaceae > Methanoculleus > Methanoculleus nereidis. The sequence goes on from NZ_JABFFQ010000001.1 coordinate 510,630, forward strand.
AGATCATGGCCATCCTCTCCCGCCACGCCGGCCGTATCGAGCAGGTGAGCATCGACGAGGCCTACCTCGACGTCAGCGGTGCCGGCAGTTTCCCGGCGGCGAGGGCGCTTGCCGCCGCAATCAAACAGGAGATCCTGAACGAGACAGGGCTCACCTGCTCGGTCGGCGTCGCCCCGGGCAAGGCCGTGGCGAAGATCGCTTCCGACTACCAGAAGCCCGACGGGCTGACGATCGTCCGCCCGGACGAGGTTACAAAATTCCTCGGCCCCCTGCCGGTGGAGAAGATCCCGGGGATCGGGAAGAAGACCGGTGAAGGCCTCCGGCAGATGGGCATCCTGATCGTCGGCGACCTCGCGTGCCGCGACGTCCAGGAGATCGTCGCCCGGCTGGGGAGACCCGGCGTCCGGGTGCACCGTCTCGCCCGGGGCATCGATGACGGCGAGGTCCGGGGCAGGGAGGGGTGCAAATCCGTCTCCCGGGAGACGACGTTTGAAGCAGATACCGCCGACCCCCAAATCCTCGCGGGAACCCTTGCCGAACTTGCGGATGTTGTCGCGGAGACACTTGCCGCCGACGGTCTCCGGTGCCGGACCGTCACGGTCAAGGTCAGGTATCGCGGATTCGATACGCATACCCGGTCGCGGACGCTCCCGCGGTTCACCGCGGACCCCGGGGTGATCCGGCGGGCTGCCTCCGCCCTGCTCCTGCCGTTCCTCAACGGCACAGACGTCCGGCTCCTCGGGATCAGGCTCTCGACGCTGGAGGGCGGGCGCACCCGGCAGGCGTCTATCGACGAGTTCCTCTCCTGACACGTCCCGTGAAGCGAACCTTCTTTACGTGCGGTGTGCACCATGGTTCCGGTATGCCCGATATCTGGACCGTGCTCCTCGTTGCCATCCTTCTCCTCCTCTTCGCGGTGCCGATCGTCCAGCAGCAGGTGACCAGGACCCGCCGCCTGCGGGCGATCCGGGACCTGGAGGTGGAGCGCCGAACCAGGGTTATCGCCCTTATCCACCGGCAGGAACGGGTCGCGTTTCTTGGTATCCCGTTCTACCGCTACATCGACATCAACGACTCCGAAGACATCCTCCGGGCGATCCGCCTCACGGAGCCGGAGATGCCGATCGACTTCATCATCCACACCCCCGGAGGCCTGGTCCTCTCCTCCGAGCAGATCGCGATGGCGCTTCGGCGCCACAGGGGAAAGGTGACGGTCTTTGTTCCCCACTACGCCATGTCGGGCGGGACGCTCCTCTGCCTCGCTGCCGACGAGGTGGTGATGGACGAGAACGCCGTGCTCGGTCCGGTCGATCCCCGGATCGGGGAGTACCCGGCAGCGTCAATCCTCCGGGTTCCACGTTTGAAACCGCCGGAGGAGATCGATGACGAGACCTTCATCCTGGTCGACATCGCTTCAAAAGCCCAGAACCAGATGCGGGAGTTCGTGACTGGCCTGCTCGGAGACCGGATGGATACCGGGAGGGCGGATCGCCTCTCCCGGCTGCTTGTGGAGGGGACGTGGACCCACGACTACCCGATCACGTTCGAGCAGGCACGGGAACTCGGGCTCCCCGTCACCTCAGGCATGCTCGCCGGGATCTACCGGCTAATGGACCTCTTCCCGCAGGCGATGCCCCGCCGCCCGTCGGTCGCCTACGTCCCGATCCCTTACCGGGAAGAGGAGAAGAAAGGGTGACGTTTCGCCGTCCTTCTCTCCCGGATAGGCGGAAACGCCGATAGAACCCATTTTTAATGTCTGGGAGCCAACAGCACTCTGTTTGCGGCACGCACCCGCAGGGCTTCTGTGAGTGTAGAGCCGACAGGAAGCGGTAACAATGACTTCGACCATAACGCACGCATTGCTCGTCTGCCTGTTCCTTGTGGCGTTCCTCCTCTCTGCAGGATGCACCGATCAACAGTCTTTTTCAGGAAAGGCGATGGATACGGAGTTCCGGAGCGAGACCTCCGGTTACGAAGACCGTGTAGAGTTCCGTTTCATCCCGAACACCGATGAAGCGGCAACCTACAGCGTGACCCACACGATCGAGCGGGATGTCTCCTGGGGCACGACGATCGAGACCCGGGAGGACGTGCGGTACGAGAATATCTCTCGCAGCAACCCCATCGAGATCGTCGTCCCGCGGGAGGACCCCTCGGACGGCGCGGCAATCGAGATTGAGATCCGGAACACTGCTGGTGTTGTCCTGCACCAGAGCAGGACGTCTGTGGCCCCCGCGACACCCGTCCCGACACCGCCGTGATCCACGGGATGGGGGTTACCCCATCCTTATCCCGTCCTGGAACCTACCTTCTTTTGACCGTGAGCACCGATCTCCAGCTGTGCCTGGACGCGTTCGACCGTTCCCTGGACCCCCTTTGCAACGATCGTCCCGACCGGAACGGCTTCCGCCGACTCTGCTACCAGTGCCCGTTCGCCATGAGGACCGCAGGCACTATCTACTGCGAACGGTTCTCGATCTACATCCGGGCGCAGGAGAAGTATGCCCTTCCAGGATGGAAAGCAGTCCGAAGTGCGATCCTGGATCGCGACGGGCAACGGTGCACTATCTGCGGCGGTGAACGGGACCTTCACATTCACCATCTCGACTGCGACCCCACGAACGACGATCCGGCTAACCTTACCACGCTGTGCGGCATCTGCCATGCCCGGGTGCATACCGAGCTCCGCCGGGAAGGAGGGGCGAGACGGATGGCGCGGCTGCTCCCGGCAGTACGGCGCCGAGCCCCCCGGTCGACGCGATCCCCTGTGGGCGGGGAGACTGGACGTTCCTGAAGACCGCTTCCTCCGTTGATCACCGCCGGGAGCGGGGGAACGGTTATATCGTATGCCTGCTACCAGTAGCGTGACCACGGGGGGAATGTCCGGCATGAGTATTACGGGAAAACTCTTCGGCAAAAGTGATCCCGAAGGGCGTGACGGCACCGGCACAGATACATCAGTAAGCAGGAAAGCGGTCTCCCTCGCCCAGCAAGGGCGATTCAACGAGGCTATTGGATGCTTTGATCGCGTGCTTGAAGATGATCCGGCAAACGTGAAGATGTGGAACAACAAGGGTGTCTTTCTGGATCTCATCGGCAGGGATCAGGATGCGCTTGCCTGCTGGGATAAAGCACTCTCGATTGACCCTGAATTTGCTCCGGCGTGGGTCTCCCGGGGCATGCTTCACCGGCGCCGCAACCGGCTCGAGGAGGCGCTCGCCTGCTACGACCGCGCCCTGGAACTCAATCCAAACTCTGCGGTCGCCTGGTACAACCGGAGCGGCATCTTCGTCGCGATGCACCGGCTGGACGATGCAGTTGCCTGTTACGAACGGGTGCTCTCGATTGAGCCTCATTTTGTGGCGGCCTGGACCGATCTCGGCTACGCCCGCTTCCTCCAGCACCGGCACGAGGACGCCATCGCCTGTTACGATCACGCCATCGCCGACGATCCCGGGACCGTCCGGGTCTGGAGCCTGAAGGGCGGCGCCCTGTATGCGCTTGGGGAGTACCGCAAAGCCCTCGAATGCTTCGACCAGGTGCTCGCAATTGATCCGAAGTACGCCGCCGGGTGGAGTATGAAGTGCAGTGTCCTCTACCACCTCGGCATGTACCGGCATGCACTTGCGTGCGCCGACAAGGCGCTTGAGATAAACCCCTCCTGTGAACTGACCACCCAGGTCAGGAAGATGCTTCTCTCCCTCATTCAGAAGTGGTGAGGAGCCCGGACTCTCCCTCCGGGCACGGCCTGCCTGGAGCCGTTCCGGAAGGTTGACACCGGACACCGTCCAACCGGGAGCTATTCTGCCGGGCAGGAACTCTCCCCCAGGGGAGACTCCGATCGTCTATTGCCCGGCGACGCCAACAGGTGGATTGTATCCATGCCAGTCGACCAGATCCCTATCGGCACGTTCTCGCGGATCACCCGGCTCTCACAGAAAGCGCTCCGCCTCTACGACGAGCGGGGGCTCCTCGTCCCCGCGGCAAGAGACATCTGCACGGGATACCGTTACTACACTTTCGCCCAGACCGAGCGGGGCATTCATATCAGGCACCTGCTCTGGCTCGGGTTCGGCCTCTCCGAGGTGGACGCCATTCTCGGGGCACGGGAACGCGGCGATTCCGCGATGATCCGGGAGCACTTTGCACGGCGTCTCGCTGCAACCGAGCAGGAGATCGGACGGCTGCATGCGATTGCAGAGGCCCTGCGGACACAGGACCCACTGAACGGAGGATTTCGTATGTCGATTACCGAACCTGTTATCAAGGATATCCCTGCCATGCGGGCGCTTTCCCGCCGGGAGCGGGGTGTCTACCAGGAAGCGATCCCGAGACTGATCGGGGAACTCTGCGCTGATATCTTTCCTGCAGAAGGGCGGAAGCCTGCTGCAAAGGTGACCGGGCCGATCATGTTCATCTGCCACGACGAGGAGTACCAGGAGACGGACGCGGCTATCGAGGTGGCGATCCCGATCACCGGTTCCGTCAACCTCGACGGAACCGCCGTCGAGGTCGTGACCCTTCCGAGCGGCCGGTTCCTCTCGGTGCTCCACACGGGCCCCTATCCCGGCGTCGGGAAGGCCTACGAACGGCTCTTTGCTTACATGGGTGAGCACGGCCTTGCACCAGCCGGCCCCTCGCGGGAGCTCTACCTCAACGACCCCGCAGAGGTGCTGGAGGACGAACTCCTGACCGAGGTCCAGTTCCCGGTGGAGGAGATCCCCCCGTCCCCCTGAAGGGGAGCGGTCACTCTCCCGCGACCTCAAAGACGTGGCAGCCCCATCCGGGAATATCCAGGTACAGGCCGGGAGAGAGGAGGCTTCCCCCGTCCCGGTCGTACCGCGCCGACCCCATGAGGTCGTTGAGCCGGACCGCCTTCCCCGCAAGATCCGCCCACGGGAACGGGACGTAACACTGGCCCCGGTCGGGGGCGTAGTTGACAGTGATGATGCAGCGTTCTCCTCCGTGTTCCCAGGCAAAGGCGATGTACCCGTCGTGAGACGGGTTTCCCTCCCAGGCGGGGTTGCAGTCGAGGAGCCGCCAATCACCGTCCCGGAACACCGGCAGGCGCAGGCAGGTAAAAAGCCTCCGGTAGAACTCTCCTATGGCCCGGTCGGCCGGCTCCTCCGGCCACCGGCAGAGGTGGACGGGAACCTTCTTCCGCCGCCCGGCAAACTGCCCCTGGTGGAAGAACCGGAGACCGGGGCAGAGGAAGGCGAGGACGGCGGCTGCCCGGTGGCGGTCGGGCGGGAAGGATGCCGCCGCCCGCCCTTCATCGTGGTTCTCGAGGAACCGGACGGATCTTCGCTGGTATTCCGTGTCCGCCCAGAAATGCTCCCGCACCGGCCGGGCCTCTCCGTTCCTGAGCCGATCATAGAGACGCTTGTCGTAGGTGTAGTCAAACCCCTGCTGCTGGAGCTTCCACCCGAGATCCCAGTAGACCTCAGCCACGAAGGTAAACCCGGGGTGCTCTTTGTGGACCTCCCGAACCGCGCGGGGCCAGAACGGCTCTATCTCCCATCCCCAGGTCTGCCGGAAAACCTCCGGGAGGATGAGCATCGCCATATCGCACCGGAGGCCGTCGCACTGCCTCGCGATCCTCTTCAGTTCGGCGCCCATCGCCTCCTGCAAGGCCGGGTTGCCGTAATCGAGCTGCAGGGTGTCGGGCCAGCCGCCGGAGTAGGGGTCTCGGCCGTGGGCGAGGACGGTCGAGCCTCCGGGAAGGTCCAAACGGATGAATTCCTGCGGTCGGCGGGCGCGTTCCTCCTCTGTGCCGTGGACGTAGTAGTCGGGGCGGTCACGTGCCCAGAGGTGGTCAGGAGCGGTATGATTCGGGACGAAGTCGAGCATCAGCAGGATCCCGTGCCGGTGCAGGCGGTCACGGAACCGAACGAGATCCTCCGCCTCCCCGAGTTCGGGGTGAAGCCGGTAGCCGGTGACGGCAAAGGGAGAGCCGCAGATATCCTCCTCGACAAGGTCGGGGAGCAGGCACCGGTACCCGGCGAGCCACTGCTCGTTCGAGCGGGAGACCCGGCGCCCGGCCTCCCCGGTTTCCCAGACCCCCATAAGGTAGACCCAGGAAAAGCCGCACCCGGCAAGGTTTGCGAGCCAGGTGTCCGGAATATCGTTGAGCGTGACGTGGCTGCCCGCCTCCCGGGCGAGGCGCCGGAGCAGGACGCGGGCGTTGACCTCGTAGAGGGCGGGGTGGCGTTGAGTGTTCATGGCAGGATCTCCTCGGATGTGCAGGCGGATAGATATATCTCTGACTTTACCAGACACCGGAGTGTAGGTCGCCGTCACGCCAGAACCCCCGGAACGACCGGGTGCCCTGCACCGCGTCGACGACCAGGGTGTTCGTCGCCCGCATGAACGCCACGAGCGGCGCATGCATCCGGGCGTCGAGGCAGCGGTAGAGGAAGTTCCGGAGCGCCGTCTCTGCCCGCAGTTCCTGGATGAGGCGCCGGCGGAGGAGGGCGGTGTAGGTCGCGGCGAGCGGTGCTCCGGCGGTAAGATGGCGATCTATGGCGTGGGCGGCAAGTTCCGCCGTCCGGTGAGCGTAGAAGATCCCCTCCCCGAGGAGCGGGCCTGTAAATCCGCCCGCGTCGCCGACGAGGACCGTCCCCTCGTGGGCCGGGGAGGGGATGTAGTTCCCGAGCGGCAAGGGGTATCCCGCCGGTTTCCAGCCAGCGAACGCGGAGAGCCCGACAGACTTCAGGAACGCTGCGAGTTCTTCGCGGAAATTGTTTCCGTTTGCCGATAGCAGCCCCCCGATCCCTATGATAATCGCCTCCCTGTTCGGGAAGACCCATCCGTAGCCCCACCGGCAGGTGCCAAGGACCAGGTGGGGCGTCGCGAGGCCGTCATCCAGGCGGATCGGCCCGTCCACGTTTACGAGCGCCTCCGCCTCCCTGCGGGGGACCGCGAGTTCCAGCGTCCACCCGAGGTTGTTCTGCCACCGCTTCCTGTCGACGACGCTCTCCGGGAGGGTGCGTCTGACCCGGCTGTGAACCCCGTCCGCCCCGATGATCACCCGGGCGGAATACCGGTCGCCGTCCGATGTCGTGACAGTCCGGCGGGCGTGGTCGACCGCAGTCACTTCCGCGCCCGTGTGGACTTCCGCTCCTGCCTGTGCCGCTCTCCCGGCAAGGTAGGTGTCGTAACGCTCCCGGCGGGTGAAGTAGACCGGTTCCGCAAGGTCTTCGGCGAGGATGCGCCTGCTCCCGATGTAGAGCGCGTACCCCGTCCCGGTGAAGTCGAGCAGTTCCTCCCGCCGGAGGGTCGAAACCGGGAGGGAAAAGACCCGGTCGAGGAACCGGACGGTCTTCTGGCTGAGGCAGCCCCCGCAGACTTTGTTCCGCGGATACGCCCGCCGCTCGAGGAGCGCCACGCTGTGCCCGGACTCCCCGAGCAGGCAGGCGACGGTGCTTCCGGCGGGCCCGCCGCCGACGACGACCGCATCGTATTCGGGCCGACTCTTCATCTCCTCTCTCCTTGCGATGATAGATTCCGGCACAGACCATATTTCTTTCCCCCGGGAGAGTAGATCGCTCCCCGAGCACTTTCACCCTCCGCGGAGCAGGCTCTTTTATTCGCGGGTCGATGCTTCCGGTATGTCCGCTCTGGAGCAGAAACTCACCTATCTCACCGCTGCCGGGCGGTTCGACATCTGCAGCCCGGGCGAATGCCTTCAACTCCTCCCGATGACGCTCGACGCCAAAAAGACCTCTCAAACGCCGGAAATTCTGCCTGTTCCGCTCGATACCCATCGTGCATCTCAAGAAGCCCCTGGCGGTCTCGAAGATCCGAATGTGCGAACCGTGATCGCTCCCTATATCCCCTACAACCGCCGGACGGGCGGGTGCGGGCGGATGCTCAAGATGCTCCTCAACGGCACCTGCTCCTACGACTGCGCCTACTGCGCCGTCCGCACCCAGCGGGAGCTGGTGAGTTTCTCCCCCCGGGAGTTCGCCGATACCTTCCTCCGCCTCTGGCGGGACGGACTCGTCGAAGGACTTTTTTTGAGTTCCGGCATCCCCCGGGACGTCGATTATGTGATGCACGATCTCGTGGAGACGGGGGAGATCCTGCGCCGCCGGGGCTACGGCGGCTACCTTCACCTGAAGGTCCTCCCCGGCGCAATCCGGGAGGATATCCGCGACGCCGCCCGCGTGGCCGACCGGATCAGCATCAACCTGGAGACAACGTCCCCCGACCGCCTTGGGGATATCGCCGGGGTGAAGGACTACCGGCAGGACATCCTGAAGCGCCAGTCGTGGGTGGCGGAGGAGAAGCCCGGCGGCCACACCACGCAGTTCGTCGTCGGGGCGGCAGACGAGACCGATGCGGAGATCCTCTCCTGCCTCGCCGACCAGTACCGGCGGGTCCGGCCCTCCCGGGTCTATTTTTCGGCGTTTCGCGCTCTCTCGGGGACTCCCCTCGCGTCGCATCCCGATACCCCGACATGGCGGGCGCGGCGGTGGTACCAGGCCGACTACCTGCTCCGTGATTATGGGGTTACGGCCGACGAGCTCCGGGCAGCCCTCGACGAGGAGGGGTTCTTCGCAAACCGGGACCCAAAAGTTGTTCTTGCGGCCGGGAGCGCACCGGTGAACGTCAACCTTGCCCCGCGCCGCGACCTCCTCCGGGTTCCCGGAATCGGGCCGAAGGCCGCGGACCGGATCCTTGCGCTACGGAGAGTGCGGCCGTTTACCGGATCTGCCGATCTTGCCCGGGCCGGTATCCGGGGGAAGGCCGCCGGGCGCTACCTCACGTTCGGCGGACGGGATGCGGTGCAGACGAAGCTTGTCCTGTAGCGTGCGGACAGGTGCGGTGTCCCAAAAAAAATTGGTGCGGGTTATCTGACCTTTCCGAACTCACTACCCACGTCGGCAGCAGACCGGTACGTCCGGTCGCCGAAGCCTTCAAGCGCTGTGATCACGTTCTCCGGGGCGTCGTTCTTTCTCGCGCGGGCGATCAGGTCCTGTTTGCCCGCCGGGTAATCCATACCCTTGAGGTAGACCTGCAGGTCGGCGGCGGAGAGGTGGGCGAGCGACGGGGCTCCCGTCCGGGTAACATGAGGCTCCTCGTGGACCTCCCCCGTTACGCGAGCCTCCTCGACCATGGTCTCCACCCGTGCCGGCCGTCCGCCGCGAATCTCGCTGCCGAACTCCTCGCTCACCTCGGCAGCGGACCGGTAAGACCGGTCGCTAAAGCCCTCGAGCACCGTGATCACGCCCTCCGGGGCCTGGTTCTTTCTGGCGTGAGCGATCAGGTCCTGCCTGCCCGCGGGGTAGTCCATGCCCTTGAGGTAGGTCTGCAGGCCGGCGGCCGAAAGGTGCCCGGGAGCCGGTCCCGGCGTCGTCGTGGGCCGTTCGACCTCCGTCACCGGCCGGGTCTCCATCTCGGCAGGGGGCTCTCTCCGGACCTCCTCGACGACGGTCTCCCGGGGCGGTGCCTCCGTCACGGGCACTGCTGTCTCGACCCTGCCCTTTTCCACGTCCTCGGCCTTCATCATGGACTCGAGCGTCGGCGCATGCGCCTCCGTCACTGGCCGGGTTTCGACTTCCTCGACAACAGTCTCCCGGGGCGGTGCCTCCGTCACGGGCACCACCGGCCTGGCCCTGCCCTCTTCTACTTCCCTGGCTTTTATCGGCATCTCCTCGCGGACGCCCCTCTCCCGCACCTCCACGCGCTCCGTCGTGATGACCTCCCGGGGCGGTGCCTCCGTCCGGGTCACGGCCCGGGCCTCCTCCTGGCTCGGGGGCCCCATCGGCCGTCTCGACTCGATCAGGCTCCAGTTTGCTTCCCGCGGCCAATCGCCTTCAGAGAATCCGGGCTCGTTGTCGAGCTTATACTTGCTGATGTTCGCCACAAAGACGTCGTCCCCCGGCCGGTAGACCATGGCCTCGATAGGGATCGCGAAGAGCTTCGACCCGAGACCGAACATTCCTCCGGTCCTGAGCACCGCGTATACCACTCTTCCTGTGGGGAGACCGACCCGGAGGCTTGAGATCTCACCGAGGTCATAGCCCTCTGGGTTCTTCACCCGCTTCCCTACGACATCTTCAGATGAGAAGAACTCCTGCCCCTCCGTCCTCCGCACCTGCTGTTCCAGAATCGTTTCAGCCATTGCAACCACCATATCCCTTGTATGCTTCCGAAGGCAGTCTTCACCTTCGCGCAGAGCGGGCGATGCGTGTTGCGACTATTTAAGGGTTCCCCGGTTCCGGTGCCGGGGCGTCGGCAGGGGATTCTCCACCGCATAAAATGTATACGGGGGAGAGCGGGAGGGGTGTTTCCCGGCTGCCACCCGTAGCGGTGGAGTCTATCCCCTCACTTGACGTTGCCGAATTCCGTGCTCACGTCGGTGGCTGACTGGTAGGTCCGGTCGCCGAACATTTCGATCGCCGCAATCACGTTCTCCGGGGCGTTGTTCTTTCTGGCATGGGTAATCAGGTCCTGTTTGCCCGCGGGGTAGTCCATGCCCTTGAGGTAGGTCTGCAGGTCGGCGGCGGAGAGGTGAGCGAGCGACGGTGATCCCGTCCTCCGGGCAACGGGGGGCTCTTCGCGGACCTCCTCGACGACGGTCTCCCGCCGGGTTTCCATGCCAACCGGTTGCTCCCCACGGGTTTCTCTGCCGAACTCCGTGCTCACGTCGGCAGCGGACCGGTAAGTCCGGTCGCTGAAGCCTTCAAGCGTCGTGATCACGTTCTCCGGGGCATTATTCTTCCGGGCGTGGTTCATCAGGTCCTGCCTGCCCGCCGGGTAGTCCATACCCTTGAGGTAGACCTGCAGGTCGGCGGCGGAGAGGTGGGCGAGCGACGGGGCTCCCGTCCGGGTAACGGGAGGCTCCTCGCGGACCTCCTCGACAATGGTCTCCGCCCGTGCCGGCCGTCCGCCGCGAATCTCGCTGCCGAACTCCTCGCTCACCTCGGCGGCAGACCGGTAAGACCGGTCGCTGAAGCCCTCGAGCACCGTGATCACGCTCTCCGGGGCCTGGTTCTTTCTGGCGTGGGCGATCAGGTCCTGCCTGCCCGCGGGGTAATCCATGCCCTTGAGGTAGGTCTGCAGGCCGGCGGCCGAAAGGTGCCCGGGGGCCGGTCCCGGCGTCGTCGTGGGCCGTTCGGCCTCCGTCACCGGCCGGGTCTCCATCTCGGCAGGGCGCTCTCTCCGGACCTCCTCGACGATGGTCTCCCGGGGTGGCGTCACCGTCTCAACCGGTTCTTCTCTCCGGACCTCCTCGACAACAGTCTCCCGGGGCCGGGTCTCCATCCCACCCGTGCGCTCCCTCTGGACTTCCTTGACGCCGGGCTCCCGGGGTGGGGCCTCCGTTGTTACCGGCCGCTCCTCGACACGCTGGCCCGTCGGCTGTCCGCCCCAGCCGCCCGCGACCGTCTGGACGCCCGGCGGCGTCGGAACGGCCCTCTCCCTGCCGGGGGGCGTGCGCTCCGCCGCTGCGCCTGCGGCTGCTGCGCCTGTAACCGCTGCGCCTGTTGCTGCTGCCGCTGTACCCGCCTCCCGTGGTGGCGGGACTTCCCTCTCCGTCACCGGGGGCGCGGGTTCCGCTGCCGCACGCGCCGGGGGTGATGTCCTGATCAGGCTCCAGTCCCCCTCGCGAGGCATCCTGTCCCTGGCAAACCCGTGCGTGGTGTCCAGTGTCCGCTTATCCGCATCCACGACGGCGCTCCTCTCGCCCGGGCGGGTGCGAACCGCTTCCCAGGGGATGGCGAAGTGCTTCTCGCCGAACCCGAGTATCCCCCCGTAGGAGAGCACGGCATACGCGACGCAGCCGCTGTCGCGGTCAATGGCGATATCGCTGATATCGCCGAGGTTCTCCCCTTCCGGGTTCCGCACCTTGATATCCCTGATGTCATGTGCCCGCATCAGATCCACTGTCTCTTCCCGCCTCGGCCGGGTCTCCAGCATCGATCCTGCCTGTCTTTCAGCCATCGTATCTCCCTCCAACTCGTTTACCTGCGAAGGGTTATCCCCTTCAAGGCAGGGGGGTAGAGGATCGAGGATACTTAAGCGTTTCCCGCTCGGGCGAACCGGCCGATATCCGGGACGAGAGCGTAGAGAGGAGAAAGGGTGCCGGCCCGAACTTACGCCCGGGCGTAGCGGAGGATAAGTTCGGTCGCCGCCCTGATATCCCGTCCCTGCTTCCTTGCCTCGGCAAGGTAAACGTTGTAGACCTCGTCGGTCACGAGCCGCAGTTGCGGGCGGAAGAGATCGGCGTGCATCATCAGGTCGAAGCACCGGGCCTCGCTCTCGGTCAGGTTGAGCGCCCGGTACTCCCCGGTGTGCGGCACGAATGCCGGGTTCTTATCGCGGGGTGTCCGGACCACGAGGTCGGCGAGCGGTGTTGCCGGGATGGGCTCGGCGCTGCTCACGAAGACGTCGTCGAGCGAGAGCGCGGCGATCAGGTCCTTCGTCGCCTCGTAGTCGCGTTCTGTCTCTCCCGGGTAGCCGACGATGAAGCTTCCCGCAACCCGAAGATCGTGTTCCCGGCACCGCTCCACCGCCTCCTCGACCTGACGGACGGTCGCGCCCTTCCCCATCAGCCGGAGCACCCGCTTGCTCCCCGACTCGATCCCGAAGAAGACCCACCCGATGGTATACTGCCGGATGGCGTCCAGGATCTCGTCGGTGATGCAATCCACGCGGATGTCGGGGGAGGAGACGTTTTTCGGCCCCATCACCTCTGCCATCCCACGGAGGAGTTCGATGAAGGCTTCCGGGTTCATCTCCCCGTTGCTGGAGCCGTAGAGCGACCCGGTCCCCCCTGAGACCGAGAGCCTTGTTGCGCCGTGCGCCGAAAAGGCCTTCACCTCCTCGATAACGCTTTCAAGCGGCCGGCTCCGGATCGCTCTTCCGAAGAACCGGGGCACCTGGCAGAAGGTGCACCCCCCGATGCACCCCCGGTGGGTCTCGATGTAGGCGCTCGCGCCCCGGATGCTCTGGTCCCCGATGTCGTCCGGGATCAGGGGAAGCGGCCGGTCGATCGGCGCCGGCGGGGCGGGGAGCGTCACGACCGGCCGGCCGGCGTCGAGATACGCGATCCCGGGGAGGGTATCCGAGACCCCCTCCCCGACGAGGCGGACAACCGTCTCCTCGCCCTCGCCGACGACCACCGCGTCGGGCCTGAGCTCCCCGAGCACCATCTCCGGCGCGGCCGAGACCGGCCCCCCGACGTAAACCAGCCCTCCGCGCTCGCGGTGAGTCCGGACCAGGTCCCGGATCGCGGGATCGAGGAGGTGCTGGGTCGAGAAGAGGCTCATGAGCAGGATTGAATCGGCCGGCGCGGCGGGCGTCCGGGTAAGCGTCACCCGATGACCCGCGTCGCGGAGGACGCCGCCGATCAGCATGGCGCCGTAGGTGTAGATGCCGGGGGAGAGGATCGTGATCTCCATGATAGAGTATCGGTGGAACAATATACAAATGGTGGGGATCTGCCGGTCCCCCGGTCAGAGCGGTGCCGGCCGACTGAACCGCCGGGCCTCGGCAACGGTGTGGACACCCCGGTCCGATGCGGCGATCAGCCTGGCCTGGAGCCGCAGGATATCGGCGATGACGGGCTGCGGGTTCTGCTCCAGCGCCTTCTTTACCACGGCGCGGGCCTCCCGGAGCCTCCCTGCCCTGCGGAGCAGGTCAGCGAGGAGCGCCTCGTCTGTCCCTGGCTGGGATGCCAGGCGTTCGCCCTTCTCCCACGCCCGCCGCAGGAGGTCGGCGGCACGTGTCCGGCAGACCCGTGCGGCCACGTCCTCTCCCTCATCGTCGCAGATCCATGCAGCGTGGAGGGATGCCCACGCCGCCTGGGCCGGGGTGCCGAGGTCTTCCTGGATGATAGACCAGCAGAGGAAGGTGTTTGCAATCTTTGGGAACTTGCGGGAGTCCAGTTGCCAGCGGTAGCGCGGGAGTTTCACCACGTCGGCCACGCCTTCCAGGGCTTTGCCCGGGTCAGGGGCACAGTAGCCGCAGGACGGGCATCGTTTCACCCATGCGTAGATGGTGGAACGCAGGGGTTCGGCGGGACGGGTATCGAGGTCGCGCGACCCGACGCTGCCTGCGGCTTCGGGGATGGTGAACCGGCAGGACTCGCCGCAGACCGCACAGGTGGTATTGTGGTGACGGAGGTGGGTCATTGATGGGCTGAATTACATACCCTCTGGTATATATTTTGTCCACGATATGAGGCGGTGAAATGGTGGCTATGCCCGCGCCCCTCCGCCGGGGACCCCGTGGACCGTCTGGCGGGTGAGCTCACCGGACCGGTGGGGCGGCTTCCCCGATTCGCCGGGCGTAGACCGTCGTGATCCATCCGAGGACTGCCGTCGCGCCCGCGACCAGCGCGAGGATCAGCCAGTGGACGGGGCCGGCGGTATCCACCGCGAGCCTTACCATGAGGTTCAAGGGATTGTAGGGGACGGCCATGACGAGGAGGAAGACCACGACGAGCGCTGTCGAGAAGATGAACTGGGCGCTCGTCCGCTCGCGGTAGTAAAGGGCGACGAGGGCGCCGAGCAGGATAAGGAAGAGCCCGCCCACCGAGACGTGGAGGAGAATCGCGGCGGCGTTATCGACCGCGATGCCGTTTGCCCCGAGAAGGAGGAACCACACTCCTGCCTGGATCGGGACCAGGACCTCGCAGGCGGCGATCTTCCCCCAGACCATCTCTGCGAAGGTGACCGGGGTCGAGATGAGCGTCTCAAGCGTCTGGCGCTGGTACTCTTCGGTGATGAGGTCGATGATCAGGGCCGCCGAGACGATCGCCGGGAGGAGGGCAAGCAACGGGATCAGGAGGCCGTAGACGAACTCGAAGAAGTTCTCGCCGCTTCCGGATTCGGGGAAGTTCAGCCTGACGGGGAACGAAGTCATCCGATCGGCCCGGACCTCCCGGAGTTCCTTCTCGTAGCCCTGGAGGGCCTCTTTTACCTTGACGTTGATGACGCTCGACTGCAGGTCGTTATGGATGAGGTAGAGCGTGACCGTGACCGGTTCTTCCGCATCCGGCGGCGTATCCGGGACATAGACCACCGCCGCAACCGCCCGGTCGCGGAGCGCCACAAGTGCCACATCGAGGTCCATCCGGTGGAGGACGAGGTCGTCCCGTTTTTCGAACTCGTCGATGAGGGCTGAGTCCGCCCCGGCGTAGCCGACGCCGTAGGTGATCGTCGAGTACCCCTCGATCGCCTCCGGATCGTACATGGCGGTGAGCCCCACCATCAAAAACGAGGAGAACATCGCGATGAAGACCTGCAGAAGGATGGCGAAGACGATCGTCTTCTCCGAAGAGAGCCCAAAGAGTTCCTTCTTCGCGACGATAGCGATACGGCGCGCGTTCACAGGAGCGCCCCCGACAGGAAGTGAAGGTTATAGAGACTGTGCACCACGCTCGCCACGACGAGCCCCGGCCCGTAGGCTCGCCGCCCCCAGAGCAGGAGGAAGCCGCCGGTGATCAGCACCCCGGCGATGTGGAGGAGGAGCGGCATCCAGAGCACCTGGAGGGAGAGGAAGAGGACGCTCCCGAAGATCGACTCGGTGATCTGGGCGAGCGTCACGAAGAGGAGGAGTTTTTCCCCGATGAGGAACCCGAGGCCGATTGCTGCCGCCCCGAGGAGCAGGTTCCTCACGGTCAGGAACCCGGGGCGCTCCCTTGCTACCGCGTAAAGCCCGATCGACTTCGCAAACTCCTCGATGAACGCCGCAGAGACGGTCAGGAGGACGAGGGAGAGCGGCATCGGGATGTTGAAGAAGAGGATGAGCGTCATCATCTGGACCATGAAGACGAACGGTATCGTGAAGGCAGCAAGGAGGGAGAGCGAGAGGTGCGGGTGGCTGCGGCTGATCCCGCCAGAGATGAAGTCCATGAGCCTTGATGCGAGGGGCTTTTCCGAGAAGAGCCGCTCCTCCCGGAAGTTCACGGTCCCGACGTAGAAGAGGATGATGCTTGTTGCAAAGAAGAGCGCGGTCGAGTAGACAAACTCCATGGCGGTGAACCCGTCGCCCTGGATCTCGAGGACGACCAGGGTGAGAGGGGAGATGATGCTTATGATGTGAGTGTTTGCAAAGACCGTCGGGAAGAAGAGGTACGACGTGGCGAGGGTCGAGAAGAAGATCGAAACGAACGAGAGTTCCTTGAAGCTCCGGGCGGCCATCCCGATGATCAGGGCGTTTGCGAGGAAGAAGAGAATGACCGGGATGAGCGGGAGGAGGATCGTGAGCGGTGCCCCGGCAAAGAGGGTGATAGCGGCCACGATAAGAAGCATGATCGTGAAGTAGGGGAGCGCTTTGCCGACGACGATCGCAGACGCCCTGATGGGGGTGGAGAGGAGGGCCTCCCCGGCTCTTCCCACCCGCTCGTTCATCACGCTCATCATGAAGAACTGGGAGGTGAAGTAGAGGGGGAAGATGAAGACGAAGACCAGAACGATCGCGTCGAAGGGGAGCGGCGCCGAGAGTTCCGACGGCGTCCTGAGCCTGTCCATCGCAGAATCGCCCGAGATGATGCCTGTGTAGCGTTTGAGGGGATGCCCGCCCCCTATCTCCAGGTGCTCCCGGAGGTCGTCCTCGGAAACCGGCATCGCCGACGGCGGGAGGGTCACCGCCTCGACCGGGCCTGAGGGAGTGGGCGGCACCCGGGCACCCGCCGGGGCGCCGACCTGCTGCCCACTCTGGGTCGCCAGGAAATCGATCTCACTCTTTATATATTGGAGATCGATCCAGAGTGGGTAGGCGGCAAAGAGGTCGGGTTCTCCGGCGGCTACATAGGAGACATAGGTCTCGTAGTCGCGTTCGAGCGTCTTTAACGCCGCCCGCCCTTTATCTGTGTCTGCAGCGTAGACCTCGCCGTTCATGATGACGATGTCGTACGCGAACCGGTTTTCCCAGAGGGCCGGGCCGCTGTCGAGGTAGGCAGCGAAGCGGCTGTCCGGGGCGACAATCCGGGCAACGTCGGGGTCGTCGATGCCGATGCGGTACATGCCGTCCTGCATATGGACGCCACTCTGGGCGGCAAACACCGTCACCAGCACCAGAAGGATAAGTAGCCCTGCCGCGAGCGGGAGGATGTTTCTCCCCATTGTGGTCATCGACCGGTTTATCTCCCAGACGGCGATCGTCCGGATGGAGGTGGCAAGACTCATGGTGACCCCTGAAGGTGTCGGAGGACCATATCTCTATGCAGCAACCTATTAGTAGGCATCGGAGACATAGGGGATACCTGATGATCACGGCGCGCTCTCTCGTCAAGCACTATGGTGACTTCCCGGCCCTCGACGGTGTCACCTTTGACCTCGACGATGCACGAATACTCGGGGTGATCGGGCATAACGGCGCCGGCAAGACGACGCTCTTGAAGATTATGGCCGGCCTTATCGCGCCGACGGCAGGCAGCCTCGTCGTTGACGGGATCGATGTCGCAAGAAGGCCGTTCGACTTGAAACAGAACCTGGGCTACCTCCCCGAGGAGTCGCGGCTCTACGAGACGATGACCACGGATGCGTATCTTGCATTCTTCGGTGAGATCTATGGTCTCCCGAAGGTAGTCATCCGGGAGCGGCGCGACGAACTCCTCGCTTCGCTCGCGCTTGAAACGGATGGGAAGAAGATCGGGGAGTTCTCGAAGGGGATGAAGCGGAAGGTTGCGATCGCGCGGTCGCTGATGCATGATCCCGGCCTGCTCATCTACGACGAGCCTACCTCCGGCCTCGATCCCATGACCTCGCGGTCGGTGCTTGATTATGTCAAAGGCCTGCGTGACCGGGGCAAGACGGTGATCTTCTCGGCCCACAATCTCTTCCAGGTCGAGGAGGCGTGCGACCTCGTGCTGATCCTGCGCCGGGGGAAGGTGGTGGCGAAGGGCACCATGCCCGAACTCCGGGAGACCTTCGGCTCGATCACCTACCGGGTTTTCTTCCGGATACCTGACGCGGTGGCCTTCGCCACATCGGTCGGCTACTCTGCCAGTGACGGCCGCTACCTCACCGAGGCGCACTCCGTCGAGGAGTTGAACAGGACGACCGCGGCGCTTGCAGCAGACGGCGCAATGATCGAGCGGATTGAGTCGCGCTATCCGACGCTCGAGGAGATGCTGTTGAAGATTGGGCGTTGACTGGAGACGCGTGAGACCGGATGGGATCCGGCTGAATCCTCCAGAATGCAGCGCAGCCATAACCCTCGTTTTTTGACCCTGCCACCCAATCTGCGGGAGTGAGTGCCGAACAGGATTACCCGCATTTCTCTTCCCTGCATAGCATTCTTGCGAGTTTTCCCGCAGAGCAGGATTTATATAGCAGCGACATGCATGTGCCTCTAGAACCCCGTTACCCTCGCAGCAACCGGCCTCCCGCCAAAAACAATGGCGCGGGCGAAGGGTGATGGAGGTTGACCGGACTGGCGGGCGTCCTGTCCGCAATGGAGAAACCACTCCGGAGGGTTGTCATTGAAGAATCGGTATCGGATACAAACGATAGAAAGAATCGAGTGTTCGACGGGCCTGAAGGGATTTGAACCCTTGGCCTACGGATTAAGAGTCCGTCGCTCTGCCGAACTAAGCTACAGGCCCATGTATCTGACCTAATAGTATGACATGGGAAAGGGTATAAATCTTGTGGAACCCTCCCCAAAATCGCCGAAATGGAATCCCTTAATACCATGAGAAGTTACACCATTGTACGCATGCCTGAGGCGGTCCAGAACGTTTCGAAGGAACGTATCAAATATATGATTTTTGGCTGCGGAAGCACCGGCTATAACGTCGCAGAGGAGCTCGAGCAGGAAAACGAAGATCTCATCATACTCGATAAGGACGAGAAGCGGGTGGAGGACCTTCGTGACCAGAAATACGAAGCGCTCGTTCGCGACCTCCGGGACCCGAACCTCATGGAAGGGTTGCCCGTGCCGGAGGTCGCGTTCATCCTCGCTAACGACCGGGATGCCAACCTCGCGGCGCTCAAGACCGTCAAGACCCGGTACCCGGCGACATATGTCATCGCACGCGCCACCGATCCGGTCAGCGTCGACCTCCTCCAGCAGGAGGGCGCCGACATTGTCCTCTACCCGCAGGAGGTGGTGGCCCGTACCGCCATCCATCACATCAGGAAGCTCCACTCGTCACGGCTCGCCCTGCGGCTCTACGATATGCTTGCCGCCTGGGAAGGAACGCTCTGCATCGTCACCCACTTAAACCCCGATCCCGACTCGATCTCGAGTGCCATGGCACTTTCGATGATTGCGCGGCATGCGAGCCGCAACAAACTCAATTGCCGCATCCTCTACGAGGGGGACATCGGGCACCAGGAGAATCGGGCGTTCATCAACCTCCTCGAGATCAAGATGGAGCGGCTTACCCCCCAGATCCTCGAGGAGTGCAACTACATTGCCCTGGTCGACTCGTCAGGACCCGGCGTGAACAACGAACTCCCCAGGTCCACCCGGGTCAACATCATCGTCGACCACCATAAGAACGGCGAGCATCCTTCCACTGTCGCCGACTTCGTCGACATCCGGCCGGGGGTCGGGGCCACGGCGAGCATCATGACCCAGTACCTGATGGAACTCGATATCCCGGTGAACAAATCGGTGGCCACCGCGCTTCTTTACGGTATCAGGGCCGATACGAGAGATTTCAAGAGGAACGTCACCCCGCAGGACCTCAATTACGCGGCGTTCCTCCTTCCCCTGACCGACTCGGATCTCCTCGACAAGATCACGTCTCCCTCTATATCGCAGGAGACGGTCGAGATCATCGGGAACGCCATCCGGAACCGGCGGCTCAAGAGCGGCTACCTCTTCTCCAACGTCGGCTACATCAGGAACCGTGACGCTCTCCCGCAGGCGGCCGACATGCTGATCCACCTCGAGGGTGTCAACACAGCGCTGGTCTACGGTATCAGCGACCAGAATATCGTCATCTCCGCCCGCAACAAGGATATCAGGCTCCACCTCGGCAACGTGATGGCCGAGGCCTTCGGGCCTATCGGCGAGGCGGGTGGGCACGCCACGATGGCCGCGGCCATGATACCGCTCAGTTACTTCTCCATGGTCAAGGAGAAGGAGGGCCTGCTCGATCTCATCATCGACCCGATCCTGAAAAGGTTCTCCAGCATCGTCGGCCTGGACGACGAGGACAAGCAATGAAGTTTGCGGATTGGGAACCTCACTACACTGCAATTCTTGAGTATTTCGGGTTCGAGCGCGAGGCGGACGAGGCTGCCGCACGGCTGCTCGCGGATCTCGCGGATCGGGACGACGTCGGGCTGCTTGAAGCGCTCATCCGGGGGAGAGAGGTGACGGTCTGCGGAAACGCGCCCTCTCTCCCGGATGAGATCGACCGGATCGAGGGGACGATCCTTGCCGCCGATGCGGCGGCGGAGGTACTCGCAGATCACGGGATCCGGCCGGACGCGGTCTTCACCGACCTCGACGGGGCGACAGACGTCTTCATCGACCTCTCGGAGCAGGGGACGGTGATGGTCGTGCACGCACACGGCGACAACGTCCCGCTCCTCCGCCACTGGGTCCCGCGTATCCCCGGCCCGTTCGTCGCGACCACGCAGGCGGCACCGCTCCCGCACGTCTACAACTTCGGCGGGTTCACCGACGGGGACCGGGCGGTCTTTGCCGCCGACGAACTCGGGGCGGCACGGATCCGGATCATCGGGTTCGACCTTGCCGACAAAAACGTCGACCCGCTCAAGCGGGGAAAACTCTACTGGGCGGGGGAACTCCTGCGCCTGATCGGGTATGAGCTCTAGCGCCCTCATCATCGACGGCTACGTCGACGAGCCCGCTTGCCTCGGCGTCGCGCCCTACATCTCCCCCTACGTGAGAGAGATTGCCGGCGTCCTCGCCGGGCACGGCTACGCGGCCCGTTACGTCACCATCGACCAGGTCCGGGCCGATCCCACCCTCGTCGCCGGGCACGGCCGCGGCGATCTCGTGGTGATGATCGCCGGCCTGACCGTGCCCGGCGCCTACATCGGGGGGAAGCCCGCGACCCTGACGGAGATCCAGCAGCTTGGGATTCTGCTCCGGGAGCCGACCACCGCGATCGGCGGGCCGATCGCCTTCGGCTACGCTCCCGGGGGCGGGAGGAAGGCTATCCGGCAGGCAATCGCCGGGTTCGACGTCACGCTCTCGGGCTCGCCTGCGATCGCGCTGGATACCTGGCTCTCGGGCGGGGAGCCCGCCGGTGCGGGCGACTACTCCCTGACCGATCCCTGGTCGGTGGCGGGCGCCGGGATCGTGGGCGAGCACCCGGCATTCCCGTACGTGATGTGCGAACTCGAGACCGCGACCGGGTGCTCGCGGGCGACGGTCGGGGGCTGCTCGTTCTGCACCGAGCCCTTCTACGGGCTCCCGCGCTACCGGAGCATCGAGGGGATCGCGGAGGAGGTGGCGGCGCTCCATTCGGCAGGCGCCCGCCATTTCAGGCTCGGCCGGCAGCCGGACCTCCTCGCCTACAAAAGCAGCGGCGGCGGGGAGTTCCCGGTCCCGCGCCCGGAGATGCTCGAAGAACTCTTCTCGGCCGTCAGGGAGAGCGCTCCTGATCTGGCAACCCTGCACATCGACAACATTAACCCGGGCACCATCGCCCGGCACGAGGATGCGGCACGGGCGGCGCTCGCGGCGATCGTGGCCGGCCACACCCCCGGCGACACCGCGGCCTTCGGTATGGAGACCGCCGACCCGGCGGTTGTGGGGGCAAACAACCTCAAAGCCATGCCGGACGACGTCTTCCGCGCGATCGAGGTCGTGAATGATGTGGGGGCAAGACGGACGGGTGGCGTCCCCGAACTCCTCCCGGGCCTGAACTTCATCGTCGGCCTCGCGGGGGAGACATCGGCGACGTTCGACATAAACGAGGCATTCCTCCGGCGGGTGCTCGATGCCGGGCTCCTGGTGCGGCGGGTGAACATCCGGCAGCTGATGCCGTTCGAGGGGACAAAGGCCTACGACGAGAACACCCTCGGGAAGCACGATGCCCGGTTCCGGGCGTTCAAGGAGTGGGCCCGGACGCACTTTGACGAACCGATGCTCCGCCGGGTCTTTCCCGCCGGGACCGTTCTTCCGGAAGTCGTCGTCGAAGTTCCCGGCAAACCGTCGTTCGGGCGGCAGATGGGCTCGTACCCCATCCTCGTCGGGATCCCCCTCGAACTCCCGGCAAGGGCGGTGCTCGACGCCGTCGTGGTGGACTGGGGGATGCGGTCGGTGACGGCCCTCCCCTGCCCGGTGGAGGTCAACACCCTGCCGGTCGCGGCGCTCCGGTGGATTCCCGGCGTCGGAAAGAAGAGGGCCGCAACCATCGCCGCCCGCCGGCCTTTTAAGAGCCTTAAAGAGTTCCGGGCGGTTGCCGGGGAGACGGGGATCGAGGGTGTGATGAGGTTTTAGGGCGGGGTTTCTTTATTGGTGGTAGTTCTTTTCAGGAGTCGCGTTTGTCCGTATCTGGCTGCGCTCAAACTCCACTCCTGAAGAATAGGGTTCCTGTGGTGCTCACCTCCCCCGCTTTAAGTCAGTTGCAAACCCCATCTACGGATTTCCATCGGCCATCGCCACGCACTGCCCGCCCCCCCGAGGGGGGCGGGAGGAGCGCGAAGCGCGGGCGGTGGGGGGCTATTTGAGGAGAGGCATCTGGTGTGAGATGACAGGGGAGGGGGGATGCTCCCCCCTCCCCGTCAGCCCCACCCCCAATGGCGATATCCCCTCGAAATCCGTGCATGGGGTTATGCGATGTTCCAACGGAACGACTTTCCGTAGGATGCAATGGCCCGCTGGGCAGGAATTCGAGGAGTTTCGGCGCATCTCAAACCCCCGTCGTTCTGTCCGTCGCACCTTCGAAAAATCGCCTGACTATTCCTCCTCCCGCAGTTCCATCACCCGGAGCACGTCCGTCCGGGTCACGATCCCGACCAGGGCATCGTCCGCGACCACCGGGATCCTCCCAATATCCTGGCCTGTTATGATCCTCAGCGCATCGATGAGCGGTGCCGACGGCGGGAGGGTGGTTGGGTTCCGGGTCATGACGTCGCGCACCTGCATCGCCTCGCGGTCCTGCGGCGAGATCTTGTGGACGTCGGCGAGGGCGACGATCCCGACAAGCGATCCCCGTTCCACCACGGGAAAGCCGAGGTGCTTCGTCTCGTACATCATCTCCAGCAGCTGAGGTAGCGGCATCGTCAGCTCCACGGTGGCGACCGGGGTGCTCATCGCGTCCGCCACGATGACGTCCTGCAGCAGGATGTTGTAGCGGAGGTAGGTGGCCTCCTGGTTCGCCCCGATGTAGATGAAGAAGGCGATGATGATCAGGATGGGGTTTAAGAGCAGGAGCCCGACGATCCCGAAGAGGACGGCAAACCCTTTCCCGACATCGGCGGCGATCCGGGTCGCCCGCGAGAGCGGCATCCGCCGGGCGAGCCATGCCCGCAGGACACGCCCCCCGTCCATGGGAAACGCCGGAAGAAGGTTGAACCCGAAGAGCAGGACGTTCAGGAGCCCGAGGTAGCCGAAGGTGAAGATCAGGACGCCGGCGATGCCCGGGTCCAACTCGACCGCCGCGAAGACGTAGACCAGAGCGCTGGAGATCACGCCGACCGCGAGGCTCGTGAGCGGCCCCGCGAGC
The DNA here is from genome assembly GCF_032944295.1 of Methanoculleus nereidis. Lineage (NCBI taxonomy): Archaea > Methanobacteriati > Methanobacteriota > Methanomicrobia > Methanomicrobiales > Methanomicrobiaceae > Methanoculleus > Methanoculleus nereidis. Next base: position 534,247 of record NZ_JABFFQ010000001.1, read on the forward strand.
GCCATGGGCAGTTCGATCTTCGGGTCCGGCATCGTCTCCTCCATCTGGGAGACCCCTCCGAGGATGAGGAGCGTGATACTGTGGATCTCGATCCCCTTCGCTTTCGCGATGAGCGAGTGAGCCATCTCGTGGATGAAGACACCGAAGAAGAGGCCGAGCGCGACGACGATCCCGAGGATGTAGGGGTTGAACCCCTCCGTAATCAGCGTCGGGTCGATCGGAACACCGAAGAGAGCCTCGATCAATCCGGTCGTGAGCAGGATCTGGCTCCCGATGATCCATGCGAAGAGGGGGATCACCAGGAGGAAACTCCAGTGCAGTTTGACCGGAATCCCGGCCAGGGTTCCGATCTGTAGCGACGCTTCCATGAAAAGGAGTATCTTTTTATCATTTATAGTAATATACCTTCAGAGGATACCGATGAGAACACAGATTACAGAGATGTTCGGACTGCGCGTCTACACCGACAGGGCTGTCTATATCGGGAGCGTTGACGACGTCGTGCTCGACGTGGACCAGAAAAAGATCGACGCCCTTGCAGTCGGCGAGCTCAACCCCGAGATCGGCGAGGTCAAAGGCTACGCCGGAATGCAGATTCCCTTCCGCATCGTAAAGAGTGTCGGAGATATCGTCATCGTCCGCCACATCCCCGGGCTCTTCAAATCCCCGGCAAAAGAAGACTGAGCGTGATGTCCGGTCTGTCCGTGGCACCCTGCAGATAGAATATGGATACGAAAGAGCGTGAGATCTTCTCGACCCTCACGATATTCCCCCCTGTTTTTGTCCGGCTCGACGGCCGCGCCTTTCACCGCCTGGCACGTGCGCTTCGTCTCAAAAGGCCGTTCGATCCAGCCTTCTCTGCAAGCATGCGGGCGGTCTGCCGCTACCTCCTCACCGAAAGCGGTCTGTCTCCTGCGTTTGCCTACACCTTCTCCGACGAGATCAGCCTCTACTTCAACGCGCTGCCATTCTCCGGGCGGGTGGAGAAACTCGACTCCGTGACCGCCGCGGTTGCGGCGAGCAAGCTCACGCTCGAGCTCGGGTGTACGGAGCCCCTTGCGTTCGACGCCCGGACGATCCCCGCGGCGAGAGAGTTTGTGGTCGAGTATCTTAAGTCAAGGCAGAACGAGGCGTGGAGGAACCACATCAACGCCTACTGTCAGAACGCGCTGATCGAGGAGGGAATGAGTCCCCGGGAGGCCGCTGCGGCGCTCCGGGGGATGCGATCCGAGAAGATGCACGAGATGATGTTCGAGCGGGGCGTCAACCTGGCGGCGACGCCGGCCTGGCAGCGGCGGGGGACACTTCTCTACCGGGACGAGTGCCTAAAAGAGGGTTACAACCCCCTGACGGGGGAGACCGTCGAGGCCGTGCGAACCTGCATCCGGGAACCGGAGGAGACACCTCTCTTCTCAACCCCGGAGGGAGAGGCCCTGATCCGGTCACTCACCGGCGCGTGAGATGCCGATCTGCATCTGAACGCCTTCCACGTCCCAGTCCTTCTCGAGGGCAAAGGTTTCCGCTGGCTTCTCCCCGTTGCGGTGGACGGTGAGGGTTGCTGCCCGCACCTCGCCAGCGATCTCCTTCTGCCACGCCTCTTCTCCGATGAGCGAGGCTACCCGTTCGTCGGCGATATCCACGGCCGCGACGATGAAATCGTCGACGTTCAGGTCCAGCTGGCGGCGCATCTCCTGGATCCGCCGGATCACCTCGCGGGCGTAGCCCTCGGCCTCCAGCGCCGGGGTAAGCGTGACATCCACGTAGACCGTCGCGTCCTTCATGGGCGCGGCAAAAACACCCTCGGGGAGGGCTTCCGCGAAGGTGACATGGCGTCCGGCGATCTCGTAGCCGTCGAGTTCGGCCTTTCCGTCCCGCTCGATGGCGGCTTTCAGGGCGGTGCCGTCCGCTCTCTCTATCAGCGCTTTGATCTTCGGCCCCTCCTTGCCGAACTCCGGGCCGATCGCCCGCATCACCGGTTCGGCCTGCCAGAGGATCCGGTCCCATCTTCCGGTAACGACCCTGACCGCCCGGGAATTTGCGCGGTTCAGGGCGAGTTCGTTCAGGTCCTCGAGAGCCGTCTTCACCTCGTCGCTCCCGGTGACCACAACGGTCTCGGAGATCGGCCAGCGGAGTTTCCGCCTCCCGTTCTGCCGGGCGGTGGCGACCGCGTCGTCGAACGATCGGACAACCTCCATGGCGCTCTCGAGGTCCGGCGCAATCAGCAGGTCGTCCGCTTCAGGCCAGTCGAGCATATGGACGCTCTCCGGGTCGCCCGCAAGGCGGAGGTTGCCGTAGATCTCCTCGGCGATGTGGGGGGTGAACGGCGCAAGGAGCGCGGTCAGGCGGCGCATGACGTAATATACGGTCTCGTAGGCGTACCGCTTCTCCGACGAATCCTCCTCGAGCCACATCCTCGGCCGGACGAGCTGGACGTACCAGCGGGAGAGGTCCTCGAGGATGAAGGCGGCGAGCGCCCGTGTCACTTTGTGGAGCTGGTACTCTTGCATGTCCTCGGCCGTGGTCCGTGCAAGCGAGTTTATTCGGGAGACGATCCAGCGGTCTTCCTCCGGCATATCGTAGATATTAGCCTGGACAAACGAGTCGTCCCACCGGTTTCCTTCCCCAAATGCCGGCTCAAACGAGTCGAGAACCATGTATGGGAGCGGGAACCGGTAGACGTTCCAGAGAATATTAAGCGTCCGGTGAATGGTCTTGACGCTGTCCCAGTTGAACTTCAGGTCGTCCCACGGGGCGCTCGCCCAGAGGACGTAGAACCGGAGGACGTCGACACCGAACTGGTTCATCACCTCTTCTGGAGTCACCACGTTGCCGAAACTCTTGCTCATCTTGCGCCCTTCGGCGTCGAGAGCGAACCCGTGCATCAGGACGCTCTTATACGGAGCGCGGCCGAACGCCACGGTGCTCGCCCCGAGCTGGGAGTAGAACCAGCCCCGGGTCTGATCCTGCCCTTCGGTGATGAAGTCCGCCGGCCAGAGACGGTCGAAGGCCTCGCGCTTCCTGGGGAACCTGAGGGTCGCCCACGACGCGACCGCCGAGTCGAACCAGACGTCGAAGATGTCGTCGACCCGGCGCATCTCCCCGCCGCATGAGCACGGGATGACGACCTCGTCCACGTAGGGGCGGTGCGGATCGGGAACCTTCGCACCCGACCGCTCCTCGAGTTCGGCGATGGTGCCGATGACGGTTCGCTCGCCGCACTGCTCACACTGCCAGATGGGGATGGGGATGCCCCAGTAGCGCTGCCGGGAGATGCACCAGTCGCGGGAGTCCCTGACAAAGTCGTGGAACCGGGCGCTCCCCGCCCACTCGGGGTACCACTTCACCTTCGTGATCTCCTGCAGCATCGGTTCGCGGATCTCGGTGGCCTTCAGGAACCACTGTGCCGTCGCGCGGTAGATGATGGGGGTCTTGCACCGCCAGCAGTGGCCGTAGCGGTGGGTGATCGTCCGCCGGGCGAGGAGGTAACCGCCGAGCGCATCGATGACGAGATCGTTTGCGTCCCGGACATACATGTCCGCAAACGCCCCTGCCTCCTGGGTGAAGCACCCGCCGGCGTCGACCGGGCAGAAGGCCTCGAGCCCCTCCTGGATGCCGATCAGGTAGTCGTCCCACCCGTGCCCGGGAGCGATGTGGACGAGACCGGTGTTCTCGAGCGCGACGTAATCGGCTTTAACAATCCGGTGCCGGATCTCCGCCTGGTGGGGGACCTGGCCGGCGAGCGGTGATTCGTACTCCGTTCCGACGAGGTCGCTGCCGTTAACTCTCTCGAGGACGGTATAGTCCTGGTAGCGCCCCATCTTCAGGACGGACTCGACGAGTTCGTCGGCGATCCAGAGGATCTCTTCGTTGCCGTCCTTCATCGCCCGCACCCGCGCGTAGGTGAACGCGGGGTTGACCGCTACCGCCACGTTTGCGGGAAGCGTCCAGGGCGTGGTCGTCCAGATCACCAGATACTCGTTCTCGCGCCCGGCGATCGGAAACTTGACGAAGATGGAGGGATCGGTCTCGTCCCAGTACTCCACCTCTGAGTCGGCGATCGCCGTCTCGCACCGGGGGCACCAGTTCACGACCCGGTGGCCGCGCTCGAGGAGCCCGCGCTCTTCGGCCCGCTGGATCGTCCACCACGCGGACTCAATGTACTCCTCCTTGATCGTCTGGTAGGGGTTGTCGAAGTCGAGCCAGACACCCAGTTTCCGGAACTGGTCGCTCATGATCTCCATATGCGTCACGGCGAACGTCCGGCATTGTTCGATGAACGCGGCGATTCCGTAATCCTCGATGTCTTTTTTGGAGGTGAACCCGAGCTGGTGCTCTACCTTCACCTCGATGGGGAGGCCGTGCATGTCGTAACCGGCCCGCTCGATAATATTAGCGCCCCGCATCCTGTGGTAACGGAGGATAGCGTCTTTTATGATCTTGTTCCAGGCGGTGCCGAGATGGATGTGGCCGGTGGTGTACGGCGGCCCGTCGACGAAAAAGAACGCTTTTCCATCTTTTCGCACTTCCTGAACTCGTGCATACGTATCCTCCCGTTTCCAGTAGTCCTGGACTCCCGCCTCAAGTTCGCGCGGGTTATAACTGCCGGTGACTTCTTTCACCTCGTATCCCTCATATTCAGCACTCTGGTGTACCGTTTGTTGTTGGGAGACAAAGCGTTTTGTACTATAGGGAGTGGTGCAGACTCACGCGAAGTGCGACGTTCATTGCACCTTAACCCACCCCTTCTTTTATCTCCCAACCCCCCGACATCTCCCCCATGCAGATTGCAGTCATCGGGCGGGGGGACTGTTCCGTTGAGGAGTACGAAGCGGCGGAGACCATCGGCTACCTCATCGCCGGCAACCATGAGACCGTCTGCTGCGGCGGCCTTGGCGGGGTGATGGAGGCCGCCTGCAGGGGGGCAAAAGAGGCCGGCGGAACGACCGTGGGCATCCTCCCGGACACCGGGGAGGGGAACGCCTTTCTCGATATCGTCATCCGTACCGGGATGGGCCACGCGAGGAACGTCGTCCTGGTCAACTCGGCCGACGCGGTGATCGCCGTCGGGGGAGGCTACGGCACGCTCTCGGAGATTGCCATTGCGCTCAAGACGGGAAAGCCGGTCTTCGGCCTTCAGACCTGGAAGATAGAGGGGGTGTTTGTCTGCGCAACGCCCGAGGAGGCGGTCATCCTCGCAGTTCGCGCAGCACGCCTGTCTCGGCCGTCTCGTAGCCCCCGAGGTCCCGGAGAATCTTCTTGAACTCCTCCGAGGCGACTGTCTCGATGAGGGCCGCGATCCGCGGGTCGTCGAGCATCTCACGGTGCATCGCAAGTTCGTAACGCTCCGTCGCCACCGGGACGAATGCGAGGCCGAGCGCCTTCGCGGCGCTGTAGACCCCCATCCCCGCGTCGACCTCACCCGTCCGGACGGCAAGCGCCACCGCAAGGTGCGTCGTCACCTCGCGCTCGTAGCCGGGGATGGACGCCGGGTCGGTGCCGCGCTGTGCGAGATGGTGGTCAAGCAGCATCCTGGTCCCGGATCCTTTCTGCCGGTTGACGAACATCCGGCCGGGCAGGTCGCCGAATCCGAGGCCGTCGCGTGACATGACACCCTGCTGGCGCTCCGCCACGCAGAGGAGGACGAGGTCGGCTCCGGGCATGTAGCGCTCCAGGTAGTGGGTGTTGTAGGTGCCGTCGGGCGCGAGCAGGTGCATGGGCGCTGCGTGGCACTCCTGCTTCTTCAGCGCGATCACCCCGCCCATACTCCCGGTATGGGTGGAGTGGATATCGACCCCGCGCGGCCGGACCAGGTCAGCCAGGTAGTCGAGGGCGGGGTCGTGGCTGCCGGTGACGAGCACCGCCTCCTCCGCCTCCGCGCGCGGGACGGTGAGCCGGACGTCCATGGTCTCCCCGGCCTCAGCCCCCTCCTTCTGCGAGGGGATCTGCAGGTAGCCGTTCGCCCGTATCGCGCTCATCTGGACTCCCGCGCCCCGTGATTGCGGGACCGCAACCCAGCGCTCATCGATCCTCCCTGTTGAGACGAGGACGAACTCGTCGGTTCCGATATCCGATTGGAGGCTCGTAGTCAGCCGGGCGGCAACGCGCCCGGGCTCGCGGCCGGGCATGCCGTAGCGGGCGACGAGGGGCATGACAAGCTCGCGGAGCACCGTCGCCGCCGCAAGGGGGTAGCCCGGGAGCCCGATCACCGGCTTTCCCTCGACCCTGCCAATGATCACCGGCTTTCCCGGCTTGATGGCGACCCCGTGCGCCAGCACCTCGCCGAGGTCGCGGATGATATCGGCGGTGTAGTCCCGCGTTCCGGCGGACGATCCCGCCGAGACGAGCAGGATATCGTTCTCCGCGACGCCGCGCCGGACGGCGTCACGGATCGTATCGTAGTCGTCCGGGACGATAGGGTAGCGGTGCGCCTCCACGCCCACCCCGGCGAGGACCGCCGCGGCCATCAGGGTGTTGCTCTCCACCACCTTTCCGGGCGGGGGCATCTCGCCAGCCGGCACGAGTTCGCTCCCGGTGGGGATCAGGCCGGCCCGGACGTTCTGGACCGCAACCTCCGTGACGCCGTAGTTCGCAAGCGCTCCCACATCGTGCGGCCGGATCCGGTGCCCCCTCGGGAGGATCATCTCCGACTCGCCGATATCCTCGCCGACCGGGCGGACGTGCTGCCAGGGGCTGACCGGCTTTCGGACGGTGTAGGTCTCGCCGTCGCGACGTTCCACGGGAGCGGAGCGGGCGACGTCGTCAGACTTCGACCCAACCCAGACATCCTCGATCATCACCACTGTGTCGTAGCCGGGCGGGACGATGTTTCCCGTGTTGACCCTCGTTGCATCAGGGAGGGTCACCGGATTCTGCTCGCTCGCCCCGATGGTATCGGCGCTTCTCGCCGCAATCCCGTCCATCGCCGAGAGGTGGATGGCGGGGACCGAGAACCGGGCGAATATGGGCTCTGCGGTGATCCTCCCCACCATTCGGGGACTCACCGGAACCCGGGCGACCCCAGGAATCGCCGTAAACGAGCGCTCCACGAGCGCCCGCGCCTCTGCGAGCGATATGACTGAGAGGTAGCGCTTCACCACAGGATCACCTCGACCTCCTCGCCGACCTCGAACCCCTCGCTCGATGCCGGAACCCGCACCAGCCCTTCGCTCTGCACCAGGGTATTGAGGAGCCCTGACTTCCCGAAGACCGGTGTCGCCTCCCCACCGCTGAGACTGACCCGGACGTAGTCCTCCCGCCCGCGGGCGGAGGGGATGTTCTGGGTCAGCCGTGCGGGGATGGTCCGCCAGGAGACAGCGGTCTGCCGCATCGCCGCAAGCAGATGGTCGACGACGGCGACGAGCACGACAAACGCCGAGGCCGGGTGCCCCGGGAGCCCGATGACCGGTTTTCCCCGTGCTGTCCCGATGATGGTCGGCTTTCCTGGCGCGAGGGCGATCCCGTGGATCAGCACCTTGCCGAGTTCCGCGATGACCGCCGCGGTGTTGTCCCGGTCGTCCTTCGAGGACCCGCCCGAGACCAGGACTGCGTCGCACCTATCAAGCGCTGAAGCGATCGCCCGTTTCAGCACCGCCCGCTCATCCCTGACGATCCCGAAATAGACCGGGTGGCAGCCTCGCTCCGTAACGAAGGCGCCAGCGAGGTAGGAGTTCGCGTCCCGCACCTCCCCCGGCCCCGGGGTCTCGACGACGGGGACGAGTTCATTCCCGGTGGATACGATCCCGATCTTTGGCATCTTTGCCACACCGACCCGGTCGGCGCCGACGGCCGCGGCGACCCCGATCTCCCGGGGCGAGAGCACGCGCCCGCGTTCCAGGATCACCCTCCCTGCTCCGAAGTCCTCGCCCCGGAATACCACGTTCTCACCGGGCGCCACCGGACGATGAATCAGGACGTCGTCTCCGATCTGTTCGGTGTGCTCGATCATCACCACCGCGTCCGCGCCCCCGGGGAGAGCACCGCCGGTGGGGACGTACAGGCACGTTCCTCGCGAGACCACCCCTGCATCCGCGGTTCCCATTCCGACCCGGCCCTGGCACTGGAGCATCGCCGGGATGGCCTCGGAGGCCCCGGTGGTCTCGGCCGCGGCGACCGCGTAGCCGTCGACCGTCGAGCGGTCGAATCCCGGGATGTCGATATCGGCGCGGACGTCCCTCGCGAGGACCCGGTGGAGCGCGTCTTCGAGTGGAACTTCCTCGCACCCTGGCAGGGGCGCGATCCTCCGCACCGTTTCCACGGCCTCGCTGACAGAAACGACCTCGAGAAAGAGGCTCATCTGAAGCAGCCCAGCTGGCAGCCCCTGATTTTTATTCTTGGTTCACGCTGGTTGCAGTATCGGGCAATGTCCATCTTCGGGATGCTGTACTTCTCCGCTATCTCGAACGCCTGCGGGCAGGTGATCTCATCTGTTATACCGTACGCCTCGAATGCTTCCTGTATCTTGTCTTCATCCATAGTACTCACTTATTCTGCCTGAAGGGAGATAGGATTTACTATCGAGCCAGTCAGGCACTACCATTTACCATGCAGCCCGCCCATGTACATATCAATGCGGATCGCGCTGATTAACTCAAGAGAAGACGTTGCGGGGGTAAACATCAAACACCATCTCGAGACCCTGCTCGCGGCAGGCGGGCGGTGGCCGCTTGCGGAACAGCACGAACTGACGTTTTGCGAGGTCGCAGGAAGGCTGATCCACCAGGCCCGGATCGACGAGGAGATCGATGCGGATCTCATCCTCTTCATATCCCGGCACTCGAGCGTACACCCGACGCCCGCCCTGACCGTGCACGTCACCGGCAATTACGAGGCCGCCGACCTCGGCGGGGAGCCCGGGAAACTTGCTCCGGCAGCTCCCGCGTGGATGCACGCGATCCTCGGCAACCTCGCCGCCCGGGCTCCGGAGGGGTACCGGGTCTCCTATGAGGTGACGCACCACGGTCCGACGGCGCTCAAGACTCCGTCGCTCTTCGTCGAGATCGGGTCGACCGCGACCGAATGGGCCGATCCGGTCGCCGGAAGGGCAGTAGCGGAGAGCATCCTCTTCGCGGAGCCGCAGGAGACGATCAACCTCCTCGGTTTCGGCGGAACCCATTACGCAGTGCGGCAAACCGAGATCGCCCTCTCCTCCCGGGGCGCCTTCGGGCACATTGCTCCGGCACGGCAGATCGGTGCCGTCAATCCGACCCTCCTCCGAGCGATGCAGGCGGCGGGCGGTGCCGTGGCCGCGTATATCGACAAAAAATCGCTCTCTAACGATGAGGTCAGACGGATCGAGCGGATGCTCGACGACACCGGGCTCCCTGTCCTCTCCGAGTCGGAGGTCCAGGAAGCCTCGCGCCTCGAGTGGGCCACCTACCTCCGGGTCAGGGCTCTTGCTGAAGAGATCGCTCCCGGGTCACGCATCTGTATCCACGATCTTACAGGGGAAGGAACTCCCGTTACGGTGCTGATAACTCCTGATCTTATTGAAGAGGTACTAAAAATCGATAAGTCCGGGTTTATCATGGGCCTTGACGGATTGCCGGTCATCCATCTTTCAAAAGGTTCTACAGAAGTTCTACCGACGTTCATCTGCTTTGAAAATGGGGTGTCCCGACTCGCAAGTGATATAACTACCCTGTGTGTAAAACTCTTACTTATCTGTGAAAATGCTGCTATCGACGGTGATCACCTCGTCCTCCGGAAGGTGCGGTTCGACCCTGAGAAGGCGCGCAGACACGGGGTTTCAAAGGGACCGCTCTTCGGCATGCTTGCCGGCGGGAAAGCGGTTGAGATTGAAGGGCGGATGATCACACCCGATGCAGTGCAGACAACCAGCGTAAAGCGGATACATATCCCGGGATTGGAGAGATACATATGAAATCCATCGTAGAAGAGGCACTTTCACGGGCGCGAGAGGAGCAGCGCTTTGCAGAGCCCGTAGAGGTCGACAAGGATCTTGAGGATGTCCTCATGGAGCTCCGGACGGAGATCGCAGTCGTCGGATGCGGAGGCGGCGGTTCGAACACGGTCACCCGGATGGCGGAGGAAGGCATCAACGGGGCGCGGCTGATCGCTCTCAACACCGACGCTCAGCACCTTATCCGGGCCCGGGCGGAGACCCGGATTCTCATCGGAAGGCAGAGGACCCGCGGCCTTGGTGCGGGCTCGATCCCTCAGGTCGGCGAGGAGGCGGCCCTCGAGAACGAGGACGACATCAAGCGGGCAGTCGAGGGCTGCGACATGGTCTTCATCACCACCGGGCTTGGGGGCGGCACCGGTACCGGCTCCGCACCCGTGGTGGCGAAGTCAGCACGGGAAGAGGGTGCCCTGACCATCGCGGTGGTCACCCTGCCGTTCACGGCCGAAGGCGCTATCCGGGGGCAGAACGCCGAGGCAGGTCTCGAGCGGCTCCGCGAAGTGGCGGATACCGTCATCGTCGTCCCCAACGACCGTCTGCTCGAGGTCGTGCCCCGGCTTCCGCTCCACGCCGCCTTCAAGGTCTCGGACGAGGTGCTGATGCGAGCGGTCAAGGGCATCACCGAGCTCATCACAATGCCCGGGCTTGTGAACCTCGACTTCGCCGATGTCCGGACCGTCATGGAGCGGGGAGGCGTCGCGATGATCGGCATGGGAGAGAGCGATAGCGAGGACAAAGCCGCCGACTCGGTCAAGAAGGCGCTGCGCTCCCCGCTGCTCGACGTCGACATCTCCGGCGCGACGGCCGCGCTCGTCAACGTGGTTGGCGGACCCGATATGACGATGTCCGAGGCTGAAGGCGTCATTCAGGAGGTATATGACCGTATCGACCCCGATGCCCGCATTATCTGGGGTGCCCAGGTCGACCCTGACATGCAGGGCAAGATGCGTACGCTGCTCGTGGTCACCGGCGTCCGGTCACCACAAATATATGGGAGAAATGAAAAGAGTATGCCACGCATGATGAAACAGTTTGAGATCGACTTCCTGAAGTGAGCCGGTATGATGGATTATAAAGAGACGTTGGAGGAAGTAAAGTCGTTCAAGATCGAGGAGGAACTCTTCAAGAAGTACTGGCGCGTGCTGAAACTGGCACGGACGCCAACCCGCGATGAGTTCTCCAAGATCGCCATCGTGGCGGCGGCCGGGATCATGCTCATCGGCCTTGTCGGCTTTATTATATACGAGATCCTGCTGGTATTGCCCAAATGATGGATATGGCTGAGAGCGCAAACAGAGTATACGCGATCAAGACGACCGCAAAGCAGGAGCGGACGGTTGCCGACAACATCGAGAAGGTGACCCGCGAGCAGAAAGACATCCACGTGATGGCCGTCATGGTTCCCGAGGAACTGAAGGGCTACGTCCTCGTGGAGAGCCCTGATTCCATCGCCCGGATAGAGCAGCTGGTGGAGTTGATCCCACATGCGCGCGCGGTGGTGCAGGGCTCGACAGCTCTCTCTGAGGTGGAGCATTTCCTGGTGCCGAAACCGGTTGTCAGCGGCATTACCGAGGGTACTATCGTCGAGATCATCGCCGGCCCATTCAAGGGCGAGAAGGCAGTCGTCAAGCGCATCGATTCCGGAAAGGAAGAGATCACGGTCGAACTCTACGAGAGTATGGTTCCCATTCCGATCACGGTCCGCGGCGATTCCGTCCGTGTTGTGGAGCGCTCGGAAGACGCCAGTTGAGAAATACACGTTTATCTTCTTTTTTGTTCGGCAAGAACGTTAGAACCGCCGCCGATGTGCTTCTCATCGGCTGAGCGCATGTATGTGTGTGGTGCCCGTGCGACACCCGGGCACCATCCTTTAAATCCTCTTACGTCGACCTTAGATAACCCAGGCAACTATTCCCCTGAGGAATAATAAGCTGGTGAACTTGTATGGCAGAAACGGTCGAGGTATTGGTACCCGGCGGCAAGGCAACAGCAGGTCCGCCTCTGGGCCCTGCGCTCGGACCTCTCGGTATCAACGTGAAGGCTGTCGTCGACGAGATTAACAAGAAAACCGCTGAATTCAACGGCATGCAGGTGCCGGTGACAGTCACGGTCGACGATAAGAAGAACTTCACGATTGAGGTGGGTATTCCGCCCACGACGGCGCTCGTCATGAAAGAGGCCGGTATCGGGAAGGGTTCGGCAGAGCCGGGTGCTTTGGTGGCAGGAGATCTGCCGCTGGAGGCCGCCGTTCGTATTGCCCGTATGAAGTTTGATGGCATGCTCTCGTACGATCTGAAGTCCGCGGTCAAAGAGGTCCTCGGAACGTGCGTGAGCGTCGGTGTCACCGTCGAGGGGAAGAAGCCCCGCGAGATGATCCAGGCCATCAATGACGGGGAGTACGACGGCGTACTCGTCGCATAGATGTCAGACAACCATAGAAGATCATGAGGTCGTGTACTATGGAGGCAAAGGATGGTTGACAAAACCATTATACAGGAAGCCGTGAAGACGGCCCTCTCAAAGGCTCCGGAACGGAAGTTCAAGGAGAGCGTGGATATCACCGTCAACCTCAGGAATATCGATATGTCCCAGCCCAAGAATCGTATTGATGAGACGATTCATCTCCCGAACGGTTTTGACAACGTCAAGATCGCAGTTCTCGGGAAGGGCGACATTGTCACCCAGGCAAAAGAGGTGAATGTGGACCTGATCATCGGACCTGAGGAGATCGAGCGGCTCGGGGGCGAACCCCGGGAAGCGCGTAAGGTGGCGGAAGAGTACCGGTTCTTCCTTGCCGAGACGGCAATGATGCCTCTCGTCGGCCGCTATCTCGGTGTCCGGCTCGGTCCGCGTGGACGGATGCCGATGCCGGTTCCGCAGGGAATGGATATCCGGCCCATCGTTCAGCGCCTGAGAAGTTCCGTAAAGATCCGGACGAAGGACAAGAAGGTCTTCCACACGAAGGTCGGAACTTCCGGGATGGAGCATGAGCAGATCGCCGAGAACATCGACGCCGTCCTTCACAGGGTCGAGTCCGTCCTGGAGAGCGGAACGATGAACATCCACTCGGTCTACGTGAAGACGACCATGGGGCCAGCAGTGAGGGTGATCTAGATGGCACTCTATACGCACCATCTGCCCCGGTGGAAGCGGGAAGAAGTAGAAGAGATCAAGCACGGTATCGAGGAGCACACGCTCGTCGGTGTCGTGGATATGTACGGCATTCCCGCCTCACAGGTCCAGCAGATCCGGCGGAACCTCCGCGGCACGGCGAGGGTGAAGATGGCCCGCAACACACTGATCGAGCACGCCTTGAACGAGCTCGGCGGTAGCGTCGCGTCCTTAAACGACCACGCCGAAGGTCAGAGCGCCCTGATCTTCACGAACGAGAACCCGTTCAAACTCTTCAAGCTGCTTGAGAAGACCAAGACGAAGATGGCGGCGAAACCCGGCGAGACTGCGCCGGAGGATATCGTCATCCCGAAGGGTCCGACCAGCTTCAAGCCGGGCCCGATCGTGGGCGAGCTTCAGCAGGTGGGCATTCCCGCAGCCATTGAGGGTGGAAAGGTCAAGATCCGTGAGACGAAGACGGTCGTGAAGAAGGGCGAGGTCATCAACAAGAAGGTTGCCGAAGCTCTCGTGAAACTCGGTGTCAAGCCGATGGATGTCGGCCTCATCCTGCAGGCCGCATACTACCGGGAGACCATCTTCACGCCGGACCTGCTCGCTATCGATGAGGACGCCTACGCGAACAACATCGTGCTCGCGGCCCAGCAGGCGTTCAACCTCTCGGTTAACGCTGTCATCCCGACCAGGCTCACCGTCGCGGCCATCATCGGCAAGGCGGTGCGCGAAGCCCGGAACGTGGGTGTCGAGGCGAGCATCTACGAGAAGGATATTGTCGATTTGATCATCGGGCGGGCACAGCGCGAGATGCTGGCCGTCGCGCTCGCGGCACAGGGCCGTGGGTTCGAGCTCGATGAGGCGACCCTGAAAGCCGCATCGGCTGCGACCGCTGCGGCACCCGCGGCAGCAGCCCCGGCGGCAGCCGAGGAAAAGCCCGAGGAAGAAGAGACGGAAGAGGAGAAGAAGGAAGAGGATGAAGAGGGCGGCATGGCCGGTCTCGGCGCTCTCTTCGGCTAATATCATTTCAAAAAGAGGTGAATGAACTATGGAGTATATCTACGCTGCACTGCTCCTGCACAACGCAGGCAAGGATGTAACTGAAGAGAATGTGACTGCTGTCCTGAACGCGGCCGGTGTCGAGGCCCAGGACGCCCGCGTGAAGGCGCTCGTCGCCGCACTCGAGGACGTGAACATCGAGGAGGCCATCAGCAAGGCCGCCGTCGCGCCCGTCGCCGCTGCCCCCGCAGCCGCTGCCCCTGCAGCCGCCGCACCGGCAGCCGAGGAAGAGCCCGAGGAAGAGTCCAAGAAGGAAGAGGAAGAAGAGAGCGGCATGGCCGGTCTCGGTGCCCTCTTCGGCTAAACCTTTTTTTTTCTTTCGCCGGCGGTTTGCCGGTGTTTCACGGACCCCGTCACGATGGTTTCTCTCTTGCGAGGGAGTTCTTTTGATCGGCGTCTCGGAGCTCCTGGACTCAGTACTTCGCTAACGTTTTTCGAAGAAGTCCCCGGAGGCCAAATAACTGACTTCCTTCACATCTGCCGGCCTTCGGGCTCTGTTCTTACGAGACATCGCATTTCACACCTCTGGTGCTCGAACTCCGGTGTCCGGGTGCTGCCAACTCCTCTTTGCGTCTTCGTTGCGGCCGCAAGGTTCCCTGCCGGGGACTCTGGTTAGCGGAGTACCGGGACTATGAAGAGTGATGTATCTGGAAAAAGGGGTGAGCCTTCCGAGCCGTCAGAGTATCTCGAACCAGACGTCCCGGAGGCCGACGTTGTGCTGGGCGATGAAGAGGGCGTCGCTGACCTCGATCACGCCGTTTGCGTGGACATCGGTCTTCCTGAACCGGTCGGGGTCGGTCTCGGGGTCGGGCTTCTCCAGGAAGCCCAGGCCCACGATCTCCTGGAGGACGACGAGGGTGTCGGCCTGGTTGACCGTCCCGTCCTCGTTTGCGTCCCCGAAGAGGACTGGAGTGACCTTGATGTAACCGGGTTTCGTGCAGGTCTCTTTGCCGCCGTTTATGGAGAGTGTGACCGTGTAGTTGCCGGGGAGGGTGTAGGTGTGGATCGGGTTCTGGTCGGTGGAGGTCGCGCCGTCACCGAAGGTCCAGAGCCAGGAGGTTGGATTATTCGATGAGGTGTCGGTGAACCGGACGGTGAGCGGGGCCACCCCGGCGGTTGTATCGGCGGTGAAGGATGCGTTTGACGGCATCGATACCGGGACTGCCCGCTGACGGAGGCTGGTAATGACATGGTCGTTTAGGGTGCATGACCACGCACAGGGGGTGGCCGAGGAGAACACGACATTGTTGACGTTCTTCGGGAGGAGATTCGCAGGAAGGGTCACTGTGGTTCCCTCGGGCGCAACTGCCGACGCCGAGTTCTTGACCTCCCAGACCGCGCAGGCCGGGGTATACGTCACCGGCCGGAGGGGGTCGACTTCCACGGCACAGGAGAGGGTATACTGCCGGCCGGTTTCAATTGCAGATCGGTTGATCGTAAACTGGACACCTGCATACCCCTCACCGAGACTGCGGAGGGGGAGGTCGGTCGAGATCGAGCCCGGGGCGATTGCAGGCCGGACGTCGTCGGTCCCGGTGCATTCGATCCTGCCCCAGAGGTTGTCGAGGTTGTCAACGGTATCGAAGGTCATCTGCAGGGTGACCTGCTGCACACCCGCTTCGGTGAACGTTGTCCGGTTGCAGGACCGCTCCAGCGTCACGCCGGAAGTCCTGGGTGCAAACGCCGAGGTCGTTGCCGCGGTCGAGAGCGTCATACCAGGGCTAATCTCGGTTGTCGGGGGGAAGGTCCAGGTCACCCGGGTCCCGTCGATCTCCGCAGCGGGCTCGGTACTGATAATCTCCGGTGCGTCGAGGACGAATGAGAGGTTGCCGAGGATGCTCTCCCGGTTGTCCGAGGGATTGTACACCCCTGTGAGGTACGCCAGCCGGCAGGGGGATGTGCCGCTTGCGATGGTGTCGTTCGCCGTGCCCCGGTTGTAGTTGACGTTGAAGATGAGTTCGGCGCGGGGGAGCGGCTGCTGCACCAGGATATAGTGCTCTTTTGTCATCGTGTCGATCGCGTTGCCGTCCGATACTGTGAGTGCAACGGAGTAGTTGCCGGGAGAGGTATAGGTGTGGACCGGGTCCTGATCGGTCGAGGTGTTGCCGTCCCCAAAGGACCACGACCACGCCGTCGGGTCTCCGGTCGAGGTGTCGGTGAACTGCACGGTGAGTGGCATGGTGCCGGCAGTGACGTTCGCGGTGAAGTTTGCCTGTGGGGCCGAGTCAATGACTTCGAAGTTCAGCGTGGCGTAGATATCATCGACACCCGGCGAGTCGAGGGCGTTGATGAGCGCAGTTACGGCGTCGGAGGCCTGCAGGTCGGTGAGTGTCACGTTGGCGATGCCTTCTCCGTAGATCACTCCGGTAGCGGGGTCGGCCATGACCCCGAAGTTATCATCAACCGGGTGCTGGACGACCACATAGTACTGCCCCTCCTGAAGCATGTCTGTCCCGTATAAGACGTAATCGAAGGTGCCATCGGCCTCAACGCTGGCGATCCATACTCCCAGCGCCCCATTATAATCTCCGTAATAGTCCGGGCCGAAGATCCAGATCTGCACGTTGGGCGGCGCTCCCCCTGCGATTCCGGTGATCCGGCACTCGTCTCCCGGGGCAACGGTGGCGCTGGAGGCCGTGGCGGTGATGGTGGGGGCCTGGAACCGGATGGTGGTCGTGGCGTACACGGCATCGGAGAGATGGGCTCCGTCCCGGGGGGAGGAGACAGCGTAGATGGTGTACGTCTCCTCTTCGAGAAGTCCGCCACGCACATATTGAGTGTTCCATAGGTACTCCCACGAATCGTCGATCTCGACATACCTGATGGTAAATGTCGACGGGTTATCGTTGACCACGGGCATTGAAAGGTCTGTGAGGTTTACTCCGGTTGCGTTCAGCCCCGGCCCTGTCAGGAAGAGGTAGGTCGTCGCACTATCGTTGTTCATTCCCCATAGTGTGATCTCGTCACCGATTGTGGCGTTTCCGTACCCGGGTGCTGTGATGCTGATCGTTCCGTGTTCGACGGTGATGTAATCGGTTATAGATATCTCATCGCTGCCGGCGCTGTTGCTCACCGTCAGGCTTACCGTGTAGGTGCCCGCTGCGGTGTAGATGTGGATCGGGTTCTGGTCAGTGGAGGTGGCACCGTCGCCGAAGGACCAGAGCCAGGAAGTCGGGTCGCCGGTGGAGAGGTCCGTGAACTGGACGACCAGCGGGACGGGGCCAGAGGTGACGTTCGCGGCAAAGTCTGCGGTTGGTAGTTCGACGATGCCGAACTTCGCGACGAAGGCATCGCTACTCCCTCCACTATAGGTGCTCTGGTATGCCCGCAGGACAGGGAAGTCATTAGATCCCGTATACCCCGCGACCCATACTCCGCCGGCGTCGTCACCCGCAAGCGCTTTTCCATAATCAGTATCCTCTCCACCCAGGTAGGTCGATAAGAGGAGAGCGCCCTCCGACGAGAAGTGGGAGACGAAGGCATCGTAATAATCTCCTCCTCCGTAGGTGCTCTGGAACGCATCATCCGTGATCGGGAAGGCGGTAGATTTTGTACACCCCGTGACCCATACCCCTCCATCGCCGTCACCCGCAAGGGTATATCGATGATCATCTTCTCTCCCTGCGCCTCCATCACAATCATCCCCCTCTCCGCCCAGGTAGGTCGATGAGAGGAGAGCGCCCTCCGGCGAGAAGTGGGAGACGAAGCGATCGCCATAAGATGACCCTCCCCCGTAGATACTCTGGTGTGCGTTCAGGGTCGGGAAATTATCAGAGCGTGTATCTCCTGTGACCCATACCCCTCCGGCGCCGTCAATCGCAAGGGCATATCCGGAATCACGTTCGTCTCCACCCAGGTATGTCGAGTAGAGGAGAGTGCCGTTCGACGAGAAGTGAGAGACGAAAGCATCATAACTCCCCTCATTGTCCCACTGGTATGCGTTCAGGACCGGGAAGCCACTGTTGGGGTTATCCGGCACATGCACTGACTGTGTCTCTCCAGTGACCCAGACACCTCCATCGCCATCACCCGCGAGGGCGGATCCGTCATCTTGATTCATTCCGCCCAGGCAGGTCGATGAGAGGAGAGTGCCGTTCGATGCGAAGTGGGAGACGAAGACATCCCACCCCCCTCTGTTGCCTCTCTCGAATGCACCACCCGTGACCGGGAAGCCGCCATACTGGTTGCCCCCCATGACCCAGACTCCGCCGGTGCCGTCACCCGCAAGGGCCGATCCATAGTCATAATTCTCCCCGCCCAGGTAGGTCGATAAGAGGAGATCGCCGTCAAACGAGAAGCGGGCTACGAAGGCATCGCCAGAACCTCCTCCATAGGTGCTCTGGTATGCATCCTCCGTTACCGGGAGGTCGGTTGAGGTCGTCAGTCCCGTGACCCAGACCCCTCCTTCGCCGTCACCCACAAGGGCATTGTCGATTTCAGTTTCCCCTCCGCCCAGGTAGGTCGATGAGAGGAGAGTACCGTCCGACGAGAAGTGGGAGATGAAGGTATCTCCACCACCTCCATAGTCGCTCTGGGATGGGTTCAGGACCGGGAAATCGGTTGAGACCGTCTGTCCCATGACCCAGACCCCACCGACGCCGTCACCCGCAAGGACATGTCCGTACTCGGTGATCGTTCCACCGAGGCAGGTCGATGAGAGGAGAGCGCCGGTCGACGAGAAGTGGGAGACGAAAGCAATCTGACTCCATTTCCCATTGGAGTCGTCCAGGACCGGGAAATCGGGAGAGGCCGTATATCCCGTAACCCATACCCCTCCTTCGCCGTCACCCGCAAGGGCATACCCCATATCCCAATACTCTCCGCCCAGATAACTCGAGTAGACCAGTTCGGGGTCGATGATCAACTCATGCCCGGCGTCGTACTCCGCCACCGCGATACGAACCGATCCGTCATCGGCGATGTACTCCGCGGCCCGGTCGACTCTCTTCCCGCCGATCACCTGCCAGCAGACGAGAGGGCTCTCAAGCAGCTCCCCTGCCGGCGACGCGAACCGCAGCACGCCGTCCCCATCCACGTGAGGCATGCTCTCTCCCTCGTAGAGCAGTTCAATCTGCGAGGGGTCCGCGCCGGGCGAGATGCGGAACTCACGTTTCAGCCTGCCGTTCTCCTCGGCATACACGAGATCGATCCCGGGATACAGGCCTTCGTATATAACCCGGGAGTACACCGGGATGCCGCTCAGCCACTCCGACGAGTCGTTCCCGACGTAATAGTTCACGACCCCCTGACGCTGACCGCTTGCCGTCAGCTGCGTGTCCGGGGATGCACCGGCAAACGACTGCCGTATAACGTCTACCGGGGCATTGTCCGGGCTTCCCGGGGTATGGACCAGCACAAGTCCGTTTCTCGTAAAGAAGACCGTCGTTCCCTGGTGCTGCAGGACATACTCCACCCCGGGGTCGCACTGGCCGACATTCGGGATGAAACCCAAACTGAGAAGTCGATAGTTTGCTCCATCATCAACCTCAAGAAAATCCGGGGGCGCACCACCCGTTTCTGTATCCACCGCCGCTGCCGCCGGCAGCAACGCTGCCAGTACAATAAGAACCACGAGAGAGAGTATCCGCTTCATCACGACCACGCACCCGCGACACCGATCCTGCCGGCGAGCTCCTGCCTGCCCGGGAGTCGAGAAGGGGAAGCGAAGCAGGGGTCTCGGGGTGCCCGGATGCCGGGATGGCCGCGACGGTCGATGAACGCCTCTCGATCGGGGAAGTCATTCCCTCGTGATGCCGGATCGGCGATCTGGCTATGCACGATACTAATCTTTAAGTAGAGAAAAACTTTTCTCTGTTATAACTTCAGTGATAAACCCGTTTTATCAAAACTGCTCTCAATAAAGGGCTTTTCGCTCGAAGGGAGTTGCTGGGGAGCCCCACCGGACAGCGGGCGGGCTTCTCTCCCCCGCTCCCGCCCGCGCGCGCTGCCTGCGGAAACGTGGCCTGATCGGGAACGCACCGCTTCCCGGCACTACTCGAAAAATGAAAAGAGGCTTTACCCGGGCAGTCACCCGGCGGAGCGCCCTACTCCTCCACGCTCCCCCCGTACACCACCTGTCCAAAACTGATGCACCCGTCCCCGAGCGGATACTCCCGGTTGATAAGCAGTTCAAGCCCCGCAGCCCGGACCTCCCCGATGATCGTCTCCCGGATCGCCCTATTATACACCACCCCGCCAGAGAGCGCCACCCGGGGGATCCCCCGCTCCTCCGCCGCGGCAACAGCCATCGCAGCGACGCCTCTCGCCAGGTTATACTGGAACGACGCGGCGATATCATTCATCCGTTCCCCGGCGGCTAACCGCCGGTAGGCCTCCACAAGGAGCGAGCGGGTCGAGAGGACCTCGCAGCCGTCATCACCACGCAGGAAGTCGAGGTCCCAGGCCGACGCCCTCCTGCCGTATGCCGCCGACTCGAGTTTCATCGCCGGCTCCCCATCGTAGGTCCGCTCCCGGCAGATCCCGAGGAGAGCCGAGGCGGCATCCAGCACTCGGCCGGTGCTCGAGGTCGCGGCGACGTTCAGGCCCCGCTCCACCTGCCGGGCGAGGACTGAGAGTTCCATCTCACTCCATCCCCGCGATGCGAGCAGATCCCGAATCCCCGACGTCGGCAGGATGCCGTAAAGCATCCGCTCCGGGAACCGGGTGGCGAGGTCACCACCCGGCATCGGGACGACCTCGAGGTGGGCCACCCGGTCGAGGTGGGGGACCTCTCCCGCAAACACCTCGCCTCCCCAGATTGTCCCGTCGTCGCCGTAGCCCACGCCGTCGATCGCGATCCCGACGCACTCCTCCCGGGTCGTGGCCGCGATGTGCGCCCGGTGGTGCTGGACGGCGAGAAGTTCCGCTCCGGCCGCTTCGGCAACCTCCCTCGCGTAGCGGGTCGAGAGGAACTGCGGGTGGAGATCGTGGACGATCCGGTCGTATTGTGCCCCAACGAGCCCCCCGATCTTCTCCGCCGTCTCCTGCAGATAGGCGAGGGTCTGGGGGTTCCTGACGTTTCCGACGTGGGGCGAGGTGATGCAGAAGCCGTTACGGTAAACGGAGACATTCGCGTTCAGTTCCGGGCCGACCCCGAGGATGCACGCATCCCCGAGATCGATCGCCGCCCGTTTCGGGGCGAGGCCACGCGAGAGTCTGATGATGTAGCCGTCCCGGAGAACAGAGTCATCGCACCGGTTGACGATCCGGCGGTCATGGGTGAGGATGTAGTCGACCTGCTCCGAGAGCCGGCCGAGGGCAACCGATAGATCCGTGATCATCGGGTAGCCCGGCAGGTTCGCGCTCGTCATCACGATGAGCCGATGGGCGAGGTGCGCGAAGAGGAGGTGGTGCAGCCCGGTGTAGGGGAGCATGCACCCGATGGTGTGGAGGGTCGAGATCGCAGGGTGGGATGCAGGGTCCTGCTTTGCAAGCACCACAATCGGACGTTCCCGGGAAAGGAGGATCTCCCGCTCTTCGTCTGACACAATCGCGATCCGCTCCACCTCCTCCGGGGTTGCCATCACCGCGAGCGGCTGCTCCGTCCGGCCGAGACGGCGTTTCAGCTCAGGGGCCGCCTCCTCGGTACAGGCGATATGAAACCCTCCTATCCCCCGGATGGCGACGATCGAACCGGCATCCAGAAGGGCCGCCGCTTCCCGGATGGGGTCCCCCGTCACTGGCGCCCCGTCGGCCCGGAGCAGAGTGAGGTGCGGTCCGCAGTCTGCACACGCGATCGTCTGGGCGTGGTGGCGCCGGCACGACGGGTCGGTATACTCGCTATCGCAGGTGGAGCACATCGGGAACTCCATCATCGACGTCCGCTCCCGGTCGTAGGGGATGGCGGTGATGATGCTGTATCGCGGACCGCAGTTGACGCAGGATGTCGCCCAGTAACCCTCGTACCGCCCGCCCGGCGTAAAAATGTCCGCGATACAGTCGTCACAGGTGGCGACGTCGGTCGGAATGAATCCCGAGAGGCTCCCTGAACCGCTCTCGAGAATGCTAAACGTATCGGGTGGGTTGCCGCGCAGATTCTGGACATCTACGGAATCTATTTGAGATAGCGGCGTACCTTCCGAAACAGCCTTCAAAAAATTCTCGAAGTGGTCCCCGAATGCATGGATCTCCACTTCGCTCCCGAGGTTTTTGACGGTCCCGGTTATTCCGAATTCCCGCGCCTTTGCATAGACAAAGGGACGAAATCCGACCCCCTGGACGATGCCCCGGATGATAATTATGCCACGTGTACGCATTGAGATTTCAGCAAAAATTTATGGAGTTATACCACCATATAACAATAGGGTATCGCAGTGACGGGACATATTAAAATTCTTAACGATCCAGTAGAACTGGTTCCTCTTCTTATAACGTTCAATAATGCTGACTATAAAAGGATCTACGAACTCCTCAACAAGGCCTGGCTGACCGAGGAGGATCTCGAGGCGTATGCCGGGTCCTTGACAGTGACCGAGTGCCTCTCTATCCTCAAGAAGGGAAACCTGATCGAAGAGCAGTGGCGGATGCCCAGGCCCGGAGAGAAGCCTACGAAGGAATACCGGGCGACATACAGCAAATTCAGGGCTAATTTTCAGTGTTCCATGGGCGATATCGGGGACCTGCTGCATATCGCCATCTCGAACGACGAGGGTCTCCGCACCATCGTGGATTCGGTCCAGCAGGAGATTGTGACCGGGACAACCTCTATCGGCGATATATCCCGCAAATACGGTGTCAGTCCGATCTTCATCAAGGGACTGGCGAAACGGATCCCCGGTCTCGACGTGAAAGGGCAGGGAATGGTGTTGCTTGACCGACTTCACTGACGATCCCCTTTACGTCATCCTGCGCAGCAAGAGGGAGGCCACCCGGTTCCAGATTCTCGTAGAGATCGCCGAACACCAGCCAGCTGTCCGCCAGCAGGAGATCGCCGGGAAACTCGGCGTGACGCCCCAGGCGGTCTCCGAGTACATCCGGGAGCTGGTGGATGAGGGGCTGGTCACCGCTCACGGTCGCGGCCGGTACGAGGTGACGAAGAACGGGATCGAGTGGGTTCTGCGGCACGCCGAGGCGCTCGAGTCTTACGCCCGTCATATTAACCGGGACATCATCCAGCAGGTTGCAGTCTGGACGGCCATCGCCCAGGATGTGATCGGGAAGGGGGATACGGTCGGCGTCTTCATGCAGAACGGGTGGCTCTATGCGACGAAAGAAGAGCAGAGCGCCACCGGCCTCGCGACCATGGACGCGGTGCCCGGAGAGGATCTCGGCGTCGCCCAGTTGAACGGCATCATCCAGCACGAGGAGGGGCTCATTCACGTCTGCAAGGTGCCGCGGGTGGAGCGGGGCGGGTCCCGGCAGGTCTCGACGGAACTCCTCCGGGAGGCCGTCCGGGACGCGGAGATGGTGGGCGCCGTCGGGCTTGAGTCCTACGTGGCCCTCAGAAAGGCGGATATCGAGCCGGATATGTTTTTCGGCTCCCGGGAAGGCGTTGTCGAGGCGGCGTTCCACGGCCGGGAGTGCGCAATTCTTATTGTCGATGAGGAGTTTACCGATTTCCTCAAGCGTCTGGAGACGGTGGGGCTCACCTACACGATCCACGACCTGATTTCACCATGAAGGTTATCGTCCAGCCTCAGAAGGGCACGTACAAACTGCTGTTTGTCGAAGGCGGCCGTGTCGAAGGCTCGGGATTCGTCGACCTGGCAGGGACTCCGAAGGGCCGGCGGCCCAAGAACTTCAAGATGCGCCGCCGGGGCAAACAACTTAAGCCCACCCCGACCCGGGACCTGATTGCCCTGTTGCGCCGCTCTTCAGTACTTCTTGCGGCGAAGAGCCCGGAGTTTGAGTCGTTTCTTGCCGACCTCCAGATCCCGTCGTCACGTATCAACATCTGCCGGTTCTGCCAGCTCGAGGACCGGTTCGTACCCGTTGACAGGGCGACCGGCGTCCGGTATGGCGGGGAGTGGATCTGCATGGAGTGCGCAAAGCGCGAAATGCGGCGGGAACTCGGCTACCTGGGGAAGTTCGGCGGCTCGGTGCTCGTCCACCTGGAAAAACTTCTTGCCCAGGTCCGGGACCTCGACCGGGTGCTGGCATCGGTGGGGCCCGACCACCCCGACCGGAAGCGGACGCTCTTTGACCGGCTCGAGGCGCACGAAGTTCAGAAAACCACCCATATCACCGATCTGCCGCTGCCTCCTGCGTTCGCGAAGGCCGCCGGGGTCGAATACCTGATGCCCGTCCAGCAGCTCGCTGTCCAGGACGGGCTCCTCGAGGGGCAGCACCTCCTGGTCGTCTCGGCCACCGCGAGCGGCAAGACCTTCATCGGGGAGATGGCCGGGATGAAGAATTTCCTCGAGGGCCGGGGGAGGATGCTCTTCCTGGTTCCGCTGGTCGCCCTCGCGAATCAGAAATACCAGCGGTTCCGCGATCGCTACGGTCACCTTGTCCGGGTCACCCTGCAGACCGGGGTGAGCCGCCTCAACCTCCCCGAGACCCGGTCAGCGGGAGACCGGGACGTCAACGCGCCCGTCGTGGTGGGGACCTACGAGGGGATCGACCACGCTCTGCGGACCGGGCGGTCCTTGAAGGACATCGGGACTGTCGTCATCGACGAGGTCCAGATGCTTGAGGACCCGGAACGAGGCCACCGTCTCGACGGGCTGATCGCCCGGCTCAAGCATGTCGCTCCCGAGGCGCAGTTCCTCTACCTCTCGGCTACGATCGGCCTTCCCGGGCTGCTTGCGGAGAAACTTCGGGCGAACCTTGTCCGCTATGCGGACCGGCCGGTCCCGCTCGAGCGCCACCTCATCTTTGTGGAGCGGAGCAAGAAGATCGGGTTCATCAAGCAGATGGTCGCTGAGGAGTACAAGGTGCGTTCGTCGAAGGGTTACCGGGGCCAGACGATTGTCTTCACGAACTCCCGCGCCCGGTGCCATGTCATCGCCGATGCCCTCGGCAAGAAGGCCGGCCCCTACCACGCGGGGCTGTCCGCCCAGGAACGCCGGGACGTTGAGCGGCGGTTCGCGAACGGAGAGATCTCGGCCGTCGTGACCACGGCGGCGCTCGCCGCAGGCGTCGATTTCCCGGCATCCCAGGTGATCTTCGACGCCCTGGCGATGGGCATTCAGTGGCTCACCGTCCAGGAGTTCCACCAGATGATGGGCCGGGCTGGTCGTCCGGACTTCCACGACCTCGGCCGGGTGGTCATCATGGCCGAACCCGGGGGTTCGTACTCGCGGACATCCGGGATGACCGAGGAGGAGGTCGCCGTCGGCCTCCTGCGGGGCGAGATGGAGGAGGTCGCCCCCGAGTACGACATGGAGCAGAGCACGGAGGAGTTCGTCGCGAACGCCGTGGTCTCGAACGGCGACGAGCAGCAGATTATCAGGATGAACCGCACGATGGTCGGGACGCTGGAACCCGCCCTGCCAACGCTCCTCGACTACGGGCTGGTCCGGCGGCGGGCGGGGCGCATCGACCTCACTGATATGGCCCGGGTGATGGCCGAGCACTTCATCGGCGCCGAGCGCCTGATCGAGATCAAGGATCTCGTCTGCCGCATGGACGATGCGGCTGAGATCGTCGCGGAACTCGAGTGCGTCGAGGAGAAGACGCCGTAGGGATTTTTTCTTCAGGGTTTCCGGGGAACTCGCCTGGAACCCCCCCTCCAAAAAGCCACATTTATTTGTGTTCTTCAAGATTCCTTGTCCCCTGGTTTTACGTTTCGAAACGTTGCAAATCCCGTGCACGGATTTCCACTGGCTATCGCCACGCACTGCCCCCGCCCCGAGGTGCGAATGAGGAGGCCGGAGGCCGGGCGGGGTGGGGGCGAAGAGGACGGGTCCTCAATTAGAAGAACTAAAGCACCTGCGATGGGCGTCGGAGACAGGGGAGGGGGGATGCTCCCCCCTCCCCGTCAGCCCCACCCCCACGTGGCGATAGCCACCACGGTCCACTGTATTGGGACTCTCTTGTCTCAACAGTTCTGTCGGTGGTCAATAGCACTGCAGTATTCTCAACCATCACTGTAGGTTCACTGGCCCCTCATACCCCACGGTTGTTGTCCAAACCCCTTCACCGATAGCGCTCCAGGTACTCCCGCACCTTCTCCGACTCGACCCACCCTTCATCGAGCTGTCTGAGGATCACCTTGATCTGCCTGACCTGCTCCTGAATCTTCTCCGCCCGTTCATCGTCGATGAGGTCGGCCATCCCCTGAACAACCTGGAGAGGGTTTCGTATGTGGTCGGTCAGGACCGCGAACTGCTCGATGTTCCGCTCGATCTGGCGGTACGCCTCCATTCTCTCTCGTTCTATCCTCTCCCGCTCTCTCATCTCGCGCCTGAGGCTCTCATTTGCCGCCCGGAGTTCTTCTGTCCGCTGTGTCACCAGTTCCTCAAGACGGTAGCGGTAGTCCATCAGCTCCTTCTCGGCCTGCCGTCTCTCCGTCACGTCCCGGGCGATGATGAGGATGGCCGGCGTGCCCCCGAGGGTGATGCGATGGATGCTCGCCTCGACGGGGATCCGTTCGCCCTCCCGGGGAATCAGGTCGGCGCTGTGGAGACGGTGGTCGTTTCTCTTGAAGTCGCTCCGGACGAGGATGACTGATCCGGGAGCGAGGGCGAAGAGCTCATCCCGGGTATATCCGAGGCACCGGCAGGCGAGCGCGTTCGCATCCAGTATCCGGTAGGGCGTCCCTTCCCTCCCGACGGCACATACCAGCAGAAAATCGTTCCCGCTCTCAAAGAGGAGACGATAACGATCCCTGCTCTCCTGGAGATCCCGCCGGGAGCGTTCCAGTTCGTCGAGTATCAGGTTGATCTCGTCGACAAACCGCGAGACCGGGTCGCCCCCGACTGCAGGGGGCCGAGGCGGGACACTGTTCGCCGTCTTGATGCTCTCGAAGCTTGCGTCCATGCCGGCGATGCGGGAAGCCACTTCCCGCTCCTTGAGCCAGACGCCGAGTAGCCCGAAGGCGATGCCGACAGAGAGGAGTTCGAGGATCAGGACGCCCGGGGAGGTCCAGATCTCCCCGGGAAGGCCGGAAGGAAGGGTGAGGATGAGGAAGAGGGCAGGACTGCGGGCACAAAGCGTAGGCCGGGCAATCGGGAGCAGTGGTGCATTCTTGCAGGGAACCATGCTGGTTGTACTGTGTCGCTCATGCCGGGCAGATATCTGCCCATAGCCTGCAGGGTGTGTCCGGGGCATCATCTGGTCTGGTTCGCAGGTTTCTATCGTGACGATTCCGGCGCTTTTTTACCCATACGCCATCGTATCCCATAATAGTGAATCAACTATATAATATTTTCTCATATGGGAGGACTGTGTACAGTCGGAATATCGATTTCCAGTCATAAGAAGAGGCGCTCCCGGCATCAGAAGATGTTTGCTGGTCTTTGGCGCGGCACCGCCGGGAGACGGAAAACTGGCTACTCGGATCCGGAAATGTCCCTGCCGGCGCTTTTCCGGGCGTTTTTCTGCATCATCAACGCGAATACAGCGGTCCCGAGAAGGCTTATCCCCCCGGCAACGTAGAAAACGGCGTCGATACCGACAAAGTCCATGAAGACACCCCCGAGCAGTGGTGCGATGATCATGCCGATACCAAAAACCGTGTTGTAGGCGCCCATCGAGGTCCCCATCCCGATCGTCCGGCCCGCATCGACCGTCAGGGCCATAATGGCCGGCTGCTGGACGGCACCACCGACGCCGATCAGGGAAGTGGCCGCGAGCAGGGGCCAGAACGACCCGGAGGTGGGAATGATGGCGAGCGCTATCGCTGTTATGGTCGAGCCCGCGACGATCAGGGCGACCTTGTTCCCGGTGTCGGTGAGCCTCCCCATCGGCACCTGGAGGAGCGCCATCAGGAAGGTGTTCACGGAGAGGACGATACCCACCTCTGAGGCGCTGATCGCAATCAGCGGCGCAAAGATCGGGATGAAGACCATCATGCCTCCACGCCCGAGGGCGCTGATGAAACTGAAGACCATTACCCCCCGCATCGTCGGCAGCTCGAAGATCTCCCGCATCGGGGTAGGTTCCGCGTCCGGGACCGTGAACTTACTCCGTTTTGCTTCCGGGAGAGAGACAGCAACGAGAAGCGTGGCAAGAGCCGAAAAGGCAGCCATGGCATAGAAGACCGAGTCCATTCCGAATGCATCGTTCAGGAACCCGCCGAGCAGCGGCCCCGTCCCCAGGCCGAGGAACATCGAGATGGAGAAGTTCCCCATTCTGCTCCCTTCCTTTCCCTTCTCCGCGAAATCCGCGATGTAGGCCATGGCTATCGGGACGACCATGGCCGAAGCGATCCCGTGGACGAAGCGGACGACCGTGAGGGAGTAGACGCTGTCGGCGATGATGTAGGAGAGCGACATGACTGCGTAGATGAACATGCCGATGAGGATGATCCACTTCCTTCCCCGCCGGTCCGATATCCTCCCGATGATGGGCATGAAGATCGACCGGGAGAGCGCGAAGGCTGAGAAGATGATGCCGAGCCAGATGCCGGTTGCTCCGAGATTTTCCGCGTATATGGGAAGCAGCGGGCTGACGACACCGAGCCCGAGCATGGTGGCGAAGACAGAGATGAATAAGACGTTGTATATGCGCTTTGCGGTATTCATGCAGGTTACACCGGATTTGAGTCAAAGCCGCAGGGCGCGATCTGCGGTCGGTATTCGTAATTGCGAAAACAGAGATTGGCGATACTGCACCTTATACGTTGGGTCGCCGGCCGGGATCACGCCCGCCGTGCAACGCAACACCACCGGTCGTAGAGCAGGTCACGCCGGTTCTCGAAAATCTCAGCAACCCGCCCCTCTTCTGTGCACCACCCTTCCACCCGGGCTGCTTCCTCCTCTGTACCGATGGTGATCAGCGTCTCATCGGTGAGGGCGAGAAGCCCGGTGAGGATCGACTTCCAGAGACCCGCGTTGTAGGAGTAGATCTCTCCGGCCATGAACGCGGCACCGAGGGGCACCGGCGCGACGTAGTGTGAAGCCTTCCGCGCGTCGATGCACATGGTGTCGTCCGGGACGAGGCGCCCCTTCGAGAGGCCGAGTGCAAGGAGCGTCGGATCGTTATCGTAGGCGAGCGCCCGCACCCCGCCGGCCCGGAGAGCTGCGGTGCCGACCCCGGACCCGCAGCAGCAGTCGAGGCAGAGGGTTCCTGCACGGTCGCCCCAGACTTCGTCGAGGAGGTCGCGGATATTTGCCGTCCGATCAGGGCGCAGGTCTTCGAGAGCGGGAAGGGTGGTTGCCAGGAGTTCCGCGCTATAGTACTCGCGGACCGCTGAGAGCCATGCATCCCGCCTCTCCTGGTAAATATCACCTCCGACGGCCTCAAAACACTCGATGGCGGAGAGCGTCGGATCGCGGAAAAGGAACGAGACGGCGTACCATTCCTCGCCGTCATGGAGCGCGAGCGCGATCGGCTCCTCCTCTTCGTCGACCAGGAGACGGGCCTGGTCCGGCGTAGCCCGGAGCAGCATGGCCGTATAGGAGTCTACTGTCAGTTCCGCAAACGACGGTTCAACCAGCTGGCATCCGTCGACCTCAAGGATATCTGCAATCTTCATGCTGCTCGCCTCTCGATTTTCAGGCCCCCGGGTGCCCGGATGATCCCGTCCACGCGGGCATCCTCGTGCAGGGTGAGGCACTGGCAGGAGACGCTCCCGAGGATATGCACCTCCTGCTCGACGACTACGTCGCCGCTGCTCTGGACGTCCCCGTGGATGACCGAGCCCCGGCCGATGCTTGCGCTCTCCCGCGCATGCAGGCTCCCGAAGATCGTTGTCTCCTCCCGGATCCCGATCGAACCGGCGCGGATGTTCCCGTGCAGCCGGCACCCGGTCCCGACGGACATCCTCTCCGGGACCGAGAAAGTCTGCATGTTGACGACGGCGCCGGCCGGGATCATCAGCGGTGTTTCGTCGGGTGTCTCGTCGTCGCCGAAGAGTTTCTCGAGGACGGAACTCAGTTCCTCCTCCTTCTCGATCCCGAGGACGGCTACCAGGTACATTACGATATAGATGATGACCGGCATCGGGTTCCTTATAGAGATCCAGCCCTTCGCCTCGAATCCCCGTTCGATCTGGACGTTGTCCCCGATATCGAGATCACCTTTGACGACCAGCTTCCCCTGGATCTTGACTCCCTCGCCGAGGTAGGCGTCCTCCTCCACGACGACGTCCCCGTTGACCTCGCACCAGTTGTCGATTCTGGCGTCGCCGCCCGCAACGATGTCGCCGTTTATTTTGCTGAATTCACAGACCACGACATCGTTTCCGTATAGGCCGTAATCGATCCGACACTTCTCGCCGATGACGATGTCCTGCCCGGTCTTGAGGGTCCTCTCCTGGAGTTCAGTGTGGTCGGGGAGGATGCAGGCCTTTATCCAGTCGTGGTCTCCTGTCTGTTCCATTTACCCGGTATAATCTTCATGCGCCATACTTATGACTCTTATTAATTAGATCCAGGGCGATTGGCATGAGATCGTGACCGCGGATACGATGGAGGCCGCCCTCTGCACACGAGACCTCGTCAAACCGGGCAGTTCGGTCGGTACGGACCCCCGGGCCCCTGAAGACGACCGGGACCGGATCTGCGCTGTGATCCTTGACCGAGCAGGGGGTGCTGTGGTCTGCGCAGACGACGATCAGGGTATCGGAGAGCGCGAGCAGCGGTTCGAGCGCCGTGTCGATAGTCTCGATGAAGTCCCGTTTCAGGATGCCCTTCCCGTCGTGGCCGGCCTCGTCTGCGCCCTTGATGTTCATCAGGACGAAGTCTTTTCGGTCGAGTTCTCCAATGGCCGCCTTTACCTTGGCGTCGAGATCGGAGTCGACCGACCCCGTCGTCCCCGGCACCGGGACATGCTCGAGCCCCACCACTTTCCCGATCCCGGAGATGAGGGTGGCCGCGGAGATGACGCTCCCCGAGAGCCCGTAGCGCTCGGAGAACTGCGGAAACGAGCCCATATTCCCGGCGCCCCGGATCAGGAGGAGATTTCCCGGCGGGAGCCCTTCTTCCATCCGCCGGACATTCATCGGGTGGTCGAAGAGGATCTCCTGCGACTGGCGGATGAACTCATTGCAGGCTTCGGCGGTCTTCTGGTCAGCCGGTTCGTCGGTGCAGGGCAGGACGGTGAGCGGTCTTACCCCGTCTTTCTTCGGGTCGTTCGAGGAGACCTTATCGCCGAGCCCTTCTCCGGTGAGGGCGAGGGCCGCCCGGTGGCCGGCGCCTGACTCGAATCTGAACCCGAGACCGAGGGGTGAAAGATCCACGGTGTCGCGGATCGCTTCAGATAGGGATTCCGTCCCGGAGATCCGGCCGGCCCGGCGGTCGGTGACAAGGCCGTCCGCGTCCACGGTGGCAAAGTTGCACCGAAACCCGATCATTCCGGCGGTCATGTGGATCCCGGTTCCTTCGGCCTCGAGCGGGCCGCGGCCGGTGTAGTACTCCTGCGGTGGGTAGCCGAGAAGGGCGAGGTGGGAGGTGTCGGACCCCGGCCGGATGCCGGGCGCGATGGAGTCCATGATCCCGCATACGCCTTCAGCAGCGATCCTGTCGAGAACAGGGGTCCGTGCGGCGGCGAGCGGCGTCAGTCCGTCCAGTGCTTCGCAGGGGCGGTCGGAGATCCCGTCCAGTACCAGGAAGAGAATCCTGTCAGCAATCATCGAGAACAGATGCGATCCAGAACCTGATTACTCTTCCCGGTGGACGATGAATACCCGGGTTGCCAGGCCCCCTCCTTTCGCCTGGACAAGTGTCAGGCACCGTTCGACCTGGCGGAGCGCCTCCTTCGCGAGAGCGTCGCTTTCGGCGCGGCATTCCTCTCCGCAGCCGAGCATGATGAGGACGTTCGTGGTCTTGATCATATCTGCCGTGAGACACCGGATCTCCACGACCAGGTCTTCGCCGAGGACCGCCTCCATATCGCATACGACGTCGTAGAGCTGGTGCGAATACCGGTCAAGCAGTGAGTTTGTGGCATGAACCCTGGCTGCGTCGCTCTCCCTGGTCTGGAGGTCGGTCCACTCCCGGTGGAACTGGGTGAGCATCCCCCTGATGATCTCCCTCGCTATCGTCTGCTGTTCGTCGAAGGGCCGTCGTTCGAGCAGGGCCAGGTCTGCCCGCCGTATAGCCGCATACTGCTCCCGGGTCGTCACCATCTTCACCTCTTTGCCATGCTCCGACGGAGGTATGTCCGGTCACAGGGCATATATCCTTGTCGCCCCCGTCACCGGGATCGAGGGAACGGCGAAGATACGATGACTATAAAAAGTAGGGTGAGCAGCCGACCTTATACGGCCGCGACCTGCTCTAGTTTGGATTTGGTGATCTCGACCCGGCGGATTGGGTAGATCGTCTTCACGACCTTGAAGATGTCCCGGGCCATGTCGCCGGAGACGATATCCTTGACCAGGGTTTCGAAGTCGCTCTCCACCGCCCGGGCAGAGAGAGCCTGCGAGATTGCCTGCCGTACAGCGTGGACCTGGCTCTGGTCTGCCCGCGAGAGGGTGAGGCAGACGACCGTCACCCGGAGGAGTTTCTTGTCCTTGCTGACGACCGGGTGGATGGTGTCGATACGGGATGCCCGCCGCTTGACCATCGACCGGAGATAGTCCCGGGTCACTTCGTGCCCGACAAACTCGGTATACGCGGCATCGCCGGCCACGTTGTTGATCTTGAACCTCATCTTGATGTGGGACTTTGAGTAGTCCTGCACAACCTCGCCGAGCGTCGCGGTCATGATGCGGCCGACCATGTTCTCGGGGTCGGCCGAGATGGCGTCACCGATCTCGGCTTTGCCGAAGGCGTCAGGTACGTAAACACGATACCACTTCTTGGCCTTCCAGCCTTCCAGCCTTCTTCCAACCTGTTTCTTTCTTGCCATAGTATCACTTCTTTCTGTTAGTATCGATTATTCAGCCTATTTGATGCTGATTCGACTCTGGAACTCTCCGATCCGCTCTGCCGCCGTGAGGCGGCGGTGCATACGTCTTCTGCGATCGCCAGGTTCATAAGGTAGTCGTCCACCGAGGCGGTGATCGACCGGAGCCTGGTCCCACAGATCTCGGCCCGCACCGCGCCCTCGATCGCGGTTGTTCTGATCAGGGTGAGGTTGTCGGGCTCGAGTGCCGCGGCCACGCATTCGGGAAACCTGTGCGGCGTCTCGATGACGCCCTTGATCCGGATCATGCAAAAACCGCCTCCAGGAGCTCCTGTCTGAACCGGTCCAACTGGTCGGCGCGGATCCGGGCGCCGGCCCTCCGGCGATGTCCCCCGCCCTGGCCGCCGCACGCCTCCGCGAGCCTTCGCATCAGCGCCTCGAGGTCGAGGTCGATGCCCGGCGGGCAGCGTGCCGATACGGCGTAACGGTCTCCAACCTCTCCGATGACAAAGACCGGACTGTTCTGGACGAAGTCGTTTGCGAGCGCGTCTGCGACGTCGCTTGCGACCGACCCATCGCCCACCGCAAAGAGGGCGACGCGCTCGTCGAGGCGGCGCGCCCCACGGATGCCGGCGATGACCGCCTGCCGGTAGCGGGCGGTGATCTCCCAGGCTTCCTGGAGCGCGTGGCTTGAACGGAGACAGAGCGATGCGCCGATGTCGCCGTTGCCTGCCTTGCCGCAGGCGTCGACGACGGCGGCGAGACTCTGGGCCTCGTCGACCACCTCCCGGCCGAGGCTGTAGGTGGTGCCCCAGATCCCGCAGAGTGTGGAGACCGATGCGTCCGGGGCGGCCGCGAGGACGATCCGGGAGAGGAGGGACTCGACGTCCATATCGTCCTCGTCGGTGACCTCTGCGACCAGTGCCCGGGCGGCGTCGGGCTCACCCGAGAACCCGGGGAGGTAGGGATTGACGGCGAGCGCGAGCTGCTCGACGAGGCCTCTTCCCGGGAGGCGGAGGCCGCGGCGGGGCGCGATAAACCCGTTCGCAATTGCCTCGCTCGTGATCTCCCGGTTTGGCCCCTCGAAGGCCTGGCTGTCCCCGATGATCCCGAGGAGCGCGAGCCCCGCGAGATCCCGGTTGTCTCCCATGCGCTGGGCGACGAGGTAGGCCGCACCGGCTGCCGAGAGGTTCCGGTCGCCGTCGATCCCGGCGAGATGCGGGTTGACGTGGTGGTCGCCCTCGAAATGGGGCAGGTGGTGGTCCACCACCATCACGTCGTCGGGGAGGTCCGTGAGTGCCGATCCGAAGTCGCAGAGAAGCACGCTGCCGTCGCCGGGAAGGTCGGCCGTGGTGATGCCCGGGCGGATCCTCAGCCGGAACCGTCCGCCCTTGCGGAACATGGCGTGGCAGAGGATGGATGCGGCGGCTATACCGTCCGCATCGTGGTGCGCCAGCACCTCCACGAACTCCTGCTCGAGCAGGTGGTCGGCCAGGCTTGCAGCAGCGGCGTCAAGCGACATGGATCATCAGCGGGTGAGCAGGATCTCCGCGGTCTCCGGTTTGTAGGTCCAGCCTTTTGGCATCCGTCCGGACCTGACGTAGTACTTGACCAGTCTGCGCACCTTGGACTCGGCGATCTGCAGCTGCCGTTTATTGTGAACGTCTTTGTTGTTCTCCGCAAGGTGTTTCCTTATCCCGAGCGCTTTCTGCATCAGGTTCCGGAGATCCTCGGGGATCTCCGATTCAAGGTCCTTCTCGCGGAGGATTTCGTTCACGCGCTTACCTGTGGCGAGCTTGACGTCGGGGACGGCGTACCTGTCACGCAGTACAAGGCCGATCTGGCTTGCCGACATGCCGTCTTTGCGGAGCTCGACGATGATCTTCTCGATCTCAGCTGCGTCCGTATTGGACCACTCGGGCGCTTCCTTCCGGTAAGGTCGGACAGAACTACTGGTTCCGCGGCGCCGAGCATACATTCTTGCCATTCATGCACCTCCGTTAGATATACTATGTTAAGTCCAGAAAAGAGTCCTTTTACTGACTAATCTCTGTAATCCCGAGCCCTTACGGGCAGTGCTTCCGGGAGCACGTCGGACTTACCATAGCCAGCACATATTGTGCTGCATCATATTCTCCGGGAGGAATCTTAAGGGTATCGGATGCATGCGTGGTTACCAGCGGCAAAAGCGATTAGTGGGTGTTTATTATCGTTTAGAGTGACATTTATTGAGTGAACGGCGGACTCTCGCTCTCTCTTATGCCCGGTACCTTCACGAGGGAATCCCTTATCACCTTTAGCATTGCGGTTTCGACCCTGGTCGCGTTTGGTGCCACGACATACTGCCTCTCCACCGGAATATTCATCGTCTTCTCCCATCTTTTCTATATCCCGATTGTCCTTGCGGGCTACGGGTATCCGGAGCGGTGTCTTGCATTCACCGGTGCGCTTGCCGCCGGCTACTTTGCAGAGGTATTGTTCTTCTCCCCGGGCAATGATCTGGAGATTGCAAACGCCCTGCTCCGCATCGCGATGTTCTTCATTGTCGCCGTCGTTGTATCGAACCTCTCCAGCCGTCTGAAAGCGCGGGAGAGCCGGTACCGGGGGATATTCGAGACGTCTGGAGCAGGAATCTTTCTCTTCTCGCCCGGGACCGGGGAGATCGCGGAGATGAACCGGGGCTGTTCTACGCTGCTCGGGTATTCCGAGGAAGAGGCGCGGTCCCTGGAGATCTCCTCGATCTGGCCGGAATATTCCTATTTTTCCAACGTTCTTGAAGAAGGCCCGATCGAGAGTCTGGACTGTAGCCTCGCCGCCAGGGACGGGGCGCCCCGCCCGGTGCTCCTCTCGGCAACCCTTCTCCCCGGCCAGCAGGAGGGCTGTGCGGTGGTTACCGGAACGGCGGAACTGAAGCGGATGGAGAGCCGGCTCCGTCGTTCGGAGGAGATGCTCCGGGTCATCCTCGACACCACCGATGTCGGGATCATCCTCACTGATCCGGGCAGGGAGATTGCGGAGGCGAACACAGCTGCGGTCCAGCTCTTCGGCGCGGCTGGAAGGGAGGATCTGGTCGGAAGAAACCCCTGTGATCTGGTTGCCGAGAGCGACCGGGATATCGTTCGGGCCTACCGGGAAAAGGCGCTGCGCGGAGAGGCTCCTCTTCCGGGAGAGTGCACGCTCTGCAGGCTCGACGGCACCGAATGGCCTGCGGAGATCACGATCACTCGCTTTGAACAGAACGGGTCCTCTTCGGGGCTGCTGGTCGTCTCGTTCAGGGACATCACCGAACGGCGCCGGGCGGAAGAGGCAATTCGGGAAGAGAACCGGCGTCTCTCGGTTGTCAACGAGATCGTCGCTGCCGCGGCTGCGTCCCACGGGTTGGAAGACCTTTGCCGGCTCTCGCTCGCAAAGGTTCTCACCCTGCTCGGGTTCGACTGCGGGGCGGTCTACCTGGTTCATCCCGGGGATGATGTGGCGGTTCTCCGTGCCCAGGAGGGAGAGAGCCGGGTTCTGCCGGAGAAGGTGCACCGGGAGCACCCCCTCTATCAGGAACTTGTCCGGGCCGGAACGCTGCACTGCGTTGAGGACTTCGTAACGAGGTATCCCGGCTCAAGGGTACGTGTCCTTGCCATGATGCCCATCCCCGGTGATGACGGTCCGACGGGATGGATCGAGGTCGGGAGCAAGGTCAAGGAGACGATCACGCGGAGCGAGCGCGTGATCCTTCGCAGTGTCGGTGAGGAACTCGGCAACGCGATCGTGAAGGGGATGCTCCAGGAGGATCTTGAGGAGGCGCTCTCGGAGGTCAACCTCTACGTGGATATCCTCACCCACGACATCAACAACGCGAACACCATAGCGATGGGCTACCTGCAGATGCTCAGTGAGTCCGGCGACGGATCGGACGGGACATTCGTCGGGAAGTCACTTGCGGCTATCTACCAGAGCAACGAGGTTATTCAGAATGTCCTGGCACTCCGCAAGCTCAAATCAGGAGATGCCGAACTTCGGCCGGTGCCGCTCGGACCCGTGTTCCGGAACATCTGCAGTTACCACGCAGGATCCCACATCGTCTGCAACGGAGCGGACGCAACGCTCCTCGCCGACGACCTCATCAGCGTGGTCTTTGCGAACCTGATCGGCAACGCCGTTAAATTCGGCGGCCAGGAGGCCGTGATCACTGTCAGCGTTCAGGAAGAGGAAAATACGGTCACGGTGACGGTTGCCGATACCGGCCCCGGGGTCCCCGACGACCTCAAACCGCGCCTGTTTAAGCGCAGCGTTCGCGGGACGACGAAGAAGAGCGGGAAGGGTCTCGGCCTCTACATCGTTCGGATGCTTGTGGAACGCTATGGGGGAAGTGTCCGGGTGGGCGACCGGGTCCCCGGCCACCCGGAGGAGGGGGCGGCCTTCACGCTCACCCTGCCGCGTTACCGTCCGGCGACGGAGTGAGCCCAAGATTTATTTGTTCCCGGGTTAACGTGTACTGGTACCGGTGCGATAGTAGTCTAATGGTAGGACAGGGGCTTCCCAAGCCTCTAGTCCGGGTTCGATCCCCGGCTATCGCATGACATTTTTTCTTGTTGTTTGTTATTTCCCTTCCAGCATCCCTGTGCCGTCACTCCTCTCTTCCGCCGCCTTCCACGGCGATCTCGAACCGGCAGTGATCGAACCCCATCGAGTAGCACCGGGTCTCGACCGCCGCCGTCGGCCGGCCGTAGTGGCGTGAGAAGAGCGCCCGGAGGATGCCTGAGTCGAAGGCGCACGCGGGCCGGCCCGTGACCGGGAGATCGACGCACTCGAAGCAGTCGTAGACGAGGAGGACGAGCGGTTCCGTCCCTGCGACCTCGATTCTTCCCAGGTGGTGCTCCTCCCAGAACCGGGCGATATTCGTGCAGAAGGCTCTGGTCTCCGGGTGGGCCACTGCCGGGTAGAGTTCTTCGCCGATCCACTCTCCGGCCCGGGAGAGAAGCGGGTCGAGGAGGACTCCTTCCTGCATGAGCGCCACCCTGATCGCCCGAAACGCGAGCCGGTAGAACGCGTTCGGGTCGCGCGACCCCGCCTGGTATGCCCCTGCATAGGCGGCGAGCGCATCGACCACCCGGTCGTCCGGCGAGACGCTCGCGACGAGGTCGCCGGTTAGGAAAAAAACCTTTCTCCGGGAGTCCTCCGGATCGGGCTGCGACCCTATCACGCCCGCCGCCGTGAGATCCTGGAGGTGTACCGAGACCGTTGACTTGGCCCGACCCGCAAGGACGACGAGCTCCTCGAACGTATGCTCGCGCTCCCGGAGGGCCGCGAGGATACTACGCCGCACCGGGTTCCCGACCGCCCGTGTCCCTCCTGGTGTCGAATAGAGATCTATGTCACGGCTCGGTCTCGGCCGACCGGACCTCCCCCTGCCGGTCATCCCCTGTACCATAGGTACTGATCGAAAGGAAGATATATCAAATGTTCGGATATACTAGTACGTTCGTCGGACAACGAACGTTCGGGTGCCTGCTCCAGAACTTGCCCTCGCCGTCCACCGGACCGGGGCAGCTGGCTGCACACTCCCCGGAACAACCTGCAAGACTGGCCTCGTCCGTGGTGAGAGGACCGCTCACGCCGGATCCTTGATGCGGATCCCAACGTTTAAAGGCACACATGTTGGGTGGGGTCGCCCGGAACGGACCCATTCCCCGACTCACCTGAACTGGTACCCAAGGGATACAGGGTGAACGCATATGACGAAGACGGTAACCGACGTAATCTGCCCGTTCTGCGGGACGCTCTGCGACGACCTCGAGGTCGTCGTCAGCGATGATGGAAAGAAGATCCATGAGGTCTACAACGCGTGCGCTATCGGCGCCGAGAAGTTTCTCCACTCCCAGGCAAAAGACCGTATCACCCGCCCCCGCATGAGGCAGGAGGACGGGTCATGGAAGGAGATCTCCTACGAGGAGGCGGCCGAGTATACTGCCAGGATGCTCACCGACGCAAAGAAGCCCCTGATGTACGGCTGGAGCTCCACGAACTGCGAGGCGCAGTCCATTGGGTCAGAGATTGGCGAACTGGTCGGCGCGGTCATGGACAACACGGCGACCGTCTGCCACGGCACCTCCCTTATCGCGGTCCAGGATATCGGGATCCCGAGCTGCACACTCGGTGAGGTCAAGAACCGTGCCGACCGGATCCTCTTCTGGGGATGCAACCCGGCGCACGCCCACCCGCGGCACATGTCCCGCTACTCGATCTTCCCTCGTGGATTCTTCACCGGCAAGGGCCACACCGGCCGCAAGGTGATCGTCATCGACCCGCGGCCCACCGACACCGCCCGCATGGCGGACGTCCACCTGCAGGTCGAGCAGGGGCGCGACTATGAACTCCTCAATGCGCTCCGCGTGGCGTTCAAGGGCAAGCAGCTCCCTGACGTCGTCGCCGGCATTCCAAAGGAGCAGATCTACGAGGCCGCCGAGATGCTCAAGAGCGGCCGGTTCGCGATCATCTTCTTCGGCATGGGCGTGACCCAGTCGCTCGGGAAGAACCACAACATCGACGAGGCAATCGCGGTCACCCGGGACTTAAACGAGTACACGAAAGCAGCCATCATGCCGATGCGCGGGCACTACAACGTCACCGGCTCCGGCCAGGTCTGGGGCTGGCAGTTCGGGTTCCCCTTCGCGGTGGACCTCTCCCGCGGATACGCCCGCTACAACCCCGGCGAGACGACCTCCAACGACCTGCTCCGCAGGGACGAGGTGGACGCCGTCTTCGTCCTCGGCAGTGACCCCGGCGCGCACTTCCCGTTCAGCTCGGTCAAGAAGATCTACGACCGTCCGTCGGTCGCGATCGACCCGCACGAGACCCCGACCACTGAGGTCTGCAAGGTCCACGTCCCGGTCGCCTTCGTCGGCGTCGAGGTGGGCGGATGCGCATACCGGATGGACAACGTGCCGATTGAGACGAGAAAAGTCATCGAGCCCCCGGAGGGCATGATGACCGATGAAGAGTTCCTGAAACGCGTTCTTGCGCGGGTCAAGGAGATCCAGGGGGTGTAAGCGATGGCAGAGTATCTCATCAAGAACGGATTCGTCTTCGACCCGGTTCTCGGGATCAAGGGCGACAAAGCCGACGTCGCCATCAAGGACGGCAAGATCGTCGAGACGACGGCTCTCAGCAGCCCGAAGGTCATCGATGCCGCAGGCAAGACCGTCATGGCCGGTGGTGTCGATATCCACGCCCATGTCGCCGGCCCGAAGGTGAACATCGGCCGCAACTTCCGCCCGGAAGACAAACTCTTCACCTACAAGCCCAAAAACGGTATCGAGCGGATGCAGGGCGGGTTCTCGGTCCCGACGACGATCCGGACCGGCTACAACTACGCTCGGATGGGTTACACCACGGTGATGGAAGCGGCCATGCCGCCGCTCTACGCCCGGCACGTGCACGAAGAGATACGAGACACCCCAATCCTCGACCAGGGCGCCTACCCGGTCTTCGGGAACAACTGGTTCGTGCTTGAGTACCTCAAGAACCACGAGATCGAGAACACCGCTGCCTACATCGCCTGGCTCCTCAAGGCGACGAAGGGCTACGCGGTCAAGGTCGTCAACCCCGGCGGCACGGAAGCCTGGGGATGGGGCCTGAACTGCGAGAACGTGCACGACCCGGTCCCCTACTTCGACATCACCCCGGCGCAGATCATCAAGGGCCTCATCGAGGCGAACGAATACCTCGGTCTCCCGCACTCGATGCACATGCACGCGAACAACCTCGGGAACCCCGGCAACTACACGACGACGCTCGATACGTTCAAACTCTCGGAGGGCATCAAGCCGAACAGCAAGTTCGGCCGCGACCAGGTGATGCACCACACCCACGTCCAGTTCCACTCCTACGGCGGTGACTCCTGGGCGAACGTCGACTCCCGCACAAAAGAGATCATGGACTACGTGAACTCGCACGACAACATCACCATCGACATGGGCCAGGTGACGCTCGACGAGACCACGACCATGACCGCCGACGGACCGTTCGAGCACCACCTCACCGAGCTGAACCATCTGAAGTGGGCGAACACCGATGTGGAACTCGAGACCGGCTCGGGCGTCGTGCCCTACGTCTACAGCCCCGATATCAAGGTCTGCGCTATCCAGTGGGCTATCGGCCTCGAACTT
This sequence comes from Methanoculleus nereidis, assembly GCF_032944295.1. NCBI lineage: Archaea > Methanobacteriati > Methanobacteriota > Methanomicrobia > Methanomicrobiales > Methanomicrobiaceae > Methanoculleus > Methanoculleus nereidis. The sequence goes on from NZ_JABFFQ010000001.1 coordinate 575,401, forward strand.
GCGCTGCTCGCAAAAGACCCGATGCGCATCTTCATCACTACCGACCACCCGAACGCCGGGCCGTTCATCCGCTACCCGCGGATCATGAAGTGGCTCATGAGCCAGGAGGCTCGTGAGCAGCAGATCGACGCCTTCAAGCACAAGGACAAGGTCATCGACGCGACCAACATCGCCGGCATCGACCGCGAACTCGACCTCTACGAGATCGCGCAGATGACCCGGGCAGGGCCGGCAAAGTCGCTCGGTCTTGCGCACATGTACGGCAGCCTTGCGCCCGGCCTCGAAGCGGATGTTGCCGTCTACGACTTCAACCCGAACGAGCCCTACGCACCCGACGACATCGAGACGGCGTTCTCGAACGCGGAGCACCTCTTCAAGACCGGTGTTCAGGTCGTCAGGGACCGCGAGATCGCGAGCAACGGCAACAAGCGGACCCTCTGGGTGAACGCGAAGGTCAACGAGAACCCGCAGGTGATGCGTGACGTCAAGGAGAAGTTCCTCCGCTACTACACCGTCACCTTAAACAACTACGAGGTCAGCGGGCACTACCTCCCGAACCCGTACGTGATCGAGGTCGATGCCACACAGTGAGGCGCGTTGCAACTACCATGGTGAGCCGGTCCGGGCTATTCTCCGGGGCCCGCTACACTGCCTCCATTGCATTCGCAAGAACGGACCGGATGATCTTATAGTAAAACCCGAGTCCCCGGAGCGTTCGGAGACTTAGGGTGTCGGTTATCGGTGGCGCCTCTCACTGTCACTCAAAATACCTCTCTTTTCCGGGCCCGGCCGGCCGGGTCATGATGCACCCGTATGCCTGGTCGGGGCAGCAGTGGTCGATCTCGCGGCTCCGGTCTGCTCTCCACCCGGCGCCCATCTGGCGCTCCTCAGATCAAGATCGAAAAAGGGATATAGGGAATGTTCTGATATAGGTATGTTCGTATTGTCACGAACGGTTTGAGGAACAACCATGATGGCTACAGAACTTGCCCCCGGCGTCCACTGGGTCGGGGCGATCGACTGGAATCTCCGGGAGTATCACGGCTACACCCTCCCGGGAACGACATACAACGCCTATCTCGTGCGGGGCGAGAAGACGGCGCTGATCGACGGCGCTTACGCTGGATTCGAGGGTGAAGTCCTCGGCCGTATCGGATCCGTCTGCGACCCGGGCGCGATCGATTACATCGTCGTGAACCACATTGAGATGGATCACTCCGGCACCCTGCCGGCATTCGTGCGGCGGATGCCCGGCGTCCCGATCTACTGCACGGAGCGGGCCCGCACCGGTCTTGCCCGCCATTACGACACAGATGGATGGAACATTCGGGTTGTCAGGTCCGGCGACACCCTCGACCTCGGCGGAAAGACCCTCGTCTTCCTCGAGGCGCCGATGCTCCACTGGCCCGACTCGATGTTCACCTACCTCGCCGAAGACGCCATCCTCTTCCCGAACGACGCCTTCGGGCAGCACGTCGCGAGCGCCGCCCGGTTCGACGACGAGATCGGGCACGACGCGGCGATGGCCCATGCGCAGAAGTTCTACGCAAACCTGATCGTGCCACTTGCGCCGAAGGTCTTAAAGAAACTCGACGAGGTCGGGAGCCTCGGCATCGAGATCAGGATGATCGCGCCAAGCCACGGCATCATCTGGCGGTCGCATGCCGGCGATATCCTCAAGGCCTATACCGACTGGAGCCGGGGCGTTGCAAAAGACAAGGTCACGATCGTCTACGACACCATGCACGGCTCGACCACGATGCTGGCAAAGGCGGTTGCCGAAGGTGTCATGGCCGAAGGCGCCGACGTCCGGGTCTGCCTCCTCGCCGACGGCCGCTACGAAGGAACGCACAGGAGCGACATCGTCACGGAGGTGCTCGACTCGAAGGCGGTCCTCGTCGGGTCGCCGACGCTCCAGGACGAGGTCCTCCCCACGGTGGCCGGATTCCTCAGTTACCTCCGCGGGCTTCGGCCGGGCCGCCTTGGAGCAAAGAAGATCGGGTGCGCGTTCGGATCGCACGGCGGTATGGGGGGTGCGGTCGCCCAGGCAGAGGATGCCCTGAAGGCGGCCGGGATTGAGGTGATCGACGGTGGGTTCCAGGTGAACTACCGCCCGGACGGCGACGAGCTTGCCCGGGCGTATGAACTCGGGCGAAAGGTGGCGCGGGAGATCCGCGCCCGGTAGTGCCAGGGTTCGCGTGCCATCCCCCAGCAACATTATGCCGGACAGATCGTCCCGATACCTCCTTTTTTCAGCCCGCCGGTGCGGCAAACCCGCGTCTCATCCAGGCGAACGCCGCGAGCGCCCCGACCTGCATCGCCACCAGGAACCCGACGACGAGCGGCACGGCGACCGTGTAGGCCCAGCCGATGACGACGCTCCCGGCAAACCAGGCCGCCCCATAGATGGTGTTGAATATCCCGTATGCCGTCCCGCGCTTGCTGATATGGGTATAATCCGCGACGGCAGCACGGAGGATCGTCTCCTGTGCGCCCATCGCCGCGCCCCAGAGCAGAACAGCGGCAAGCGCGAGGGCGTAACTCGTCCCGAAGGCGAGGAAGGGGATGCCGATGGCAAGGAGCGGCACGGAGAGGAGGGTGACAAGCCCGAACCGGTCGTATGCCCGCCCGATCGCGAGAGCCGCTATGGCATCGACGCCCATGGCGACGGCGTAGAAGAGCGGGATCTCTGCTTCTGAGACCGTGCCGGTGACGGCGAAGTGGTAGGCGATGACCGGGAACGCCGCAAACCCGGCCATGGTGAGCGCGGTGAAGACGGCGTACGGGAGCAGGGACCCCGGGAGGGTGGTTCCCCGGGAATCGGAGCCGCTATCCTCAAGTGAAACCGGTTCAGGCGCCCGACGCCGGGCGAAGAGGAGGGCGAGGATCATCAGCACAAACGGGACGGCGAGGAGGGCAAACCCGCTCCGGTAGTCTCCCTGCGCAAGGAAGATGGCGGTAAAGATCAGGGGCCCAATGACCGCCCCGATCTGGTCGAGGGCCTCGTGCACGGCAAATCCCCAACCCCGGCCGACCGTCGCCGTGGCATTCGCCAGGATGGCGTCCCGTGCCGGCACCCGGATGCCCTTCCCCGCCCGTTCGAGGATGAGGAGAAGCGCGGCGGCCTCCCAGGACCCGGCGAGCGCGAGGAGCGGGACTGCGGCGAGCATCCCGTAGCCAATGAACGTGATCGCCCAGTAGTGCCGCGTGGTATCGGCCAGGTACCCGGAGGCCAGGCGCAGGGCGTAGCCAAGGAACTCACCGAGCCCCGCGACCACCCCGACGGCGAGAGCGCCGGCACCGAGGATGTAGAGGTAGGGGCCGGAGACGCTCCGTGCCCCTTCGTAGATGACATCCCCAAAGAGGCTTACGATGCCGAAGAGGACGATCACGGTGTAGGCTGCACGGTGTTTGCCGTCCATTGATGGTAATCTGTCGTTTATCGCCCATAAACCCTCTCTGACGGCCTGAGGTGTCCTCCTCTCGCCCCCGACTGTTACCGGCCCGGAGGAGGAGCTGCCGGATCCAAAACCCCGGGGGAACCATAATCACGGCCTCCCGCCACCTACCCTCTCTTGTGGTGCACCACTGGATAAGGAGCCGCCGGGGAGGGGGACCGGCATGAAGAACTTGCGCTGGATCGCGCTCTCGCTCCTCCTCAGCGGCGCGGCCCTCGCGGGGCTGCTCGCGGCGACCTTCACCCCAGCAACCCGGGCCTACCTCGGGGAGGTCGGCGTCGCCGCCCTCCTTCTTGCCCTGGGGCTCCGGGCCGCGTCGATCCTCTGCCGCATGGTCCGGATCGGGGTCATCTGCCGCGGCCTCGGCTACACCGTGCCGTTATCGAGCCTCGCGATCACCCAGAGCCTCTCGCTCTTCGCCGGCTCGCTCACCCCCGGCCAGGTGGGCGGCGAACCCGTCCGGATTCACCGGCTCTCGCGAGCCGGGCTCGCCGTCGGGGACGCCGTTGCCGTTGTCGTCACGGAGCGGGTCCTCGACCTCGCCGTCTTCGTCTCCATCACTCTTGCAGCCCTTTTCGCCGTCCGACACCTCTGGAGTTACCTTGCCGCCACCATCCTCTATCCGGTGGCGGCCTTCCTCCTCCTCGTCCTTGTCCTTCTCGCTGCACTCACCGTTCTGATTCGCCGCCCGTCCCTCGCGAACCGGGTTATCGGCGGCGCTGCCATCCGGGTGCTCGATCGGTGCGGCCGGAGCCGGCGCTGGCTCCGGTTCTGTCCAGGCGCGGAGGGTGCGGAGCACCTCACCCGGCGGATCGAGCGCGAAACCGAGACCTTTGCCGCGAGTTCTTCCCGGTTTGCGAGGGCCGGCCGCCGGGCCGTCGGCGGCGCGATCCTGATCAGCATCATCGACTGGGTCTTCCTCTTCTCCACGGCATCGGCACTGCTCATCGCACTCGGGCTGCCGCCGTCCCTCCCGGAGTCGTTCCTCTTCCAGGGTGTCCTCCAGATGATCGCAACCGTCCCGCTCGTCCCCGGCGCGGCAGGGATCGCGGAGCTTGGCGCTGCCACGCTGTACAGTCGGATCGTGCCCACCTACCTCCTCGGCCTCTTCGTCGTTCTCTGGCGGCTGATCCTCTACTTCCTTAACATTCCCCTCGGTCTCCTCGCGGCCGCTCTTGCCGCGCGGGAGACCCCTACTGAAAACCTATAACTCTTATGAGACCAAAATCTATCAATTAACGAGGATATGACGAAAAATGCCCTGTTCGTGAAGCGATCGGAGGACCTTTTGATCTCCGACCGGGGAGGGTCATGACCACCGATACCGATATGTATGCTCTCTCGATCATCACCGAGAATAGGGCCGGCGTGCTGCGCGATGTGGCCACGGTGATGGCAGATTACCGGGCAAACATCCAGATGATCCAGCAGTCGATCATCACCGACGGCCCGAACACCGGGAATGCCTACCTCTACTTCGAGTTCGAGGAGTGCGGAAATCATGGCGAACTCATCGCCGATCTGGCACGGGTGCCGTCTGTCGTCGACGTCACCATCTACCCGCCGTTCTCCCGGATATTCGGGTCGAGGGTGATCATCATCGGCGGCGGTGCACAGGTGGCGCAGGTGGCGCTCGGCGCCGTGAACGAGGCGGACCGCCACAACATCCGCGGCGAGCGGATATCGGTGGACACGATTCCTCTCGTCGGCGAGCAGGATCTGGCGCTCGCCGTGGATGCGGTGGCCCGGCTGCCCCGGGCGACCATCCTGGTGCTCGCCGGGTCGCTGATGGGCGGCGAGGTCTCGCGGGCGGTGGAACGTGTCCGGGCGGCGGGCATCCCGGTGATCGCCCTCAAGATGGCCGGCAGCGTTCCTTCGCACGCCGATCTGGTCGTGACCGACCCCATCCAGGCCGGGGTCTTTGCCGTGATGCACGTCAGCGGCAAGGCCGTCTTTGATATCAACCGCGTGCGTGGGCGTGAATTCTGATATGGATCCCATCGATATGGCTGTTCGGGTGCTCTCGCGGGACGGGCTCGTCGTCTATCCTACCGAGACGGTTTACGGCCTCGGGGCGGACGCACTCTCCGAGGATGCCGTGATGCGTGTGTATGAAGCCAAGAACCGGCCGGTCGGCAAACCAATATCGATCGCGGTCTCGGATACGGAGATGCTTGCCGCCGTCGCGGTGGTGGACGACGCGGCGAGGGCCTTCATCGAGCGGTTCCTGCCCGGCCCGGTGACGGTGCTCCTCCCGGCGAAGTCCTGCCTGCCGGCGGTGCTGACGGGCGGGACGGGTCTCATCGGTATCCGGTGGCCCGATCATCCGGTCGCTATCGCTATCATCGCCCGGCTTGATGCGCCGATCACGTCCACCAGCGCGAATATGTCGGACGATATTCCGCCGACCCGGCCCGATGAGGTCTCGGTCCCCCACGACTACCTGGTTGATGGGGGGGAACTCCCCGGGACCCCGAGCACGGTGGTGGACCTGACCGTCCGGCGTATCCTCCGGAAGGGTGCGAAATGGGAAGCGGTGGAGGCGTTCCTGGAGAGCCTGAAATGAATGCGATACGGCTTCGCGACTTCATCGAGGATCGCGACGGCTGCCTCTATGCGGTCTCGAACTACGACAACGCCGACCGGATCGGGTGCATCCTCCGCTACGTTCCCGACGCGGACGGGGAGCGAACGAACCGCGCCGGCCGGCGGTATCATAAATACGATTTTGCCGAGTCTTTCGACTGGGTCCGGGAGCACAAGCCGGAGTACCTGGATAGTGTCCACCGGGTGCCCTACTGCGACGTGGTCCGGATCTATAAGCCGGAGGAGGAGATCGGGAGGGTGGCGGCCCGCAACGTCCGGGTGGCAAGGCTCCTCTCCCACTTCGATCTCTCGCCGGGCTCGTTCGGGTGCACGGGTTCGCTGCTCTGCGGCCTGGAGAACGACGCTTCCGACATCGACCTGGTGGTCTACGGCGACGCCTGGTTCGTCGCGCAGCACCAGCTCCGCCGCCTGGTGGAGACGGGAGTGATCCCCGGGATGAGTACCGCGATGTGGCGGAAGGTCTACGACAAGAGGGTGCCGGAGATCTCCTTTGAAACTTTTGTTCTGCACGAGCAGCGGAAGTGGAACCGGGGGGAGTTCGAGGGGACCTATTTTGACCTCCTCTATACCCGCGCCTACAAAAACCTGGATGCGGTCCCCTCCGGCGCGGGGAAGGTGGTCGGCCGGGCGACGATCGAGGCGACGGTCACCGACGCCTCCCTCTCCTTCGACAGCCCGGCGATCTACGCGGTGGATCACGATGAGATCAGCCGGGTGCTCTCCTTCACCCACACCTACTCGGGCCAGGCGCTCGCGGGGGAGGTCATCGAGGCGAAGGGCGTCGTGGAGGAACACGGCGACGAGCGGTGGCTGATCGTCGGGACGACCCGCGAGGCGAAGGGTGAGTACATCGTCTCGAAGACGCTGCTTGAGAGCGTTTAGAAGAGGTCGGAGAGCCGCCGCGGCCCGGCGGTGCACCGTTCGAGGTGCGGGCACCCCTCGCAGGGCGCCCGGAGGGGCCGGGGCGGGAGTTCGCCCGCGACCACCCTTTTTGCCGCCCGGATCGCCTTGATCATCTCCCGCCGGTCCCGGGGCTGGGGCTCGACGTAGCGGCAGACACCGCTTGCGACGTACTCGACGTAGCCGCCGGCGATGGGGCGGCCGAGGGTTTCTTTGAGGCAGGCGACGTAACAGGCGACCCGGAGCCGGTCGGTGCCATAGATCCCCGCTTTCGGGGCGGTGCTCGACCGGGCGACGGCGAACGTTCCGTCCTCGAAGATTTTATCGACTCTTCCCCGGATGCCGAGGGTGTCGGACTCGACGGCGAGGTCGGCCTGGACGGGCCGCTGCCAGGCGGTCTCCCGGCAGGCGCCGACGCACTCATCGAGGAGTTCCCGGGTCTCTTCGGAGGCGTCGGGGAGGACGCAGAGGACCTCCCGCCAGATCTCCTCTGCCTCGAGGAGTTCGCCGAGGTGCGTGGAGACCTGTTTACAGACAGTGTAGCGGGGCGACTCCGGGTGCTCCTCCGACCGCTCGAAGTAGTAGCGGCGGGGACAGATGTGGCACGCGACGACGCCGGATACCGGGATGTATTCGCTCATGTTCAGCCAATCACGTATAGAAAGGTTTACACCCTCCCTCTATAAAATAAGGGACATCCATGAACCGGAACCTGATTCTTATCGCCACGCTGATCGTGCTTGGCTGTGCGGCCTTCTCCGGGGGATGCCTCTCGGGGACGACGGCACCCGGACCGGCGACCGCCGTCGTTCCCTCCCTGCCGGCGGACTGGCTGCCGGTGGCGGACGGGGAGGCCGGAGGCGGTGCGCTTCCGCCCGGGGATGAGATCCCGTTTTCGTCGATGTGACGGCAAGACCAACCCTTATGCCGGAGCGGGTCACAGAAGAAGGGTATGGCAAACCGCGAGATATCGGTCAACATCCCCGGCAACCTCGATCCGGTCTACTCCAACCGCATCCAGATCGCTTATAAGGAAGACGAGTTCACGTTCCTCTTTCTGCACGAGATCCCCGGCATGAACCAGGCGCGGGGGAAGGCAATCGTCTCGATCAGCCCCCGGCACGCGAAGAACCTTGTCGAGGTGCTCGCGAAGAGCGTCGCCGACTACGAGCAGAAGTTCGGCAAGATAACCGCCCCGGAGGCCACAGCGCAGCAGGAGAGCAACGTCACCATCCGGGGGTACTCCTGAACGGGGCCGGACCGACGGGCTCCCGGCAGGTGATACCTTTTTAATTCCGAAGGTGCAACATTGTAAGGCAGTTGCCGCTGTGGCTTAGCGGTATAGCGGCTGATTCGTAATCAGCAGGTCGGGGGTTCAAGTCCCCCCAGCGGCTCTTTTCGTTGAAGATTCAAATCTGTATATATGCACTTTTTGCCGATTCGTGGGTTCGATAGTAGGCCGTGGGTTCAGAACCCCTCAGGGAAAGACACCATAGATCTCTTCCCGGTAGTCCGGGTGGACCCTTGCCAGATCCTTCAAAAACGTCTTTTTATAGCGGCAAAGGACCATGCTACCGTTTCTTCATACGTGCATAGCACTGCTGCGCCTCGTTGAGCAAGAGGGATTCTTCCTTCTCGACCTCTTCCATCGAGAGCGCAAGCCCGCAGTCTTCGAGGAGCTCCTCGATCTTCTCGAACGTCTCGATGTCGAGAACGACCCCGACCTTCCTGTCGTTGTCGGTTACGATGTACTGCCGTTTGATATTGATCACCGCTCATCACCTCCTGCCGCTCTCGCCTGCACGGGTATCTTGGCAGAGTAAAACAATAAATGTTGAGGTATTCTGGCCGCGGCTCAAAACAATACCATCGCGACGAAGGGGATGGTCGGGACCGTTCCGGACGTCTGGAGGAAGATGATGCCGGATGCCGGCTCCCTTACCTCTACCCCTCCCCGGTGAAAGGCCCGGATCGTCTTCCTGGGATCGCCAATAGATCTCTTCCCGTGAGCCAGAAGATGGATAACCCATCCCCTCCCACCTCTGATCCGAAACCCATGGCAACCAACACCGGCATCCCGGCAATCACCCTCTCCCTCCTCGGCATCGCGTTCGTGCTGCACTTCTCGGCCGCACCCTACTACTTCATCGGCTCCCCTCCGACAGGGCTCAGCACCGGCACCCTCGGCCTGATCATCTGCATCCTCGGGGTGCTCCTCGCCGGCGTTGCGGCTGCGAAAAAGGAGTGAGACTGAGAAAAAGGGGAGAAGTGCACCTCCTCGCCCGGAGCCCGGGCAGCCACTCACTCTTTTATCCCGGCATCCGGTATGCGAGGATGACGGCCGAGACTCCCCCGAAGGTGGCAAGCCCTGCGAGGAGCAGCACCAGGGCCACCGCCCCGATGAGCGGGTCCGCGATCAGGACGAGGCCGAAGATGATGCTCAGGATACCGAGAACCCCCGTTCCCCATCCGCTACTGGAGAACCCCTGCACCAGGTAAATTGCCCCGATGACGAGACTCTCCACCCCGATGATGACGGCGTAGATCGTCGGGATGAGGATGGCGCTGTAGAGGGGGTAGGCGAGCACGAGGATACCCGCGAGGATGCCGAGGATGCCAACCAGCATCTTCCAGCCCCATCCGGTTTTATGTCGGGAGAGGCTGAGGAGCACGACGATACCATTCGCCAGCCAGTAGATGCCGAGGACGGTGACAGGGAGTGCGTATACGGTTCATGCCGGGAGGTCCCGGCCCGCCTATCCCCCGCCCGCAGCCTCCCGGAGCGTGAACAAAAACACCGCTCCTTCTTCCGGACGGCCCGGCACCCGGTCTTCGACCCGGATCCTGCCGCCGTAGCGCTCCACCAGGATCCGGACCAGGTACAGCCCGAGCCCTTCCCCGACGCCGCGTTTTTGCTGCTCGTAGCGGTGGAAGACTGCCTGCTTGTCCGCATCCGGGATGCCGGGCCCGGTGTCCTCGACGGATACCAGCACCTCGCCGTCCCGTTCCTCGACCCGGACGGTTATGGCGACCCCGGACCCGCCGTACTTGACGGCGTTGCCGATGAGGTTTCCGAAGATCTCGCAGAGGAGATCGTCGGCAAGAACCTGCCGTGGGATCCCCTCGTAGCGGATAGAGGCCCCAGGGAAGTTGGCTATCTCCGCCTTGATGACCGCATCGAGGTCGGTCGGCCGGATATCGGGTGGTCCTGCGTAGATCCGCCGGATCTTCGAGACGATGCCGAGGATCTCGATGCTCTTCTGGACGCTCCGCTGCAACTTCTCTGCGTACCCGGCCGGCTCTCCGTCCAGGGTCTCGACGAGCAGTTCGGCGTAGAGGTTCGAGACGTTCTCGGTGTTCCCGATATCGTGGGTCAGGATATCCAGGTAGAGGTTTGCCTCCCGGTGCGAAGCCTCCAGCTGGCGGTGCACCCGGGCGAGCTCGTCGGTGCGGTGCCGGAGTGCCTCTTCCGCTCTTCTCCGTTCATGTACTTCGGCCGTCATCGCCCTGAGAAATTTCTGCTGGTTGCGAAAAACGAAGAACGCGGCGAATACAGCCAGCAGGGTGGTGAACCCGACGGTGGTGATGTGCGTCTCCATGATGGAGATGTTCGGGTAAAAGAGCGTCTTGGCGAGCTGGAACGCGCTCATCAACAGGAGCGTGATTGCGGCGACTTTTCCGAGCGCAAGGAGCATGCTGGCCGATTTGAATTCTTCGTTCAAGGCTACCCTCCGCAAGGAAACTGCATCCTCTCAAGTATCGTGGGATGGTGGCGTGATATGGTCGGAAGATGTGTGCGTGGACATGGTTTGTCGAAGATGGAGACCCCGATCACCGTTCAGCAGGTGAGATAGGCGTTCAGGCGGGCCCTGATATCTGCGAGTTATCCGAATGTAGCACTTTCTTCGCAATAAAGCAATCCCTGATGATCGAACCGGGTGTGCCTCTCTCTGACTGCAGCGTGCTGCCGTTCGCAGAATCCTGCAAGCGTCTGGCGGGAGTGGCGTTCGATCCGTGTGGCGCAGGGACTGTCCTTCGGCGCTCTCAAGGATCCGTCCATTTCTATCTTTGCCGTTATACCCATACGGAGGGCTGTAATCTCCAAATAAAATCCTTATCACAAACATCAGTAGCGGGGCGGAGCCACGGCCCGGAAACTGGCGTCCCGGTCGGGAAACTCGCATAAATTAATATATTTAAATTAACTTGTTTAATTTATAATGATCCATTATTTATACCCGGGCGATGAGATCGATCCTGACCATATCCTACCCCCATCCGGATGACCGGTCATCGAGAGCAGTGATCTCTATGTATGGAACCGCACCTTTTGAGAATTTACTGAATGCCGGAGCAGGAACGAATTGCAAAGCCGGCATCACGGCATTATGCCTTCTTGTCCTCTGCAGCCTTCTTGTCGCACCCGTTTCAGCCGGCATGACCACGACGGAGGTGACCGTCACCAAACTTGCTTCCGACGGAGTGACGGTCCTCAACCAGACGACGGTGGACTGGCAGTGGATGAAGGAGAACCTCCCGGTAATCGGCGACGGAGAGACGATCTACTATATGCAGGGTCCGATCTTTGAGGATGCCTGGAATGAAGCCCACCCGGGTGAGACATACGACCCGTGGAACCCGAGCGAGGACGTCAACCTGATCTATAAGGACCACGGGGAGTTCATGGGCACCGATGTTGCGGATCTGCTCGACCTTGCCGGCGGTGCGGAACCCCAGGATAGGGTGAAGTTCGTCGCATCGGACGGGTTGCCGAAAGAATGGCCTGCGGAGTACATCTACAGCCCCAACGCGAGGCAGGGCCCGTTCTGCCTTGCCTGGTATCACGGTAGCGACACCGGTTATGTGAACCAGAGTTTCACCGATGGGATGCGTCTGTACTTCCTGGGGGAGACGACCAACGCAGACGGCATGCATGTCTGGGGCAACTGGGATATGCATGAGTCCTGGGCCGAAGATTACTGGTATTACTATTCCGGGATCTATCCTTCGGCAAGCGGCGTCTCGGTGCAGAACGTCAAAACCATTACTATCTACAGCAGCGAGACACCCCTGGCGCCGATAGCCGATTTTACGGCTGAACCGGTTGCAGGGGAGGCCCCGCTCACGGTGCAGTTCAACGATACCTCGGCAAACGTCCCGACGGAGTGGGATTGGGACTTCGGGGACGGCATGGCCTCCGCCGAACAGAACCCGAAGCACACATACCAGAACGATGGAGTCTATACGGTGATGCTCACCGTCTCCAACGACCAGGGGAGTGACACCTGCACCCGTGAGAACCTGATCGCCGTCGAGGTGGCCGGGCCGCATGAACCGCAGACGTACGTCGTCGATGCCGATGGAAGTGCAGACTTTACCACCATCCAGGCGGCGGTGGACGCCGCCCGAGCGGGAGACAGCGTCATCGTGAGGGACGGGACTTACCAGGATAACGTCGTCATCGGGAAGAGCATTGTGGTCCGGTCGGAGAACGGACCCGAGAAGACAATCATCCGCGTGGCGAGGACCGAGTCAAAGGACGATCATGTGATCTCCGTCACGGCCGACGGCGCCGTCGTCAGTGGGTTTACCCTGCGGGATGCTGAAACCGGCGGCGCCGGTCTGGGTGTATTCGATGCGACGGGGTGTACCTTCGCGGATCTGGTCTGCACGAATAACAGCCACGGGATCTCCCTGCACGCAGCGCCGGGTAACGAGATTCTGAACTGCTCCTGCAACAACTGTTACCGCGGCGTCGATCTCTATGAGGGTTCGGACGATACGCTTGTGACAGGGTGCAACCTGAGTTATAACGCCGATTACGGTATCTGGGCCGAGTCTTCTGGTAGGAACCAGTTCATCTGGAACACCCTCGTCGGTGCGGAAGGCGGAGGGGCGATCAATCTCAGGGCGTCGTGCGACAATCTTATCGCCTATAACGTGCTCGACTGCTGTAACCCCCAGGGAGCTCACTGTCTTGTGGTAGAGTGGGGTTCGGAGAACAACACCGTTTATATGAACGATTTCTTAAGCAGCGTGCTCCTCGTGACTGTCGATGCCGGGCCGAACGCCTGGAACTCGACTGAACCGTTCTCCTATGTCTATGAAAACCGGACATATTCGGGGTATGTCGGGAACTACTGGGAGAACGTGGGTGGTCGTGGATATACCGGGGAGGATGCAGACGGCGACGGGATCGGGGACACGATATATTCGTTGCCAGTCCATTCGCCGGAGTTCTCCCCCCAGTATGACCGCTATCCGCTGGCGGAGCGGTTCGGGAACTACGTGGGAGAGGGCAACGTGATCCCTCTTTCTCAGGGCTGGAATTTTATCTCGGTGCCGCGAACGCTTGCATCTGGATTGGATACGGCGGCAGTCTTCTCCGGTGTTTCCATGGTCGGCCGCCCGATGTACTCATACGATGCCGTCTCTGGATGGGAGACGCTCCGTGCAGATGACCCACTCAGCCCGCTCATGGCGTACTGGGTGTACTCCGAGACACCCTGCACTGTGCCGCTCACTTTTGATCCGGACCCGGTCAGCACTCCCCCGGAGCGGACTCTCGCTCAAGGGTGGAACGCTGTCGGATTCACCGGTTTCTCTCCAACGTCGGCCCGGAATGCCTTCCTTTCGATTGTGGACGAGTGGAGTTGCGCCATCGGGTTTGGCGCCGGGGAGCAGCGTTATGAGGTTTCGTTCATCAATGGAGCACAAGGGGCCCATGGGGATGGACGCGACCTCGAGCCGATGCAGGGCTACTGGGTCTTTATGAGATCTGCAGGACGCCTCTGTGCAATCAGCGGGTGAGTTGCATGGGACGAACCGGAACGGCGGTGATAACACTCGTTCTTCTCTCTGCCCTGGTATCCTGGGCCTGGGCGATTCCCGCCCTCCCCTGCGCCTTCCATGGCAGCGTGACGATCGACGGGAACCCGGCCCCGGTCGGGACGACAGTTGCCGCCCTGATCGACGGCGAGACACGTGGAGAGATCACGACGACCGAGATCGGAAAGTATGGTAATTACGCGGAACTTGGAGACAAACTGGTGGTCGAGGGGGACGATGATGATGGCGGGAGGACGATCCGTTTCACGGTGAACGGAGTGTATGCCGGGGAAACGGCGACATTTAAGGCCGGTGACGGCCGTCGTTTCGACCTGAGCGTCTCGACGGGTGGCAGCGGCCCGTCTTCCGGCGGTGGCGGCAGTTCTTCTGCCGGCGGTTCGGGGACCACGGCGCAGAGCACCACACCGACGACCGGACAGACACCGGGGGCCGGAGAACTTCAGACAACCTCTACGGGTACGGTGACCCGGTCGGTCACGGTGACGACGGAGGACCGCATCTGCACCCTGGCGGTGGCGTCGGGCGTGGTCGCCACCGGTGCCGACGGGAAGCCGCTCCGGGAAGTGATGGTTGAAACGGTGAACGAAGGCGCCGTACCGCCGGTCCCCGGCGGTGCGACCTATGCGTTTGCCGGCCGTGCGGTGAAGTGCGGGCCAGCGGGGGCGGTGTTCAGTCCTGCCGTCCCCCTCACCTTCACCCTCAGCGAGGAAGAGTGGTCGCACCTCCGGGCCGCCGACCTCTCTGTCAGGTGGTACGACGCAGCGGCGGGCGAATGGGTCGGCCTGCCGGTCGAGGTGGACGCGGCCACGAGGACGGTGACGGCGAAGGTCTCGCATTTCTCGGTCTTCGCCCTGTTTACCGGGGAGACAGCGTCTTCGCAGGCGGTTGAGACGCCCCTTGCCGAGGCTTCGGCCGGCGAGACCGGAGCTCCTGCAGGTGGACCAGGGTCCGACACCATCCCCGGGGCGGCTCTGGCCGGGATCCCGGTGCTGATCGTCGCTGTCGGAGCCATTTACATCCTGCAGAGACGCAAGAAATCCCGGTGATCCGGGGCGCGCAGGTAAGCCCTCCGCGGCACCTGCGTAAATATTCTACCCCAATTTATCATTTATCGCTCCTTTGTCATCCGTTCGGTTTCATATCCCGGTTCAGGGGGTCGTCCTCCCGATGGCCGGGCCCGGAAAGGCCAAAATTCATTCGATTTAAGGCTGATCTTTCGGGCTCCACAATATTGCATATACATCGCCTGGATATCGATTAGCTTCGGTTTACGTGGCACTCCTCATAGATGCGAATCTGACTGATAAACCTTGTTTATTAAACACACTATATTATATCGTTCGTTACTGAAATTGGAATTGTTTAAAGAGGAGTGTAAAAAAAACATGCTTTCCAGAGAAAGACTTCCCTCGCACCGGGCTGCATTCATTGCGGTCATGACGATGAGCATTGTACTGCTCGTCCTTGTCACGCCTGTCGTGGCGGCAACAACGAGCGTGACCGTAACGAAGTATGCCGATAACAACTACTCGCAGAGTGTCGATTCCGAGACCTTCAACCTCGCCGAGCTGCAGGCGCTCTCGTCGGTCTACAGCAACGGGCCGGTCTACATGCAGGGCCCGACCTTCGATCCGGGCGACCCCTGGGGCGACGGCGGCCAGAACATGATCAACTTCTATGGTCACAACGGTTCCCGGGTCAGCAACATCACCGATGAAGTCGGCGGCATGAGCGACGGCGACGAGCTCAAGGTCCAGTCAAGCGACGGGTTCCCCCTCTACTTCGGCTACGACAACGTCTACACACCGAACAGCAGTCAAGGCGACATGATCGTCGCCTGGTGGGACTCTGATTACGGCTTCGTCCCCCATTATACCTACGGGATGAGGCTCTTCTTCTACACCCCGGCGTCTTCCCCCGGCGTCGACGATTCGCTCAACCTGACGCTCCGCGATATGGAGGCGTCGTTCGATCCCTGGTATCGTCACAACTATACCGATAGCAGCGGCAGCTGGCCGTCGGCAAAGGGTCTCTCGTCAAAGTACGTCCAGTACCTGAAGATCTACCCGCCGCACCGCTACGACTTCAACACTACCGGCGACACCGTCGAGTACGCGTATGAGGGCGGCGTCGGCGCCTCTCCGGGCCTGAACAACCCGAGCGGCACCACTGTTGACACGTCGAAGATCGCAGACGACGACAACGACGCTGACGAGTACAACACATTAACCCTCGGCGAGTACGCTGCCCAGCGCTTCGTCTTCAACGTCACCGAGAGTGCGGGCAACATCGAGAAACTTGCCGTCACCTGGGTCGGGACCAGCAGCCACGACGACTCCAGTGCCGACCAGGGCGCCACCACCTACATCTGGAAGGACGGTACCGGCTACGAGGCGCTCACCGGCGACATTACCTCAGACATCGTCAACTACGTCGTCAACGGGAATGTCACAGTGCTC
This sequence comes from Methanoculleus nereidis, assembly GCF_032944295.1. Classification (NCBI taxonomy): domain Archaea; kingdom Methanobacteriati; phylum Methanobacteriota; class Methanomicrobia; order Methanomicrobiales; family Methanomicrobiaceae; genus Methanoculleus; species Methanoculleus nereidis. Next base: position 591,674 of record NZ_JABFFQ010000001.1, read on the forward strand.
GTGAAGCAGAACGTGACGCATGTTTATGAGGAGGAGGAAGATCTGTCTTCTCGCGTTGCAACCGACTACGTAGGGCTCGTGGTGACCCATCACCACGCCAACTAACCCTTTTCTTTGGTGATTACAATGAAAAAATCGATTGGAATATTCTGCCTTATCCTGCTTGCTCTCCTCGTCGCACCAACTGCGGCCGCGACCCTCTACGTCGACGACGACGGTGGAGATGGGGTTTACACCACTATCTCGGAGGCTCTGGGCGCCGTTACAGAGGGCGACACAATCTTCGTCAGAGCAGGGACCTACCCGGCATTTTATAGCATAACCGTGCCTAATCTCACCATTAAGGGTGAGGGGGCCGCTTGTGTCACAGTGGATAGCACAGGAAATAGTCTCAATATCGGAGAACAGGGGGCCGGAACAACATTCGAAGGACTTAGGATCCTCAAAGCCGGTCAGGTGGCGACATATGGTTCAGATTGCATTATCAGAGACTGTGTCTTTGACGGGCTGACAGGATCAGCCACCATACTAATTCGTGCGCCGAACTGCACCTTTGCAAACAACAGCGTTCAAAACCTATTATCTCCTACGACCAATACAGGAGTCAATGTATACAGTGCATCTGCCAGGATCGTCAACAACACCTTCGTCAACATACCTGTGACCACCAGCGCCCTGTATATCAGGAAAGAATCTACAAATGCAACCATCGAGGACAACCTCTTCGAGAACTGCACAGGATCTCGCCCTCTCACCCTTCGTGAAGTAACAGGCTGCACCGTCGCCAACAACACCTTCAAGAACACTCACAATGAAGCAATTAGACTATGGAAGACAACGGCAACCGACAACGTTATTACCGGGAACTCTTTTGGTGGCACCGCCATCTGCTTCTATGACACCGGCGACGGAAACCGGTTCTACCTGAACAACAATATATCGGGTGCTGTTCTTTACACGGACAGCACCGCCCCGACCACCACCTACTGGAACGCCACCACCCCGGTCACTTACACCTACAAGGGCACGGAGTACACCGGCTACCCCGGCAACTTCTGGTCGAATTACACCGGCGACGACACCGACGGCGACGGGATCATCGACACCTCGTATGTCCTCCCGGACGGCCTCGGCACCGACCATGCACCCCTGGCGGGAGCGTGGAAGGACGGCAGTATCGCAGCGCCGGTGCAGGAGCCGGCGACCCTCTACGTCGATGACGACGGCGGTGATGGGGTCTATACCACCATCCAGGCGGCTCATGACGCCGCATCGCCAGGCGATACAATCTGTATCCTGCCTGGCACTTATTCAAGATTCATTGTCGAAATACCTCACCTGACCATCCAGAGCAGAGACGGAGCCGATTCTGTCATCGTGGACTGTCAGGAAGGTGAGGGACCCAGGATCCCAGACGCTGAAAATTGGAACGCGACAGGGACAATTCTCGACGGATTAACATTTCTCAATGGGAAACCAAGTTTTCAACTTGGAACCTATGGTCCTGCCAATGACTCGATTGTAAGGAATTGTATACTAAAAGAAATGGTAGGAGGCAATTTAGTTCCAAAAGGTGACAATATTACGCTTGAGAACAACACCTTCATGGATGCTACGGCAACTCTTACTTGTGCCGTGATGCTGAGAGATTCGACAAACTGCAAAATCACCAACAACACATTCACCAATATTACAACCGGACTCGGGGCCATCTTTATCTACAAAACAACGGCAATCAACAACACCATCGCCGAGAACACTTTCAACGATATCAACGGAAACACCTTCTACTTCCGTGACGCCGGCGAGAACAATCGGTTCTACCTGAACACCAACGCCTCGGGCGTCGCCCTTCACACGGGCACCGCCGCCCCGACCACCACCTACTGGAACGCCACCACCCCGGTCACTTACACCTACAAGGGCACGGAGTACACCGGCTACCCCGGCAACTTCTGGTCGAATTACACCGGCGACGACACCGACGGCGACGGGATCATCGACACCCCGTACGTCCTCCCGGACGGCCTCGGCACCGACCATGCACCCCTGGCGGGAGCGTGGAAGGACGGCAGTATCGCAGCGCCGGTGCAGGAGCCGACGACCTGGTACGTCGACGACGACGGGGGTGCGGACTTCACCACCATCTCCGATGCGGTCTCGGCATCGACCGTGGGCGACACCATCGTCGTGAAGGACGGTGCCTACACCGAGAACGTCCTGGTGGACAAACTGCTCGTCATCCGCACCGAGAACGGTTCCGATGCCGTCACCGTCACGGCTGCGGCCCCCGACAAGCCGGTTTTCGACGTCGACGCCGACGGCGCAACCGTCGAAGGGTTTGCAGTCCGCGGCCCGACGAACGAGCACATCGCGGGGATCGAGATCGTCGGCTTCAATAACTGCGTCGTCACCGGCAACGACTGCGCCGGCTGTTATAACGGCATCCACCTCGGCGGCACGGCAGCGAACAACACCGTCGAGAAGAATTCCTGCCACGAGAACACCCGCCGCGGCATCAGCCTGCGCGACACCGCCCACGACAACCTGATTTACAACAACACCTGCGAGAACAACGCCGACGACGAGATCTGCGCCAAAGACCAGGCTGCAGACAACATTATCTGGGCCAACACCTTCGACGGCACCGTTGAACTCGCCACCGCGAACACCTACCACTCCCCGGCCGAGGTGGCCTACACCTATCGCGGCACGGCATACACCGGCTACGTCGGCAACCATTACTCCCTCTACACCGGCGCCGACACAAACGGCGACGGCATCGGCGATACTCCCATGTCGTTTGGCACCTACGCGGACGACTACCCGATGATGGGTTCATGGCAGGACGGCATCATCACGTATACCACCCCTTCAATCGCCAGGATTGCCCTTTCGCCCGATTCTGCGGCACTCGTGCTCGGTGAGACGCAGCAGTTCGACGCCACCGCCTACGATGTAGCGGATGCGCCTGTTGTGGAGACCGTCTTCGTCTGGGCCTCCTCAAACACCTCGGTCGGCACGGTGAACGCCACCGGCTTCTTCGAGACCCTCGCCGTCGGCACGACCGATGTCACCGCCACCGCAGGCAGTATTACCGGTGCGGCAACCGTCACCGTCGCCGCAGCGACCGCCGCAATCGAGTGGGCTCCGTATGTCACCGGCACCACGACGACAACGGCCACGATCCACTGGCGGACCGACCTTCCGTCGAACGGTAGCGTTGAGTACGCCGACGAGACCTACTACGCCGCAAACGGCGGCTACGAGCACACGATCGACGATCCCTCGGTGACTGACCTCCATCACGTAGACCTCGCCGGTCTCGCTCCCGGCACCCGCTACCATTACCACGTCGTCGCCGAGGGTACCGCTACCGGCGACCGCACCTTCAGCACCTTCCCGGAAAGCGGAGAATTCACCTTCATCGTCTACGGCGACACCCAGGAGTCCCAGAGTTTCACCCAGCTCGAGCGGCATAGCCTCGTTGCCGAACGCATCGCCGCCGAAGAACCGCTCTTTGTCCTTCACCTCGGCGACACCGTCAACATGGTGGACGATGCGGCCGAGTGGGAGAGATTCTTCGAAGCCGGTGACCCGGTCTTCGCGAACACCAGCTTCTTCCCGGCCCTCGGCAACCACGAAGAGAACAGCAGCGCCTATTACGACGCCTTCGGCATGCCCGAGTGGTACTCCTTCGACTGCGCCGGGGCGCACGTTGCCGTCCTCGACTCCAACACCTGGATCGGCGACCGGATGGACGACGAGACCGCCTGGCTGGAAGCGGACCTTGCTGGCGAAGACGACTGGAAGTTTGTCGCCTTCCACCACCCGCCCTATACTTCAGAAGGGCGCAATCCCGGCGGCAACATCTACCTGCGTGAAGAATGGGGGCCGGTGATCGCCAATGAAAGCGTTTCGGCCGTCTTTTCCGGTCACGTCCATGCCTACGAGCGCTATCTCGTCGACGGCGTCAACTACGTCGTCACCGGCACAGGCGGCGGCCCGCTCTACCCGCTTTCGACCGAAAGGCCGGACGGCTACCAGAACAGCCTCGAGCACACCCTGGGCTACACGAAGGTGATCGTCCATGAAAACGGAAGCGCCACGATGGAGTTCGTTGAGGTGGCTCTCGTCTCGGACGACAATAACGAGGTGCTCGAGATCTACCCGGACGGGATGAGTTTTGATGCTTTCACCCTGACGGTACCCGAAGCCCTCCCCGACCTTGCCGTGACCTCTCTTGAGGTCCCGGCATCGGCCTCCACCGGAACCACCTACACAGTGACGGCAACGGTCGAGAATACTGGTGATGCAGCAGCGCCCGGGACGGCCGTCGCCCTCACCGTCGACGGAACAGAGGTCGGGCGGAAGGAGATCTCCGCACTCGGGCCCGGCGGCAGCGCTACTGTGGCCTTTGCATGGACACCGTCCGCCTCCGGGACCATGGAGGTTGCCGTCCAGGTCGATCCGGACTGCACGGTGACCGATGCCAACCGGGCGAACAACCTTCGTTCCGGGAGCGTAGCGGTCGAGGGTGGGTCTATCGGCCCCTCCATAAACGATACCATCGTCCTCAGCCGGGGCTGGAACTTTGTCTCGACACCGAGAAGGCTCTCGGCAGGAAACGATACCGCTGAGATATTCCTCTCTGTGGATATGGCCGGCCGACCGCTGTATGCTTACGATGCCGCGACCGAAACATGGCTTCAGATGAACCCGTCCTCTCAGGTCCGCCCGCTCCAGGGTTACTGGGTCTATGCCGACCAGGACGCATCGGTCCCGCTCTCGTTCAACGAAGATCCGCTTCAGGCTCCGCCGGAAACGACTCTTTCCCGGGGCTGGAATGCGATCGGGTTCTCCGATACGATCCCTGCACCGGCACGGGATACTCTGTCGTCCGTCGGTGATGCCTGGACGACCCTGATCGGCTACGATGCCGGAGCCGGTGTGTACGAGACCTCAATGATCAACGGCGCTACGGGCCTTCACAGCGATATGGGGGAGATGAAGCCGATGCAGGGCTACTGGCTCTACATGACCGGTAGCGGGACGCTCTGCGCCATCAGTGCCTGAGGAGCTGCTTGCCCGGTCTCAGGCAATCTCCTCTTCTTCCGGAACCGGCAGCCTGTCTGACCTCTCCCGGAACCCCCTCTACTTCTTCACCGCGTACACCAGGTGGACCGTGCCGTGCTCCATCGGCACGGCTTTCCGGAGTTCCAGCGCCGCCCGCCCCCCGGCCCGGTCGAAGAGCTTCTTCTCACCCTCGCCAACGATGACCGGGTGGACGATCAGGCTGATCGTATCCGCGATCCTCTCCCGGATCAGGACGTTGTTTAAGTCGGGACCGGAATCAGAGACCACCCGCGTTATCCCGAACCGTTCCCCGAGTTCCCGGAGAGCACCCCGGAGGTCCACCCGCTCCGCCCCGCACTGGATGAACGGGTATTCCCGCTCGCGGAGGTAGTCGAGGTAATCCTCCGGCGTCGCTTCCGAGACGAGGACGACGACGTCCTTCGTGTGCTCCATCTTCCGGTAGAAGTGGAGCAGATCTTTGAGCACACCCCTGCTGTCGACGATGACACAGAGGGGGCGGCGGTCGTCCGGCTGCATTTCGGGCCGGTGCCGGTCGGCCTCCGTCTCGGGCTCGCTGATGTCCATGAATAGTTCGATCCCGGTCTTTGCCGTAGTCGAACCCGCGAGGACCGCCCCCGGCTCGAGGGCCAGAAGAGCGCCGTAGTGCAGGCCGAGGTCGACCTCAAACCCCGTCACCGCGTGGTCGAGGCTCACGCTGTTGTGGATGATGACTTCCGGGTACATGCGGGAAGGGTACGTGCATCGGGGATATAGCCTGCGCGGATTCTACCCGATACAGAAAGCCCTATCCCCTCTCCCGGCCGAGAACTCTCTATCGGAGGATGGCCCGGCCTGACCCGGTCCGCCTTCCCGGAGGATACCCGATGGAGATCCCGCACAGCATCTCAGACCGGATGGCCCGGAGCATGGCCGACCGGGAATCGCTCCTCTCGCCCCGGGCGACCAGGAACGCCGATTACCTGAGGAGGTCCGGCCATAAACCCGAGGAGCCGGTCATCCGGCCGCCGTTTTCCCGCGACGCCGACCGGATCATCCACTCGAAGGGCTACTCGCGTTACATCGACAAGACCCAGGTCTTCTACCTCGTCGAGAACGACCACATCACCCACCGGGTCCTCCACGTCCAGCTCGCGTCAAAGATCGCAAGGACGATCGGGCGGGCTCTCGGCTTAAACGAGGATCTTATCGAGGCTATCGCCCTCGGCCACGACATCGGCCACGTGCCCTACGGCCACCTCGGCGAGAAGTTCCTCGACGAACTCTGCACCGAGCATGGGCTCGGGGGGTTCCGGCACAACGTCCAGAGCGTCCGGTTCCTCGACGTCGTCGAGGACTGCGACCTCACGCTGCAGGTGCTGGACGGGATCCTCTGCCACAACGGCGAAACTAACGACCGTATCCTCACGGTTGAGGGCCAGGCCGACTGGGACTCGTTTGCGGATAAGATGGAGAAGATCGAGAAGGAAGGGGATGCTTTCCCCCTCACGACAGAGGGGTGCGTCGTCCGGTGCGCCGACAGCATCTCCTATCTCGGCCGCGATCTGGCGGACGCCCTCGAGGTCGAGGTCATCGATGAACGGGATCTCGATAACTTCCCGGAGAACTGCATGGACTTCTTCGGTATCGCCGGACATAAAAAAGAAGCATTCTCCGATATCAACCGAAAGGTGCTCGACGTCCTGATCCGCGACATCATTGCCGGGAGTTACGATGCCGACTGCATCGCCTTCTCGGAGGAGGCGTCGGCGTGCGTCGCGGCCTTCAAAGAGTTCAATATGCAGCACATCTACGAAAACCCAAGGCTCCTCGCGAACCAGAAGAAGATCCGGTTCATGTTCCGGTACCTCTTCGACCGAATCCTTGAGGATATCGCAGAAGAGCGCGAGGCTTCACCGGTCTATGAGGATCTCATCAACGCACCGTGGGCGTCCCCGCGGTACATCGCCACCGCCGCGCCGGAAGAACTCGCGCGGGATTTCATCGCCGGGATGACCGATCGCTACTTCGAGTGGGTCTTCCAACAGAGCATCTTCCCGGAGAGGGTCCGGTCGAGATACCGGGGGTGGTGAACCCCCGTGGCCGGCGGTTGAAGTGGGGTTTCATCTGCCCATTATCGCTGTATTTGCCCGAAAATTCTATTTAAAACCCGTGGATGTAACCCGATGGTTCCTACGTATTTTTATATCTCGCTGAGCAACGCATACTATGAATAAGCGATTCCTTATCCTCGGTCTGGCTGCAGTGCTCGTCCTGACGGCCGGTTGCATGGGGCTTGGCGGCCCGAGCCCCAGGGTCGTGGAGGACTCCATGATCCCGGATATCAGCCTATCCAAAGGGCTCGGATATACCGTGAACGCGGTGATCCAGAACGACGGGGGCGACGGCGACGTCACCGTGACGATGAAACTGATCGATGACGAGAAAGGTTTTGTCCGTGACGAGGCCTCGACGGTGGTCTCCATCCCTTCAGGGGAGACAAAGAAGGTCAGCCTCACGCTGGACGGGGACCTCGGCCGGGATTACAGTTACAGTGTCGAGATGAGTTAATCGGAGGGCGTTTCTTCTGGGCTGACTTCCAGCCCTGATTACGGGGGTTCAGGCCCCCTCTCCGACCCGATACGATGAGGCCGAAACATAACAGAGTCATTTTTTTACCCCTCCCCCAAATGGGATGTATGGAACCGTCCCCGGGGATCTACGAGCAGGTCATCAGCGAATACCTTGCATCGAAACTCTCCGGTCCGGAAAAAGAAGGGAGGGTCTTCAAAGACCCTCTTGCGCGCTTCGATCCCCAGACGGTTCTCTCACGATATCTCGCGAAGATCCTCAGAACGGCCCTCCAGTCTGCCGATGAGGCAGGAGCCTCGCTTGAAGAGCAGGTCCTGATCTGCAACCGCCTCATCGAACACCTCGGTACCGAACTACGGGATAAGACTCTTGAACGGTGTAAGATCACGCCCGAAGCAAAGGTCTTGCTCGCCCTTGTGGAGCGCAATCGCCTCTCTGCGCTTAATATTACTGCACCCACCCGCCCCGAGACTTCTATCGCGCAGAGTAGCCTCTTCACCGGGTCTCCCGGAGAGCCCGGGCTCGTGGATGAACTCAGGAAGGAGATCCGGACCGCCGATCGTGTTGACCTCCTCATCTCGTTCATCAAGTGGAGCGGGCTCCGGCTGATTCTCGACGATTTAAAAGAATTTGTCAGGCATGGCCAGCTTCGGGTGATCACGACCTCGTACACCGGGGCAACCGATATCAAGGCGGTCGAGGCCCTTGCAGCCCTTCGGAACACCACTGTCCGGATATCCTACGATACCGACAGAACCCGGCTGCACGCGAAGACCTACACGTTCCACAGGAACAACGGCTTCTCCACATCCTATATCGGGTCATCTAACCTCTCGAACCCCGCGATAACGAGCGGCCTTGAGTGGAACGTCAAGGTCACCGAGCAGGACTCATATGATATCATCCAGAGGATCGAGAAGACGTTTGAGACCTACTGGAAAGATCCGGAGTTCATCGAATACACGCCGGAGAGCCGGGAGCGGTTGCAGCGTGCCCTCTCAAAGGAGAGGCGGAGTGAGATAGATCTGCGCCCGGTCTTCGACATCACACCCTACTATTACCAGAAAGAGATCCTCGAGCGGCTGAAGGCGGAGCGGGAACTGCACAACAACTACAAGAATCTCATAGTCGCCGCAACCGGGACGGGGAAGACGGTCATATCTGCGTTTGATTACAAAAGCCTCGTCCAGAGGCCGGGGGAGTATCCCCGTCTGCTCTTCGTTGCTCACCGTGAGGAAATCCTGAAACAGAGCCTCCAGGTCTTCCGGGGGGTTCTCAAAGACCAGAACTTCGGGGATCTCCTCGTCGGAGGGAGCGAACCTCCGCAGATCGAGCATCTCTTCACCTCAATCCAGAGTCTGAACAGCAGAAACCTCCCGGAGATCACGCCTCCGGACTATTACGACATGGTCATCGTTGACGAGTTCCATCATGCCGCAGCGCCCTCATACCAGAGGCTGCTCACCTACTACACCCCGGGAGTCCTCCTCGGACTCACCGCAACACCGGAACGCATGGACAATCTTGACATCCTCGAATATTTCAACGAAAAGATCTCTGCTGAGATCCGGCTTCCTGAGGCAATCAACCGGAAGCTGCTCGCCCCGTTCCATTACTTCGGTGTCACCGATGTTGTCGACCTCGATGGCGTGCCCTGGAAACGGGGAACTTACGACTCCACTGAGCTCTCCAGGCTCTACACCGGGAACCAGCAGCGGGCAGACCTGATCATCAGGGCTGTGCAGGACTACACGACCGATCTCCACGAGATCATCGGGCTCGGGTTCTGCGTCTCTGTTGAGCATGCTGAGTATATGGCTGCAGCGTTCCGGGAGGCAGGTATCCCTGCGGCCTGTCTTCACGCCGGAAGTTCACGGGAAGAACGTTCCACCATCCAGAAGCGGCTGATCGATCGGAAGATCCACTTCATCTTCGTCGTCGACCTCTACAACGAAGGCGTTGATATCCCCGAGGTGAACACCATCCTCTTCCTCCGTCCCACCGAGAGCCTCACGGTTTTTATTCAGCAATTTGGGCGAGGGCTCCGTCTCTCGGACAGGAAGGAGTGCCTGACGGTCCTTGATTTTGTTGGCAATCACAACAAAAACTTCCCGTTCGGTGAGAGGATTGCAGCGCTTCTCTCTCCTGGCGGGAAAACCCTGGTAGAACAGGTCTCTCGTGACTCTTATTCGCTTCCGAAGGGTTGTTATATCCACTTCGAGGAGAAGGCCCGGGAGAAGGTTCTTGCAAACATCAGGGCAAATATAACGAATCGGGCCACGCTCATCCGCAAGATCCATTCGTTCGAAGATGAGACCGGCGAACCTCTCACTTTCAAGAAATTCCTCCAGCGTTACAGCCTGCAGCCTCTCGATGTTTACCGAAGGGGCACGTTCTGTTCGCTGGCCGCAGAGGCGGGTGTATACCCGGGGACCTACGCGGATGAACGCCTCTTCCCCAGGACCGCCGCAATTAGACTGGCGACACTGAATTCCCCGGAAGCAATCCACCTCATCAGGGATGCGCTCTCCGACCCCTGCCATTACTCCCCGGCGGCTCTCTCGGACCGCGAGAAGAGCATACTGGCACTCTTCTACTACTCGCTCAGCGATGTACCTCTTCGTGACGAGAATATGGGTATTGAAGAGATCTTCTCCGATCTCTTCGCATATGATGAGATCCGGCGTGAGATCTGCGACCTCCTTGAGTATAACGGGGCACATATCGAGTTCCTCCCAAAACCCGTCGACCTTGGTTTCGAGAACGCCCTCGAACTCCACGCTACGTACACCCGGGCCCAGGCTTTTGCAGCACTCGGCCACTATACCCTGACCCGGAAACCGGCGGGGGGCAGCCGGGAGGGGGGTTGTGTACCTGGAGGATAAGAAGGCCGATGTGTTCCTGGTCACCCTGAATAAGACCGAGGAGCACTACTCGCCCACAACGATGTACAAGGACTACGCGGTCAACGAGAACCTCTTCCACTGGCAGTCCCAGAGCACCACTTCGGTGTCTTCGCCGACCGGCCGGCGCTATATCGAGCATGAACGGTGGGGGAGCAAGGTCCTTCTCTTCGTCCGCGAGTACAATAAGGTCGGCGGCGTCACGCAACCGTATCTCTTCCTCGGCACCGCCCGGTACGTCTCCCACGAGGGGAGCCGGCCGATGAGCATTACCTGGGAACTCGATGACCCGATGCCGCCGGGCTTCTTCCTGAAAGCGAATAAGATGGTGGTTGGATAGCGCCCTGCCGAAACATACATCGCGGCCGGCGTCGGATCATGAATGAATGAACCCCTGCTTGCCTGGAGGAGGCGTGGTACAATCCCGATGAACCACCGGTGCCCGGCCGTCCTGGTCCACGGGTGGCGGAGCCATCCCGGCATCTGGAACCGCCTCACCCCGGGACTCTCGGAGGCCGGTGTGCCCTTCTGGAGGTTCGACCACACCGCGATGCAGGGCGCCGGGACGGAGACGATCGCTCTTGCCCTCCAGGACTACATCCGCGCAAAAAGGAAGGAGACCGGATACGGCGGCCCGGTCGACATCGTCTGCCACTCGATGGGAACGTGCATCGCCCGGTACCTCCTCGAAGTCCTCGACGGCGATAAACGCGAAGAAGACGTCCGGCAGCTCGTCGGGATCGGCCCCCCGAACAACGGCTCGGCCATGGCCGAACTCTTCAACGACCCCGAACGGGGTCCGGAGGTGATCCGGCGGCTTATCGGGGTGTTCGTGCCGCAGGACTACGACCCCCGGGAGGACACCATCGTCCAGGAATTCCGGCCCGGGAGCCGGATCGTTGCGGCGCTCCGGGATGCCGGAACCCGCGACGACATCGACTACCGGATCCTCCTCGCCGCGAACCTCACCGCGACCCCGGCGTTCTTCCCGGCATTCGGCGGCAGGACCTGGGAGTTCGCTCCGGATGGAGGGTGGCGGACGACGTATTCCGGTGACGGCATCGTCCCCCACACCGACTCACTCCTCCCCGGGGTGGGGGTGGAGGTGCTCCCGGCAGACCCCGGGAACCTGGCCCGGCACCCGGAGCACTACTGCCACACCATGCTGCCGAGGAACCCCGAGGTCGTCGCCCGCGTCACGGAGTACCTCTCGCCCTCCTCACCTTCGCTGTAAGGCCTGCCGTGCGGCCTCCGCCCAGGTGTTGATCGCCCGCTCGAGATCCTCCCCGGCCTTGCGCGCCGCCTGCTCGATGCGTTCGTGCCCCTCGGGCGTCCCTAAGAGGTGGTGGCCCGCGTTCATTACATCGTTGACCGCTCTTCGGACCGACTCTGATGCCTCGTGCATACGGTCATCAACGGTAGGAGAGGCCGGTGCCGGCTCCTCCTCCGGTGCGGGGGCGGGGTCGACGACCCACCGCCCCTGTTCAAAGCGACCTTCAGTCTCGCTCATAAACGTGGGTGTAGGTCTGCCCGGGATAAAAACCTGGCTCTTTCACATCGCCTCTCCCCTATCGGCCGGTCAACACCGGGTGGTACCGGCAGGCCCGGGGCGCGGTTCTTTCCGCACCCGGGATTGCCCGGTTCGGCGCCGTAAATGTCGGCTCCCGGCACGCATCGGAAGTGGAACGGCATGATCGCCAGACCCTGAACGTAAATACATCGGTTCATCATCCCCGGGGTCCGGGACGGTCCCGGTGCGCAGGTTCATCTACTTGCGAGGTCCAGGAGAAGGACAATGGTCAGGGTTGCTGACCCCAAGACATGCGAGCGGGCTCTCTCCCCGGGCACCTGCTGGTTCCGGATCGTGCGAGCCACTGCGTTCGTGCTCATCTTTATCCTGGTGATTCCGCTCTTTCTCGGCCTCGCGTTCGGCGTGTCCCCTGCGGCGGTCTTCGCCCTCATCGGATCGACCCTCCTCCTCCAGGCGGCCGCGGCCGTCGTCGGCCTCTCGCTCGGGCTGCACCCGGCGGCCGTCCTCGTCTTCCTGCTATCGGTGGCCGCCGCCGTTCTGGTCGGCATCCTCGAGGTCTGCGACCTCTTTGCCGGGCGCTCCCGGATGATCCAGGGTTTTCTCTCGAAGATCGATGCGAAGACCGGGAGTGTCGATTACCTGAAGCGCTACGGCGCCCTGATGCTGATCCCGGTCATCTGGATCCCCGGGATTGCCCTCTACGGAACCCCCGTCGTCGCGTGGGCCTTCCAGTACCCGCGGCGGGTCTCTCTCCTCTGCATGCTCGCCGGGTGGGCAATTGCGATCCTCGTGGTCATGGCGGCGACGATGGGGCTCGTTCGCCTGGCGTTCTGATCCCCGGGCAGGCAGGCAGGAAGATTTTTTCCCGCCGGGCACAAGAGATCGATACCCATGAACAGCGACCTGAAGGCGGCCGTCCTCGAACGGTGCCGGAGGATGGAGATCCCGCTCGTCGGGGTCGCGGGGACGGACCGGTGGGAGAACCCCCCGTTCCAACCCTGGATGCCGGAAGAGTTCTACCCGCAGTCGATCTTTCCCGAGGCCCGGTCGGTGATCGTCATCGGCCTCCCGGTCCACCTCCCGGTGCTCGAGACCTCCCCCTCCATCTACTATCACGAACTCTATAAGACCATCAACACCCTGCTCGACCAGTACACCTACCGGCTCGCCTCCTTCCTCAACGACGAGGGCTACCCGTCGGTCTTCGTCCCGCGGGACGGCTACGGGAGCATCGAGGTGCTCCAGAAGAACCCTGTCGCCTTCTTCTCGCACCGTCACGCCGCCTTCCTCGCAGGGCTCGGGACTTTCGGCGTGAACAACACCCTCCTCACGCCGGAGTACGGCCCCCGGGTCAGGTTCGGCTCGGTCCTCACCGCTGCGGACCTCCCGCCCAATCCGCTGCTCGTGGAAGACCTCTGCACCCGGTGCATGCTCTGCGTCGACGCCTGTCCCGCGGGCGCGCTCGACGAGCGGGACTACCCCGAAGGTCTCACCGACAAGGCGGCCTGCGCAGCAAACAGCGCCGAACTCGCCCGGCATCACATCTCCCCCTGCGGGATCTGCATCAAAGTCTGCCCGGTTGGAGAGGACCGGCGGCACTACGGCCGGAGAACCCCTGCAGGGGACGGGGATCCGCGCTACCGGCGTGCCCGGGAGCACGTGCAAAAGTTCGGCGGGCTGTAAGCCCGCCAAAAAAGGATTATTCTTTTCTTACTTTACCCATCAACTGGTCCATCATCTCCGGTGCCCGGTCGCGCAGGCCGAGCCCGACGATGATGGCGATCGCCGCACCGAGGCCGAGCCCGACTCCCCATGCGATCGGGACGACGAAGACATAGATGATCGAGAGGTCGAGCATGAGCTGCTGGAGCGCGAGGATGGCGACGACGAAGTAAAGGAACGCCCGTAGCAGCATCGTGATCAGCCCGAAGCCCTGGATGCTCTGCACCTCCCCCATGTTCTGGAGGATGTCTATCAGCCAGTCGATCAGGATGAATCCGGCGACCAGGATGATGAGGAACGCGACGACGTTCGGGATGTATGCCACGATGGCCGCGACCGCCGTCGTCAGGGCAGGGATCTGCAGGACGCTGACCGCTGTGAGGATTGCGATGAGGTAGATGAACCAGCGGACGATGAAGTCGAAAAGGCGGCTTATGTTCATCGTGGAACGTTCGATCTGCTGGCCGACTGATGTCTTCCGAAGCGCGTCGTCGACGCCGATTCTGTCGAGGACTTCGGAAACAACTCTTCCAAGGATACGCCCGAGGATCCAGCCGATGATGAGGATGACGATCGCTGCAATGAGGTTTGGCAGAAACAAAATGACATTGCGAGCCAGTTCTTCAACAGGCTCAAACACCTGAGCCGAGAGGTCTCCATTTGTCACGGTATATCACCGGGGGAAGGATATGGTCCGTACTATATAAACCTTGATGTTCCCGCCACCCGGGGAGCGCGGGGAGACCGCTGCCGGGGGAGTGCGAGCACGAGCGAGTTTGAGCTCCCCAAAGTGCACCGGACAGGAACTTGAAAACCTGGAACGTTTCGAAAGACGACTTCTCAGAAAGAGGGCGAGGGGCGGTGGAGAGGTTACTCCGGGACCCCGGCCGCCGCTACGACCCGGGAACGCCCGGTATAGCGGTACATCAGGGCAAGGATCGCCGGCATGACGACGATTGCGCCCACGAGCGAGAACCCTACCGATATGACCGTCACGATCCCGAAGTTGCTGATGATGTTGAAGGTCGAGAAGGTGAGTGCCGAGAACCCGAAGACCGTCGTCAGCCCGGAGACCGTGATGGCCGTCCCGATCTTCTGCACGGCGGTCTGGATGGCGTCGAGGAACTCCGTGCCCCTGGCGAGTTCCTCCTCGCATCGCTCCATGATCAGGATGGTATACTCGGACGCGACGCCGATCGTCATCGACCCGAGGACGGCGGTCAGCGGCGTGTAGTCGAGACCGAGGAGGTACATGATCGCGCCGTTCCAGCCCACGATGAAGACGATCGGGATGACCGGCGAGACGGCACCGAATTTCCGGTAGACGAGAACCAGGAAGCCGAGGATGAAGGCAAACCCGAGCACGGTCATATACACCCTGGACTCGCTGATGTCGTCCATGACGGCGGCAAACATCTCCATCTGACCGGTGACCTTCACCGTCACGCCGGCCGGGGGGTTGTTCCACGCAACGTCGCTCTGTATCCTCCCGACGAGGTCACGTGCGGCACTCATCTCCATGTCGACCGTCGAGAACTCAAGCACTGCCTCCAGATTCCCGTTGAGGTATCGGGAGAGCGTCTCCTCCGGGATCCGGGCAGTAACATTGTCGACCGCCCTCTCGGTCGAGGGGAGCACGCCGCCGTTGTACTCCCTGATCAGGGTCGCGACACTCGTCACCCCGGTTATCTTGTCGTTATGCTCCTGCTCGTAGGCCCCCAGCTGATCTATCCAGGCAAGTGTCTCCGGGGAGAGGACGTCGTCCGCGAGCACGACGACCGGGATGGTGCTCGTCGAACCCATGACCCGGGTAAGTTTCTCGAGGGAGCGAAGGGCGGGCATATCGTCGGGGACGAAGGTTTTCTCGTCCGCACTGACGGGCACGCTCTGGTCGAGGTAAAAGCCCCCTGCCGCGACCGTCGCAAAGATCAGGATGACCGGGATCGGGTATTTCGCGACGGTGTAGGCGAGCCTGCCGAGGAGGCGGTCGTAACGCTCGATGAGAGATTCCCCGCCCGCCGGTTCGGATCCGACGGCTGCGGCCTCCTTCCTCGGCCGGTAGCGGGTGACGATCGCAAAGACCGGGACGATGATGAGCGCCGCGACATAGCAGGAGACAACCCCGATGGTGCAGACCATCCCGAAGTCTGCCACCATCGGCACCGGGGCAAAGAACATCGCGATGAACCCGAGCGCCGTCGCCGACATCGCGATCAGGATCGACGGCCCCATCTGCGTGACGGTGGCCCATACGGCCTCCGGGATCGTGCCGTGCCGGATCTCCTCGTCGAACCGGGCATGGAGCTGGATTGCGTAGTCGATCCCGATCCCGATCAGCACCGGGAACGCCCCGACCACCACCATGCTGATGGGAATACCGAAGAGGCCCATGAACCCGAAGGTCATGATCAGCCCGACGGCCACGATCCCGACCGGGAGCAGGCGGTAGCGGACGTGGGAGAAGAGGAACGTCACCGCGAGAACCATCAGGACCATGGCCACCAGGATCAGCATGCCCGTCTCGGATCCCATCGCCTCGCCCATCTCCAGCGAGAACGCAGGGTTGCCGGATACCGTGACCGTGAGCCCTGGCGGGGGCTCCGATATGCCGACGATGGTCTTGATGTTCCCGACAACCTGCTGTTGCGCCTCCATGGTGACGCCGGGCTCAAGGGCGATGACGCTGATCGTCATCAGGTCCGAGGGGAGCATCCTCTCGACCATTTCGGGGGGAGCCTGAGCGATGATCGCGTCGATCTCCGCCGTGGACGACGGCAGGGTGCCGCCGTTCGCCTGTTTCAAGAGGTCGACGACGCC
The DNA here is from genome assembly GCF_032944295.1 of Methanoculleus nereidis. Lineage (NCBI taxonomy): Archaea > Methanobacteriati > Methanobacteriota > Methanomicrobia > Methanomicrobiales > Methanomicrobiaceae > Methanoculleus > Methanoculleus nereidis. The sequence continues at coordinate 608,312 of NZ_JABFFQ010000001.1, forward strand.
GGAGACCTCGTCGACGTAGCGTTCGTTCCTGAGGTCTTCCTGGAGATGGTCGATGTACCTGAGAATCTCGGTACTCCTGACGCTATCCGTCTCGTAGATGAGCATGATTGCGTCGGAGCCGTAGGTCTCCATATAGTGGTCGAGCATCGCGCCGCGGGGTGTGCTCTTGTCGAGGTAGGCGTCGTCGCTGGTTTCCATCGAGACCATCGAGAGCCCGAAGCATGCCAGGATGAATATGGCCGCGGCAACCCCGGCGACGGTCCAGGTATGGTTGTTAATGGCGGCAGCGAGCCACTCATAGGGATTTTTCATGCGTGCTCCTCCGCCGCCTTTTCCCCGTACTCGCCGATGATCGCCATGGTCACCGCGTGAGCAATCTCGCTGTCGCTTCTTCCGGCGGGCTCAATCCCGTACTCCTCCGCTGTGCGCCGGAGTCTTGCGGGGTCGAGGACCCGGTAGCCGCTGCCCGTTTCGGTGGATTTTGTCGTTTCGGTGAGGACGGACGAGAGCAGGGATGCCGTGCCCTCCTCGTCCATGGCGAGACGGTGGAGCAGGGCCACGGCTCGCTGGTAGTCTGCCGGGGGGAGGAATCCGGCTTCGATCCAGATCTGGCCGGTCTCTTCAAAGAAAAGTTCTTTGTAGAGTGCTTTGCGGTGGGCCGGTCTCCGGCACCGGGTTTCTTCGGAACCCCGGCGAGACCCGATGTTGCAGGTGGTTGCGCAGTTCACGTCTGTCCTCGTTATAAGTGGCTCATCTGATGAGGGTAGTATTTTCAAGGGACAGGATATGAACCTGCTGCAACCCGGGCGGGGACCTATATCGGATTCCGCTTCCCCGGTGTGATTCCCTGCAGCCGGTTCACGTGTGCTTCCCATACAGTACTCTGGAATACCCGGGGATTCAAGGTTCTCCCGTATATGTACGGGGATTATAGGGTGCGGCGTCCCACACGGTGTATGCGCAAGATGACCGTCGAGGTCTGCCTGAAGGATCCGTTGATGGGCATGCCCGCCGACGCAGAGGTTCTCAACCAGGCGGTGCAGCACTTCATGGATAGGGTCGAATCTGTCAGGCTCGTCGAGTTGCTCAAGATGAACTTTGAGCGGGGGGAGGAGACGGTGATTGCCGAGATCACGATGAAAGCGGGATACACCGCGAACGACCTTGAGCTCCCGGAAGTTCTCGGTTCTCTTGAGGTGCTCAAGGCCGACGGCCGGACGTATACCTGCTTTCTGCGATGTGTCATCCAGGACGAGTTCCTGCTGGAGAAGATGCGCGAGTTCGACCTGGATATTATCTGGACGTTGCCCATGTACAAGTCCCGCGACTGTATGTCTACACCTGCATCGGCGACGCCGAGAACCTGAACAAAGTTCTCCTTCTCATGTCCACCTACGGCGAGATCCAGAACGTCATCTTCGAGGAAGCAACCTTTTCCGGGAACAATCCCCTCTCACGGCTCACTCCCCGGCAGAGGGACCTGCTGATCGCGGCAAAACAGTATGGCTACTACGAGTACCCTCGTAAGATCAACAGCCAGCAGCTGGCGGAGAAGGTGGGCATCAGCAAAGCCACCGCGATAGAGCACCTGCGAAAGGCGGAGGCACGGCTCATTGCCACGCTCCTTGCCGGCTACTGACGGCAGGTGCCGCCTGTCCCGGTATACCGTAGAATAGAAGTGTCCCCGGGAGAGGTAGCGGTTCGAGCGGCGGGTCAGCCACACCCCGGGCCAGCCGCCGTCGCCGCCGGATACGTTCCAGGGCATGTTGATGACCTATCTCGGTCTTTTGAGGACATTCCTATCCGGGGTATCTGTTGGTTCAGGTGGTATCGCTCTTGCGTGCTGCTCTAATTCGTCCTCACCAGGACAGCCTTCTTCGATGGTGGGTATTCCCGGCCTGGCGATCCGACCCATTCTGCGTGGGGGTCGGTTCGGGGTGTATGCCTCTGCGGGCGGCTGCTATGGGGACGTTCTTGCGAGGAGACGGGTTCTCTCTCGCTGATCTATCCGTCTCTCCCGCAAACCATAAGTGTGTTGCAACCAAACAGAGGTGCAATGGTTGCTGAAATAGTTCCCGGGCTCCGGGCTCTCGGGATGAACGAATACGAGGCAAGCGTCTACTCCACGCTCGTCGGGCTGCAGAAGGCAACCGCACGAGACATCCACGAAGCAAGCGGGGTTCCCCGGGGACGGATCTACGAGATCTTAAACGACCTGGCCCAGCGGGGCTTCATCGCAGTTGAGGAAGGATCCCCTACCTCCTATTACGTGCTCGAGATCGACGTGGTCTTCGACCGGCTCAAAGAAGATTACATCCAGACCCTTGACGAGACCCGCGAGGTGTTAAAGAGCCTCTCGGTCAAACCGCGTCTCCCTCCCGATTCGTTCTTCATCCTCAGGAGCGGCTGGGCGATCGAGAACCATCTCTCCTCGCTCTTCCGCCGGGTAAAGAAGAGCATGGTGATCCTCTGCTACGATCCGGCGTTTCTCCGGAAGCACTATGCGGCCATCAAACCGCTCAAGCGCAAGATCGACCTCTACGTGGTCGTACGGAAGAAGGAAGATTATGTCGACATCCGGCTTCCGATCTATGAGGCCAGGGGTGCCGTGCTCGAACTCCTCGAGACCCCGGCGGTGAACGAGTCCGCAATGGGCTTGAGGAAGGATGAGTGCTCCATACTGGTCGACGGCCGTGACTTCTTCGTCATCGCCACCGCGGGATCCGGGCGGCACGCGGTGATCGGCTCGGATATGCCGCTCATCGGTTACATGCAGAAGACGATCGTCGAGCGGCTTAATGAGGCGTGAGGGGGCGGCCGGTTGGGTCAGGGGGGCATGCCCTTCCTGGGTAACTTTCGGCGATCACCCGCCCTGCCTCCATGGTTAACTCTCGTTTTGCCTGTCGGGAGTGTGGACTGCCTTTAGCCGTTCCTTAAGTGTCGGGATGTCGGAATGCGCCGTTTCCCAGACAATCTCAAGACTGACGCCGAAATAGTGGTGGATAAGTTTGTCCCGCATTCCAGCGATGAAACGCCATGGAACTTCGGGATATCGTTCTTTGAACGGCTCCGGAAGGTTCTTCACCGCCTCTCCGAGGATCTCCAGGTTCCTCGTGACCGCATCCTGTGTCCTGGTATCGGCAAGAAACTCATCGTAGGTCATATCGGAGGTATACCGGAGGATGCGCTCGACGGCCTCGGCGATGTCGCCACAGAGAAGGCGGATGTCCGACCGTTCAGGCATACGCGACCTCGGCGGTTACCTGCTCACGGATAAGCGGTTTAAGGGCGTCAGGCGTCACCAGGTCGACGGGAGCGCCGAGGCGAAGCGAGAGATACTCTTCGAGTTCGACGAAGGTGAAGAACCCGATCGGCCGGGAGAACTCGACGAGGATGTCGATGTCGCTTGTCTCGGTCTGCTCGCCACGTGCGACCGAGCCGAAGATACCGATCCGGCTGACTGAGAACCGCGTGGAGAGCTCACTTTTAAGCCGTTGCAGAGTCGTGAAGACTTCTTCCCGGGACGGCATGGTTACTGGTATTCTGTCGGAGAGGTATTAATGAGTTGCTGCAAGAGGGGTGGGCGGCCGGTCACCGCCGCCTCCTTACGCCCCCTCCGGGTTTACGACCCGTCCTGCAAAGAGAACCGTGCCGGAATCCTCCTCGACGATGAGGAAGACGAACGGATGATCCGCCCGGAAGACGGGTGTCCGGTCTTCCATGGGTGCGCTCGCCAGATTCATGACGACGCCGGTCGCCGCCGCAGCCTCGGTACCCTCCTCGTTCACGTCGACGAAGGCCTTATGGACGACGTCGCTGATGAAGAGATCCTCTGTCCCGTCCATCCCCGAGAAGTCGGCTGCATCGGAAAAAGCCGTCGGCATCCCCATCGCTGCGAGCACCTGCGGGAGGCTGTACGTCGTCTCAAGCGTGAACTTCGGGAAGACGACCCTGACGCGCTGGTCGGCGAGCGTTTTCCGGAGGTCCACGAGCGTCTCCGCATCCAGCGCCTCCTCTGCCGCCGTCAGGTTGTCCTCCCGCGGAAGGAGGACGAGCATCGAGAGTTCCGTTCCGTCGGCGTGCGCATACGGCATCCTGAGCACCTGGAGGCTCTCGGTCTCCGCGTACCCGTAGATTGCGTCCTCATCTGTCCGGTGCATCATCGGAACCCGCACCGTCTCCCCCGGAGCGACCCGGAACTCCTCCTCGGTCGTCTCGGCGGGGTCGAACTGCTTGACCCAGGTGCCCTTGAAGTAGATCGCGTTCGTGATCACGAGCCGGGTCATCGGATCGACTGAACCCGCCGGAAGGAGGTCGCGGATCTTATCCTCGGTCTTCTCCTCCACCCAGCGGTTGATAGTCGCACGCGACCCCTCAGGGTCGTTGATGAAGTCGAGGTTCGTGACATTTGCCCTGTACCACCGTGCGGCCGTATCGACGTACTCCGGGAGGAACGGGTAGGTTTCCTCAGCCCAGAGAGCATTTGCGGTGCGGAGGGTGTAATTCTCGTCCCCGCTGTTCAGGACGGCATCAAGCCCGGCAAACCCTGCACGCCGGAGAGTCTCGTTCTGTGGCAGGTGGAGCACCGACCCGATCTCGTCGGCGGTCGTGCCCCGGGCGCCCTCGTAGGTGATCGCGAGGGCCGAGGAGATGCTGTAGGGCGAGAAGAAGATGTTTTTGCCCGCGGATCCCGGGTCGCTTGCGAGGTGCCGGTAGAGGTCGGCCGCGAACCGGTTGTTCCCTGCCGAGACGTTGCCGGCGCCTTCTGCAGACGGGCCCGGCGTCTCCTCCCCCGTGGGAGGAGCCGACTGTCCGGATGTCGTTTCCGGTATGTCGGTGCACCCGGCAGCGATGCAGCCGAGCGCGATGAGGCCTGCGAGAAGCAGCAGGCCGATAACCCTTCTATTCATGATGTGCGGTATGGTGTGCCGGATAATTATACCTGGCGATAACGACGAATTTTTTCGAAGTTTCGCCGGACAGACGGTTCATTTCCTCAATGCAGCACCTCTCGGATGTATCCTCTCTCGAGTTCCGCACGGTGCTCCGGCGTCCCTATGAGGGAGTGTCCCGGAGTCGGTTTTCCTTCGGCGTAGGCAAGGTAGAGGGCGCTGTTGACAAGGCCGATATGCGTGAATGCCTGGGGGAAGTTGCCGAGGAACTCTCCTGTCGCCGGATCGAACTGCTCGGGGTAGAGGCCCGCGTGGTTCGCGCGGTTTACCATCCGCTCAAAAAGCGATCGCGCCTCCTCGATCCGGCCGGAGAGCGCGAGGCAGTCGATGAGCCAGAACGTGCAGAGCCCGAACGCTCCCTCCTCACCCGGGAGACCGTCGTCCACCCGGTAACGGTAGACAAGATCGTTCTCCATCAGCCCCTCTATTGTCGCATCAATCGTCCCCTGGATCCGCTCGTCATCGAAGGGGAGGAACTCGAGCAGCGCGATGCGGAGGTTGACAGCATCGAGGTCTTTTGACCCGTAGGACTGGACGAAAGCGCCTACTTCCGCATCGTAACCCTGCTCGAGGATCTGCTGTTTGATCACCGCAACACCCCGCGCCCACCGATCCCGATCCCCCCGGAGGCCGTACCGGTCGGCGAGGTGGACCGCCCGGTCGAGCGCCACCCAGAGCATCACCTTCGAGTAGACGTAGTGGCGCTCCTCGCCCCGGATCTCCCAGATTCCGTGGTCGGGCTCTTTCCAGAGGGTGCACGCCTCGTCCGCAACCCTGGAGAGGAATGCCATCTCCTTTTCCGGGAGTTCGTACCCCCGCCTGACGAGTTCGTACGCGGTGTTGAGGAGTTCGCCATAGATCTCGAGCTGGAGCTGGGTGGCGGCTTCGTTTCCGATCCTGACCGGGCGCGAGCCCCGGTACCCCTCGAGGTGGGGGAGTTCCTCTTCATCGAGGTCGGTCCACCCGTGGATGCTGTACATGAGACGGAGCCCCAGCCCTTCCCCGGCATGCATCTCCGAGACCCGTTCCATCCAGGCGAGGAGTTCGATCGCCTCTGTCTCATGCCCGAGAGCGATCAGCGCCTGCGCCGTCATGGCCGAGTCGCGGATCCAGGAGAACCGGTAGTCCCAGTTCCGCACGCCACCGATATCCTCGGGGAGCGATGTCGTCAGTGCAGCGGCGATCGCACCCGTCGCCGTGTTCGTCAGCAGTTTGAGAGCGAGTTCGGACCGGACGAGGAGCGGGAGCAGGCCGCCCGCCCACTTCTCTGCGCGGGCGGCCCCGTTCCTGTGCGCCCACGCCCGCCAGACCTCCGTCGTTTCCTCTTCCACCGACTCCGCCCTGTCAGGGACGTAGGTCAGGTCCTCGGTTCCCCACCGGGCTATCAGGACGCGCAGTTCGCCCTCCCGCATTGGGATCTCCGCCCGGAGGGTGTGCCCGCCCTCTTCTTCCTCGACGACCCCGGCATCTTCGAGGCCGAAGAGGGTCATGTCGTCTCTCCCGTCAGTCGCGAGCCAGCCGCCGGGGATCCGCGAAACGCCGGTCGTCCCCCGGGCGTAGTCAAACCGGGGCGACCACTCGACCGCCGCCTCCACGCTTCCCTGGACGCACTCAAGGATGCGGTAGAGTTCTGGCGGGGCAAACGAGCCTGCGCGCCCCTCGATGTCCCCGGAGAGCGGCATCAGGTCGGTCACCGTGACCCTCCCCGCGTTGCCGGAGAATTCCGTCTTGAGAACGTTGGTATCCTCGACATACCATTGCCGCCCGCGTTCTATCCCCGGGACCGAGACTCTGAACCTGCCGCCCCGCCGGGCATCGAGCAGGGCGGCGAAGACGCTTGTCCGGTCGAGGTAGGGAAAGCAGCACCAGTCGATCGAGCCGTCCGTCCCGACGAGCGCCGCCGTCCGGAGGTTTCCGATGACGGCATAATCGTTGATAGGTTTGTAATCTTCTTTCGGCATCTGATCACCTGTCGACCGCGGGGAGAACCTCGCGCCCGAAGTCCTCGATGAACGCGGTCTGGTCTTTCGTCACGTTATGGAGGTAGATCCGGTCTATCCCGAGGTCCAGAAACTCCTGCAGCCGCTCGATGTGGCGGTCGGGGTCGGCGGATACCAGGATCCTCTCCTGCAGGTCTTCTGGCCTGACAAACTCGCCTGCGGCGTCGAACTCTCGCGGCGTCCTGAGCTCGGTGATGAGGCCACCGCCGACCATCATGTTGCACCACTGGTCATGCGCCCCCCGGAGCGCCTCGTCGTCTGTCCGTCCGTAGGCGAGATCCAGCTTGAGGTAGATCGGTTTCCCCTCTCCCCCACCCCTGCGGAAGAGGTCGATGATCTCTGCGAGCCGGCAGAGCGGCTTTGCGAGGGTGATGAGACCGTCCGCCCACCCGCCGACCCATTCTGCGGTGTTACAGGCGTTTGCCGCCGCCAGGAGGAGCGGGGGCTCCGGGGGCCGGGTGTAGAGCCGGGCTCTCTCGACCCTGACAGCGCCGTCGCGGGTGACGCTCTCCCCCGCCCAGAGGTCGCGCATCACGCCGGCACACTGGAGCAACCGGTCGTTGCGCTCTCCCCGGCCGGGCCAGCGTTCGCCGATGATCCCCTCGTTGAGCAGTTCGCCGCTCCCGATGCTTACCCAGAACCGGCCCGGGAACATGACAGCGAGCGTTGCGGCCGCATGGGCGACGACCGCCGGGTGGTAGCGGTAGCCCGGCGCGGTGATGATTCCGAACGGCATCTTCTTCGTGGCGTGCATTGCCGCACCGAGCCACGACCAGGCGAACCCACTCTCCCCCTGCCTCTCGCTCCAGGGATGGAAATGCTCTGAGGAGAGCACCGAGTGGAACCCCGCGGACTCTGCCGCTTTCACATGTTCGAGGAGTTCCCCCGGCCCGAACTGCTCGTGGGAGGCGTAGTAGCCGATCCTGTTTCTATCCATACCTGGACCTCCGATTACTCCCGTCGTGCTCCGGTCCTCCCGTCATGCCGCCGGAAGAGGGGCCGGTCGGGTCAGGGCCGGCAGCACCCCTCTGCCGAAGTCCTCGATGAACGCCTCCTGTTCCCGGTTGACGTTATGGAGGTACAGGCGGGTGAATCCGAGCTCGATGTCGGTCTTCAGCCACTCGATGTGCTCGTCAAGATCCGCCGAGGTGCGCACCTCGCTCGCGACCTCTTCTGCGGTGATGAACTCCGCGGCCGCGTCGAGCTGTTCGGGCGTCCGGAGGTTCTCGAGCACCGGCCCGGAGAGGATATTCGCCCGCCACTGGTCGTGCGCCCCCTGCACGGCTTCTTCGTGGCTCCGGGCGTAGGAGAGGTCGACCTTGAGGTAGAGCGGTTTCCCCGCCCCGCCGCCGCGGTGGAACGCCTCCACGATCTTTTTGAGTTGCTTCTCTGGTCTTGCGGTGGTGATGAGGCCGTCCGCCCACCCGCCCAGCCACTCAGCCGTCTCGGGGGATAAGGCGGCGCCTATCAGCGCCGGCGGTTCGGCAGGACGGGTATGGAGGTGGGCCTCGACGGTGCGTATCAGGCCCGTGGTGGTCACGGTCTCACCCACCCAGAGCCTGCGCATGATCGTCGCGGCCTCGAGCAGCCGGTCGTTGCGCTCCGGTTTGGGGGGCCAGGCGTCGCCCGTGATCCCTTCGTTGAGGAGCTGGCCGCTTCCGACGGCGACGAAGAACCTGCCGGGGAACATCTCTGCAAGGGTCGCTGCCGCCTGTGCGGCGATGGCGGGGTGGTAGCGCTGCACGGGCGCACAGACGACGCCTGCGGAGAGTGAGGTCGCCTGGAGCGCCGCACCGAGCCACGACCACGAAAACCCGCTCTCCCCCTGGGCGGGGGTCCAGGGGTTGAAGTGATCCGACGAGAGCATGCTCTGGAACCCGGCTTTCTCAGCACGTTGTGCGAGGTGCAGCAGCGCGCCCGGGGGAAACTGTTCGTGCGATGCGTGATACCCTATCGTCACTTCTGATCCTGCCATGATACCGCCTCCGTATCGGTCCGCCTCCTGTGAACCGGTGGCCAGACAGGGTTCCCGGATATTTAAATGATACCTGTGGGGATGAGAACCGGCGATGCTGCCGCTCGAAGGACTGTGATGCCTGGTGGAAACGGAGGTCCGGGGTGCAGCAGGCACCCTGGTTCAACCGCGGGAGGCGTCGAACCGGGCGGTTACCCGGGACGCCGGGCATCACGTCTCTTTCGCGAAATGGTTGTAGAGCAGTCCGAAGATGCCCGCTGCTGCGAGCCCGTCGATGAACCCCCAGAACAGCCCTCCCGAGAGGGCGAACGCTTTCAGGTCGAGTTTCATCCCATCATCCCCTCCCCCGTACCGGGGGGCACCCTTCTCTTCCCGGGCGTAAAGAAGGTGCCGCATCACGCGGCATGCCGCCCGTGTCGGTGAGCGCGGGGCGGTTCACGCCAGTCCCAGGAACTCGATGGCGATGTAGTAGACCGAGAAGGCTGCAAAGAATACGCCCACGGCAAACGTCAGGATGGTAACACCCAGGGACGGTCGGAACTCCCCCGGGAGCGTCTGCCGGTTCAGGTAAAGTGTCGCGAACGCGACCACTGGGATGTGGATCGCCTCGACGATCCCCGCCATGCCGAGAAAGGTGACGGGTTCCGGCCAGACGACGATGAAGATGAGCGGCAGGACTCCCATCAGCCCGAGCAGGTAGACGTAGCGGTAGAACCGCATCGAGATCCATCGCCCCGCAGTCTTCACCTGGCGGGCGATGAAGATCGATCCCTGGCCGAGCATCCTGGTCCAGCCGTCGAGGTTCGCGACGATGGTGCTCCAGAAGGCGAAGAACGCGGCAAGGATCATCAGCCATGTTCCCGGCGCCCCCCAGACGTCCCCGAGGAGGACCGAGAGGACCGCGGTCACTTCCGGGCCCTGGGGGAGGAGGCCCTGCGGCTGGAGGAGTTCGGCGCCCAGGATGAGGAGCGCGATGAGCAGGATGAGGACGATACTCGAGGCGATGGTCGTGGAAACGGTCATGATCCGGATCCAGTCGCGTATCCGCCCGGTCTCGGTCGGAGAGAGGTGCCCGATATCCGGCAGGTCCTCTTCCTCGATGACCGCCTCCTCCCCTCCCCGCCTGTGGACGGTGTAGTAGGCGGAACCGTAGCCCCGGGCCGTGAGCCAGTAGGAGTACCAGATGAGGCCGGCGGCCCCCGACATCATGAACCCGATCCAGGGGAGGAGTTCGGCGAAGTCGACGTCGGGGGGGAGGGCCGGCACCAGGCCGGCGGCGAGCGGTTCGGCGCCGGGGAAGACGAAGGCTGCGGTGATCACCAGGGCGACGATGATGACGATGGCCATCACGATGGAGGCGTTCTCGACACCTTTGTACCTCCCGAAGAAGACCAGGACGAGCGAGATCAGCAGGAATATGATTGCCCACGCCACGAACCCTCCGGGAAGGGCGAGGATGATCGCCGAACTCGCGGCCCCCGCCATGCCGGTGATGGTGGTGACCGCGACGAAGATCTGCGGGAGGATGATGATCCAGACACCCCAGTTCTTCGGCCCGGGGAGGTTCTTGATTCCCTGGAGGAGCGATCCTCCCGTCACGACCGCGTATCGCCCGATTTCGCGGGCGAGCAGCGCCTTGAGGAATATCGCGAGAATAATCGTCCATAGGACGGTATAGCCGTAGAGCGAGGCGATTCGCGGGGTGAAGAGGAGTTCCCCGGTCGCGATGGCCGAGATCATCCAGATGATCGCGGGCCCTATCCATTTGACGACCTCCCGCCCGCGGGGGGCCGGGGGGACAATGGACCGCTCTTCGTCTGTCATGGGTATCCTGCCCTGCAGGGTCCGGGCATACATAAGTCTTGCCGCGGTGACCTAACCCGCGGAGGCCGGGCCCGGTGGGAAAAAGTGGGGTTGTTCTCAGGCGGCGGCTGCGGGCTGCCCCGGAGAAGTGCCGTCGGAGAGCCGCTTGATGAAGAGCCGGGCCCAGATGTATGCAACGATACCGCCGGCGACCTGCCAGCACCCGGGTAGCTGCGGCATATCCGGGACAGGTCGACGACTGATGTATACCGGGGCGATCCGGCTACGTGATCACTGTTGCCCGAGCTTCTGATACGCCCACTCTACAACCTCAATGAACTGCTGATACCCTGTTTCATCTATCAGGGCGCGGAGTGGAATCCTGGGGAGAGGGGGATGTCCATCACCAGGTACCTGAACACCGGGGATCGCGTTAAGCATATGGAAGAACTCTCGAAGCGTCTTTTCGTCGGTGAACGAGCCCCTGCAGATCAGCCTCATACTCGTAGAGCGTCTCCTCATTGGTACCAGTGTGTCGTCTTCTGAGACGAGATAAACAGGATCACTCATGTATCTCCCTTCTAGGTGGACGTATCTCTGGGCTGCTCTGGTTATTGCTGAACTGAGTGTTGCAGGGCTATTGCGTGTGCCTGTTCGCCCTGTAGAATAGCGTTAGTGCTTGATACCTGAAGGTGCCGAATTGTTTGAGAGGAGAGACCCCTTCCCATCCCTCAAAAAGAGTTGTCACACCATCTGCTCGCGGGCAACGCCCTTTCCCGCAAGAATATCCCGCAAATGCTCTCGGCCGCTCGGCTCCGGGATCTCCCGCCCTTCTTCCCGGGCGGTTTCGAGCCAGAGGTCGATAGCTACCTTTACTTCGCGGAGTGCCTCCTCTTCGGTCTCGCCGAACGCGGAGCAGCCGGGAAGCTCCGGGACGACGGCGATGAACCCCTCGTCCTCGTCGCTGAAGAAGATCTCGATCGCGTATTTATGCGGCATCTTCGCCCTCCAACAGAGTATAGTGCTCAATGATCTTAAGAAGTTGTCTTACCTGGTACGGCTTTGCTTTACCCTTCACGTTCTGGAAGTTGAGGATCTCAGGAATCCCGTCGCGCACGTAAACAATGTGGCTGCCTTTCCCGCCCTTCCGGTGAAACCCAAAGACCTCCGCCGCACGGCAGAGGTCTTCGAACCGCACGTTCTTCGGGTTGTGCTTCAGATGCTCGTAGATTTCACGCCGGTTCATGCGGAGCACCCTTGCAGTTCACCTCGCCTGATCTTCTCCTCGATCAACTCGTTCTGCAGCATCCGCACGAGCTCCAGGTTCTCGAGCACGCCCTTGCGTATCGCCTCCTGCGTATCCACCCCGTCGCAGCGGTGGAGTTTGTCTGGTATATGGGTGAACTCGAAGACCTCGCGGTCGCGCAAGAGCGTCTGGTCGTAGCGATGAGTCTCTCTGCCTCATGAGTAAGCAATCAGAGAGCGGTTATATGAACCCGCGCCGCGGTCAGGGTGAAAGTGAACGAGTACATCTAGCAGCACCCCTGGCATGGTGTATAACAATTTTACGACGCAATATCCGGGATCGGAGAATCCTGCCGATGTTCGACAGTCTTTGAAGGCTATTTGGAGGGCCTGGATGGATAGGCGTTCTTGAGGAATAGCCGATTCAAACTAATCCAGACAGCAGATGCTTATATCTCCTGCAGAAATCACGGTAAGCAGTTGTGAGGGAAAATAAGAAGGCCAGGGCCGAGATTCGAACCCGGGTCGAGGGATCCACAGTCCCTTAGGATAACCGACTACCCCACCCTGGCAAGGTACTCATAACAATTGGCAGTCGGATTTGATTAAAGTATCTCTTCACCGAGCCCGCGTTACGTACCTCCTGGGAAATCAGGGGCGCATATCCGGCCGGGCTTGCCGGCGGTCACGCGATTTCTGGAGTGTCCGGCAGCCGTGCCGCCCGGCTCGGCCGCCTCTGGCTATGAAGGATAGATGCCGGGGTGAATTATTAATAGACGCCATGTTCTATAACGTACCAGTGTTCCGGGCGCCGAGCGACGCCCCGGGGGTAGGGGAATCACCCTGACTCTGGCGTGATTCGGGAAAAAGGCGGTCAATATTCCGGATTTTTCGGGTTTATTCGTCCATATAGTATATACCGGAAGGTGATTATCATGGCAAAGGAATCAACGATCAGGACCCCCATCGTCTGCGTGATGGGCCACGTAGATCACGGCAAGACATCACTCCTGGACCGGATCCGGGGCTCGTCTGTGGTATCTACCGAAGAAGGCGAGATTACACAGCACATCGGCGCCACGCTTGTTCCCATCGACGCAGTCACCCGCATGGGCGGAGCCCTGAGCAAGGTCAGCGTCAACGTCCCGGGCCTCCTCTTCATCGACACCCCCGGGCACCATGCCTTCACCACGCTGCGTGCGCGCGGCGGGGCGCTTGCCGACATGGCGATCGTCGTGGTGGACATCAACGAGGGCTTCCGCCCCCAGACGATCGAGGCGCTCCAGATCCTGCGCAACTACAAGACGCCGTTCGTGATTGCAGCGAACAAGGTCGACCGCATCCACGGCTGGCGCATTCAGGAGAATCAGCCGTTCTTGAAGACGTTTGCGCAGCAGAACGAGCGCGTCCAGGGTATGGTCGAGACGAAGGTGTATGAACTCGTCGGCAAACTCTCCGACCTCGGGTTCAACTCCGAACGGTTCGACCGGGTCTCGGACTTTGCGCGGAACATCTGCATCGTGCCGACGAGCGCCATCACCGGGGAAGGCATCCCTGATATCCTCATGGTGCTGATCGGGCTTGCCCAGCGTTACATGACCGAGAGCCTCAAGGTCAGCGCCGACGGCCCCGGCGCCGGCACCGTGCTCGAGGTGAAGGAGGAGCGGGGGCTCGGGATGACGCTTGATCTGATCCTCTACGACGGCACCCTCAAGGTCGGGGACGAGATCGTCGTCGCAGGGAACGAACAGATCATCGAGACGAAAGTACGCTCCCTCTTAAAACCCCGCCCGATGAGTGAGATCCTGATCGAGGAACGGTTCGAGCGCGTCAAATCCGTCACCGCCGCTGCGGGTATCAAGGTCGCCGCCCCGAAACTCGACGGGGTCATCGCGGGCTCCCCCCTCCGGGCCATCCGGAGCGGCAACCGGGACGAGGTGATCGAGCAGGTCCGGCGTGAAGTCCAGGACGTCGAGGTGAACCTCTCCGACGTCGGCGTCATCATCCGGGCGGACACCATCGGTGCTCTCGAAGCCCTCTCGAAAGAACTCGAGGGTCACCAGATCCAGGTGATGCGGGCGACCGTGGGGCCGGTCACCCGCCACGACGTCATCGAGGCGGGGACGATCAAGGACCCCCTCTACAGCGCGATCATCGCCTTCAATACCCCTGTCCTGCCGGACGCGGTCGACGCCCTCGCGGATACGGCGATGTCCCACGTCAGCATATTCGAGGGCGGGGTCATCTACCAACTCATCGACGACTACGTCGAGTGGCGCGACGAGAAGAAGCAGGAACTCGAGCGGCAGAAGTTCGAGAAGCTGATCATGCCCGCCAAGATCCGGATCCTCCCCAACTGCGTCTTCCGCCAGAGCAACCCGGCGGTGGTCGGTGTCCGGGTCCTCGGGGGGAAACTCCAGAGCGGGGTCGACCTCGCCCTCCCGAGTGGCAAGAAGGTCGGCCGCATCAAGCAGATCCAGGCAAAAAACGAGTCGGTTCAGGAGGCGGAAGCGGGCAAGGAGGTGGCGATCTCGATCGAAGGGCCGACGGTCGGCCGCCAGATCAACGTCGACGACGACCTCTACGTGGATATCCCGGAGCGGCACGTGAAGGTGATTGAGCGGGAGATGATCGATAACTTAAGCCCGAGCCTGCGCGAGGCTCTGGAGGAGTTCACCACCCTCAAACGCCGGGAAGACCCCTTCTGGGGGAAGTGACCCGTTCGGGGAACGCGCGGGTCTCTTTCGCCCGCCGCTCCCCTCGAACCCTGCAGAGGTAGTCTTTTAATACCATATTCTCAAATTGTATAGGTACTTTCGAAGGAGTCGTCAACATGGCAGATTTCAAAATCATACTATCAGACCCGGAGACCGGACGTTCATATAAGATCGATGCGACCGGTCCCACCGCAGGAGCGCTCATCGGCAAGCGTATCGGAGACGAGATCGACGGGGGCATCCTCGGCTTTACGGGCTACACGGTCAAGATCACCGGCGCCACGGACAAGACCGGCATTCCTGCACGTCGCGACCTGCCCGGCCCGTCAAGGAGGAGGCTTCTCCTCTCCAAGGGCGTCGGGTTCCACCCGGTCATGGACGGGGAGCGCCGCAGGAAATCGGTGCGGGGCAACGAGATCAGCGCCGATATCGTCCAGCTCAACGCCGCCGTCAAAGAGAGCGGTCCAAAACCCTTAGCAGAATACTTTAGCCAGCCCGAGGCGGCTGCTGAATAAATCAGCACCCCAATCTTTTCTTGAAATCCGTTGTTCCCGCAGAGGCCGCGGGACGATCCGCCACGTGAGGGGTAATTGCTCTACCGGCCGCGCCAGGGCTCCCTGAGCGTGGCGGGGCAGCGGTCGCGGAGGAGGCATGCCCCGCAGTCGCGGGGGTGGGTCGGGCACCCGCACGCCGCGGCGTACGCGGCGGTGAGCGCCGCCTGGGCTTCTCCACCATATGCAGCGGTGAGCCCTGCCGCCCGGGCGGCAACCTCGTCCGGCACCGTCTCGGGGTAGTAGCCGCTCCAGGCCACGTCCTCGAGCCCGGCCTCACGGCAGACCGAACAGAGATGCTCCATCACCTCTCTCGACGGCCCCGGGTGGTAGTAGAGGACGTTGTTCGGTCGAAAACCGATGAGCCGGTAGGACACGCCCGGATCGAGCGAGGCGATGAACACCGCGATCCTGCCCACCTGCCTATCGGTCATGCCGGGGATCACGACCGTCCGAAAGACCCTGATCCGGTCTCTCCCCTCGCGCACAAGGTACTCCGCGTTCCTGAGCACCGGGCCCACCGGCGCTCCCGTGAGGGCGCGGTGAACCGGGTCCGACCACGCCTTGATCTCGAGGGTGATCGTCCGGCAGAGGCCGACGATCCGCTCCATCGCCGCCTCCGTCGCGAACCCGCCGGTCGATATCCCGATCCCGAGATCGAGGCCCTGCCGCTTCACCTCGCTCGCCACCTCTTCGATGTAGGGGAGGTGGATGATCGGGTCGCCGCCCGTAAACCCGAGCGTCCGGATACGGGGCCCCCTGTAAGCGGCAATCCGCTCCCGGGCGTCGGCAACCAGCGCCGCCGCGGGCACATAACCGGCGTAGTGCCACCCGGGATCGGGGTACTGCGAGATCCGGTAAGCGTTGCAGTGGAGGCAACGGTAACAGCACCCGAGCAGGGTGACGATGTAACTCGCAAGAGAGCCCGAACACATCGTCGCCGCCACCTCCGCCCGGCCGACGCGGCATACCCCTCGCTCTCGGCGGAGGCGGTCGGCACCGCACCTCCACTCGCAGAGGCGGCAGGACTCGAGATCATCCATACTATTCCCTGGCTGCACATGCACGATAGCCTTTGGGACGCTGACACGATGGGGGTGGGGAGCGGCGAACTGTCTATGTTACCTTCGGTGCAACTATTCGCGAGAGCATGCCAATATACGAACATGCAAACACAATCGCCTGGCCCCGGCGGCATGATCCTGCGGCCCGTGGGGTTCGTCCGAAATACCGTGCAGGAACCCTTTCTCGTCGCCGGCAGGGACGGCATCTCGACGCGGGAAGGGCCTGCCGCGAGCAGGGATCATGTCAGGAGCGTGAAAGAGGCCGTCTCGGATATTGTTATCGACGAGAATCGCATCGCGCTGCTTGACGGCATCGAGGATTACTCCCATATCACGGTGCTGTACTGGGGGCATAAAGTGCCGGAGGAGAGCAGGTCCGTCGACCGCGTGCACCCGATGGGCAGGACTGACATCCCGTTAAAGGGGATCTTCTCGACCTGCAGCCCCGCCCGTCCCAACCCCGTGCTTGCGACCATTGTTGCGCTGCACACGCGGCGGGGAAACGTTCTCGAGGTTACCGGGCTCGACGCCGTCGACGGCAGCCCGGTCATCGACATCAAACCCTACGTCCCGGCCCAGTACCCGAAAGGCGGCGTGCGGATCCCCGCGTGGATGGACGGGCTCATGAAAGAGGTGAACGACCGGCAGGCGTGAATTGTTTCTGTGTGGCAGAAAAAAGGATTGGGGCCTATCTCTTCTTCGCGACCGATTTTTCCAGGGCGGGTAGTTTGTCCTCGAACGCCACCCCGTATTTCTTCGCGAGGATGACCACCGCCGCCTCCACCCGGAGATTGCCGTCGAAGTTGTCGGCGACGATCCGGTGGAGTTCGGCGACGACCTCCTGGGGCGGCTTCTCCGTCGCGGCGGCGATCCGCCCGATCAGCTCCTCGTAGGGGCTCTCCGACGCTGCGAGGACGTCGGAGGTGGGCTTGAACCCGAGCGGTATCGAGACCTCGGCAACGTCGAAGAGCGGCCGGATGGCTCCTCCGTCCACCTCGATGAGCCCCTCCGCCTTCGCCCGGTCCAGGAGCTGATTCGCCTGCTCCTTGTTCATCCATTTCCGGTCGATGGCGATATAAAAGACGAACTCGCTCCTCTGCAGCCGATCTTTACGCATGTGCTTGAACGGCGCGGCAACCGCAATCTTGACACTCACTCGCAGGCACCCTTGAGCATCGTTCGCAGGTCCATCGCGTCCAGATCCCCGCTACGGCCCTCCTTCGCGACGTAACACTCCGTCACCGGACCCTTATCGACGATCCGGAGGAAGAAGACGTTCTCCTTGACCGGCAGCCTCTTTTCGGGGGTGAGCAGCGTCCTCTGCAGGTCGATCCGGAAGTCCGCCATCTCGGAGACCCTCTCGGCGAGCGGCACCAGGGCGTCGAGGTCCAGGAACTGCGTCCGCCCGTCCGCGACCTGAACGAGCATCCGTTCCTTGACGAGGCCGTCGGCGCCCCGTACGGTCGTGTGGGTGTCGTGCATCCGTGCGATGCAGGCGAGGACCTCCCGGAACGGCCGGACAAGTTCAAAGTCGAGGTCGATGGATTGGGGGAAACGATGGTATATCCTGCGCATCACTAGAATTGAGGTCTGCGGAACGTAAAAAGGATGTGATCCCGCCGGAGACACAAAGGTTTTTGGCACATCTTCCCATCCCTGCACCCATGACCGACCACCTCACGCTTCTGCAGATGAACGATTCGCACGGGTACCTGGAACCGCACCAGGAACTATTCTATGCCGGCGGGCCGCCGGTGTACCGGACGGCAGGCGGGTATGCCCGGATTGCCGCCCTCCTCGAAGAGGCCCGTGACGAGCGGCCGGGAACTGTGCTCGCGTTCGACTGCGGCGACACCATCCACGGGACCTACCCTGCCGTCCGGTCGGAAGGCGAAGCGCTCGTCCCGGTCCTGAACGCTCTCGCCTTCGATGCCATGACCGCCCACTGGGAGTTCGCCTACGGCCCGGAGCAGTTCCGGAAGGTTGCCGGGAGGCTCGATTACCCGGTCCTCGCCGACAACTGCTACGACGATGCGACCGGCGACCCGGTCTTTCCCCCGTATACGGTCTGCGAGACCGACGACCTGCAGGTGGGCGTCGTCGGCATCGCCGCCACCATCGTTGACAAGGTGATGCCGGACTCCTTCTCGGAAGGGATCCATTTCTCTCTCGGCAACGCCGAACTCCCCGGACACATCGCCCGGCTCCGCGAAGAGGAGGGGGTGGATCTCGTCGTGGTGATATCGCACCTCGGGTTTCCGCAGGAGGTGAAACTCGCCCGCGAGACGGACGGGATCGACGTCCTCCTCTCGGGGCACACCCACAACCGGCTTTTTGAACCAGCGGTCGTCAACGACACCGTCATCATCCAGTCGGGCTGTCACGCCTCCTTCCTCGGGCGGCTTGACCTTACGGTCGAGAACCGGCGGGTGAAGAAGTTCGACCACGAACTCATCGTTGTCGGTGAAGAGATCCGGCCTCACCCGGAGGTCGAGGAGATGGTCGAGGGGATCGTGGAACCCCACCGCGAGTACCTCTCCCGTGTCGTCGGGGAGACCCGGACGGGTCTTAACCGGAACACGGTTCTCGAGGCCACGATGGACAACCTGCTCCTGCAGGCGCTCATCGACGCCACGGGTGCAGAGATGGCGTTCTCGAACGGCTGGCGCTACGGCGCCCCGGTGCCGCCCGGCCCGGTCACACAAAACGATCTCTGGGATATCATCCCGGTCAACCCCCCGGTCTCGACGACCGAGATCACCGGCCGGGAACTTAAGGCGATGATGGAGGAGAACCTTGAGCGGACCTTTTCGCGCGACCCCTACCAGCAGATGGGCGGCTACGTGAAGCGGTGCATGGGGGTCAACCTCTACTGCAAGATAGAGAATCCGGCCGGCCTGCGGATCCAGGAGTTCTTTGCGGGCGGCAAAAGACTCGACCCGGACGCCGTCTACCGCGCGGCGTTCGTCACCGGGCAAGGCGTGCCGCCGAAGTACGGGAAGAACCGGGAGAAGCTCGATATCCGGGCGATCGAGGCGCTCGAACGCTATCTCTCGGGCGGCCCCGTCAGCGCCGAACTTCGCGGGAGCGTGACGGCGATATGACCCCCTCCCCGCGGGTCGTCGTCCACCTGGACGAGCGCGAGAAGGCGGCCCTTGTGCTGCGGAATACAAAGAACCTCCTCGAAGATCTTGCAGGTGTCGAGGTTGAGGTGGTCGCCCATGCCGACGGGGTGGAACCTCTACGCACCGGCAGCCCGCAGGCGGCGCTCATGGCGCAACTTGCGGATCGGGGTGTCCGGTTCGTCGTCTGCGAGAATACTCTCCGTTCCCGGGATTTGTCGGAGAAAGACTTCCCCGGTTACGTTGGAACCGTCCCGTCCGCGATCGTGGAGCTGGTCGTCAGGCAGGCCGAAGGCTGGCACTATCTCCGGCCGTAAAAAAGGGTATATTATGCGAGCAGCACGGCGTTGACGACGCCGTCCTGACTCGGTCTGCTGACGATCCGCGCGCGCCCCATCTCGGTCTTGATGATGGCGCCCTTCGTCAGGAGGTTCCGCCGGACGTAGTTCGGGTTGGCGCTGTTCGCCTCGACCGTCTCGATCTTCGCCTTTTTGGTCTCGCCGGTTGCGGGGTTCGAAACCGTCGCGTAGTCTACCCGGAGTGCCCGGACCTTCTGGTTGCCGCCGAAGGTGCGGACAATTCTCCTGCGTTCTTCACCGATGTGCGTCTCTGCCGGAGCTCTTCCGATCTCCGTTCTCTTCTTGCCCTGGGAGGTGTGATAGCGTCCACCCGACGGCTTCCGTACTGATCTTCCTTGCCACTGCATGTGACCACCGAAATACTCTGTTGAGGACGCGATACCCTTCAGGGGGTAGCGATCTCTCGTTAAAGTGCTATAACTATTCGAGACCGGGATATTTAACTCTGCTGATCACGCGAGAATTGCGTCCAGCAGCGCCTCGAGCCCTTCCCCGGCCTTCATGTTCGTCCGGAAAACCCGCATCTCCGGGTTGTAGCGACGCATATCCGCCTCCATCCGGTCGAGGTCGGCGCCGACGAACGGGGCGAGGTCGACCTTGTTGATGACGCCGATGTTGCTGCTCCGAAACATCATCGGGTGCTTGTTTACTACATCGTCTCCTTCCGTCGAGCTGACGACGACGATTCTCTTCTCGGCGCCCAGCCGGAAATCGGTCGGGCAGACCATGTTGCCGACGTTCTCGATGAAGAGGATGTCGATATCGTCGAGCGGAAGGTGCTCGATGGCGTGCTCCACCAGGTGTGCGTCGAGGTGGCACTCCTTCCCGGTGTTCGCGTTGTAAGCCGGGACGTTGAGGGCGACGATCCGCCTGAAATCGTCGTCGCCATAGACATCTCCGGCGATGGCACCGGCCCGGAGCCCCCGCTCCCGGATCAGCGGCACGAGCCGCTCGATAAGGGCGGTCTTCCCGGACCCGATGGCGCCGAGGAGGTCGAATGCCCGGATGCCGTGACCCCTGAGCAGGTTTGCATTGGCGTCTGCAATGCGGTTGTTGACGTCATAGATGTCCTTCTCCACATGGACGTCGATATGATGCATGGTAGGTACTGTGATCATGATCTGTTTATAGGTTAACTACCCAGATCATACAACAATGAGCGCTGAACGCATCCTGTACCCCTGTTACTTCGACGCAACGCTCGAGCGGCGGGAGGGGCGCCGCGTCGCAAAAAGTCTCGGCGTAAAGTCCCCGGATCTTCCCGCCATCGAGGCTGTTCTCCGGAAGATGAAGGTCCCGCACCGGGTGGAGGAGCACCATCACCCCGCACGGTGGGCGGAGCGCGAGGGCCGGATCGTGGCGGAATGGGATGGGAGCAAGGAAGACCTGATCCGGAAGGTTGCCCGCGGTCTTGTCGGCCGGAAGTGACCACGATGTACGACCTGCACACTCACACTAGCCTCTCCGACGGCGAACTCCTCCCAACGGAGCTGCTCCGCCGGGCTGCTGTGCTCGGCTACGACACCCTCGCCATCACCGACCACGCGGACGCCTCCAACCTCGCGCATCTGGTGGAGGCGGTGGGAAGGTGCCGGGAATCAGCACGGTGCTACTGTGTGGACCTGCTCGTCGGGGTGGAACTCACCCATGTCCCGCCGCCCCTGATCCCGGCGTTTGCGCGCGAAGCAAAACGGCTCGGTGCCGACATCGTCGTGGTCCACGGTGAGACGGTGGTGGAACCGGTCACCCCCGGGACCAACCATGCTGCCTGCACGTGCGAATACGTGGACGTGCTTGCTCACCCGGGACTTATAGCGGTCGAAGACGTCCGCGCGGCCAGGGAGCACGGGGTAGCGCTTGAGATAACTTCCCGGGCGGGGCACAACCGCACCAACGGTCACGTGGTGCGGGTGGGGCGGGAAGCCGGCTGCCGGCTTGTGGTCGATTCCGATACGCATGCGCCGTCTGATCTAATGTCAAAGGAAACCCGGTGGGTCGTAGCGCTCGGCGCTGGATTGACGGAGGCTGAATCCCGGGAGGCTCTCTCTCTGGATATAAATCGGCTTCTTCAGAAGTGAGATGTGGTATTTATATTTTAGCAAAACATTTTTATATCCTTAGTGTCAATATATATATGTTACTAAATACTTCCAACTATAGTATCCCCTAGAGGTTGCAGTTTGCGGCTAATCGGACGTTCAGTAAGTGTTTGCGGCAATCGCTTGTTAATCTTGCGATGTGATGCTGCACAGTTGCCCCGCCTCTACGGTGAGGCAGTAGATCGCCGGTTGAAACCCGTAGGGAAGGTAGTTGACATCTTTGGGAATATATCATCTCCCTATGCCGTAGTTCTCTGCTACAATGGCTGCTCCGTACAGGTTGGCGAGAAGATATTTGCAAAATAGGTGTATAATCGATGGCAGAAGTAGAAAAATTAAAACAGCTGCAGTTGCAGCGCGAGGCCCTGAAGAAAAGAGGGGAGCAGAAAGTCAAGGAGACGGAGAAGAAGCGCACCGAGGAGAGCGTTCAGTCCGTCTGCCCCGAGTGCGGCAGCCGCCAGCTCGTTCATGACTACGAGCGTGCCGAGCTCGTGTGCCAGAACTGTGGTCTCGTCCTCGACGAGGAATTCATCGACCGCGGCCCCGAATGGCGCGCATTCGATCACGACCAGCGCATGAAGCGCTCCCGTGTCGGCGCACCGATGACGTTCACGATCCACGACAAGGGTCTCTCGACGATGATCGACTGGCGGAACCGCGACTCCTACGGCCGCGCGATCTCGAGCAAGAACCGCGCCCAGCTCTACCGGCTCCGGAAGTGGCAGCGGCGTATCCGGGTCTCGAACGCGACCGAACGGAACCTGGCGTTCGCGCTCTCGGAACTGGATCGGATGGCGTCTGCGCTCGGCCTGCCCCGGAACGTGCGCGAAACCGCTGCGGTCGTCTACCGCGACGCCGTGGACAAGAACCTGATCCGCGGCCGGAGTATCGAGGGCGTCGCGGCTGCCGCACTGTATGCGGCGTGCCGGCAGTGCAGCGTCCCCCGGACGCTTGACGAGATTGCCGAGGTATCCCGGGTATCCCGTAAGGAGATCGGCCGCACCTACCGGTTCATCTCCCGTGAGCTCGGCCTGAAACTCCTGCCGACGTCACCGATCGACTACGTACCGCGCTTCTGCTCGGGCCTGAACCTGAAGGGTGAGGTCCAGAGCCGGGCGGTCGAGATCCTCCGGCAGGCCGGAGAACGGGAGCTTACGAGCGGCAGGGGGCCTACGGGCGTCGCTGCGGCCGCCATTTACATCTCGTCGATCCTCGGTGGAGAGCGGCGCACCCAGCGCGAGGTCGCCGAGGTTGCGGGCGTAACCGAGGTCACGATCAGGAACAGATATAAGGAACTGGCAGAAAAATTAGATATCGAGATCATACTCTGATCTCATATCCTTTCACACCCTTGGGCTCGTAGATCAGGGGTAGATCGCTACGTTCGCAACGTAGAGGCCGCGGGTTCAAATCCCGCCGGGTCCATTCTTGTGTTTTGTGACTTTATTTTTTCACGAGTATTTCATAGGTTCTCAGGCGACCGCAGGTCGCCGGGGGTTTCGAAAGGGGCGCAGCCCCTTCGGTTGGGACAGAGAGGCCGCGGGTTCAAATCCCGCCGGGTCCATTCTTGTGTTTTGTGACTTTATTTTTTCACGAGTATTTCATAGGTTCTCAGGCGACCGCAGGTCGCCGGGGGTTTCGAAAGGGGCGCAGCCCCTTCGGTTGGGACAGAGAGGCCGCGGGTTCAAATCCCGCCGGGTCCATTCTTGTGTTTTGTGACTTTATTTTTTCACGAGTATTTCATAGGTTCTCAGGCGACCGCAGGTCGCCGGGGGTTTTGAGCGGGGCGCAGCCCCTTCGCGCCCGGGACGCTCCTCGCCTACCCCCAGGTGAAGTTCCTCTCCGGCTCCTCCTGTTCCGGCAGCACCCCCTCGAACCGCGTCGTTCCCCGCAGCGAGACATCTGCGGACGCTTTGTTCGAATACGGGTTGACGTAGGTGTCGAGTGCCGTCCGGTTCCCGGCTCCGTCCTCCTGAACCATCTCCAGGTCCCACTGCGAATAATCATCGTCCCCGACCGCCGCGTCGCTGACGAACCAGTTCTCCATCGGGAAGCAGCACGATTCGACGTCGTTCCTATAGTAGAGGGTCAGTTCGCCGCTGACGTCAGCGTCGCCCGCATCGAACTGCCAGCGCCGATCGATACCGGGGTTCTCCGGCGTCCCGTTCACCGCAGCGGTGATCGTGCCCGGCTCCGTCACTTCCGAGACCTCGAAGGTCGCAATCACCCACCCGCCCGGGTCGGTGAAGAAGACGGTGCTCTCCGCCGGCCCCGCCGGTATCTCGGCGGAGGCGGTATAGGGCTCCCCGGAGCCGGGCGTGATCGCTCTCTCGATGAACCGGTACCGGAGCCGCACGAAATCCAGCATCGCTTCGGTGTGGTATGCCAGGTAGCCGAGGTCACCATGGTGGTTCTGCGGGTGCAGCGCGAACGCGTCCTCTGCAGGCGTGACATTCAGCCTGTCCCCGATCTCCTCCTCGTGCGCATCGAGCTGCCCGGCATAGTACTCTTCGGTGAAGACCTCATTCATCAGGAACGCCATGCGGAGATTGAGCCGCTCACGGAGTGCGGGAGTCTCGAGGAACTTTTTCACCAGGTCGTTGTCCCAGCCGCTTGCTATCGCCGATTCGTACCCGAAATAGTCGTTGACCGTAGTGCCTCTCCGGGTATGCGAACCGAACGTCAGATCCTTGTCCCAGGGTATGACCTTCCATTCCGCACCCGGATTGTCGGTGTCCAGGTAGAGCCAGTAGTCGTCGCCGAACGAGTCGAGGTCACCGATGAGGTAATGGATTGCCAGCCAGTCGATGAAGTTCTCCTCGTCGAACCGTTCGATAAAGCCTTCTTCGAACTCCGGGCCGGGAGGAGTCCGGTAGACCCAGGCGACAAGATCACGGACCGCTCCCCAGTCCGGCTCACCCCGGCTGTCCATGGTCTCTGCGAGAAACGCTTCCGGATCGTCCTGCTCGTCGATGGGATACCCGAAGACCGAGAGGCGGTTGACCTCCGGCAGGAGATAGTAATGACCCCGGAAATCGTCGGCGACCAGTGTCCCTGCAGGGTTCAGGCCGTTGCTTTCGAGCAGATCGGCGTCGACCCGCTCCACGTGGACGTACAGGCCTTCG
Organism: Methanoculleus nereidis; assembly: GCF_032944295.1. Taxonomy (NCBI): domain Archaea; kingdom Methanobacteriati; phylum Methanobacteriota; class Methanomicrobia; order Methanomicrobiales; family Methanomicrobiaceae; genus Methanoculleus; species Methanoculleus nereidis. The sequence goes on from NZ_JABFFQ010000001.1 coordinate 633,324, forward strand.
TAGACACCGTTGATGTACAGGTCGAAGTACTTCGTCCTCGGTGCCGGCTGCCCGAGAGCGTGGAAGAGGTCCATCGACACCTTCTCCCGCATCATCGTCGGATCGGTGTAGGTGGCTTTCAGGTTCATGTCGTTGCTGCCGAAGAGGAACTCCTGAGGTTCGATAAACTGGACATTAAATGATTTTTTCGGCAACTCCCGCGAAGAAGTGCCCCGGAACCGCACCCCCTCCAGTTCGATATCCTCGCCGTCGGGCGATAACCTTACGTAGCCGTCCAGCCGCTCGTCGGATGTATCCGGGCGGGTATACAGCTCGACGAGATCCTTCCAGCCCATGTAGAGGTACAGGTCCTGCACGCCGGAATCCGGACTGCTCACGGTCTCCTGTCCCGCTGCTGTGGGTATGATGAAGGCTGTTAGAGACAGCACGATAAGCATGCCGGCCGCAGCCCGACCCGCAGATTCCATCGCCATGGGCCGCAGTCATGCCGTCAGACAACATTAAGGTTCCCCGGTGGGGGAGCGGGCGAAGCAGCACCGGGCTCTTATTCGGGAGCACCAATCCCGACGAAAAAGAGGCGAAGGATCTGACCTACGTCCTCACGCGGGAGTTCATCGCCCGTTCTGTCCAGAAGAACGGCACCGTCTCCTGCACCGAACTCCTCGGGTGCGACATCTCGACCGATAAAGGGCTTGCCCGGGCCCGCCCCCTCACACGGACCCTTTGCCCCCGCTACGTCAACGGCGCGGTCGAGATCCTCGAAGAGGTCCTCACACCCGTCACTTCCGGGCGACCCACCAGGCGGTGAGGGGTGCCGGCAGGGACGGCAACCCGAGCACCCGCCGCAGATCGGCGGAACCAAGGCTCTTTGCCGCAAGAGCCCGCCGCTCGACAACGTGCCAGGAGAGGAACGCGAGAGCAAACGTCGCCGAAAACGAGAGCCCGCAGAGCGCCGGGAGGAGGAGCGCGTTCCCTGTGACCTGAATCAGTGCCTGCTGAACCGGGTAGTGGTAGATGTAGATGCCGTAGGAGAAGTCTCCCGGTCTCCCGAAGGTGTTCAAGAACGGAACCGGGAGGTGGGCGGCGTAGATGGTGAGGTAGGGTATGGCGATCACCCCGGCGACGGTCACGTAGGGTGTCGGGGTCGTGAGCCCGAGCAGAAGGAGCAGCGCCCCGGCGATGACCGGCCGGTAGGCGATCCGCTCCCGGTGAAGGTAGAGGTAGGCACCGATGAGGAAGTAGAGGGTGAACCGGACCTTCGCCATCCGGGGGTCGTCGAACCAGTATATCCAGACCAGGGTGTTTACGACGGCGAGGGCGGGGATGGCGCCCCACCGGTGCAGGAGCCCGGCTATCCCGAGGGCCGCGACGACCCCGTACATCATGACCTCGACGGGTATCGTCCAGAGCGAGCCGTTGACGTAGGTCCACGGGTTGCCCTGGAAGAGGCCTATCGCCGATCCGTCTTCGAAAAACGGGGCGGTGGCGAGACCTGCCGGGGAGAAGAGGGCGGCGAAGTACTCGCCCGGGGAAAGGGACGTCATCAGCGGGCCGATGACGAAGAGCGTGACGAGGATCACGAGGACAAGAGCCGGAATGACCCGCAGGGACCGTTTCCAGGCGAACCGGAGCGGAGATGCGGTCGATTCCCAGCTCGCCGTTATCAGGTATCCGCTGGTGACGAGGAGGGCGGCGAGCGCTGCCTGCCCTATGAGCATGACCGGGTCGTACAGCCCTATCCCGACGTAGCCGAGCCTGAGGGCGTAGGCGTGCGCGACGACGATCATCGCCGCCGCCGCGAACCGCAGGAAGTCGAAGTTGTTGGAGAACCGGCCTCCCGGAATGCTCCCGGCTTCAGTGACCGCTCCCGGGTGCTCTGTTTTCATGGCTATCGGGATCCTTTCCTCACTGTACAGTGACAATCGTTAAATATTTAGCCAAAATATCCTCCCCAATGGATCCGCTCGTCGTCGCCACGTTCGCCGCCGTCGCCCTGCTCGAGATCGCCGTTCCGCTCGTGCTCGGTTACTGGTTCGTCAAAAAGTTCGGCCTCTCATGGCGTGTCTTCGGGCTCGGTGCCCTCTTCTTCATCATCGTGCAGATCGTCCACGCGCCGCTCGTCATCGTGACGCAGACCCCGCTCTACCTCGCCGTCCTCCCGTTCGGCACGACAACGGCCCTCGCGGTCCTTGCCGTCTACCTCGGCCTCATGGCCGGGCTCTTCGAGGAGGTTGGCCGTTACCTCGTCTACCGCTACCTTTTCGGGCGGCAGAAGATCCCCCTCACCCGCGAGAACGGCCTCCTCTTCGGGACCGGGTGGGGCGGCGTCGAGAGCATGATCGTCGCGCTGGTCGTCCTTGCAGGCATGGTCTCCTACATCCTCTTCACCGGCGAGGGGTCGATGCTCTTCCTTCCCGACGACCCGGCCTTCCAGGCAGAGATCGAGGCTGTCCAGGCCCTCACGCCGCTCGACATCCTGCCCGGGCTCGCCGAGCGGATGATGACGATCACCCTGCACATCGCCTGGTCACTGATGGTGCTTGCCGCCGTTGTCTACGGCAGAAAGGCGCTCCTCGCCCTTGCCGTCATCTGGCACGCCGCAGTGGACGCCGCCGCCGTCTATCTCGCCCCGACTCAGGGGATCCTGGTGACCGAGGCCGCGGTATTCGTCTTTGCAGTCATCGGCTTCGCGTATATTCTCTGGGAGTGGCGGCGGATGGGGGCGCGATCCGTCTCTTAGGCGCTCCTGCGCCTCTTCTAACCCGAGCACCCCCGTTCACTTCACCGCTCTTCTTTCAAGACTGTGGGTATTGGCGATCCGCCGCATGTATCGCGTAAGTATACCCTCAAATAAAGATGGCCTGGTATACTACCCGCTCCACTCATGCAGATATCCCCGGCGTTCGAGCGGTTTTCCGTCCGCGAGGACCGTCCGCTCCGGTATGACCTCGCCGATGACACGGGCCTCGACCCCGGGGACCGGGAGGATGCCCGGCGGGGCAGAGAAGAGGAGTTCGAAGTCCCCCCCGCCGTAGAGCGCGAGTTCCCGCCCCTCCTCCTCCGGCACGCCTGCCGGGAGGGGAAGGCGGGCGGTATCGACGGAGAATCCGCAGTCGTTCACGGCAAGGAGGTCGTGGAGGGAGAGCGCAAGGCCGTCGGAGATGTCCATCATCGCCGAGACCCCGGCATGGCCGAGCGCCTGTCCCTCCCGGACCCGGGGCTGCGGTTCGAGGAGTTCCTTCCTATGCCGGTCGTAGCCGGCGAGAGCGGCCTCGGCCTCCCCGAGCGGGCCGGTGACCGCGACAACGTCGCCCGGCCGCGCTCCCCGTCTCTGGACCAGGTGCTCCGGGGCGACGAGCCCGAGCCCCGTGCTCACGATCGTCAGTTCCCGGTGGGCGTCGAGGTCCCCGCCCACAAGCTCAGCGCCGAACGCCGTGCAGCAGTCCCGTGCCCCCTCCATGATCCCGTGGAGCCGTTCTGGCTTATCAAGGCCGACCGCGAGGAGCACCTGCCCCGGTGCCGCGCCCATGCTCGCGATGTCCGAGAGCGTGACCGCCGTCGCCATCCAGCCCACCTGCCAGTCGCTCATCCCGGCCGGGAAATCGGTCGTCTCGTGGAGCATATCGGTGCTCGCGACCATGAGACGATCGCCGCAGGGGATGACGGCGCAGTCGTCCTCGAGCCGCTCCGGGTCGATGATCGTCCCGATCAGCCGGTGCAGGCCTCGTTCATCCACCGCGGCGCACCTCCTTCTCCCGCTCGCTCCGGTACTCCTTGAAGAGATACTCGACCCGTTCGGCTTCCTGCTCGCGCCGGAACTCCTTCTGCTCCTCCTTCCATTCCGCGATCGCCTCCTCGACTGCTCCGGTCAGTGCCGCCCCGGTCCTGCCGCGGATCTCCGGCCTGACGGTCTCCGCGGGGAGGAGGGGGAGATCGATCTCGCGGGCGACCCGGATCAGGTGCGGGTCGGGCGGTTCCCCGCCAACGACCAGCGCCCGCACTCCCGTTCCCGCGAGGTCCTTCACCACGCCGCGACCCCAGCCGTGCGTCCGCGGGACGTAGAGGACGTCTCCTCCGGCGATGCCGATCTCCTCCTGGAGGGCCCGCACCGCTTCGCGGGTGAGGGATTCGAGCACCTTGAGCGGGGTGTAGTCCTCCGAGATCTCGAGTTTCGCGACCTTCTGCATCCGCTCCAGGCGCTTCTTCAGCCGCCGGGACCGCCGCCGCTCGCCCCGGAGCTGTTCGCGCAGGCTCTCGATGGTCGCGTCCTTCGCCGCCAGTTCCGCGTCCCGGCGGATCTTTCGCTCGGCTGCGGAACGGGCCCGGCGCACGTCCTGGCGCAGCCGCTCCATCTCCCGGTCGCGTTCGCGGAGGTCATCCTGCAGTTCCTCTACGTAACTGCGGAGCCTTTTGACCATCCCGTCGAGCGCTATCACCCGCTCGTCCTCAACCGGGCGCTCAGGGACGGGTGCCTCAGGCTCCGCCTCCTTCTTCGCCGCCGGAACCCCCTGCAGGTCTGCAAGAACGGTGTCGAGCGGCTGGCCGCGGAGCACCCGCGCCCGCACCTCGTCGAGGTCGAACCCCGGCCCCACTCTCTTTACGATGTTTCTGAACTTGTTCTGGAGGCTCCGGTAGGCGTCCAGCGCTGCCGAGAGGGCGTCGCGCTCGTGGTCGTTTGTGTAGGAGAACTGGGCGGTCAGGTCGTACTTCGCCTCCACCGAGAGCGACTGCTTCGGGGTGTAGGGGATGGCGTTGAACGCCCGCCGGATCTTCTCGACCGAGTAGGGTATCTGCTGGACATCGGAGGCGACGATGAGTGGTTTTCCCGCACGGTAGAGTTCCTCGACGATATCGGACATTGTCATCTGCCGGGAGCTCGTGAGAAGAACCAGGTTTCCGTCGAGATCCACGGCGGCGATCCCGGTGGTCGTCCCCGGGTCGAGCCCGACGATCAGGTAGCGGGGACGGCCGGAGAGGGGTTCGAACCGTATCCGGTCGAGCTGCCTTCCTGCCACCCGCACCTGGACGTCGGCGCCGCGGGAGGAGTGGACTGGAACCATCTCCCGGGGGGCCTTGACCCGGAATGCGACCCGTGAATACCCGCCGAAGGCCTTCGTCTCCTTCTTCTCGTAGTCGAGGCCGGCACCGCGGAGCCGCCCCTCGATCTCCCGGGCCTTCTGCAGCACAGCGCCGTGGATCTTCCGGACATAGCGGTTCTGACTCCACCCGCCCCGTCCGGGCGAGCGGTGCCTGCTCACCACGATATCGGTGGTGTTCTCAAACGCGATCACCTCGACGCCGGCCCCGAGCGCGGCCACCCGGGCGGTTGTCCGGGCCTCGGCGTAGGGGTCGAACTTGTTGAAACTGATGTTGTAGCGGGCGGCGACCTTCCCGAGGCTTTCTTTCTTCTCGCCGCCGGTCACCTGGACGAGTTTCGTCGACGGCGGGAGCGACTGGAGGAATACGTGGAGTTCGCGCTGGTCGGCGGCGACCTCCTGGAGGCTGTCCACCGCGAGGATGTCGGGCTCTTCGGTGGCGAGGAGGCGCTGGAGCCGGAACCCGGTCACCTCCTCGACACCCTGGACCTCGCCGTCCTCCACCCGGGCGAGCGCGTAAACGGGCCGCCGGGTACGGGAACGAACCGAACCTTTGATGATGTCGATCCCGAAGACCTTCACTCCACCACCCTTGCCAGTGCTTCGTCGAAGGCGTATTCGAGGCCGTATTTCCGTTTGAAGTACTGGAGGATGTTCTCGATGTCCCGGTTGAGGATCTCGCCGGCGTTCGGGTGGGCGGTCTCCACCCATTGCGGCCAGTCGATCAGCCAGCACTGCCTCTCGTCGACCATGACGTTGAACTCACTCAGGTCGCCGTGGATGATGCCGAGGCGGTAGGCCTCCCGGACGTTGTCGAGGATCTCGTTGAGGATGATCTCCGGCTCCGCAACGGTCGCCCGGGAGAGGTTGACGCCGGGGACGAACGACATCGCGACGACGTGCCGGTTCTGGTCGATGGGGAGCGGCACCGAGACGGCGGGATGGAGGGTCTTTAGAGCGTCGTACTCCATCTTCGCCGAGTTGCTCGAGGCGAATATCCAGGGGCAGTGCCCGGAATCCGGCATGTAGCCGCGCTTTACGCGGGCGGACTGGAACGACCGCTGCCCGACCCGGTGAAACTTGAGCACCACGACGCCAAGCCCCATCGCCTCGTAGACCTCCGATTCCTTCCCGACGCCGATCAGCGTCCCGAGCGCCTGTACGGTGCCCCGGCGGGTGAGGGAGTGGAGGGCCAGGCTGTCGTAGCCGTTGAAGACGAGAGCGTAGCCCTCGTAGGGGGTCTTCTCGTACCTGACCATATCCATGGCCATCAGCCTGCCCAGACGGTAGGAGAGTTCGGACTCCGAGAATTTGGTGGCTGACTTGAGCACCTCGAGCGGCACCCACTGGTACCGGCGCATGAGGCGTTCGAGGGCGAGCAGGATCCGGAGTTCGTAGGCGTGCAGGGATCGCACGTATTCTGCAGGAACAGGCATCTTCTACACAATTTATGTGATGCCGTGATAAAAGGATGATCGAGCAAGCATGCAGTGCAGCAAGTGCCGCCGCGACGCGGTCATTTTCCAGCGATACTCGGGGCTGCACCTCTGCGAGCACCACTTCAACCGGGATTTCGAGGCGAAGGCGAAGCGGGCGATCCGGGAGCACCGCTGGATCGAGTCGGGCGATACGGTGGCGGTGGCGCTCTCGGGGGGCAAGGATTCGAGCGCCGTCCTCTTCTTCCTCCACCGGCTCCTCGGCGAGCGCCGGGACGTCCGGCTGATGGCGATCACAGTGGACGAGGGGATCAGGGGCTACCGCGACCCGAACCGGGCACGGAAGATCGCTGAAACGATCGGCGTCCCCTGGGTGACGGCCTCGTTTGCCGATGAATACGGGATCACGCTCGACGAGATCGTGAGCCGGAAGGGAACGGGACTATCTTGCTCCTACTGCGGCGTGCTCCGCCGGGCGCTGATGAACCGGATTGCCCGCGAGCATGGCGTCACGAAGTTCGCCTACGGCTTCAACCTGGACGACGAGGCGCAGTCGGTCCTGATGAACGCTCTTCGGGGGGATGCCGACCGGCTCACCCGGCCCATGCGGGAGGTGGAGGGGATGGTTCCCCGGATCAAGCCGTTCATGTATATCCCGGAGCGCGAGGTGGCGCTGTACGCCTTCCTCCACGTCGAGGGCTTCGATCTTGCGGGCTGCCCCTACGCGGGCGACGCTCTCCGGGGCGACGTCCGCGGCATCCTCGACGACTACACCTACCGCCACCCGGCGACGAAGTACTCGCTCGTGAACCTCGGCGAGGCCCTCCGGGGGGCGGAGAGACCCGAGGGGGAGGGGCTTCGGATCTGCGAGCGGTGCGGCGAGCCGTGCGGGAAGATCTGCCGGACATGCCAGGTGCTTGATGAGGTTCGGAAGGGGGGTTGACAGAGACTGGACGCACTTATCTATGGCATGGAGCGGAACTGTCCAGACGATGAAACCGCCTGGTACGGTGGACCGTGGGGCTATCGCCATTGGGGGAGGGGCTGACGGGAAGGGGGGCGAGCCCCCCTCCCCTGTCTCTACCCCGTAAGGCTCTACCTTTGACCCCCACCGCCCGCGCTTCGCGCTCCTCCCGCCCCCATGGGGGCGGGCAGTGCGTGGCGATAGGCGATGTCCCATGGGGACATCGCTGGAGAAGACGGAAGGTGCGACATACCGAAGAAATGGAGCTTGAGCACCATTGGGTGCGGGGGCAGGAGCAGGAGAAAACCAAATGTCTTGAACCGACGACTGGTTGAAGATGTACAAGCCAGTGGAAATTCGTGTATAGATTGCATAACGTCGCAAAAAGAACTGGATTTTAGTGCCGGCTGAGACTCTGCCCTTACCCTCTACCGCATCGCGAGACACCCGCCGGTCACGTCGGCGAAGATCTCCATGAACTGCTCCGGGTGATTCAGGAACGCGACCGACCGGGGCCGCCCGATGAGGTCGTAGAGCCCTGTCTCTTTATCGATCCCGAGTTCCGGGACCTCCACCGGGTTGCAGTAGCGCACCGGCGGGGCGTCGGTGTAGCGGGGGTTTTTCACCAGCGCCCCGCCCTCCATCTCGTAGTAGGCGGCGCCCTGCAGTTCCACGTAGGGTCCGTAGTTGCTCGAAAACTCCGATGAGACGAGGTTTGCCATCACGAGATCTTCCTTTCCGGGGTTGATCGTCACGTGGCCGTACCCCGGCGGGATCAGGATCTTGTCGCCGGCGGTGCCCTCGATCATCACCACGTCGTCGGCATTGCGGGTCTGGAGGAAGTAGTGCCCTGTCCCCTCGAGCACCTCGTAGATCTCCGGGTAGAGTTCTCCTGCCGGGTTCTCGGTGTGGTAGTGGCCCTTCGTCTTGACGTACTCCCCGCAGAGCGTCCGGGCGGGAATGACGGTGATATCGTAGCGGATGCGGTGCTGCCGGAGCCACTCCCGGTCGCTCTCGCTCTTCGCGAGATCCCGGTACATAAAATAGAGGGGCTGATCGGAGGTGCAGCCGGGATCTGCGAGAACCTCGCGCATCTCCTCGATTGTCCTTACCTGCGGCTCCGGTTTAGGTCCGTCCCAGTACCCGTTCATCTCTGTTTCTTACGGTACACGAATATATAATACCCTGCTCCGATGATGACGGCCAGAACGGCGATGAGGAAGACCGGATTGGTAAAGAAAGCGCCCTGTCTCTTCTCGAGCGCGACCTTTACCTTCATGGTATCCGATATTTTGCTGTTGTCGAGGTCGTCGCGGTAGCGGATCTCGGAGTCAATCCCGTACTCCTTCTCGGTCCCGTCGCTGTCGACATTTACCTCGAACCGTGCCGTCGCGGTCTGGCCCGGGGCGAGGTCGCCGAGGAAGGCAGTGTCGTCGCTGCTGGTGAAGGGGTCGACGGCGCTGATCCGGGCCTGTGCGTTGTAGACTGTCGCCGCCCCGGAATTCTTGTACTCGACCTCAAGGATGCTCTTCTGACCCAGGTAGAGCGTTGATGCCGGCGAGACGACCTCGAAGGCGATCTTGCCGCCGACGGGAAGGCCGATCGTCGCCGGCCGCGAGGTCACTGTCTTGCCCTCGTAGTCCTCGTAGGTGACCGCGACGTCCAGCGGGTACGACTGCGGCTCGGCGGTATCGGCGACCGAGACCTTGAACTTCACGTCAACCGTCTCTCCCGGCTCGAACGTTCCGACATAAGCGTTCCCGTCGGTGGGGATGAGCGGGCTCGCGCCGCTTCTCGTGACCATCGCGATTGCCTTGTTTGCCGTGTCGTGGCCGACGTTCTTCAAGGTCATGTAGACGTAGCCTTCCGTGCCGACGTTCAACGATTCGGTGCGCATGTCAAGGATCTCGACCTGGAGATCGGGCGTGACCTGCACGGTTAGCGGCAGAGTCTCGGTCTTCGGCTGGTAGTTGTAGCGGAGGAGATCACCCCCGTACTCTTCCGCATCCGCGAGGTAGGTGTAGGTCACCTCGAGCGGCAGCACGTAGGTGCCCGGTTCCGCGGAATCTGCCACCTTCACATTGAATGTGGCGGTCGCGGCGGCCCCGCCCATAATGTCACTCAAGAACTGGGGATCCGTTTTGACAGTGAACGGTGTATCAGTGCCCTTGAGCCCCACAGTGACCAGTTTCGCGGTGTTTGGCTGGTCGTCGGGGGTGATGAGCGTCGAACCGACGATCTTGTGGGTATTCAGGCCGCTATTGGATATGATGATCGTGAGCGGGGTTTCGGCACCCGGTGCAAACTCATTGGTGCCGGAAATTGTTGCCGACAGATCAGGACTCCCATAGAGGTACTTGGCGCCTTGCGCCGACCCCGGGACAATCAGGAGTGCCAGCAGGAGCATCAGTACAGGTATGTATTGCCAACGCATCTCTTCACCTTGTTGTTATATTAGCAACAACATTTATTGCTAAACCGTATATATACATAATGGAATGAAGGCTCCCCGGGATGTTCCAACTCCCCTCCTCGAATCTCTCAAATCACTGGGACTTACCAAGTACGAAGCCCTTGTGTATATCGGGCTTCTCAGGACGGCGGGCGCGACCGCAACGGAAGTTCACGAGATCTCGGGCGTGCCGCGCGCATCCGTCTACCCGGTTCTCGACCGGCTCGTCCAGAAGGAACTGGTCAGCGTCTCGCACACGACACCCAAACGCTTCGCCGCGATTCCTCCCGACCAGGGCGTCGAGAACCTGATGCGCCGGATAGAGAGCGACGCCCAGAGTGCCCGGACGGCCCTCGACGCCCTCTACCGCGAGAAGGGGCCGGAAAGCCGGGGCGACCAGGAACTTATCTGGACCATTTACGGCGAAGAGAACATCAAGACCCGCCTTGCAGAAATGTTTAAGAGTGCGGAGCGGAGCGTGGAGTTGCTCGCGACGGGGGATCTCCTCCAGCGGAGCGTGCTCTCGCTGCTCGATCCCGTTCCCGGCTCCGTGCCGGTCGAGATCGTCACCGACCACTGGACAGGCGAGCAGCCTTCCCGGTTCCGGCTTCATCTCCTTCCCCTTGCCGCTCTCTGTGAAACCCCCTTCCTTGCGAAGAAACTGTTGCCGTACGAGAGATCGGGCGTCTTTTTGGTGGACGATACGCGGGCGCTGCTCTGGATGGAAGGAGCCGAAGGTCAGCCCTCCGCTCTCTATTCGGAGTCTGCGGGGCTCGTCCTGTTTGTGCGGCGGCATATCACCACCGTCATGGAATGGGCGAAGGCTGCGGTTCAATAATCGTCCAGGTAGTCCATCTCCCGGATATCGATCAGCCCTTTGAGCGCCCGGGTCACCACCGGTCTTCCGGCCTCCCTGACGGCCGCCATCGCGTTTGTGCCCCCGACTATCGCCACGCCCACATACTGGGGGCTCACCGGAACCCCGAGCAGGGGGACGTTCGGGGCGCCGATGTCAAGGATGCCGGAGAATCCCATGGCCGAAAGTTCGTCGAGCACCGTCCCCATGAGCGGTTCGGCCTCCATGTGGCACTCCCGAATGTTCGCAAGAATGTTGCCGCTCCCGTGGTGCATAACGTCGAGGATCGATGTGGTCTCCTGGGATATGAGGACCTCGAGGGGGTCGAGCGTGGTGTCGCGGTAAAGGATCATGCTCGTGAACCGCCGCGCAACCCTCCCGTCGACCTCGACGATCCCGCCTCCGATGGGGCTCGCCGGGATGCCGCGCCGAAGGAGGAGGGCGTCGAGCGTGATGCTGCACATCGTGCAGATGGCGTGCTGTCCCTCCTGCACGATGTAGCCGGCGACCTGCTCTCCTGGCCCGGCGACCAGGATCCGGTCGCTGATGGTGATACCTGTTTTATGAGCCTCTTTTATAATGGAGAGTGTGAACTCGAGGTCGCGGCTCTCGATGAGCGAGAGGTTGTAAATGATCTTTCCGGTGTCCTCTTCTGGACTGTAAGTCACCCTGAGCGCGTATTCCTCGATACGGTGATTGGTGAACTTCAGGGGGACATGCATTACCAGATCTCTTGTGCGGCAGGAGAAAAAGAATTGCTTTCCGAGTTCGAGGAATTCGGCCGGCAATGGATGGGTGGGGTGGTGCTGGCGCAAACCCGGTTTGCGCCGGTCAGTTGCAGTTAACCTATTTGAGATGATCCCGCCACCGGAACCGTATATGAGACAGTTCAACTGTATTTCCCGGTGTTCCCGATCATTGCCGCCGCGCTGCCCTGGTCCACCCGTGGCCTGCCCGATTGCGAAAGGGAAAGCTTGTTCTAGCTCCCTGTGGTATTGTACGATGAATGGAGAGTGGGACTCGGGAAAAAGCCCGGAACGTGCTGAAACGGATCCTGATCGCGGCCTCTTACGACGTCGAGGAGGTCGGCGACCCGCTGGATCTCTCCGCCGTCGGGAGCGAAGATGCCCTGGTGGCGCTCTGCTCGGACGACCCGGAGGCGATTGAGAGTTTCGATTCGATGACTTACCGCCTGCGCACCGGCGACGACGACTGGATCTGCAGGAAACTGCTCTTCACCCTCGATCCGGCGGTGCAGACGGAGGACTGCATCCACTGGGGGCCGGACGAGTTCGTCCTCTACGCGGGCCGTGCGGCGCTTGCGGAGGTGCTCGGTCAGAGCCTGGTCCTGGACTTCGGCCGCCCGGCCCCGGTGATCAGGCGCGAACCGGTAGAGACCATCCCTGCGGCAGCGGTGGAGGAGGAGCCACAAGAGGGGCCTGAGTTACCCCACCTCCCGGTGCAGGTCGCCGAGAAGCGTGCCTGCGGCATCGCCGGGCTGCACGGGTTGGCGAAGTGCCGGTTTATCCCGTACTGGAACTACCGCTACGTGAGCGCCGGCGAGCGCGAGATAAAGGATCGGCTGGTCTCCTTCGACGCCGAGGGGGCCGGAGCCATCAACGCCATCAACGGCCTGAAGATGGAGATTAACCTCGACGACATCGAGCACGGGTCGGTCCCGTTCGGTTCTGAGATCGTGCCCGCCCGGCTCGTGCGGGAGGACGTGGAGGAGCAGATCGTCCGGGACGTCATCGACCGGCTCACCCAGCGTGTGCGGTTCCGCTACGAGAAGGGCGACGCCATCTTCTATGAGGAGAAGACCCTCAAACCCGACCGGAACAACATCAAGGTCGATCTCGAGACCGTCTACGTCCCGGTCTGGCAGGTACGGGGCGGGAGCAAGATCGTCGAGGTCAACGGATTCACCGGCGAGGTTCTCTCGATGCCGATGGACGAGGGCGTCGAACTGCTGTAGGTAAGAATCATGATTGTCGTCATAGGCGGCGGGCCCGCGGGAAGGCTCGGGGCGATGCACCTTGCACAGGCCGGGGAGGAGGTCCGGCTCATCGAGCAGCGCAGCATCGGTGGACAGTGCCTCCACGAGCGGTGCATGACCATCTGCGCCTTAAACGACATTGCCCGGCTCATCGAGTACGCCCGGACCCAGAAGGATCTCGGTATCCTCGATTCGGTCCCGACCGTCTCCTACCCTGCGATCCAGAGACGGATCTGCGAAGTCCAGGAGAAACTCTCTTCGGTCCTGGACGCCGAGACCCGGCAGGTGGGGGTCGAGGTCATTTACGGAGCCGTTGGCCGGTTGGAGGGGGACCGGGTCTTCGTCGGCGACGAGGAGGTCCGGGCCGACGCGGTCCTCGCGGCCACCGGGTCGCGGCCGGCCATCCCCGACATCCCCGGCACCGAACTCCTGGGCGTCTACACCTACCAGACACTCCCCACGATGTCAGATCTCCCCCGCCACATGGTCGTCATCGGTGGTGGGGTGGTGGCAGCGGAGTTCGCCCACATATTCGCGGCGTTCGGGTCTGACGTCAAGATCGTTACCCGGCACGCGCTGCTTGGCGATCTCGATCCGAAAATGCGCTCCGCTGCGTTGCGGGATCTCACCGGGGTTGGCGTCCGTGAGCAGGCCGCCGTCGCAGGCATCGAGGGTGCAGGGAGGGTCCGCTCGGTCATGCTCGCCGACGGCGAGGAACTCGAGGCCGATGCCGTCCTGCTCGCCACCGGGCTCGTTCCCCGATCGGAATCACTTCAGGGGCTCAGGATGGGGCCGGACGGCGCCGTCGTCGTCGACTCGAGGATGCGCACGAGTGTTCCGGGGGTCTACGCCGCCGGCGACGTCATCGGCCCGCCCTACCTCACCCCCGCGGCCCGGAGGGAGGGTGTGGTGGCGGCCGAGAACATCCTCGGCCGCGATACAGTAATGAGTTACGAGGGCATTCCGCAGGCGATGAGCCTCCGCTACGATTACGCCTTTGCCGCGACCGGTGAAGGCGACGGAGGCATCACCCTCTCGGCCCCCGCTCCCGCGGGTCCCGGTTCATTCTGGGATGTTGCGGGCGGATGGGCGGGACTTGCCCAGGTTCGGGTCGATCCCGGAACCGGCCGGCTCATCGGGGCGGCCGCCGCCGTCCCCGGCGCGTCGATTCTCCTCTCCTACATAGGCTACCTGATGAAGCGGGGCATCACCGTTGACGATTTCGACGAGATTGTCGAGGTCCATCCCTCGACCGACGGTGTCTACGGGCTCGCCCGCTACGCTGCGGGGATGTTCAAAAAGAAGAACGAGTGAGTTCGTCCCGGCGGCCCTAAAGCTGCCGGAACATCTGCCCGAACTTCGGGATGAAATCCTTTTTGCGGGACATGACGCCGTCGAGCCGGACGGGTTGATCCCGCAGTTCCAGTTTGGTGATGCAGCCCTCGTCCCCGGCGGCGAAGAGGTCGCTTGCGTTACTAAAGACATTCGTGAAGAGGGCGAAGAAGCAGTCGACCCCCATCGTCGTCCGGAGATGGTCGAGTTCGGCCCGGATCTCGTCGGCATGGGTCTCTGCGAACGAAAACGACGACGTCATCACCTGCGAGACCATGATGCTCCGCCCAAAGAGATTGTAGCGCTTCATGTCCCGGGTGAGGAGTTCTTCCTTCGGGAGCGCATCGAGATCCATGCCCTTCCGGATCAGTTCCGGCCCGTACTCGGCCGGGTCGACCCCGGCGATACCCGCGAGGTAGTCGGCCGCCCGGATATCCGCCGGGGTGGTCGTCGAGAGTTTCATCACCATCGTATCCGAGAGGATCCCCGAGAGAAGGAGCCCGGCGGTCGACGGCGTGGGCTCCACGCAGGCCTCGACGAACTTGTTCGCCACAATCGTCGAGGTCGATCCTACGGGATCGTTGAGGAATCGCACCGGTTTTAAGGTCGAGATCGCGCCGAGACGGTGGTGGTCGATGATCTCGAGGATATCCGCCTGCTCGATCCCGTCCACGGCCTGGGAATACTCGTTGTGGTCGAGGAGGATCACCGACTTCTGAACCTCCTGCATCAGCGTCGTCCGGGATACGAGCCCGATATGCCTTCCCCCTTCCCCGACGACGCAGGCCGTCCTGAACTTGGAGTTCGAGACGACGCTCTTTGCATACTCGAGCGAATCCTCCATACGGACGGTGGGGACGTCGGTCTCCATGATCATGCTCGCGGGGAGGGAGAGGCTGATCATCTTGCCGACGCTGAACGCGTCGAGCGTCGTCGAGAGCACCGAGGCGCCCCTCGCCCGCGCGGCGTCGATCACCCGCTCGCCCACCGGCGCTCCTTCGGCGATGATGAGCGCGGCGACCCCCGCCGATATCAGGGCAAGCTGGGCGGGTTCGTTGTCCCCGACGATCGCGATATCGTCGGGCGTCATCCGCGAGAGGGTGACGTGCAGGGCGTCGATGACGGTGTAGACCCGGCCTTCCCCGAGCGTCTCGCGCGCCGGGACGACGATCCGGGCGTCGAGGATGCGGGCGAGGGTCTCGAGCGGCATCGGGATGAGGGAGAGTTGCTCCCGTGGATTCTTCCGGACGTATGCCCGGGCGAGGCCGTACTCGCTGACGAGGCCAACCAGGGTCTCGTCCCCGTCCGTGATCGGCATGTTCCGCATGTCGTAGGTATCCATCAGGGCGGCGACGTCGACCGTCGGGACGTCCTGGCGGACGCTCCGGGTGTCGAGCGGTATGTCCGATACGGTGGGTTCGACGCTTGCTACGTAGGCCGGTGCCTCAACGCCGAACGTCTCGAGTGCAAACTTCGCCTCCGGGCTTACCTCTCCGCACCGGGCGGGGATATATTTTCCAGGCTCGGCACGATTGCGGAGCTCGGCGTAGCCGATGACGCTGCAGATGCTGTCGGTGTCGGGCTGCTTGTGGCCGATGATAACGATCTTGTTCTGTCCCATGCTCTCCTCGGATCCCCGAAGGGGGAACGGTTGTCTCCAGAGGTATCGTCCTCTGCCGTCAAAGGTTTTATGCCGGTCCCCGGGCGGTGCGGGGTAACGTTGAAGTAGAGGCTCTCTCCATTCTCCTGCGTGGGATCCGATCGCCCCTGGTCTGTTTTGGCCCTGCTCATCCTGGCATGCCTCCTCGTCTCCCCGGCAACGGGAGCCCCGGGAGACGTGACGGTGACGTCCGTTGCGGTCGACCCGGCGGTCCTGATGCCGGGCGACGCGGGGACCGTCACGGTCACCGTGTGGAATACCGGCCCCTCGACCGTCCCGCTCGGCGGGGCCCGCCTCTACGGGGACGGTGTCGTCCCGACGGGTGAACCCTACCTTTCGGTCGGGGATCTCGGGGCGGGCCTCAACCGGACATTCACCTTCGCCGTCCGTGCGGACGCTCCCGACGGGACTTACTACCCCCGTTTCTCCCTTGACCTCCGGGAGAACGGGACCCTCGGCCACCCGGTCCCGGTCCTGGTCGACGGTACCCCGCTTGAGGCGTCGGTGGCCGATAGACCGGACGCCTTCGCTGCCGGGAGGGAGGCCGCCATCGC
Source organism: Methanoculleus nereidis (assembly GCF_032944295.1). NCBI lineage: Archaea > Methanobacteriati > Methanobacteriota > Methanomicrobia > Methanomicrobiales > Methanomicrobiaceae > Methanoculleus > Methanoculleus nereidis. The sequence goes on from NZ_JABFFQ010000001.1 coordinate 649,670, forward strand.
CGTCCAGGTCGGCAACCCACGGCCGAACGCCGCGTCCGGCGTCCAGGTGATCCCCGAGGGCGCGAACTTCTCCGTCACGCCGGGTAGCGCGTTCATCGGGACCCTGGAACCCGATGCGTCCGGAACGGTCGCCTTCAACCTGACCCCCGCCGCAGAGATGAACATCACGTTCCGGGTGGTCTGGCGCAACGGGATCAACACCCACACCGCTGACCTCGTGCTGCCGGTCGCGTTCGGCGAGGACAAGCGGCAGGCAGACCCCGTCATCACCAACGTCGAGGTCGCGGTTGAGGGAGAGATCTACCGGGCGACGGGCGATGTCATGAACGCGGGGCTTGAACCCGCGCGGTCGGTGCTGATCACCCCCGGGGCTCCGGCGACGCCCGTCGACCCGTTCCGGGTCTACGTCGTTGGAACGCTCGATCCCGACGACATCTCGACGTTCGAGGTGACGTTCCGAGCCGGTGCCGGCGTGGAGGAGATCCCGCTCGTCATCGAGTACCGGGACAACGACGGCAACCCCTACTCCGTCGAGCGGCCGATCTCGCTCGAAAACCGCACCGCGGAGGAGGGCCCCGATGCCGGGCTACCCGTTACAGCCATTGCCGCTGTGGCGCTGGTCGCCATCGCCGCCGGCCTCGCGGCCCTCTGGTATATCCGGAGGCGGCGATGAGCGGCGAGCCCATCCTCCGGTTCGAGGAGGTCAGCAAGATCTATCCCCTCCCGGCAGGCGACGTCGTGGCGCTCGACCGTGTCTCCCTCACCGTCGATCCGGGCGAGTTCATCGCCGTGATGGGGCCCTCGGGGTCGGGGAAGTCGACGCTCCTGAACATGATGGGCTGTCTCGACGTTCCTACAGCCGGGAAGATCTACCTCTCCGGGCAGGAGATCTCGCAACTGAACGACGACGACCTCACCCGGCTCCGGCGCGATCGCATCGGGTTCGTCTTCCAGCAGTTCAACCTCATCCCGCTGCTCTCGGCGGTCGAGAACGTCGAGTTTCCCCTCATCCTCACCACCGACCGGGAGGAGAGCCGGCGCCGGGCGGTCGAGGTCATGCGGGCGATGAACCTCAACGACGCTCTCTTTACCCACAGGCCGGGCGAGCTCTCGGGCGGCGAGCAGCAGCGTGTCGCGATCGCCCGGGCGCTCGTCAACGACCCCGACCTCCTCCTCTGTGACGAGCCGACCGGGAACCTGGACACGAAGACCGGGACGGCGATCATGGAGATTCTCGCGGAGGAGAACAGAGAGGGCAAGACGGTCATCATGGTGACCCATGACCCCAACGTCGCCGCATACGCCCGCCGCACGATCCGGATCGTCGACGGGAGGCTGGCATAGTGTTCTTCTCGTTCGCGGTCAGGAACCTGCGGAGGCACTGGGTACGCTCAGGCCTATCGATCATCGGGATCGTCATCGGCGTCGTCGCCATCGCTTCCATGGGCGTCATGGGCAACAGCATCAACCTCCTCGCCGCGAACATCATCACCGACGTCGGGGACACCGTCGTGATCACGCCGCACACCGCGTTCGGCGGGACCTTTGCCGGAGATCCGCGGACGGTCGTGGACGCCGCCATCCCCGCCCGCGAGGTCGAGGAGATCCGGCGGGCGGCAAACCCGCACCGGACGATCCCGGTGCTCCAGGGAGCGGACGAGGTTGAGTTCGGCCGCGGCGAGAGCGGGTATGCCCAGATCATCGGGCTCGCACCGGACGATATCCCTATCCTGCTCGAGATCGCGGAGGGGCAGCACCTCCGGCAGAACCAGGGGGCCGCGCTCGTCGGGATCCACCTGGCCCGGGAGTATGGCATAGCCCCGGGTTCGAGGATCGCGATCGGGGGCGAGGACATCCGGGTGGCGGGCGTGCTTGCGGAACGGGGGATGGGGTTCGATATCAACCCGGATTATGCGATCGTCGTTCCCGAAGGCTGGTACGAGAGCCACTTCGGGGCGAAGGACGCCTACCCGCTGGTCATCGTCCGGGTAGGCGACGTCGACGAGATCGACGCCGTAAAGGACGCCGTCGAGAGCCGGATCAACCGGCGCGAGGAGGTGGTCGACGTATCTGACTCGCGGGAGATGCTCGGGCAGTACGAGGAGATCTACGACCAGATTACGGTATTCCTCCTTGGCATCGGCGGGATTGCCCTCGTCATCGCCGCCGTCAACATCTTAAACGTCATGTACATCTCGGTGACCGAGCGCATCCGGGAGATCGGTGTCATGAGGAGCATCGGGGCGTTGCGACGGGAGATCCTCCGGATGTTCCTGTACGAAGCGGTGATCCTCGGACTCATCGGAAGCGTCTTCGGCGGCGTTCTGAGCACCATCTTCGGTTACCTGATCAGCGTCGTCGCGATCGAGGTCGCCACGACCGGGACGACCTTCGGCGAGAACTTCACGGTCTTCGACCAGAGCGCGGTCGGGTTCATCGTCTTCGGGATGGCGTTCGGTATCGGAACAAGTATCGCCGCCGGGTTCTACCCGGCGTGGAGAGCTTCGCAGCTCGCTCCGGTCGATGCGATGAGGCAGAAATAGGGGTGGCAGGGCATGTTCTTCATCGAGCTCGCGATGCGTAACCTCAGGCGGCACAAAGTCCGTTCGGTCCTCGCAACGGTCGGCATCATCATCGGTGTCGTCGCCATCGCCTCCCTCGGCATCATGGGCAGCAGTCTCTCGACGCTTATCGGGGGTATGGTCTCGGACGTGAGCGACACCGTTCTCGTCACCCCCCACCTCGCAGCATCGAGCGGCGACCCGTTCGACCCCCGGAACACCCTTACGGCGAGCATCTCCACGAGGAACGTGGGGCTGATAGAGAAGGCCGCCGGACAGCACCGCGTCGTCCCCATGATCGTCGCATCAGATCGGTTGCGGGTGCGGGATACGAGCGGCTACGTGACGATACACGCCATGCCCGCAGCCGATATCCCCTTCCTGCTCGAGCGGGAGGCGGGCCTCTACCCCCAGGGAAGGTCTTCGGGGGTGATGGTGGGCTCGCTCCTTGCCGATGAATTCGACCTTCACCCGGGGAGCCGCATCGAGGTCGGGGGCGAGAGCATCCGCGTTGTGGGGATCGCGGCGGAGCGGGGGATGGGCATCGACATCAACCCCGATTACGCCGTCATCGTCACGGAGGACTGGTACACGGAGCGGCACGGGGACCAGGACTACAGCCGGGTCGTCGTGAAGGTCAGCGATCTCTCCGCAATCGAGGACGTTAAGGCCGCCATCGACCAGCAGATCAACCGCAGGAGAGAGGTCGTGGACATCCTGGACTCACGCGAGATCCTGGAGATCTACTACGAGACCATCGACGCCATGAACATCTTCCTCCTCGGTATCGGCGGGGTATCGCTCCTTGTCGCGAGCGTGAGCATCTTAAACGTCATGATCATATCGGTCACGGAGAGGACGGCGGAGATCGGGCTGATGCGGAGCATCGGGGCGCGGAAACGTGAGGTTTTGCGGATGTTCCTCTACGAGAGCCTGATCCTCGGGATCCTGGGGAGCATCATCGGCGGCACCATCAGTTCGGTGGTCGCCTACTACGCCTCAGCCTCCGTAGGGGACCTCTTCGCCGACTTCGCTGTCTCGGGAGAGGCCGCCATCCCCATCTCCGTGGTAATCGGCTATGTCGCCTTTGCGATGGCCTTCGGCATCGGAACAAGTGTCGTCGCCGGGTTCTACCCCTCGTGGAAAGCGGCGCAGTTAAACCCCATCGAGGCGCTCCGCTACGAGTGACGGGCTCGTCCGGGGGTGGGTGGCCGCCCCCCGGTGCAGGATATTTATACCTGAGGTGATATGGGGAAGTCGGTGAAGACGATGTTGTTTGTCCTGTGGTATCAGTTCGAACCGGAGCACGCGCACCAGGTTCTGGAACTCTGGAAGCACTTTAAGTTCCCCTCGGATGTGAATGTCCTCCAGCGCTACCTCCTCATCGGGAGGCACATGTCGGTTGCCATCTTCGAGGCGCCGGACGAGCGCTCCATCTTAAAGATCACCGCGCCGTTCAGTTCGTACGGCGTTGCCCACGTCGTGCCGGCAATGACGCTCGACGAAGCGATCAAGGCGGTCTGATCCCGGGCTCTGCCCGACACCGGAACCCCACTCTTTTCCCACCCTGTTCGAGTTCGCCCCCTTCCTAACCCTGCCGCGAGGCCGGGCGTGGTGAACCCCCTCGCGGCGGTGAGACCATGCGTAATTTCATAGTGCAGGAGACCGGAAACTCTATGAGCACTTATAGGATGATAGACTTCCCTGTCAGGAAGTGCTCCGACCCCCATCCGGTCCCCAATACGATAGCAATACCCAGCTGTGTGAAACGAATGTTGCAGATGATTACGTGGCTCGACAAAAACTTCAGCTCGCTCCAGCCGACGCGGGCGATCATCATGAGAGCGCTGCGCCACCTGCGCCCTGCGGATCGAAAAAAGCTCTTCTCCGAGGATATCCCCGAGATGCGGACCGCCGAAGGGCGGTGGTTCGAGGCGATCGTTTATGAGATGATCCTCGACCTCTCGCTCAAGACCGACCTCATCCTCTCCGTCGTGGCCCGGGGAGCCGACGGGCCAGGAAAGGTCCGGCGTGCGCAACTCGGCCAGAACGGGCTCTTCTACTCGAACATCGGGGATATCAAGGTCCGGGGAAACGGCCAGGACCTCGCCGAAGTCGACATGATGCTCGTCGACCACACCGGGGCACTGACGTTTGGTGAGATCATCACCTCTCCTGCCGACTTAAAAGAGTTCGAGGCGGAGATTCACTACAAGAAACAGCTCTTCGGCTACCTCTACGGGCAGCCGACCGTGCCGTTCCTCCTCATCTCCTCGGTCGACATATCCCGGACGGCCGTCGTTCGCCGTCTCCTCAAGGAGCCTGATAATGCCCTCCTCACCACCCCCACCTGTGAGGACTTAAAGGCCCTGATCCGCCCCCGGGACCTGAAGCGGAGCCCGGTCCGGAAGATCCGGCACGAAAAATTGGTCTCGATAACCGATATCCCCCCGCGCCGGCCGTTCGACTACAAGAAATTGCACGACGAACGGATGCAGAGCATCATCGCTGCCGTCACCTCAAAGAAAGGCATCGGCGAACTCGGCACCCCCGACGAGATCCCGCCGATTGTAAAGAAGGTCCTCTTCGGGGGGCTCTACCCATCCGCTCTCCGGATGCTTGATGCCCGGTATCCCATCCGTATCAAGGGAAAGACCTACGACCCGGATTCGATCCAGAAGCAGTTCTCAAAGGTCATCCTGGCGGTAAACATCCCGGAATACCGGCCGATCATCTATCTGCGGACGCGTAACAAGAAGGAATACCTCAAGATGGTGCCGAGCAAGGCAGGCGGGTTCAAGTTCGAGAGCCGGCGGACTCCCCACATGGCCGGGTTCTTCCTCTGGCTTGAATCCGTCCAGCCGTCGATCGGGGCCGAACTGACGCGGGAACTCCTCGACGCATTTCCTGCAGTCCACGTTCCCGAAACCGGCATGGCTGAGAGACCGTAAAGTACCTATGCGTCCCCCTCCCATGGGGCTCATATGATAACCGGGGTGCGGTGATCCGGGATGGACCTGATGGCGGAGGCCGCCGGGTTTGTCGAGTTCACCCTGATCGCGGTCACACCGATCATCGCGGTGGTAAGCCCTGCCTCTACGACTGCAGTCTACACGGCGCTCGCCGAGGAGATGACCTGGAGCGAGCACCGGGAGATCATCATCAGCGGGATCGCGGAGGCGATGCCCCGGCTGCTCGCGAACGTTGAGATCGGGTGGGGGACATGACCGATCCCCAGATCGCCTTCATTCAGGCGCTCCAGACTCAGGCGCCGTGGCTCGAGATCCCGATGCAGTTCTTCTCGTTCCTCGGACAACCGGAGTTCTACCTGCTCGTCATCCCGATCTTTTACTGGTGCTGGGACCCGCGCCTCGGCCTCCGTCTCGGTCTCCTCATGGGGATATCGGGCGGGCTCAACGAGGCGCTCAAAGTCGCGTTCCACCTCCCCCGTCCCTACTGGGTGAGCCCGGAAGTCAGGGCGTTCGGGAGTTACCCGTCGTTCGGGCTGCCGTCCGCGCATGCGCAAGGGGCGGTGGCGCTCTGGGGTTTGCTCGCCTTTGACGCCCGGCGCGCGTGGTTCTGGGTCTTCGCGGCCGTGATGGCATTCCTTATCGGTGGATCACGGGTCGTTCTCGGGGTCCACTTCCCGGCCGACGTCATCGCGGGCTGGGTGGTCGGTGCCGCCGTCCTCCTCGGATTCCTTGCTCTCGAGGAACCTGTGGGCCGCCGGGTCGCCGCCCTCCCGCTCTCCCGGCAGGTGCTCGTTGCGTTCGCAGGCTCCCTCGCCCTGGCTCTGGCCTCCTTTGCCGCTCTCGCGGCTCTCGGGAACTGGGAGGTCCCCGCGTTCTGGACGGCCGGGGCGCTTGAGCGGTCGGGGGAGCCCATCCGCCCGCTCTTCCTCCGGGACGCCGTCACGGCATCGGGGCTTTTATTTGGGTTTGCGGCCGGTGCGGCGGCAGAGCGCCACCGTGGAAGCATGTGCGCCGTCGAGAGGGGGTCCGTCCGCCTGCTCCGCTACATCTTCGGGATCGCGGTCACCGGGGCGATCTGGTACGGGCTCGGGCTCTTCGTCCCCCAGGACCCCGCTGCGGCTGCTTACATCCTCCAGTACCTCCGGGCCGCCGTCGCCGGTGCCTGGGTCTCGTTCGGCGCTCCGGCGGTCTTCGCCTGCGCAAATACGCTCCGGGGCGGAGCGTAGGGGTATACACTCCCTGCGCGCAAAATCCTGTGTGGACCCGGCTGACGGCGGTCTCACGGTGCTCGAAGGGATCATCCTCTGCATCGTGGCGGTCATGGTTGCCGTGTTTGCGGTCCACGCCCTGAATGCTCCCCCCGGCCACCCGGCGGGCTTCGTTTATTCCGCCTTCGAGGAGACCGGGGGATGCCTGATGGTCTCCGGCGAGGTCTACGGCTACGCGCTCGCGGGCGGAACCGTCGACGGCGTCGACCTCATCTCAGTCGGTCCGACCCGTTACGGATGGGATCGGTCTCCTGCAGCGTTCGCCTCTTCGTCGGCGATATGGGGGGCGTCGATATGGAGCCGGGCTGTGGTCGAGATTGCCACCCGGGACGGGGCCGAACGCCTCGCGAGGACTGCGGAGACGCCGGTATGGCCCGGGAACTGGATGATCGTCGGAACGGAGCACATGATTCCGTTCCGGCAGGTGGACGGCGACACCCTCCTCGAACCCGGGGAGCGGTTCGACCTGCTCCTCTACCCCGCACGTTCACTTGCGCCCGGCGAGAAGTTCCTGATCCGCATCGTCCCGCCCGGGGCCGTCCCTTTCACGGTGGAGCGGCATGTGCCGCCGCGGATCACGCCGGTGATGAACCTCGGGTGAAGTAGCATCCACTCAGCATGCTTTTATAGCCGAAAGCCGACTCACTCTCTATGCTTGCAGAGGGGATCGCTCTCGGCTGGATTCTGATCGTGCTCGGGGCGGTGCTGCTCCTGGTGGAGGTCTACCAGCCCGGGTTCTTCATCGCCGTCCCTGCGACTGTCCTGATCATCCTCGGGGTCCTCCTCCTCCTCGGCATCGATATCCTCAGTTCCCCCACCGGCCTCATCGTCGGGGTTCTCGCGGCAATTGGTGCAGCTTCGGTTACCGTCTGGCTCTATGGCCGCCTCACACCCGGCCGGGAGCCGCCGACGACTCTCTCCCGGGACTCGCTCGTCGGCCTCGAGGGGATGGTGGTCGCCCCGATCGATCCGGAGACACTTGCAGGGAAGGTGCAGCTCGGGGGCATGGAATGGAGCGCCCGTTCCGAGTCCGGGAGTATCCCAGCCGGGAGAAGGGTTATCGTCGTGCGCTCCGAAGGGGTACACGTCGTCGTGAAGGAGGTTATGTAAAATGCTTTTAACCGGACAAATCCCATGGACCGGGCTCATCACGGTCTTTCTTATCATCGTCATCATCATCATCTTTGCCCGTGGTGTGGTGATCGTACAGCCCTACGAACAGGGCCTCCAGATCCGCCTGGGACGCTACGTCGGGAGGATGAATCCCGGCTTTCGGTGGGTTGTCCCGCTGATCACGGTGGTCAAGAAACTCGACCTCCGCACAGAGGTGATGGACGTCCCGCGGCAGGAGGTGATCACGAAGGATAACTCCCCGACGAACGTCGATGCGATCGTCTACGTCCGGGTTATCGATCCCGAGAAGGCCTACTTTGAGGTGATGAACTACCGGTCGGCGACGGTGGCGCTGGCGCAGACGAGCCTGCGCGGGATCATCGGCGACATGGAACTCGACGAGGTCCTCTACAACCGGGATGTCATCAACGCCCGTCTCCGTGACATCCTGGACCGGGAGACCGACGCCTGGGGCGTCAAAGTCGAGCGGGTGGAGATCAAGGAGGTCGACCCGGTGGGTGCGGTCAAGCAGGCGATGACCGAGCAGACCGCGGCCGAGCGTGAGCGGCGTGCGGCGATCCTCCGTGCGGACGGCGAAAAGCGGGCGGCGATCCTTCGGGCGGAGGGGAGCCGGCAGAGCATCATCCTCGAGGCCGAGGGTGAACGGCAGAGCAAGATTCTCCGGGCCGAGGGCGAACGGCTATCAAGGATCCTGCAGGCTCAGGGCGAGGCGCAGGGGCTGCGCATCCTCTCGGTCGGCGCCCGGCCGCTTGATAAGCGGGCGATCACGGTCCTCTCGCTCGACGCCCTGAAGCAGATGGCCGAGGGCCAGGCGACGAAGATCATATTCCCGTTCGAGCTCTCGAGCGTCGTCAAGCAGGCCGCGGAGTACCTCGGCGCCACCGCCGAGGCCCCGGAGGTTCCGGAAGGGACGGAACTGCCGCCGGAGGATATCCTTGGGGAGGTCCCGGGCCGGGATGTGGTCCGGACCGCAGAGGAGGCGGTAAAGAGCATCGAGACCGACATCGACGTGGAGATGCAGAAGAAGTCGCGGGACCTGATCGGGATGGGGGAGGACGAGGGGCTGTAAGGCCTCGAACTTCCTGCACTCCTGCCTGCAAAAGCCTTCAGGCCGTCTCGATCGGCCGATCGTTCACCCGGCTGCTATCGGCCGGCTCTCACATTTTTATCTTGCGGGGGTGAAGGGGGCGGAGCGGGAAGACCCCACCCTTCAGGGTGGGGATGAAAGCGGAGCCGCCCTTCCTGAAATACGTTTCGAGACGATAGTTTTTTTCTCCTCATTTCTGCTAATAGACAATATCTGTGTTGCGAGAACCAAGCAACCGGAATGTACAATTTGCTGTAGGGCAGGGACTGCACAAACAGAATAATCAACGCCTGTGGAGATCGCGTAAGCCCTTTTCGAGGCAAGTTCGATGAAGCAGGAAGCCGCGCCCTTCAGGGCGGGGTAGTTCACTCAGCCTGAATTGTCCTGGCCGCGGTCCATGCCCGGTCGCGATAGTGCCGCTGTCCTGACGGGAAAATAGAGGGTAGTTACCCCATCGTCAGCACGAACCGCATCGCCGCGACGATCATCGGCATCGTGATGAGAAGGATCAGCATCACCGTCACAAAGCCGCTGATCGAAGCGACGACCCGTTGCGCATATTGAGACCAGCCCCGGCGCTCGAAGAACCGCTCCACCCCTTCCTTCATCATGTAACCGCCGTCGAGCGGAACGACCGGGATGGCATTGAACATCCCGACCAGTAGATTGAACCACCCGGTCCAGAAGAGAAGGTGGACCGTGCCCCAGAAGAGGGGGAACGGCTCCTCCCAGGCCATCTGCTCGGGGGTGTTGGTGAGCAGGATCGCAAGCTGCTGGGTGTTGCCCTGGATGAAGGCGTCGATCGGGGCTATCGTCAGGTAGAGCGGCGCGAGAAGGCCGAGGTCCGCGATGTTTCCGATATGCTCCTTCACCGCGGGTGCGCTGTAGTAATAGACCCCCATGAATCCGGAGTCCCGGTCATCGGCGAGGGCTTCCGGCCACTCCGAGAGGGTGAGCGTGTAGGTGCTCTCGACCCCGTCTTTTTCGGCCGTCACCGTGACCGTATCTCCCGGCTGCGTCCCCTCCATCATTGCCGACACCTCTTCCTGGCTGGTCACGGGAACACCGTTGATGCCCGTGATGACTGAATAGCCGGGGAGCCCCACGTCGGCAGCCGGGTAGTCCTGGTAGACCCCCTGGACGAGCGGGACGGCAAGAGGCGTCGCCATTCCCACGAGGAGGAACATCACCGCAAAGCAGGCGAGGCCCATGACGATGTTGTTCGTGATTCCAGCGCCGAACATCCGAATCTTTGGCATCCCCCTGGCCGCCTCGACGTCTTCCTCGTCGGGTTCGACGAACGCCCCTATCGGGACGACGGCGATGAGAAGGCCCATGCTCCGCACCCGCATATCCTCGACCCGGGCGAGGATCGCGTGGCCGAACTCGTGGATGACGATCGTGAAGAGGAGGCCAAGGATGACGGCCGCGGTGATCGGTATCGCCTGGTTGACCCCGGGTATCGCGAGGATGTTTCTCGGATCATAGATTCCGGTCGGCTCCGGGGTATGCACCAGATACTGGGGGACGGCAAGGATCAGGGCGAGCGTCATGAAGGCCGAGACCACCACGACCATGACGACCCCGAGCGTCGCGTAGGCCCGGAGCGGGGTCTTAAACTTCCGGAACCAGTCGAAGAAACCGACCCGGTCAGTCTTGATGGCGAGGATGGGGCCGAAGAACATGACGTGATCGCGAAACAGCCCCCGGTCGCGGATATAGTAGGCAATCAGGAGGTATGCCGCGACGAGAAGGAGGAGTATCTGGAGCCAGTTCATCACTCACGGTTGGCGCGCGGGAGGTTAAAATCTTCCGCGTTATGAGAAATCCCGCATCGTCTTCTGGTAGAGGTTCGTCACCGTCTTCCAGGTCCGGCGGGCGCAGGGCGGCGGGCTCCCGTAGTCATGGATGTAACTTCGGAGGAACTCGATGGTCGTCGGGTCGGAGGGGTAGCCGCTCCCGATCTTCCCGTACTGCTGCTCAAGTTCCCGGATCGCCCGGTCGCGGGTGACCTTCGCGACGACGCTCGCCGCGCCGACGATCTTGTGCCGGGCGTCCGCCCGGTGTTCGGCGACGATCTCACAGGGGAAATCGAGATGGGAGGCGACCGTCCGGCCGTAGCGTTCCGCGTTCACGTCACAGGCGTCCACGTAGGCACACTCCGGCTGAAGCCCCATAAGCGCCTCGGCGTGGAGCTCGGCCACACACTCGTTCATGGTTATCCTGCTCCGGGCTTCGTCGATTCCGGCGGCATCGATGGTTACGATGGCGATCGAAAAATCGCGGAAGAGGGCCTCGTAAAGCACCTCGCGTTGTTTCGGCCGGAGGGCTTTTGAGTCCCGGATGGGGAGAGCCGCAAGGTCCTCGGTCGCCCGGCATCCGACGGCGGCGACTACCATCGGACCGATTACTGAACCCTTCCCCGCTTCATCTACCCCGCAGATCACATCCTCTGGTTTATTCGCAAGGTATTTCAATGCAGACGATTGAATCCAGATGGATGTACACGATCATCGTCGGCCTTGGCGGAATTGGGCGGAACCTGACTGCAATTGCCGTGAACGCAGGCGACTCTGTGGTGGTGATCGACCAGGACGAAGAACGTGCGAGCGATATCCTGGAGCACTACGATGTTCTCGCCATAACCGGGAACGCAACCGACAAATCGGTGCTACAGGACGCTGGGATTGACCGAGCCGACGCCCTGGTCGCCACCACGAGCGACGATGCCGTGAACCTGATGACCTGCTGGCTTGCGAAACGCTACAACGTTGGAAACGTCGTCTCGATTGTGAACCAGAAGGAGCACTCCGACCTCTTTAACGAGGTTGGGGTGAGGATCAGCGAGAATCCCGACGAGCTGGTGGCGACCCGTCTTTACTACTGGGCAAAAAGCCCGAACCTCCAGCAGGTTGCCTCGATTCCCGGCGGCACCATCTTCGAGATCGTCGCCGAAGAGGGCGCGCCCATCGTCGATCACGAGATCCGGGATCTCGAGGTCCGGGACTTCGTCTTCATCGCTATCCGGCGTGCCGGGGGCGATCTCATCATCCCGAGCGGCACCGTCCGTATCCGGCCCGGCGACGTCATCACGGTGTTCACAAAAAAGGAGGCGGAAGCGGAGACCTTGAAGACACTCAACAAACAGCTGATACGGTCAGGCTAGAGTGTCTTTGAGCGCTTTCAGCTCGAGGAGCATCTTCGGGTTGCGCTTGATCAGTTCCCTGATGAGTGCCGCGACCGAGAACTCACTGAAGCTGATGCTTGCAATCGAGTCCGCGAGGGTGTTGAGTTTCGTATCGTCGAGGGTGATGAAGTACTCTTTGACCTTGTAATTCCGCTCAAGAATCGTGCCCATCCGGGATGCACGCCATTCGGTGTCATAAGGCATCAGGGACTCCTTTGAGCAGTTGCCCGCCTCGATGCACGTTGAAGCCACCTCGCCGGCGAGCCTTCCGGTGTACATGGCGTTCCCGATCCCGCCGCCGGTGATGGGGTCGACAACCCTTGCCGCGTCGCCGGCGACGAGAAGGCCGTCGGCGACCGTGCAGGCGAGCGGCCGGCAGACCGGGACGCCGCCCGCGATCGCCTCGATCGTCTTGCCGTTTGGGAAGCTCTTCGCGACAAACCGGTCCAGGTAGTCCTTCGCCCGGGACCCGTCGCGGCTCTTCCTGCCCGTGATGCCGATCCCGACGTTTGCCGTCCGGTCACCTTTCGGGAAGATCCAGAGGTAACCTTCGGGTGCGATCTCGTTGCCCAGGTAGAAGTCCGTCGAGCCTGCGTCGATATCGATGTCGGTCATCAGGTATTGTGCGCAGCTCATCATCTCACGGAGGGGCACGACGGTCTCGAGCCCGGCCCGGCGGGCGAACTGCGCCTCCGTGCCGTCGGCGGCGATGACCACTTCGGCCCGGATATCGGCCGGTGTCCCGGCCGAAAGCACCTTCGCGCCCCGGACCGCCCCGTTCTCCATGATCGGTGCGGTCGCCCGGGTCTTGACGATCACGTCCGCCCCGGCCTCGGCCGCCTGCCAGACGAGTTCACGGTCAAAGACCTTCCGGTCGAGGACGTAACCGACCTCGCTTCCGGCTCTGTCCTGGTCGAGCCTGATGGCGGTGCCGTTCGGGGCAATGATCCGGGCACTCTCGATATCGGCGGATATCCAGCGGGGGTCGGGCTTGATATATTCCTTCAGGAGTTCTTTGCCGATCCCCTCCGCACACCGGACGGGCGTGCCGATGGCGGGACGCTTCTCGATGAGGCAGACCGAGTTCCCGGCTTTCGCCGCCGTCTTCGCGGCAAGAGCGCCGGCGGGGCCGCCTCCGATGACGAGAATGTCGTAGTTACTCTTCATGGACGACCTCCAGTGCTCCAAGCGGGCACGCCCGCGCGCAGATCCCGCAGCCGATGCACTCCCGCTCAAGGCTGAGGTAGGCGTCGATCAGCTCGAGCGCGTCCTCGGGACAGACTGCAACGCAGGTGCCGCAATATCCACACTTGTCTCGGTTTATCCTGAGCATTGTACTCATAATGTCGTCGTCGTCGCAAAAACCTTTATGCTCCTCGCAGCAGTTGCTGCACCGGCATATCCGCCTGGACGCATGACTGGCGGCCCGTCGTCCCGTGCTGCCCCGGCCCGGGCGGCGAGACGGCTCACTGCTCCATTAAATAGGAGTTAGCACAAATTTATCTGGTTAATGGGGATGCTATGGGACTGAAGGGTGGACCTACGCAGGACGAAGTCATGGCCGTTTCGCTCGCGAAACTCGGCATCCGCCCGGGCGACCGGGTGGCCGATGTCGGGTGCGGGACCGGGAAGATCGCCATCGCTGCTTCAAGGGTTGCGGAATGGGTCTACGCGATCGACCGGCGATCGGAGGCGGTCGCCTATGCCCGGGCCGAGGCCGCTCGCGCCGACGCTGAAAACGTCGAATTCTTCGAGGGCGACGCGGTGGATATCCTCCCGGATCTGGGGGCGCTCGACGCCGCCTTTGTCGGGGGGTCCGGCCGCCTGCCGGAGGTCCTTGACCTCCTCGCCGATCGGGTGCGGGGGAGGATCGTCGTGAACGCGGTTATGGTCGGGACGCTTCATGAGGCGATAGCGAGCATGCAGCGCCTCGGGATCTTTGAGGAGGCCGTCCACCTTCAGGTCTCCCGGTCGGCCGGGATCGCCGGCGGAGTGATGTTCAAACCCATAAACCCCGTCTACATCGTCGTCGGGGGTGCCGGATGCTCGTAGGCGTGGGGCTCGGTCCCGGCGACCCGGAACTCCTGACCCTGCGGGCGGTCAGGCTCCTTTCCGAAGCTGCGGCGGTCTTTGTCCCGGGAAACCTCGCCTACGACCTGGTAAGGTCGTACCGGCCCGACGCCGTCGTCCTCAACTTTCCGATGACGAACGACGAGGACTACATCCGCAAGTGCCTGGAGGAGAACGCCGACCGGATTGCGCCGCACGCAATGGATGGTCTCGCGGTCTTCGGGATCATCGGGGACCCGAACTTCTACTCGACCTTTTCACGGCTCTGCGAGGTGATCGCTGCCCGCTACCCGGAAGTCGCGTTTGCGACCGAGCCCGGGATCAGCTCCATCACCGCGTTCGCCTCGGTGGCGAACGTCCCGGTGGCCGGGGGGTTCTTCGTCTCGGACGGGAACGGGCCGGAATCCCGGATCTTCATGAAGGTCCGGCGGCCTGCGGCGCTCGCGGCATCCCTCTCGGAGGAGGGCTACTCGGAGTTCGTCCTCGTGGAGCGGATGTTCATGCCGGAGCAGCGGGTCTACCGGGGAGGCGAACTTCCCGAGAAGAGCGACTATTTCTCGATCCTCTTTGCGAGGCGGCCGCATGCATAAGTTCTATATCGTGGGTGCGGGGCCCGGGGCTCCCGATCTCATCACGGTCCGGGGGATGGACCTCCTCCGGCGGGCGGACGTCCTCATCTACGCGGGCTCGCTCGTGAACCCGGCGCTTGTTGCGGAGTCCGGCGCGGGCGTGAGACTCGACAGTTGGGGAATGGCGCTTCCGGAGATCGTGGGCGCCATTGAGGAGCACGTCCGGGCCGGAAAACTCGTCGTCCGACTCCACTCCGGCGACCCGGCGCTCTACGGGGCGATCGTGGAGCAGATGGCGGAACTCTCCCGGCGCGGGATCGAGGCCGAGATCGTCCCCGGGGTCTCGTCCCTCTTTGCGGCCGCGGCGGCCCTCAAGACCCAGTTCACGCTCCGTGACGTCTCCGAGAGCCTGGTCGTCACCCGCCCGGCGGGAGCGACGCTTGAATCGGACCTGATCCCCGAGTTCTCCCGGCTCGGGCAGACAATGGTGGTCTTCCTTGGGACCGAGCGGATGGAAGAGGTCCTTGCCCGGGTGGAGTGCCCGCCCGAGACCCCGGCGGCGATCGTCTACCACGCATCCTGGCCCGACCAGAAGATCGTCCGGGGGACGGTGGCCGACATCGCACAAAAGGCCCGGGCTGCCGGGATCGAGCGGACGGCGCTGATCGTCATCGGGAAGGTGGTCGAGGGGGCAACGTCCGGATTCGGGAGGTCGGTCCTCTACTCATGACCGGGACTGTCGTGATCGCGCTTGAGCGGTTCCTCCCCGACGCCCGCCGGATTGCGGACGCTCTCGGCGCCGACGTCCTTCCTTTCGGCCCGGACGCGTTCCGGGTGGCTTTCGCCGGCTACGGCCGGATCGTTGCCCTGATGTCGGCCGGGATCGCCGTCCGGGGGATCGCTCCCCTCCTCGCCGACAAGTGGCGCGACCCCGCGGTGGTGGTGGTCGGCCCGGATCTCGGCTACGCCGTCCCGGTCGTCGGCGGGCACCACGGCGGAAACGACCTCGCCCGGGAACTTGCCGCTCTCGGGGTCACACCGGTGATCACGACCGCTACCGAGACCCGGGGCAGGGAATCTGTCGAGGGAATAGCCGCCCGCACGGAGTGCGAGATCGTGAACCGTGACTCCACCCGGGCGGTGAACGCCGCCGTGCTGGACGCCGACGTGCCCCTCTACGCCGTCACCGGCCCCGGGATCGTCGTCGCGGGACCGGGTGTCTCCTTTCTCGTCCGGAAAGGCGAGTATGTCGTCGGCGTCGGGTGCCGGAAGGGTGTTCCGGCCGCCGATGTGGAAGAAGCCATCCGGCAGGCACTTCGTGAGGCCGGGATCGCGCCCGTTGAGGTTCTCGTCTACGCGACGACCGCACAGAAGCGCGGAGAGGCGGGACTCCTTTCCGCCGTCGCGGATCTCGGCGGCAACCTCGTTTTCTTAGGCGACGATACGCTGAACGCAGAGGAGGCCCCGTCGCCCTCCCGCGCCTCGCTGATCGGGCTTGCCGGGGTCGCGGAACCCGCGGCGCTCGCGATCGCGAAGCGAAAAGAACTGGTTCTTGCCAAGCAAACGTATGGAAGTGTTACCGTTGCAATCGCACGATAGCGGAGGAAGACTGTACATTGTCGGCACCGGTCCCGGTGACCTGCTGCATATGACGCCCCGGGCCTTAAAAGCTCTCGGCGAGGCTGACTGCGTCATCGGCAACGGGTTCTACCTCGATCTGGTGATGCCGATGCTCGGCGGAAAAGAGGTCATCCGGAGCAGCATGGGCAAAGAGGTTGACCGGGCTTCACGCGCGCTTGCCCTTGCAGAGGACCGCATCGTCGCGATGGTGAGCGGCGGCGACGCCGGGGTCTACGGGATGGCGAGCATCGTCCTCGAGGTGGCCGAACGGTCGGGCTCGACGGTCGCGGTCGAGGTCGTCCCCGGGATCACGGCAGCGGTCTCGGCGGCGGCACGGCTCGGCTCGCCGCTCTCGGGCGACTACGTCACGATGAGCCTCTCGGACCTCCTGACGCCCTGGGAGGAGATCGAGCGGAGGCTCGACCTCGCGTTCCGGATGCGGGTGCCGGTCGTCCTTTACAACCCCCGCTCGAGGGGGAGGCCGCACAACCTTGATGCGGCGGTCGCTATCGCCCGCCGTCACCTCCCGGATGCCACGCCGGTCGGTGTGATCAAAAACGCCTACCGGGAGGGGGAGGGGCGGTTGATCACGACGCTTGGGGAATTCAAAGACCACTTCGCCTTCGTGGACATGCATTCGATCGTCTTTGTCGGCGGAGAAGAGACGAGGATCTGGAGGGATGAGACTGATGGGAGAGGAATCATCACGCCCCGGGGATACCACCGGAAGTACGTATACTGACCTTGCGGCGGTCACGCCGGAGGCCTACGCGATAGCGAGCAAGAGTCGGAACCTGGCCCGGGAGCAGGTGGGAAACGCCACACGTGAGGACCGGATCCGGCAGCGGTGCTCGGTCGCGGTCGGCGACTTTGCGATGGCCGATCTGATGCGCTTTTACGGCGACCCTGTCGGAGCCGGGGTCTCTGCACTGGAGCGCCGGGCACCGGTCATCGTCGATATCCGGATGGTGCAGGCGGGCATCCTGAAACGCGGGCATACAAGCGACGTCGTCTGCGCCCTCGACTACGGCGAGGATATCGCCCGCGAGCGCGGGATCACCCGGACGTCCGCGGGATTTCTCGCCCTGCGCGACCGGGTGGAGGGCGCGATCGTGGTCATCGGGAACGCCCCCTCGGCGCTTCTCGTCGTCTGCGACATGATCCGGGAAGGAGTCCGGCCGGCGCTGGTCGTCGGAACCCCGGTGGGGTTCGTGAACGCGGCGGAGTCGAAGGAGGCGCTCCGTGCCCTCGACGTGCCGTCGGTCTCGAACGCCGGCACCCGGGGCGGAACGCCGGTCGCGGTGGCGGCAATGAACGAGATCATCACGATCCTCGCCGAGCGTGCAGGCCATGCGGGACCCGGTTACTGACTTTGAGTACCCCGAGGCGTGGGTGGCGGCGTGCCGCTCCCCTGCCCTCCTTGAGGATGTCCGGCGGGGTCTCGCAGTCCTGACGGCGTCGGGGACGGTCCTCCGCCGGGGGTTCACGACCGGGACGACGGCGGCCGCGGCCTGCAAGGCGGCGGTTCTCTCGCTCGCCTGCGACACCGTCGAGGAGGTGGACGTCACCCTCCCCTGCGGCATCGCGGTGAGGCTCCCGGTGGACGGCTACCGTGGGCAGGCGTCCTGCCGGAAGGACGCCGGGGACTACACCGGGGATGTGACCGCGGGGCTTGAATTCGTTGCGATGGCGGCCCCCTCTCTCTCGGGCGGGGTCCAGTTCGTCCCCGGCGAGGGTATCGGGAGTTTTGCCCGCGACACCCCCCGCCACCTGCGGGGGACACCGGCGATCAGCGCCCCGGCGCTCGACTGCATCCGCCGCTCTATCGATGAGGCGGTGGAAGAGGCGGATCTCTCCGGGACGACGGTCATCCTCACGGTCCCCCGGGGGGCGGAGGTGGCACAGAAGACGCTTAACCCGAAGATCGGGGTGCACGGCGGGATATCGGTCCTCGGGACGACCGGGTTCGTGGAGCCCTGGGACGATCACATGACGGAGGGGGTGCTCGACCGTATTGCCCGGGCTCCTGGAGCAGTCGTGCTGACGACCGGGCGGCTCGGGCTGCGCTACTCCCGTCTCCTCTTCCCGGAGCACGAGGCGATCCTGGTCGGGAACAAACTCGAAGAGGCACTCGGGGCTGTCGACGGCGACGCGGTCATCTGCGGGCTTCCCGGCCTGATCCTGAAGTTCATGGACCCCGATGTTCTCGAGGGGACCGGGTGCGTGACGGTGGAGGAACTCTCGGCGACCCTGCTCTGGAAGGAGGTGGCCGGCCGGGAACTTGCGTCGTTCCGGGTCCGCTACCCCCGCGTCCGGGTCGTGATCGTCGATCGTTCCGGCCGGGTCATCGGAGAGTCGCCATGAGGATCGTCGGCGTGGGCTGCGGCCCCGGCATGCTGACCGCGGAGGCGGCGAGGGTCATCGCGGACGCGTCGCTCGTCTACGGCTCGGTCCGGGCGATCGCGCTTGCGCGGGACGCCATCCCGCCGGGGTGCGAGGTGCACGAGATCACGGATTACCGGAGCCTCCGTTCCCTCCCGGACCACGCGGTCGTCCTCTCGACGGGGGACCCAATGCTTGCGGGGCTCGGCTACCTCCCGGGCGACGTCGTCCCCGGGATATCTTCCCTCCAGATCGCCTTCGCCCGGCTGAAAGTTCCGCTGACGCGGGCCGCTGTCGTCTCGGCCCACGGTAAGGATCACGCCCGGGCGATAGCGGAGGCCCGGGAGGAGACCATGCGTGGCCGGGTCGTCTTCCTCATCGCCGACCCGGCCTTCGACGTCGGGGCGTTCGCGGCCGCCCTCCCGCCCCGGATCCGGCTTGCCGTCTGCGAGGATCTCGGCTACCCGGCGGAACGGATCGCTGTCGGCACGGCGGCACAGCCCCCGGCGCCCCGGGGTGACCTCTTCGTGGTGGTGGCGGGGGAGTTTTAAGACCCCGGCACGGGAGCCGCGAGACCCGCCGCGGTGCTCTCTTTCTTCCGGAAGTCGTAGCCCGACCGGAGGAGATCGAGGAAGATCGCCTGATACACCCCTCGCTCGCAGAGTTCGAGGTGGTAGCGGTGCACCGTCGATTTCGTCCCGTAACTCGCCGGCACGTCGCTCCAGGTGCACCCGGTAGTGAGGACATACAGGACACCGTTGAAGAGGTGCCGTGGATCACGCCGGGGCCTCCCTATATGGGGCTTCTGGGGCGGGAGGTGTCTACAGACAATCTCCCAGAGGTCGTCATCGATCTCCCGGAATGCCATGAGCATCGCATACTTCCGGGAGGACTTATAGTTTTGGGACAGTTTCCCTGTGTCACGCCGGGCGGTAATTCGTGACGATGAGCTCGTGGATTTCTCCCCGTTTCGTCCCGTCGCAGTTGATTGCCCTTCTCGCCGGGACCCGGTCTACACGGTACCCGGCATAGAGGTCGTCGAAGAACCTGTCTTCTGGGTCGACGTTTTTCGGGTCGGAGTTGCTCAGCATGAGCCTTGCGCCTTGTGCGTCACATCGTGCGTAAAATGCCGCAAGACGCCTCTGCTCTTCGTCGGAGAACCTGTTCTTCGAGTATTGCGTGAACGATGACGTCCGGTTCAGGGGACGGTAGGGTGGGTCGAAGTAGACGAAGGAGTCCTGTGATATGCAGGGTTCCGACTGCGTGAAATCGCCGAGGTGGATGGTCGTATTCCGGAGCGCAATTGAATCGGCACGGAGCACCTCCTCGTGCAGGATCCGCGGGTTTTTGTACCTGCCGAACGGGACGTTGAACGCGCCCCGGGAATTTACCCGGTAAAGGCCGTTGAAACACGTCCTGTTGAGGAAGATGAACTGTCCCGCCCGTTCGATCCATTCCTCACCGTAACGCCCGAAATAGATCTCCTCGCGTTCGCGGTTGAACGCATCCCGCATGGCGTAGTAGTAGTCCCTGCGCCTGGGCTCGTCTTTTGAGAGGAACTCGTCCTCAACCTCGCGCAGGTACCCGATGAGGCTGGAGACGTTGTTTTTTACGACACTGTAGGCGAGGACAAGTTCCGCGTTGATATCGAAGAGGTGGCACTCCCTGAACCCGAAGATGCTATTGAAGTGAAAATAGACCGCTCCACCGCCCATGAACGGTTCGACAAAGACCGGAAGGGTCCCCTCGGCGAGCTCCCGGGGAACTCTCTGGGTGAACGCGTCGAGCAGCTGGGCTTTTCCGCCCGCCCACTTGAGGAACGGTCGTGCGGTGGATGTTGCCATCGATCTCTCCTATCCTGCGTTAATTTCGCTATTGTAAGTATTTGTTTTGAAACACGTTAGCGTTGTCCGTATCCCACGGCCGTGCCCTTCGTGATGCCCGGGCCGGGCTCAGGTCTCGTCGCCCCGTCTGGCACCGGGCCGGACGCCCTGCTGCTTCAGCATCTTCTCGATTGCCCACCTGCCCCGGCCGAGTTCCCTCCCCAGCGTCGCAATGGCATCCTTCTTGGTCTCGCCGGATGCAATGAGCCCGGTAAAGCGGGAGACCAGGGTTGTGCGGTCGGCATCCGTCCAGGGCCTGCCCTGGTTCACCGGCTCCCCGGTTCCTGGGGTTCGCAGCGTGGAGAGCAGGTAGCCCGGTCGGGTATCCCGCAGTTCCGCGATCTTCAGGTCGAATACCTCCCCCGAGACCTCAAACCCGATTGCCCGCCGGTTGAGGCCGATGGCGACCTTTGCGGTCGAGAAACCGCCGAGGAACATATCACAGACGAGGTCGTCCTCGTTGCTGCTGTACTGGATCATCTTTACGAGCAACTCCGTTGGCAGTTCGTTCTTGTTCTTCGCCTGCCCGGGTTTGTACTCGCGATTGATGTACCAGACGTCTTCGCGGTCGCGGTAGTTCAGCGATCCGTTGTCCGGCCCCTTCTCCCCGACCCCGTAGCGCGACTCCAGGTTGAACGTCCTCTCACCGCCCGGTTTTTCGTAGAAGAGGATGTGGTAATGGGAGGAGACGTACTTTCTGCTCGTGTAGACGCCGAAGTTGTAGCGCCATATGATATGGTTGACCTCGCGAAGGCACGTCTCGCGCAGCGCGTAGAGTATATGGTAGAGGTTCGTGTAGCCCGAAACGATGTAGATTGACCCGCCCGGCCTTAATATCCGTTCGGCCTCCCGGATCCATCTCAGGCTGAACTCGCCGTAATCGGATGCAGGAACCTCGACATAGCCCCCGACGACGAACCTCTCGTCCCGGTTGTAGTGGTGGTGCAACCGGTCGCCGTTGATACCGTAGGGGGGGTCGGTGATGATCAGGTCGACTGAACCGTCGGGGATGTGCGTTCTTGCCCCCGTGATGCAGTCGCCGTTGTAGAAGACGTTCCCGTTGATCTCCTCAAACCTCATAATTTTCCCTCAGCGGCATGTTGCGGGCTGTACGTACAGTACATTGGCTGTACAGGCATAAGTACCCGTTGTGATTACGGCTCTTCTCCCGGTTTGCGCGGGCCCGCAACAAAGAGACGCACTCCTGCCTGTGAGGGTATCATTAATACATTTCAGACAAACCCAGGTTGATCACCAGTAGTGATACAGCCCCGGGAGTTCGGATGGCAGCACATTCAGGAGAATCAGGGAGTTCGTCCCGCACCGGAGCGGGAACGGGGGGGCAGCGGGCCTTTGCAGCGGGAGAACGGCCGGTCCATGAACGCATGGCAGAACTCCTGGCCGAGAACGCAACGCTCCGCCGTGAGAACGCCACGTTGCAGTCGGTGAAGGAGGCTCTCCAGGAGAGCGAGGAGCGCTACCGGCGGCTCTTTGAGGATGATCTCACCGGGGACTTCCTCACCACACTAGATGGCCGGATACTCGCCTGCAACCCGGCGTTTGCCAGGATATTCAGATTTGCCTCCGTGGAAGAAGCACTGAGCACCAATATCCGGGACCTCTACGAAGATCCCGGTGATCGTGACTTGCTCCTCGCGCGCCTCCGGAATGAGGGGAAGGTCGAGAACGAGGGCAGGGTCCGGAAGCGCCGAGACGGCACCCGTATCCATGTCGTGGAGAACATGGTCGGGCATTTCAGTGCGGACGGCGAACTGATCGAGACCCAGGGTTATGTCTACGACGACTCGGAGCGCAAACGGGCGGAAGAGGCTCTCCGGGAGAGCGAGGAGCGGTTCCGGGCGGTCCTCGAAAACTCGCTCGATGCGGCCTACCGGCGCAACCTGCAGGCGGACTGCTACGAATACATGAGCCCGGCCATCAAGGAGATCCTCGGCTTCACCCCGGAGGAGATGGCTGCGATGGACATCGAAGAAGTCATCGACCGCGTCCATCCCGACGACCGCCCGTCGATTGAAGCGGAACTGAACGCCGCTGCCGCCTCAGGCAAGGGGCTCCTCCTGTACCGGTTCCGGACGAAAGCCGGCATGTATCGCTGGCTCGAAGACCACTTCACGGTGACGCTCGACCCGGGTGGCCGGCCGCTCTACCGGGGCGGGATCGTCCGCGACGTCACCGAGCGGAGGCGCACGGAGGAGAAAATTAAGCGCCACGCCGCAGATCTGGCCCGGATCCACCGGGACCTCGAGTCCGCCCACCGGGAGGCGAACCTCTACCTGGATATCCTGACCCACGACATCGGGAACACTGAGAACGTCTCGAACCTGTACGCTGAACTGCTCATCGGCTCCGTGAAAGGGGAGGCGGCCTGTTACATGGCGAGCCTGAAGCGGAGTATAGCAAAAAGCATCGAGATCCTCGGGACCGTCTCGAAAATCCGGCAGATTCACGCCGGGCCACCTCTCCTCCAGCCGATGGATCTCGACGCGATCATCAGGGCGGAGATCGATCACTTCCCGGATATCCCCATCTCCTACGAGGGTGTTTCCCGGCGGGTCCTTGCCGACGACCTCCTTCCCGAGGTCTTCACGAACCTGATCGGCAACGCCATGAAACACGGGGGTCCCGGCGTCACCGTAACCGTCAGGACGGAAGAGGAGGGGGGTTTCGTCCGGGTGACGGTAGCGGATACGGGTCGAGGCGTCCCGGACGGCCAGAAAGAGGAGATCTTCCACCGCTACGAGAAGAAGCAGCGGGGCGTCGGCGAGGGGCTCGGACTGTACCTCGTGCAGATCCTTATCGACCGCTACGGCGGCAGGATGTGGGTGGAGGACCGGGTGCCGGGCCATCCGGAAGAAGGGGCGGCGTTTGTATTCCTGCTCCGGAAGGCGGACGGTGTGCAGGGAAGAGAAGCGGGAGTTTGAAGGGGGAGGCGATGGCCGTGCTGCCGGCCTTCTCGAACGATACCGTCAAAGCACCCCCGGTCACGCCAGAGGCAACTCCAGGACTCTTCATGGCGACCACCCTCTCAGCAGTTGTTCTGGGTGTTGCCCTTCTGCCGTATCGCTGTTCCTGATCGAATATGTGCGCGTAACCTCGCACACTTTTCTTTTGCAACGAGAAGGCGGGGCGGGTATAGTGTAGCAGAGGTGGCGGAGAGAATCCAGAACGCATATTATCCCCATCCTGCAAATAACCATACTGATGAGCGAGAGTGAGCAGGAGCGCCGTCGGATCAGGATCTCGGTTCGAACCAAGATCCTTCTGGTATTCCTGACTCTCTCGACGGTCGCCCTCCTCCTCGCCGGTTCTCTTGCCTTCGTGCAGATGGACGACGTCGGCCGCTACGCGCTTGAGCGGAGCACCGATCTCGGGACACGTGCTATGAACGACAGCACCGCGGCGCTCGAGCGCAACGCCGAGGAGTCGCTTCTCCGACTTGCGCAGGATCAGGCCTACATCAGCAATATCGTCTTCGAACAGGTGATCGGGGACCTTGAGGTCATGGAACGGTACGCCGCGACCGTCATGGAAAACCCATCCATGGTTCGGCCACGGCACTTCTACCTGCAGGACGAAGAGCCAGCAGACCGGCGCGCAACCTCCGTCCTCTTCCTCTCGCCCGGCATCGATGCCGGCCTTCTCAGCGAGGAACGGAATGCTGCGGGGATGATGGACGACATCTTCATTCCAGTCTCCGCTACGAACCGGCATCTTGCCGGCGTCTACGTCGGGACGAGCTCCGGGATGGCGATGATCTACCCCTGGACGACCGGGCTCGATGCCACGTGCGATCCCCGGCTCAGGAGCTGGTTCGTGCAGGCGAATGAGGGGGGCGGACTGGTCTGGTCTGAGCCGTACGTCGACCTTATCGGGCACGGCCTGATGGTGACCTGCTCACGGCCGGTCTACGACCCCGACAGGGGCTGGGTCTGGGTGGTCGGTGCGGATGTGACGATCGAAACGATCAACCAGCAGATCGTCGGCACCCAGGTGGGTGACCGGGGGTATGCCATGCTGATCGACCAGTACGGGAACGTCATCAGCCGGCCCGGCCTCACGTCGGGAGATATGCGGTGGGACGAATCGTTCGTCACCGAGAACCTGCTCGCGAGCGAGAACCCGGACCTGGTCGCGGTTATCGGGGAGATGATCGCGGGGGAGACTGGGGTTGCCCGGGCCGGGTTTGAGGACGGCGAGCGGTTCATCGCGTATGCTCCCATCCGGAGCGTGAACTGGAGCGTCGGGGTGGTGATGCCGGTTGACGAGGTGCTCGCGCCGATCCGGACGACCCGGGAGAGTATCCTCCAGGCATCGGAGGACACTGCGGCGCACATCAGCGGCCAGCAGGACCGGATGAAGACCGTCTTTACCGGGGCGTTCCTGGCACTGCTTGTGATCGTCGCCCTCCTGACTCTCGCCGTCACCCGTCACATCACCCGGCCCATCGAGGAACTGCAGAAGGGCTCGGAGGCCATAGGCCGTGGCGATCTCGGGTTCAAGGTGAATGTGGAGACCGGGGACGAGTTCGAGGACCTTGCCCACTCTTTCAACCGGATGGCAACGGAACTGAAGGAACATATCGAGAACCTCCGGCGGACGACCGCAGAGAAAGAGCGGATCGCGAAGGAACTCGAGATTGCAAAGGAGATTCAGCAGAGCATCCTGCCCGAGTCGGCGCCGGTGCTCCCCGGGTTCGACCTCGCGGGCTTCAACCTCCCCGCCCGGGAGGTGGGTGGGGACTTCTTCGACTACATCCCGGTCGGGGAAGGCTGCTGGGGCGTTGAGATCGCCGACGTCTCGGGAAAAGGCGTTCCGGCCGCCCTGTTCATGGCGCTCGCCCGCACCCTCGTCCGGGCGAGCGCCTCGCAGAGCTTGGACCCCGCCGGGTCGATCCTTGAGGCGAACCGCTACATCTGCATGGATTCAAAGACCTGCATGTTCGTCACGCTCTTCTACGGCATCCTGGATACCCGAAAAGGAACCTTCTCTTACGTGAACGCGGGGCACAACCCTCCTCTCCTCTTCAGGGAGGGATCGAGCGCGGCAGAACTCCTCAGGGGGAAGGGGATCGCACTCGGGATCTTTGATGACATCGAGCTGGAGCTCGTGGAGCTCAAACTGCATCCGGGCGACACGGTGGTCTTCTACACCGACGGAGTGACCGAGGCCACAAACGAGCATGAGGAGGAGTACGGCATGGGGCGTCTTACCGCACTCATCTCGGGACTGCTGGACCGCGGGGCACGGGAGATCATCGATGCGATCGTGGAGGATGTCACCGCCCACGCCGGCAGTCAACCACAGTTCGACGATATCACGCTGGTGGTGCTGAAGGTCGGGTGACGGGGCCCTGGGGGATCATATCTCTCCTGGTCCGTGTATTTTTCACCTTCCCGTCCCTCCTGTGCCGGACAATAGCGGAACGTTTATTTTACACGGCGCAGGATGAACTTCTGCGCACGGGATGACGGGTTCTAACGGTTTGGCGTTCTGTATTGTGTTCAAACCATCCGCAGGCGGCATGTCCTGCCGGTTTCAACCTCTTTCGGTGACGCATCATGCGGAGTGGAGATCTACCATGATCAAACGAACGGCATTTCTGGCGGCGGTTGCCGTGGTCCTCCTGGCCATGCTGGCTGCGTCCCCGGCTACAGCACGGAGTGTTTACAACGGTGATACTATCTACGTTGGTGAAGAGAGCCTCGACCTGAGTCCTGTCTTCAATGCCCCTCCGGTCGTCCTTTCCGGAGAAGGAGACCTGCCCGATCAGCCGGGATGTGAGACGACGGCATCTTATGAAACCCTCAGTGTCTCGTCCGGGACACTGGTTTACTACAGCAGCATATCAACGCCGAGTTCCGGGACCGTCGGGCAGACCATCGCGGTAGCCGACGTCTCGAAGTTCGAACTGACCGCTTCTGCGGTTGGAACGGCGACCGGTACCTGGTATGCGTTCACCGACGGCACCCCCCTCTTCGATCCGAGCCGGGCTGCCGGTGTTGTCTTCATCGAGATCCCCGCGACGGGTCTTGATGTTCTGTTGAACGGCACAACCACCTCCGTGAACGGGCGGTCCGTTTCCCGCTCAAACGACATCCAGTTCCGGATCGTTCACAACGTCGGACCCCTCCCGGACGCTGCCATGGAGATCAGGGTCACCACCCCTGGCGGGGGTACGTTGACGGTGTTCGAGGGCGTGGATCTCAGAGGTGTGGGTCTCGCCGGCAGCCAGCAGAACATCACCGCTCCCATACCGCTGCAGAACGCCGGGGCAGGGACTTACACCGCACAGGCTGTCTGGCCCGCCGTTTCCGACTTCTACGGGAAGGGTTTTGACACCAATACCGTGGCTTTCGAGGTCATCACTTCACAACTCTTTTTGTCGACCAATAAAGAGACCGTCATTCGCGGCAACAGCTTCACCGTGACCGTCGCCGGTGAGCCGAACAGGGACTACCGTCTCTCTGTCAGGGATGTCGCTGGCCTTGACCCCGGAGAGTACCCGGTGATCGCCCCCGGCCAGGTCGGTGTCACCACCATCACTCCCGCTGAGGCGAGCCTCACAACCACCGCCGCCGGCACCCGGTCCGTCCAGTTCAACACCAACCAGAGCACCCACAATCGGGCTTTCTCCATCTGCGTCGAGGACCTGGCAGACGCGACCCTCTACGATGAGGTCACGGTCTGGGTCGAGAAGGGCTCTGTCACTGTCATGGCATCCGGCATCGGTGCCTACACTATTGGCGAGGAGATCGTCTTCTCCGGGACCAACACCGAGAGCGACACCACCTACCTCTTCCTGACCGGCCCGAACCTTGACGGCAACGGCGTCAGGCTTGAGGAAACCAGCGTGAAGGTTCGGACCGGCGACGGCAGCACCTTCACCCGGGCAACTGTCGCGCCCGACGATACCTGGTCTTACCGGTGGAACACCGCCGATCTCGACCGGATCCTCGATGCCGGCATCTTCACCATCTACGCCGCCTCGCAGCCCTGCGCCAGGGGGGATCTCGGCGACGCCCGGTACTCAACGGCCTCATTCCTGCTCCAATCTCCTACCCTCACCGCAGAGGCCTCCGGCCCCACTCTTGTCCCGGGCGACGAGTACCGGATAGGTGGGACTGCAACGGGAGCGCCGGGCTCCGTCCAGGTCTGGATCATCGGTCCGGACTGCCGGATACTCGGTGTCCCGGTGCGGGTTGATGCTGACGGCACCTTCGAGTACGTCCTTGAGGGCACCGAGACCGGAAAATTCGTCCAGAGCAGTCCATACTACGTTGTCGTCCAGCATCCGTTGACCCGCAACGAATTTGAGGTCTTTGCCAACGATACCGGGTTTCTTTTTGCACCCGGCATGGGTCCTGTGGACATCACGAACCCCCCGGTGTCCGACGCGGTGAACACGCTACTCGGCGCCTTTGACCCCCGGTATGTCGATGACATCTATACCAAGTCCATGTTCTCGGTAGTGAAGGAGTCCTGGATCTGGATCGACCGGATCGACGATCAGGCACACGGAGAGCCCTTCATAATCACCGGTGGTACCAGTTACCCGGCAGGCACGGCGCTGGCCTACCAGATAACCGCAGAGGAGGGCGGGGTCCGTATTCTCTCCGGGGAGGTCGTTGTAACCGACGGGGGAGAATGGAGTTTCGATCTGGCAACGGTGCTCGAGCCGGGTAGCTACAGCGTCCGGGTCGTCTCCCCGGACGGGCTGGTCTCGGAAACCATGCCGTTCAACGTCTGCGATAACATCATCCACCCGGTCACCCCGGCAGGGGCCACCTACAGGATAGAGAGCATCCGGATGAGCCCTCCACTTGGCGAACTCTCTCCCGGTGGGAGCCTCGCCCTTGCCGCCGTCATCGATACGCCCTGGGCCGAACACCTGGCGGGCCTTGAGTTCTCCACCGATCTCGAAGACCCGTACTGGTCTTACGATATCGAGCTTGACAGGGTGACGGTCTATACCGGGTCCCGGTACTCCAGGTCTTTCGGGCTCTCGGCATTCGAACTCGATTACGGGCAGGATGTCCGTCTCCGGATCTCCCTTGACGGCATCGTGCCGGAGGGGAAAGCGGAGAGCCCGGTGCTTCTTGGTCTTCTTGAACGCAACGCTAAAGGAGAGGTCGTGCCGAAGAGCGGGTACTGCCTCCTGTTCACTCCCGGCGTAGACGGCCCCTGCCTCACCCTCTCCCCGGGCTGGAACTTCATCTCGATCCCGCGGCCGCTTGCGGCCGGGAACGACACCGCGGCGATATTTGCCGGCGTCGATACCGACAGGCACTCGGCCCTCCGCTACGACACCGCCAGCGGAACCTGGATACCCCTCCAGGAGACCGACCGGATCGCCCCTCTCGAAGGGATCTGGATCTACTCTGCCGGGCCTGCGACGGTCCCGCTCACCCTCTCGACAGAGCTTCCGCTCCCGCCGTCGGAGCGCACCCTCGTCGCAGGGTGGAACGCCGTCGGGATCACCGGCACGACCCCTCCTGCGGCACGGGATGCCCTCCTCTCCGTAGACGGGCAATGGACGACTCTGATCGGGTTCGATGCCGGGACCCAGGTCTTTGAAACGGCAATCGTTAACGACGGGAGCGGGGAGTATGCCGATAACCGGTCCGTCTACCCCGGCCGGGGCTACTGGCTCTACATGACCGGGCCGGGCACCCTCTGTGCCATCGGAGCGTGATGTGGGTGAGGCGGATCCTCGTTATACTCCTTCTCTTCGCCCTTGCCGGGCCCGTGTCCGCCGTCCCTCTCCTCCCGGCGGAGTTCTGGGGCTCGGTCACCGTCGACGGGAGCCCGGCACCGGCCGGGACCGTCATCACGGCCCGGATCGACGACCGCGATTGCGGGTCGCTTACCCTCGAGACCGCCGGGGTCTACGGCGGTGAGGCCCTCTTTAATGAGCGGCTGATCGTTGGTGGGGAGGAGGGCGATGCCGGAAAAGCGATTGTCTTCCTCGTGAATGGAATGTCCGCCGGGACGGCGGTCTACACACCCGGCACTTCCACCCGCTTCGATCTCGTGGTCATGTCCGGGGTGGCCTTTTCTGCGGATGTGACCGCCGGGCCGGTTCCCCTCACCGTTCGGTTCACCGACATCACGACGGAGAATCCATCGTCCTGGTACTGGTCGTTCGGCGACGGCGGCACTTCTATAGAGCAGCATCCGGTGCATACCTACACCCTCCCCGGCAACTACACCGTCACGCTCTCGGTGGATGGAGGGCTCTTGACCGCCACGAGACCGGGGTATATCAGAGCCACCCCGGTCCTCTTCGGCGACGCGAACGACGATGGCGAGGTCGACCAGGCCGACACCCTCCTCGTCCTCCAGGAGGTCGTGGGTTTGAAGGATATGCCTGGCCCCGGCACCGAAGAGTTCCGTAAGACCGATGTCCACACAAACGGCGTGATCGACGTCGGGGACGCCCTCTTCATCGCCCAGTACAACGTCGGCCTCCGGGACATCTGGTTTGCTCTGTTGTGACCTGGTTTAACCTCTTTTTCGGGACAGACCGGAGGCCGGCCGGCTCCAGCCCTCCGCGCGGGTGTGAGTGTGGGGGTGGTCTAAAAACACCAAATTATTGTTTTTTTTAAGAAATTGTCCTGAAATAAATAGCCAAAATGATTGAGGTCGCCATATTTCGTGGCATATCATTTGCGGGAGAACTGTAGTTTCTATATATGTCTTTCTCTTTGAAAGGTATCTTTCCGGTGGATAATAGCCTGAATCGCGGCCGAGATTTCGAATATTTTTTATTTCTTATCTGTAATGATGGAGATTAAAACCAAACAATTATATGTTGAATAAATGCTTTATCTCCCATTGATCGTTTTCGGGTGATCAAGATGAAACTGTCGAAGTCAGAAGCAGGATTAATCGTTCTGCTCCTTGTATTCTTCCTGGCGGGCACGGTAAGTGCCCTGCCGGGTGACGACCAGATCGTGCGGGACCCCCCCTCCGTCCAGGCGGGGGAACGGGTTCCGGTGTTCCTGGTCATGGATGAACAGCCAAAGCATCTCACATCGTTTGGAGAGCTCAAGGCCAATGCTTTGAGCCGCCAGGCGCAGGTGCTGCAAACAGTCAGGTCGGTCGACTCTGCGGCCGCGAAGACCGCCCGGTCTTACTGGATAGCAAACGCTGTCTGGCTTGAGGCCGATCCGGCAACGCTCGATAAGCTTGCTGCGATTCCGGGGGTCGACCACATTGAGCCGGACCTGACCGTCACGCTAAGCGACCCTGTCGCTGAGGTCTCATCGACGATCAGCCCCGACGAGATATCGCAGCCGGAGACCGGGTATGCCACCGTCTGGAGCGTGGACTATATCGAGGCCCCGTCTGTCTGGAAGAGCGGGAACACCGGTGAAGGCGTGACGATAGCCGTCATCGATACCGGTATCGATGGTAGCCACCCGGCGTTCGGTGATCGTGTTGTTGCATTTGCCGACTTCGTCAACGGTGACAACGCTTCCGCCTACGATGACTATGGCCACGGCACCCACTGCGCCGGCACGGCGGCAGGCGGCATCGTCACGGTCGATGACTACGGCGACGAGTATGAGGTGGCGCTGGGCGTCGCACCCGGGGCGAACCTGATTGGGGCGAAAGTCCTCAACAATGCAGGTACCGGCCCGTTCAGCACGATCCTTGAGGGTTTCCAATGGGCGGTCGAGAACGACGCCGACGTAGTCTCGATGAGCCTCGGCAGCTACATGTCCACCAGTCAGGGCATAGAGGATGAATGGCTTCCCGGAGGCGAGAGTCTTACCGTAACCCTCGAGGTCTCGTCAGAGTCGCGCGGTGACCCCGACACCCTGTACGAGCCTCAGTTCGTGATCGGATCGGTCAGGGTCGAGGATCCGTACTACTACGCCTATGCGGCCGACTCTTACTTCGTGGACCCCCTGGAGAACCTCACCATCACCATCACGGATGCTAACGGCAACGTCGCCAGCGGCGCTGAGATCGACTGGCTCGGTTTCGACCAGAAGGTGAACTGCTACTCCTTCAAGGCGCCCTACGCCTCGAACTCTGAGAATTGGGACGGGATCTGGACGATCGATGTCACCAACACGGGAGAGGCCGAGGTCCGGATCGAGGAGATCAGCCTTCGTGAGTGCTACCAGTCCAGAGGCGATACCGTCATTGATACCGCGATTAACACCGCTGTTGCCGGAGGGACGGTCGTCGCGGTCTCCGCCGGGAACAACGGTGACTTCGGCACCGCCACCATCGGCACACCGGGAACCGCAAAAGACGCCCTCACCGTCGGCGCCACCGACTACCTGATGGACTACCGCGCATCCTTCAGCAGCATGGGGCCGGTGAACGGGGCAGCAGTTCCCTACATCAAGCCCGATGTCATGGCTCCCGGTGTCGGTATCATCTCGGCATACCCGGAAAGCCAGTATGCCTCCATGCAGGGCACATCGATGGCCTGTCCGGCCGTAGCCGGGGCGGCGGCGCTGATGCTCTCGGGCAACAGCTCGCTTACGCCTGCCGACGTCAAGGCCACCCTGATGGAGACCGCGGTTCACATCGGTGAAGACGGGGCCATCCTGCCGGTGATGCAGCCGAACAACGCCTACGGTGCAGGCAGGATCAACGCCTACGAAGCGGTGAATACCACCGGCGGCCTCGATGGGGCCGAGCCGTGGGATGGGATCCAGCACGAGCTCATCGGCGGCCCCCTCACCGCGTACTACATAACGGGTGATACGCTCCCGGTCATGGCGGTCCTCTGGAACACCACCGCGGGAGAGCCCCTTGCGGGAGAAGAACTTGAATTCAGTGCATGGTTTGGTTCCTATAACGACAACAACCCCACGTACATCGAAAATATGACGCTCATAACCGATCCGAACGGATATGTCCGCCAGATGGTCGACATCTCTGATGTCCCCGTCAACAAGTACGTGTACGCCCGGATTACCTACGGCAACCTCCAGTTACAGGACTATGCGTACAAGAATGCGGTCTCACCGACCCCGACGCCGCCGGTCATCCCCATCTTTGAGTCGGCATACTACTCGGTGGGTTACAACGCGACCGTCGAGATCAAGTATCCGCTTCTCACCGCCGACGGTTCGGCCTATGACGAGAGCGTCACCTTCGTGGTCAGGAATTCCAGTGGAATTCGTGTCGTCGACACGGTGCTTGTCCCGGTGGGCGGTGTCATATCTTACTCGCTTGACCTTGCCACTCAACCTGCCGATGAGACTTACTACTACATGAAGATCAACGACAGGGACGCGGGAAGCATCTACGTTGGCGAAGAGGGGTATATGTACCAGGAGGTCATCCCGCTCCCGGAGCGCGCCATCTGCCCGCCGGGAGAGAATGTCAACCTCGGTATCATGGCCTTCCCGCACCATGGAGCGAAGACCATAAGCCAGGAATTTGACGTCTATGTCACCACGCTGACCGAGACCGAGATCCTCTCGCTCTCGTCGGCAGGCGCCCGGGCGCTCTCTGCCCCTGAGGAGGGCGACATGCAGGCGTTCCTCGCCGAGATCGACGGGATGAAGCCGGGGACCTACTCGGGTACCGCCAGCCTCACGAACGGCCTCGGGACCTACAACTTCACGATGCCGGAGGAGGGCTACATTGCAGTCGTCCGGTTCGCTACCGACTATGATTACTACATGGAGGAGACCCCGGTTCTCGTCTACGGGACGCTTGAGCCCTGGTTCATGCACCGGAGCACTCCCCCGGTATACGAGGACGTCTACGACGGGAACCTGACCTCCATCTATGGCTTCTATGACTGGCCGGCGACCTGGGACCCGGACACCTACGCGTCGGTCCCCGGCGATGAGGCGACCATCACCGCATACGTCTACACCTATGACCCCATCATGGGAGTATCCGTTTTGACGCCCGGACAGACCGTCTACCTCTACACGGAGAACGGTGTTCAGAGCGGCGTGACCAATGCGGACGGGATCTGCACCTTCACCGTCGAGACGGCCGGAAAAACGCGGCTGGACTACCTCGTTCTCACCCCGGGAATCTCCGGGTACGTGGACGTGTGGGAGGGGTACAACCCGCTTGACATGTACACAGATGGCCCCGTCAACCCCGGTATGATAGGAAACACTCTCTCTGCACCGGCGTATATCGGGACGCTTTACCCGGATACTGAGACGCGCAGTGCCAGTGTTACCCGGGACGGCGATGCCTACGACGTTATCGCCAGGAGCTACGGCCCTGCCGACGAATCCATCCATGAGGTGGGCGCCTTCACCGTCAACAAATTCTCCGAAACGTCGATCTGGGAATATGCCGGGACCGAAGCGGCTGCCGTTGTGGAGTTCACCGGCACGGGAACCCAGCGGGTAACCCCTGCAACGGACGGGAACTACGAGGCTTACTATGGTCTCCTGAACCCGAATACCCAGAGCATTGACAAGTACATCTACACCACGTTCCGCAACCCGGAGAGGTCGGTCTCCTACGAGATGCCGGACTCAGTCCTTGCCGGGGCGTCGGTTCCGGTCGTCTTCAACGCATCGGCCGATGACGGAACCCCGATCTCCAATGCACGCGTCGTGCTTGCACTGGGAGCGGCAGGGGACTGGGAATGGTCTTCATACTACGACGACCCGAGGGATGCCAACATCCTCCTCGCGGCCGACTACTACCCTGACCCCTACACGGTGATCGCGACCGGCTACACGGATGCTGACGGTAAGGTAACCCTGACGTTCACCGCACCGACCGCCGGCCAGCAGGCACTGCGGGAGGCCCTCATTCACGAGTCGGATCTCCCCTACATGGTGCTCTGCTACCACGACGGCGAACTGGTACAGGAAGACTACGGCTATATGGGCGTGACAACCGCGCTCCTCCCCGACTTCGTGCCGGACGTATCCGCGCCGCAGGTTGTGAAACTCGAGCGGGACGACACCATCACGATCTCCAACGTCGCCCTCCTCATCAGTAACATCGGGACGGCGGACTACGTCTATGACCCAACCAACAAGATGGCCTGCACGGCTGAGGTCGGGCCCCACAGCGAGAGCACCTACTTCATGAAGAGTCTCGCTCAGGGTGAGAAGACGGATGTCCTCACCACGACGGTATCGCGCAACGCGCGTGAGTTCGGGATTAACACGAGCGACTACCGGCTGCCGGTCGACGTCAACGTCGGGGTAGAGGTCAACTCGAACCGGACGGTCGAGGAACTGAACTACCAGAACAACTATCTCGTGTATCCTGTCAGGATCACCGCCCCGGACCTGGCCGTGGAGATCCTCGCACCGAGGTACACCACGCCGGCGAGCACCACCACGATCGGTGTTCGGGTGACGAATCACGGTGAGGTCGGGAGCAACGCGGCGAACCTCTACTACAGCATCACCGGCAAGCCGGAAGCGACGATCGCGGTTCCGGCGCTCGAGCCCGGTGCGTCGACGATGATCTGGCAGAACCAGACACTTGTCGCCGGCGAGTACACGATCGATACCGAGGTCAACCGGGCGGGTGCGACCGACTACGAGACGACGTTTGCAAACAACCGCGCAAACGCCACGGTCGGTTCGTATGCCAACCCGGCGACCAAGATCGAGCTGCCCAGAGACCTTGTGCTCGTGCCCGGCACGACCTACGACCTCCCGATAACCGTCAATCAGGTCTCCGGCCTTGCGGCCTACCAGATGGAGCTCACTTTCAACGGCTCTGTCCTTGAGGCGCAGGACGTCATCCCCGGAGCCCTGCCCCTGACGGCGAAGAACATCGCGAGCGGAAGCGTCCAGTTCAACGGCGCAACCGTATCCGGTGTTGACGGGAACGTCACCGTCGCGACCGTCCGGTTCAATGTCGTCGGCGTTACCGACGACGAGACAGCCCTGAACCTGGATGCACAGCTCTGGGACGAGAACCCCCTCGTGATCCCGGCCGATGTCGTGAACGGCGACGCATATCTTCTGCTCTACGGTGACGCAAACTCTGACGGTGAGGTCAACCAGGCCGATACCCTGACGGTTCTCCAGGAAGTCGTCGGCCTTAAGTCGAAGCCCGATAAGTCGAAGCCCGATGAGCGGACGAAGTTCCTCGTGACCGACGTCACCAGGAACAACGCCGTAGAGGTCGGCGATGCGATGTTCATCGCCCAGTATTGCGCCGATCTGAGGGACGAGTACTTCAGGATCGTGTGAGGAATAAAGGAGGAAAAAGAAATGAGACATATGGTATGGAGCATCCTGCTCCTCACCCTCCTCTGCGGCGTCTGCTCTGCTGCCACGCTCTCTGTGGACCCGGCGGAAAGCACCTGCGCCAGTGGGGAGACCGTAGAACTGACCGTCTGGGTGCAGGATGTTAGCAACCTGGGCGGGTTCGATATCGACCTGCGCTGGAACCCCTCGGTGGTCACCCTTGACACTGAGGCAGGAAACGTCACTCTTGGCCCATTCTTCTCGGGCCTGCATAACAGCTCCGTCTACTCCCAGAGCGGACGCATCCGCGTTGCAGCGGTGAACGCCACTCTCGATGGCGTATCGGGCAGCGCCCCCCTCTTCACGGTGCGCCTGGAGGCGGTTGACAACACGGGCGCTTCGACGCCGGTTACCCTCAACGTCAACAACTACGGATTCCTGAATTCCACGTCTGGTGAAAACATCACGGTATCGGGAATCATGAACGCCGTCGTCACGACCGAGAAGAGCAACGTCATCGATGCCCGGGTTGCCGTGCCATCGAACCAGGTGATCACCGGCCAGGAGAGTCACATCACCGCATCTGTCGTGAACCGCCGGGGTTTCACGACGTCCCCGCTTGATATCAATGTCAGCATTATCGATGGGGACGGCATTACGGCTGAATCCTGGAGTTACCCTGGCGAGATCATCCCTGCCTGGGGCAGGTTCCAGCAGGGACTTGTATGGACCCCGGAAATGGCCGGGCCCTACACCGTGCGGGTCAACGTAACAAGCGATAAGCCCGTCTCCGGGACGGCCGATTATACAACGACCGTTACTGCACAGGAGTATACCCTCGAGTTCACCGACGGCTATGTCTACGGTCCCTGGGACGGCAGGGCAGCCGCCGGTTCATCGTTCTCCATGGGTACCTACGTGAATGCAAGCCATACGGGCACCATCTGGTTCAACGTCACCGCCCCGGACCATGTCACGGTCGAGGGCGGCAGAAATCAGACCCGGTACGCGTATGCCTCTGAATGGAACTACATGAGCGTCCGGATACAGTCGAACACGCCCGGCCAGATCGCTGCAGGTGACATCAAGTTCGATATCGCCGCGAACGGGGAGTCCGACTCCCTGGACGGAACGGCGATCCTTATCTGGATCCCCTCGATAAAGGTCTCGTCCGTCAACGCCACGTCTGTAAACAGCGGCCAGCCCGGCGAACTGACCTTCAACACCCTCCAGACCAACAACACCTACGACAACGCAACAAAGATCATTGTCCAGTCCGGCGCCCGCGGGCGCACCCTTTCCGGTCTCGATTACCTCATCGGCTATCCATACGGATGCGTCGAGCAGACGACGAGCCGGATGCTGGCGTCGCTGAATGTCAAGAACTACTACCTCGACCGCGCGGACAAGCCCGCGGACTGGGATGACATCCGGGAGAATGCAAACTCCTCGGTCTATAACGGTGTTAAGAAACTCGTTGTGGGCGGCGAGGTAGGCCAGAACACCGGAGAGTATTATGAAAGCAGTGCCGGCGGCTGGAGCCTCTGGGGCGGCGAGCCCTCGGAGTCGTCATCGAGCTCCTACGCGGGCTACACCCTCGCCCGGATCAATATGCCTGGTGAGGACTTAAACCGGTTCCTTGAAGGAAATATCACAAACGGCAGCACATTTGAACGCGACAAGGTGAACTTCGAGAGCCTGATCAAGTGGTTCCACGACAACCCGGACGACCCGAGCAGCGGCACCTGGACGTGGAGCGCTCACGTCTGCCACTCGTGGACGCCCGAGTCGAACACCGCGTTCATCATGCTCATCCATGACATGATCAACCAGACGGTTGAGCTGGACGCCGAGCACCGCGGCTACATGGAAGACAACATGAGGAATGCCACGCGGTACTTCGTCGAGAAAGAGAGGGAAGGATCCTGGCCGGCAGGCGATGATCAGGCAATGGCGAGGGCGCTCGCCCTCTGGGGGCTTGAGGTCTTCGCGCTGCCGTCTGATGATGTCAGCAGCGACGATATTAACGATACCAAGGCGGCTTTGACGGATTGGTTGATCGGGGAGCAGGACCGTAACGACGGCTCCTGGCCTGTTGGCTATTCGTACGGCTGGTATGATAATGGAAGAAAGACAGAAGCGACTGCGTATGCTATCCTTGCGCTGAACGCGACCGGGGTCCCTGCCGAAAATGAGACAATTCAGAAAGGGGTCAACTGGCTCATCGAGCAGTACGAGAACGGCGGAGGCTGGGGTTACACCTGGGCCACTCAGGTAGCCGTTGATGCGCTGGTCCAGTGCCAGCCCAACACCGTCACCACCGGCACGGTTGATATCGCCATCGACGGGACGTCTATCGGCACCTTCAGTGTGGATGCGGCGAACCCCCGGAGAACCTACCCGCTCACATCCGCTCAGATGGACGACCTTATGGAGGGCGGAACCCTGAAGCGTGACATCTTCGAGAACGGCTACTCCACGGTGAAGTCCCATACGCTCACCGCCACGACCAGCGACGCCAGCGGACCGATCCTGGTCAGCATCGACCACTCGCAGTCCGCCCCGATCAACGAGATCGACAACACGATCCGGTCAAACCCGGTGATCCAGTCCTTCGGCTACGAAGAAGAGGCCGGGCTCCTGCAGGTCTCGACCGATATCGGTATGCTCACTGATATCGAGGAGGAGAATCCCTACACGGTTGACATCACCTCGACACCGATGGTTGCCGGCGGGGAGGCAGATCTGACGATCACGGTCACGTCGAGCGAGAACGTGTACTCCCCGATGATCGAGATCCCGATAGCCGGGTTCAGTTTCGATAACAACTCGGTCATCCGAGAAAACGGCACCACAGGCGCGTTTGAGGTTCTGAACAGCTCGACGGACAGCGACCGGCTCGCGCTCTTCATCGAGTCGGTCGGCTGGGAGCAGGGCATGGAGATGACCTACGAGTTCACGATAACGCCCGAGGATCATGGGGCGCTGGATCTCGACCTCCGTATCCGGCCGCTCTATGATGACACCGATGTCTACCTGGTCAACGAGACCTTCCAGGTTTTGGGCAGAGGGAATGTTACCGTCAACGTCGTCGGTGAGGATGGTGCACCGGTCACCGCCGACAGCATCGCTCTCGGCGCGGACAGGGTTACCAACAGTGCGAGCCACACCTTCACCAGTATCCTTGAAGGGACCTACCCGCTTGTCGTGAACGAGACCGACTACCCCTCGATCCACACCACGGCCCGGGTCACGCCGGATGCGACGGCGCTCTACAACATAACGCTCCCGTCGTCCCTCATTGACCCGACCCTGGTCTTCTCTGAGGGAGGCGCAGGGAGCATCGCCGGCGTGGCATGGGTGGAGCCCGAGCCGCTCAACGCGGCCCGGAGCGAGAACACCACCTACAACGTGACGGTTCTTGGGAACGGCGGCGAACTCGGCATTGCGCTTGAGTTCCCGATGAGGTACCTGATGAGCGAACCGGTAGTGAAGGTGAACGGTGTGGAGACGGCGTATGAGTTGATCAACGGTACGTTCGAGTACGATCCCACCATGAGGACCTACTCTACCACGAATGCCACCCTGGTCATCTATAACGCGCCGGTCGGCAGCAACACGGTTGAGATCGAGTTTGAAGGTGGATTGTTGGGTGATGCTTACAAAGATGGTAAAATCAACGTAAATGACGCTCTTTACGTTTTGCACTTTGTTGCAGGGAACATCGAAGGATTTGAAACCTACGATTATCCTAACGTCTATGATCGCGATGATCACGTAATCAACGTAAATGACGCATTATATATCCTCCATCAGATTGCGGGCAACGTAGACGAATACTACGACCCTGTCCTATAAGAGAGGGGCAACTTATGAAACCCATTTTTTCACGCACACTCATTCTTGTAGCGGTTCTGTGCGTATTGTTCACAGCGGTACAGGCAGCGGAAGTGCGCCTCGCCGACGGGCAGCTCATCGTCGCGGGCGTAGACGACAGCATCGGCCTTGGAGGCTTTGACGTTGTTCTCTCGTACGGTCCCGACGTCTCGGTCACCTCGGTCGAAGGTCTTTCAGGCTTTCTGGTGGCGAGTAACATCCAGAACGACGCAGGGATGACTGTCATTGCAGGGATATCGGCTGATGGGCTGACGGGAGATGTTCCTGTTGCATCCGTACAGGTTGAAGGGACGGGTCCCATCGCGATCGCCGTCAGGGAACTCGGGAATGCACGTGGGGACCCCATTGCCTTCACCAACCCGACATTTGGTGGGACAATCCCTACTCCCGGGACTCCTGCTCCGGGAACCCCTGGCACGCCTACGCCCGGGAGCGTGACTCCTGTCTCCACACCGGCCGGAACGCCCCAGACGACGGTGACCCCCGCGCTGGGAGAAACGGGGCAGACAGCAGAGAATGAGCCGACAATGACCGTGACAGTCACAACATCGACTGCGTTGCAAGAGGAATCACCGACACAGTTCGGGGAAACCCCTGAATCGCAGGATCTGCCAGAGAGTACACCAAAGGCGGCATTACCCGTCTTAATTACACTCTTTGCGGTCCTTGCTGTAGTCATATTAAATGGAAAGGAATAATAATAGCTAAAAAGAGAGGAGAATTCATGAAACCGACGAAGTTCAGGATAGCGTGCATAATTCTGCCGTTATTCATTGCTCTCTGTGTCGGTACAGCGAGTGCTGCCGGTAGCGGGACACTTGCTGCAACTGACGCTTTACAGATCAGAGGAGGGGAAGATGGTCACGTGTTCATCTTCCTCAATGGCTCGTACGATCCCGCTGTAGGAGGCTTGGAGTTATCTGTATTCTATAATGAGTCCATTGCCGAAGCTACAACGTTTGTCAGGAATCCTGAGGCAGGCTCTGGAGTAACACCAAGAGATCTCTCAAGTGGGTTCTCTCCTCAGCTTGCGAATGATGTGGGAATTCCTACTGAGACCTGGCTATGGGACATCACCTTTAGGGCAAGGGTGAACGATGGAAGCGTAATGACAGTTGGACTTGTTCCCTCTGTCGTTAGTAGTGTAAACCTCCCGCCTGATGACTATCTGAGTGTTACGGCTGTCCACAACGCCACCTTCTCCACCAAGGATGAAGTGCTCCCGGTGATCAATATCACCACGCCGGTGACTGTCTCGCCCACGTTCAACATCGCCGGGACGATCTACGATGTCGGTGGGATGGG
Source organism: Methanoculleus nereidis (assembly GCF_032944295.1). Classification (NCBI taxonomy): domain Archaea; kingdom Methanobacteriati; phylum Methanobacteriota; class Methanomicrobia; order Methanomicrobiales; family Methanomicrobiaceae; genus Methanoculleus; species Methanoculleus nereidis. The sequence continues at coordinate 690,790 of NZ_JABFFQ010000001.1, forward strand.
CACCGCGCAGGCAACCCTGAAGAACACGACCCATGCAGCGGTCACGTACGATCTCACGCTCAACGGATTGGCCCCGACCTGTACCTTCAGCGAACAGGTCACCTGGCCGATTGAGGACGGCGTCACCCTGACGGTCACCGCGACCGATGACGCAGGGAACACCAACACCTCGTCACAGGTCATCAACGTCGTGGACGTCGGTTTCTCGAATCCCGAGCCGACCGGTTACATCAATGCCACCCCGGCCCAGGCTCAGGCGTTCATGTCCCAGATAGACAAGACCGAGCCCATCACGATGTACCTCGGCTCTGCGACCTACGGGCCGACGCGGCTGACCCTCGATACCACCACCGACTACGCGAAGGGCGACCTGCCCAACGATCTCGTTGACGGCGAGTACTGGGTGAACGTCAGCGGAACCGACAACTTCGGCGATGAGCGGTGCCTCAACTGGACATTCACGCTCGACGCCACCGCGCCGGTGATCAACTCCTTCACGATCACTGACAGTGACGGTGACGGCTACATCGAGGCCGAGGAGGATCTTACCCTGACATGGGTTGCCACCGATCGGTATTTCAAGAATGTCACCCTCATGGACGTTAACTCGCGCGAGGTTCTCTGGTCCAGCGACGACGCCTCCGGGTCAGATACCATCCAGATAGATGACGGAAACCGCGACCTTGCGTTCCGCGCCTACGACCGTGCGGGCAACTACGACAGCCGCGCATTCCACCTCTACTACGACTACATGATCTGGGTGAACTCGACGAAGGTGGGCGAGGTCTCCGGCCTCGACACGACCTACACTGCGGTGAAGGATGTCAGCAGGACTGCGGTAAGTTCCATCACCCTCTACGGGTGCACTGTAACCCTCCCTACCCTGAACCAGTTGCAAAAGAATGTTACAAACGTCGGCTGGGTCACCCCCGACACCTATGTGGTCGTGGACAAGAACGCTAACAAAACCATTTCCGGAAGCGAGACCTACCAGAATGCCTGGGTTCTCGATCCGAACACGGACCTCGACTTCCTGGTGAAGGTGCCGCACGTCCACAATGCCACCCTCGTCCTCGGTGAGGCAAACGAGTCGTACATTGATGAGCTGATCCGCGGCGGAAGAGGCGGCATGCACTCGGTCAACTACACCGAACTTATCAAGAAGGCTGCCTACATCTTCATCGATGGCGGCTGGGCGAAGGTCACGGTGGATGACGACGGCACAATCTCCATACCCGAACACTCAGGAAACAACATCACTAACGCGGGCAACATCTCGGCAACGCTGCGCCACCCAGATAACCAGGTGGACCTGCACACCGGCTACCGGCTGAGTACGCAGGGCCTGACGGCAATTACGCCCGCTCCCGGCGACTACGCCCTTGCTGCAATCGCCATGGACGGCGACCGGATCGGTCTCCTCGGCGCGATGCCGATTATGGTAATGGAGAGCCCTGACCAGGGCGCGATCACCCCCACGAGTGTGCAGCAGAACGCGACCTTTACCGCGCAGTTCAGGTATGATACACCCTGTGAGCGTCTCGGCGTGGTTGTTCTCCGCAACGTCGCCTATGACGGCAACGCACTTATCGACATGTCGACGCTCGGTAGGGATACGCTCCGCCTGAACCTCACCTACAACGGTATCGCCGCAACCCAGAAGCTCGCTGGTAATGTCTACGTCAGCCCGAGCAGCGGGAAGTATGTAGTGGCGAACACCAACCAGGCCACGATCTCGACGACAGGCCTTGAACCCGACACCTACCAGGTCTACATGGTAGGGCAGAGCGCCAACGGCACGATGCAGGCCTACGGGCAGCATACGCTCACCATCACTCCGCACGTGACGCCCACGCCCACCGCTCCTCCCCACCACGGTGGCGGCGGTGGCGGCGGCAGCAGCAAAGCCCCTGTCTCTTACACCACGACAGGCACCTTGCTGACCAACAGCGCAGGAACCGTCCTCAAATCCATTAGGGTTAACGCCGAGGACAACGTCGGGAGCCTGCTCATCCCGATCGGCACGAAGGCACTCGACGCAGACGGCAACCCGCTCTCCAGCATCAGCCTCAAACCCCTCACGGGCAGCGATGTCCCGGCGGCTCCGACCGGAGCAGTCTTCCAGTTCGCCGGCTACGCCTATGAGGCTGGACCTGCAGGTGCCACCTTCGAACCGGGTATCACCCTGACGTTCGATATCCCCGACGATGTCTGGGAGACTCTCTACCTCCCGGGCAACCAGCTGACGGTGAAGTGGTACAACCCGGAGACCGATCTCTGGGAGGACCTCCCGGTAACCGTCTCGCCGGGCTCGAAGACCGTGACAGCAACGGTGACTCACTTCAGCACCTTCGCGCTCTTCACCGAGCCCGTGACGACGCCGGTCACCCCAACCGAGACCGCGACCACGGCCCCGGCGACGCAGACCACAACGCCGCCCGGTGAGCAGCCCGGCGAAGGGCTGCCCATGACGATGATCCTCTCGATCTTCGCGGTTGTCGTCATCATCGTAGCGGCCGGATACTTCTTCATGATGCGGAAGTAATCCAACCCAACCCTTTTTTTGCCTGCCGACGGCAAGCAGCGGCTCTCACGTCTATCTGCCGGCCTTTCACAGCAGCCTGCGCGAGTGCCGGGAGCGATTGATACAGCCCCGGAGGGCCACGGTGACGGAACAGGTTCTTGATGGCAGCCCTGCCGGTGCGGCGCCCTCTCCACCGGACTCATCGAAACGCTCCGGGGCGAGATTGCCACTCCGTTCACCATCGATCCGGGGCGGCCCGACCTGGACCGGGGGTGCTGACCTGGGAACCTCAATGTGAGCGTAGCGGCCGCTATAGCGGCTTTCCGAATGCTCTATGAGGGCTTCAGGCCCAAGGGTCAGGAGAAGATGCGGGATCCCGGGATGGGCTGGCGTAGCTGTTCGGAGGTGGGTTTCCGCTCTCCATTTTCGTCTTCAGAACCGGGGTAAAGTTTATTTACGCCAAGAAGCATCGTCCACCACATGAAGAGCATGTTTGGTATCCTTGCCCTCATGGTGATCGCGAGCATCATGATCGCAGGGTGTGTGCAGCCAGAGGGGAACGAAACGGTGACCCCTGGCACAACACCGGGACTCACCGAAACCCCGATGGAAACAGAAACCCCGATGGAAACGGAAACCCCGATGGCAACGCCGACGACACCGATGGAGACCGAGACACCGATGGCAACGGCAACAACGCCGATGGAGACAGAAACCCCGGTGGGGACCGAGACACCGGTAGGAACGGCGACGACACCGGCGGGAGACGGAACCCCGATGGCGACGACCCCCGCGGGCGCGACAGAGACCCCGCCGGGACCGCCGGCGGCAGCCGTTGCTGACGAGATCGTCTCCATCACCGACGGTGGCTTCGTGCCGAACACGATCACCGTTCCATCCGGCACCACGGTCGGATGGACAAACGACGCCTCGTCGAACCAGACTGTAACGGGGACTGGGGATATGTCGTTCTTCAGCTCCGATCTGCTCCAACCGGGCGATTCGTACAGTTACCCCTTCACTACCGTGGGCAACTACACCTACCAATCACAGACGTCCGGGTCCACCGGGACGGTCATCGTCACCGCCAATACAACCACCTGATCCTCCTTTTTCCCGTCGGGCGGTAATCGTAGGGGGGCCTTGCGGACCCCCTTACGATCGCCGGTATGCCCCGGCCGCCTCGACCAGTCTTTCGGCGAATCCCTTTGCGAAGTAGGCGTGGGTATACTGCCCGACCGCGTTCTGTGTGATAAGCCCGTCCCGGCCGCCGTCGATCCCCCGGCCCCGGAGGAGCTCCAGGGCAAAGCGTGCGTCGGGAGCACAGTCGAGACGTGAATAATGGAATTCGTGGCCCCGGAAGGCTGACCCCGGTGCAAGGACCGGTGTAGCGCCGACAACCCGGGCCTCCACGTAGCCGAGAGCCTGGATACGGCCCGTCATCTCCGTTGCTGCGGGGAAGACACCTGCCATCGGGTAGTCACCCTCGTCAGTTGCGAGCCGCTCGGTGAGATAGGCGAGTCCGCCGCACTCGCCGTAGACCGGCATGCCGTCGTCGACCGCCTGGAGGATGTCTTCCCGGCACCGTGAGGCAGCGAGCGCCCCCGCGTGAAGCTCCGGGTAGCCTCCTCCGAGGTAGAGGGCATCCACATCCGGGAGCCTGTCCGTCATCGGCGAGAAGAAGACCAGGTCCGCCCCTGCCCGCGTGAGGCGATCGAGGTTGTCGGCGTAGTAGAAGCAGAACGCCTCATCGCGTGCGACGCCGATCCGGACCTCAGCCTCAGACCGGCCGGGGTTCTCCGCCGGCGCCAGGGATGAGGCCGACCGGGCGAGATCGATAATGCCGTCGATGTCGCACGCCTCCTCTGCCACTGCACCGAACCCGGCCATCGCCCCGGTTTCGGCTGCCATCGCGAGCCCGAGGTGCCTGCTTTCGACCGCGAGATCCTGTCGCCGCGGGACTCCCCCGTAGATCGGGAGGCTTTTCGTCTCCTCGATCATGGCCAGGTGGCGGGAACTCCCGATCCGGTTGAAGATGGCCCCGGCGACCCGGACGGCCGGGTCGAACCCCGCATAGCCACGGACCATGGCATGGACGCTCCGTGACGCACCCCCTGCATCCACTACGAGAAGGACCGGGGCGTCAAGGATCTTTGCGACGTGCGCTGTGCTCGCGATATCGGTCCCTTCGAGACCGTCGTAGAGCCCCATGACACCCTCGATGACGGCGAGATCAGCCCCCGCAGAGGATCGGACGAACGTCTCCCGTACGCCTGCCTCCCCCATCATGAACGGGTCGAGGTTGCGTGAGGTCCGGCCGCAGATAGCCGAATGGTGCGTAGGATCGATAAAATCCGGGCCCACCTTGAAGGGCTGGACGGCGAGTCCCCGGGCGGCGAGCGCCGCCATCAGGCCGCTTGCAAGCGTGGTTTTGCCGCAGCCGCTGTGGGTTCCCGCGACGATTACTCGTGGAATCTGGCGCATAACGTTCCTGTAGTGTTGAATACCGCAGAAGATAAATATGACCTGCGACAACCACTTAAATCAAATAAATTTGCCTTACAACAAGCATGTTTGACTGTGCCGCCGACGCGGCTGCAGTCCATAGGTGATATCATGCACATCATGGAAGGATTCTTACCAAGCCCCTGGTGGGAGATCTGGTTCTTCGTCTCCCTGCCCTTCATCGTTATCGGACTGTACCAGCTCAACAAACTGGTGCAGGAGAAACGGGAAGCCCTGCCGCTCCTCGCCGTCGCAGGCGCCTTCGTCTTCGTTCTCTCCTCGCTCAAACTCCCCTCGTTCAATGGGAGCTGCTCCCACCCCACGGGGACCGGACTTGGCGGTGTCCTCTTCGGCCCCTGCATCGCCGCCGTCCTCGGGCTGATCGTCCTCATCTTCCAGGCGGTCTTCCTCGCGCACGGCGGGATCACCACCCTCGGGGCAAACGTATTCTCGATGGGGATCGCAGGGCCGGCCGTCGCCTACTTCATTTATAAGGCTGGGACCCGGGCGGGCGCAAACACCTACGCGACGGTCTTTTGCGCTGCAGCCCTCGCGGACCTCGTCACCTACGTCGTCACTTCGGTCCAGCTCGCCCTCGCCTTCCCGGGAACCGCCGGGTTCCTCGGGGCATTCTCAGCCTTCGCCGCAATCTTTGCCGTCACCCAGGTGCCGCTTGCCATCATCGAGGGCGCGGTCATCATGCTCGTCTTCAAGTACATCGTCCAGCTCAAGCCCGAGATCCTCACCCGCTTAAACCTCCTCTCCGAGAGCACCGTTACGAAACTCCGGGAGGCCGCAGCATGAAGTATGGGATGGAGCTCGCGGTCGCCGCGCTCATCGTCGTCTTTGCCGCCGTCTTTCTCTTCCAGGACGCCGCGATCCAGGCCACCCTCGGCGACGGGGAGGAGGCATGGGGCGGGGCGGACGGCGAGGCCGCCGGACTCATCGAAGCCTCCGGCTACGAGCCCTGGACCGGGCCCCTCTGGGCACCCCCGAGCGGGGAGGTCGAGTCGCTCCTCTTCGCCCTGCAGGCCGCCATCGGCGCCGTGATCATCGGTTACGTCTTCGGCTACTGGCGAGGCAGCAGGAGAACCGCCTGATTTTTTGGTAATCCGGCAAACAGGGTGAGAGAATGTACGAGGTGCTCGAAGACTTTGCCCAGACAAACGGTCTGCGGGAGACGAACCCGGGACTCAAGCTCTTCATCGGGCTCGCAAGCATCCTCCTCTGCGTCTCGTCGCCCGGCCCCGTCGCACCCCTGCTGGTCGCGGCCACGATGAGCGCCGCCATCCTCGCCCTCGCGAAGATCCCGGCACGGTTCTACGCCCGGCTTCTCCTCGTCCCGGTCTCGTTTTCGGTGATGAGCATCGCCGTGATCCTCTTCATCACCGCAGGCGGGGCGGTGCTCCTCGAGGTCCCCGCTCTGCCCCTCGCGGTCACGGCGGACGGCGCGAACCTCGCCCTTCTCCTCCTCACCCGGGTCTTCGGCGGCATGTGCTCGCTCTACTTCATCGCGCTCACGACGCCGATGACCGAGATCTTCGACATCCTCCGGAGACTCCGGGTGCCCGCCGCCTTCATCGATCTCTCCCTGCTCACCTACCGGTTCATCTTCATCCTCATCGAGGAGGCCGGCCAGATCTACCGCTCGCAGGTGATGCGTCTCGGCTACGGCCGGTTCCGGGAGTCGGTGCAGTCCTTCGGGATGCTTGCCGGAGTGCTCTTCATCCGGACCTGGGAGAGCGGCGAAGCCCTGATGCTCGCGATGGACGCACGCTGTTACGACGGCAGGCTCGGCATCCCCGCCGATTCCCGGCCGGTCTCAATCCCCGCCCTCGCGACGGCCCTGCTCTATCTCTCGGCCGTCTTCGGCGTCTCGCTCTCTACCGGAGGTCCGGTACTCGTATGACGACACCGCTGCTTGAAACCGACAACGTCACCTACACCTACCAGAACAGCCCCGCCGCCCTCGCCGGGGTGAGCGTCCGGATCGACGCCGGCTCAAAGACCGCCCTCGTCGGCCCGAACGGTGCCGGGAAGTCGACGCTTCTTCTGATGCTCAACGGCATGCTCAGGCCCGCCTCGGGGGAGGTCCGTTTCGGCGGCAGACCGCTCGCCTACGATAACAGAAGCCTCCGTGATCTCCGCCGCCGGGTCGGGTTCGTCTTCCAGAACCCCGACGTCCAGATCATCGCCCCGACCGTTGAAGCGGACGTGGCTTTCGGGCCGGTGAACCTCGGTCTTCCTCCCGACGCCGTCCGGCGGGCGGTCGGGGATGCGCTCGGCTACGTGGGGCTCCGGGGCTACGAGAGGCGGCCGCCCCACCACCTCTCCGGCGGCGAGAAGAAGCGGGTCGCCATCGCCGGAATCCTCGCGATGGAACCAGAGGTGCTCGTCTTCGACGAACCGACGAACACCCTCGATCCCGCAAGCTCCGAGGAGGTGATGGAACTCCTCGACGAACTCGCTTCCGGCGGCCGGACGGTGCTGATATCCACGCACGACGTCGAACTCGCCTACCGCTGGGCCGACTCGGTCCTCCTGATGGAACGGGGACGGGTGCTCGCCAGGGGTCCACCCGAAGAGGTCTTCTCGGACCACGCCCTCCTCGCAGCCGCCCGGCTGAAACCCCCCGCCCTCCTCGACCTCTACAACGAGCTCGATCTCAGGGGCGTCATCGACGGGGGCGTCCCCCCGAAAAGCGTGCTCGAGTTCACCGACCGGATCGAGCGGCAGATGCACGGCCACGCACCGGCCCGGGACGGGGCCGGGACAATCTACCTCTGCAACGCCGACCGGACCGGCGGGGACGCGATCCTGCGGCTCATCGAGCAGGGAACGGTCGAACATGTCGGGGCGATGGGCACCCGCGCGAAAGAGTTCGCCAACCGGGAGCGGATCCTCCTCGATTACACCTACGGCGTCATCGACAAGTGCATCTTAAAAGCCCTCATCGGGGAGAACTCGCTCATCATCACCACCGGGGGTATGGTCGAACACGTCCGCCACCGTATCGGGGAATACAGTGCCGAGAGCGGGCAGGCGCTCGCGGTGATCCCCGTGCAGGACCAGGCGAGCCCCGGACCCGTCAGGGAGAGCATCCCGGAGTAAAAGGGAGCAGAATGTCGCTCGGATGGACGGGCAGGCGCTGGACATTCGTTTTTCCGGGAGGTCTGCGGTCGCCGGGCGAAGGTTAATCCGATGTCGGTACCTTTTGGGTACCCCATGATGCTCGAACAGGTGCTGCAGCAGATATCGGAGCAGGTGAAACGGAAGTGGATGTGCCTGCCCGACCACAAAACGAAGATTGTCTGTACCATCGGGCCCTCATCACGCTCCCGGGAGGTGCTCGCCCGGATGATCCTCTCAGGCATGAACGTCGCCCGGCTCAATCTTTCCCACGGATCGTTCGACGAGCATCGGGAGAACATCAAAAACATCCGTGCCGCCGCGGAGGATGCGGACCTCCCGGTCACGATCCTGCTCGACCTCCCCGGGCCGAAGATCCGGGTAGGCATGCTCGCAGAAGAGCCCATGATGCTCCACAAGGGCGAGACCGTCACCCTCGTCGCTGCCCCGGCATCGGACGACCCCTCCGTGATCCCTGTCGATTTCGAGCAGTTCCCGCAGCTGGTCTCGCCGGGGGGCACCATCTTCCTCAGCGACGGGTTCCTCCAGATCCGGGTCGACGAGGTTGCCGGGAGTGCTGTCCGGGCGATGGTGGTCGTCGGCGGCCCCCTCCTCTCGCGTAAGGGGATGAGCCTTGTGGGTGGCGGGGGGATCCTCGCGGTCAGCGCCCTGACCGAACGTGACCTCGAGTGCATCGAGTTCGGACTCGCCGAGGGGCTCGACACCTTCAGCATATCCTTCATCCAGCGGGCGGAGGAGATCAGGAAGGCCCGGGAGTATGCCGCGCGGTCCGGGAAGTCCATCAAGGTGATCGCGAAGATCGAACGGCAGGAGGCGCTCGCAAACCTCGACGAGATCCTCCGGGAGGCCGACGGGGTCATGATTGCCCGGGGCGATCTCGGGGTCCAGACTCCCATCGAGGAGGTACCCGCGGTGCAGAAGCGGATCATCCAGAAGGCCAACATTCTCGGCCGGCCGGCGATCACCGCCACCCAGATGCTGATGTCGATGACCGACAACATCCGGCCGACCCGGGCGGAGGTGACCGACGTCGCGAACGCCATCCTCGACGGGACGGACGCCGTCATGCTCTCCGAGGAGACGTCCATCGGGAAGTACCCGGTCGAGACAGTCGCGATGATGGCGAAGATCGCCCGCTCGACCGAGGAAGAACGCGCAAGCGTCGGGGCAGGGTGCGCCCCGCTCGACTACTTCCGGCGGGGGAAGGGGCGGGAAGAGATCACCGTCAACGACGTCGTCTCCTTAAACGTCATCGAAGCGCTGGACGCGCTCGGCATCCGGTACGTGCTGACACCCACCCGCTCCGGGAGCACACCGAGGAACATCTCCCGGTTCAAACCCGAGGCCTGGATCCTCGCGTTCACCCGAAACCCGAGCACCCTCAAGTTCCTGGCGTTCTCATACGGAGTCTGCCCGTTCCTGATCCGGAGCGAGAAGGAGTACTGGCACGGGGCGATTCTCGACTCGATCCGGGACTCGGGGCTTATCGAGCCCGGGGAGCGCGTGGTGCTGACCGAAGGAGTGTCCCCGGGGCGGGAAGGGACCGACTCGCTCATCATCCTGACGGTCGATTGAGAGGGAATGCCCTCCGGAGATCCCTCCGGGATCCTCCGGCACGCAAACCCTATCCCGGTGGAGGGCGAACACTCATCAATCATGGAAGCCATCATTCCGGGAGAACAGGATGGCGTTCTGAAAGAGAAGACCGCACGTCTCTCGGTCGCGTCGAACACACTTCTGGTCGTGGCGAAACTTGCCGTCGGTTTCGCCATCGGATCGGTCGGTATCATATCCGAGGCAATCCACTCCGCCATCGACCTGATAGCCGCTGTCATCGCCTACTTCTCGGTCAGGCAGTCGGCCCGGCCTCCCGACGAGTGCCACACCTTCGGGCACGGGAAGTACGAGAGCATATCGGGGCTCCTCGAAGCGGTCCTGATCCTCGCGGCCGCCGTCCTGATCATCAACGAAGCGGTGAGAAATCTCCTCGGCGGGGAAGGAACGCTGAACGTCGAGGGGCTCGGGCTTGGCATCGCCGTCATGCTGCTCTCGGCCGGGGTGAACTTCTACGTCTCCTCCCGGCTGATGACGGTGGCGAAGAAGACCGAGTCGATCGCGCTCGAGAGCGACGCCTGGCACCTCAGGACAGACGTCTACACCTCCGCCGGGGTCGTCGTCGGGCTTGTCCTGATCCGGCTGACGGGTCTGGTGGTCCTTGACGCCCTCATCGCGCTCGTGGTCGCCGCCATCATCCTCCGGACGGCATTCGACCTTATCCGGCGCTCGTTCGAGGATCTCGTCGACCGGAGTCTCCCCGCCGACGAGGAGGCGCGGATCCGGGAGATCATCAGCGGGTACTGCACGGACGTCATCGATTTCCACCGGCTCCGGACCCGCCGGTCGGGGCCGAACAGGTTTGTGGATCTCCATATGGTCGTTCCGCGGACCGCGACCCTCGAGGAGGCGTATGGCATCGTGAAACAGGTGGAGGACGATATCCGGCGGGAGTTCCCCCGGGCGAACGTCACGATCCGGGTGCAGCCCTGCACCGGCGAGGACTGCGCCTCCTGCGGGGTCTTCACCACCTGCCCGGAGTGCGACCGGCTCGCCCTCTGCGGGAGGTCAAAAAAAGAGGAGTAAAAGGCCAGGGATTCCTACCGCCAGGAGAAGAGGCCCCGAACCTGCATCTCTTCGCTCGCAAGGGTTCTCAGCCGGTCCTGCTCCTGCTCGATCGTCCCGACCTGCTCCCGGAGCATCGTCCGGGTCTCGTCGTCGCAGGTGCAGTTCTCGACCAGGCGCCGGAGTTCCGTGGCGCGCTCCCGGTTCTGCTGCGCCTCCTCCTCGATCATCCGTGCGGCCTGTGCATCACCCCCGAAGAGGAACCGCATAAAGGCGTGCCGGGTCCGGATCTGCTCTTCGGCCTCGAAGGTCTTCTGGACCGAGTTGTTGATCTCCCGGGCGATGGCGGAGACGTTCTCTCCTATGCCGCCGGTCCGGTTCTCAGCGCCGAGCAGGGCGTGGACGGCGAGCCGGACCCGGTCCCGGTCTGGAACATTCTCTTCCCACTGCGGGGTCGTATTCTCCGAAGCCCGCACCCGGTCCCCGGAGGTCTCGTTCTCCCCTATCCTCATCCGCTCCCGGTCAGGGATGCTCTCTTCTGCGCTAGAGGTTGCATTCTCCTCCGCCCTCACCCGCTGCTCTCCTCGCGGTGTCGTGTTCGTCTCGCCGTTCCCGACCTGCTCTCCCCCCGGGCTGCCGTAGCTCCCGGAAGCGGCGGCCGCGAATCCCGGGAGAAGGAGGAAGACGATCATGGCTGCTGCAATGATGCGCTTCACCGATCTTCACCTCTGGTGATAGAGAGATCGGGATGGACCTTTATACAATAATCGAACCGGGCGGTTCAACGCACTTATAGCAGCAGCACAAGAACGAGGCAGGCCACGACCGGGATGACAAGGTTGTCGTCCACGGGGCTCACCAGTTCGGCGAGGGCCGTGGCCGCAGCCGTCGTGAGGGCGATCGGCGGCGGGACGAGAAGACAGAGAACGATCGCCGTCACCGCGATCCCGGCAAGCGTCCCCTCCAGAGACTTGTGGTTGTAGATCCGGGTTCTGCCGAATCGGGCGCCGGCGAGGGTGGTGACGCTGTCGAGGAGCGAGAGCACCACGAGCCCGATGAAAGCGATCTCTTTACCGAAGAAGACCAGGCAGAAGAGGGCTCCGAGCGCGAAGAAGAGCGCCCCTTTGCCCGGGACAGCGTCCCGCCGCTCAAGACCCGCGATGACTCTTGAAACAACCGGTATGGTGTAGCCCCGGGCGATGGCGTCGGAGAGGATGAACCCCGCGAAGAGGGTGAGCACGAGTGCCGAGAGGACAAGGTTGCGGTCAAAGAGGTGGACAAAACCCGCGATCCCGAGACCGAAGACGAGGTGGACGACCTGCCGGAGCGACTCGTTCATCACACCAGAGGTTGGTGCCGGACCGGTTAAACCCTCTGCAGGCAAGGTCGGGGAAGAGCGGAGGCAAATCATGCCGATTAATTACTCTTAGAACGCATACATCCTCCAGGAACTGACAGATGGAATCATTCAATCATACCGGAGGAAGCGCTGCCGAGGCCAGGGATCTGGATGCCGTCGCACGGTTTTATGTCAAGTGCGCGCTCTGGCTCGGGGTGCACGATCCGAATTTCGTTGAGGCGTACTTCGGTCCGGCGGCGGTGCGGGAGGAGGCGCTCATGGTCACGGTCCCGCCGGACCGTGTTGCCGGGTACGCCGCCGATCTCCTCGCGACCCTGGACCGGATCGATCCCGATCGACTGGAGGGCGCCGGTCGCATGCGCCACGCCTGTCTCCAGGGCATGGTCCGGGCGCTCGAGGCCCGCGCCGGGCTCCTCGCGGGGATGACTATCTCCTTTGATGCCGAAGCGGAGGCGCTTTTCGGTGTCGCGGCGCCGGAGGACGAGCCGGCCTGGTACGAGGGGTTGCACGCAGCACTCGACGCCGACCTCCCCGGGACCGGCGACCTTCCCGGGCGCTACCGGACATTCATGGACTCGTTCATCATCCCGCCCGATCGGCTGGAACAGGTCTTTGCAGCCGCATTTGCCGAGAGCCGCCGCCGGACCGCTGAACATCTGCCGCTCCCGGCGGGGGTGCGTCTCGAGGCCGCGTATGTCACCGGGGAGCCGTGGGAAGCCTGCAACCGCTACCTCGGGGACGGGACAAGCCTCGTCCGGGTGAGCGCCGACCTGCCGGTCACCATCGACCGCCCCCTCACCTACGCCTGCCGCGAGGGCTACCCCGGCCACCACACGATGTGGGCGATCCGGGAAGCGGGCCTCGTCCGTGCCAGGGGCTGGATCGAGCACTCGGTCGTCCCGCTCGCATCACCGCTCACGACGGTCGCCGAAGGAGCCGCCCGGCTTGGGGAGGAGATGATCTTTCCCGGTTCTGAGCGGGTGGGGTTCCTGGAGGAGGTTCTCTTCCCACTGGCCGGGTTCGACCCGTCCGATGCCGCTCTCGTCGACGCCGTCAGCACTGCGGCTATGGACCTGGTCCTCTTGGGGAATGCCCGGGTGGCCCGCGGGTTGATCGGCGGTGCGCTCTCGCGTGAGGAAGCGTACGGGTTCCTCCAGGACGTCCTGCTTCTCGACCCCGAGACGGCGAAGGCCCACCTCCGGTTCATCGAGGAGTTCCGGGCCTACCCGGTGGCCCTGAGCGAGGGATACCGGCTCGTCCGTGACTACGTCGGGAGCGGGACGGACCGGTGGGAACGTTTCGCCCACGTCCTCACTGAGCCGGTGCTGCCCGGCGACCTCACCTCGAGCGGCAGTCCCGGATGAAGGCCCGGGCCTCTTCGTCGGTGATCGCGTAGGTTGCCTGGGCATCGAGCGCGGCTACCCGGAGGATCACCGCGACGTCGTCGAGGCGCCGCTTATGGTCGCCGCGGACGTGCTTTCTCACCTCGCGCAGGGTCTCGAGCGCGGTCGCGACGTTCGCGATCGTGCATAAGGCGCTCTCCCGGGTGCCGGCATCGACAGCTGGGAGGACGCGGGGCGGCCGGGTGACGGGGACAGGGGTCATGCTACCTATCCTTGCGCTTCATGAACTTGAACCTGCTGGAACCTCTGCAGATAACGTATTAACCCCAAAACCCCAACCTGAATTGAGTATCTCCCTGCCGGAGATCGACCCATGAGCGCAGACGATACGACCAATATACCCGGACCGGAGGACTGGAGAGACCTACTCACAAACCCTTACCTTGCCGGCCCCATAAAATTCATTCTGCCGTTCGCCATCGCTCTGGCTATTTTCGTGGCGCTCTACCTGATCGAGCCCTACCAGCAGTTCCTCGTAATCTCGGGGCTGCTTGCCGCCTACTTCTTCCCACCGGCCGGGAAGGAGTCGATCATTCCCATCGCGATCATGATGGGTTATCCCTGGTGGCTCGTCACCCTCGCGATAGTCCTCATGGATGTGGCCGTCTCCCTCTTCGTCGTCTGGAACTTCGATCTGGCCCTGAAGATCCCGCTCATCGGTCGCCTGCTCGAGAGCGGGATGACAGCGGGCCGGAACTACACCGATGCCCGGCCCTGGCTCCGGCGGTTCTCGACAATCGGGCTCATCCTTCTGGTATTCTTCCCGCTCCAGGGAACAGGAGCAATGAACGGGGCAATCCTCGGGCGGCTGCTCGGGCTGGATATGTACCGGGTTTTTTCATGCGTCTGTATCGGGTCGCTTGCCTCCAGCCTCGCCCTCGCTCTCGGCTCCGACGCGCTCCTGGACATCTATCACCAGAATCCGACGCTCGGGATCGGCATTGTGGCCGCGATCGTCGTCACAGTTCTTGCCGCCGTCGCCAGCCTGAAACTGCGCGAGAAACGCCTCCGGGAACGGACGCCAAGGTAACGGAAATAGCGGCTCAGTTGAAATGCTTCACACAACCTCTGAATAGCACTCAGTTACCAATAGAGGTGGTAATGTGACCCCACGCGAAGACGCGAAATTGGCAACGGTGTTGGTGGTTCCCTTCGCGTCTTCGCGCCTTCGCGTGAGACTAATCTGAGAGGGGCAACAAAGCCGAAATAGCAGTAATTATGCCTTCCGGCATCCTTTCCATTTCAGGGAATCCTGATGAGTTCTCACGTATATCTATGCATCATCGCCGCCCTGGCGATCCTGGTCGCCGGTTGCGTGGCGGATCAGTCGGCGGCGACGAGTGCCGCCGCGGTCGACGGAGACGCTGCGGCACTCCTCATCCGCCTGCAGTCCGAGATCACCGAGGCGCTCGAGGATCTGGACGACCGCCTGGCGTATGCCGCATACGACCTCGGGAAGACCGGTCTCTCCGGCGACGACGCTCGCGGGATCCTCGCGAACCTCTCCGACACCGATCCGTCGATCGTCGACTGCGTGGCAGCCGACGCGGGAGGCACGATCGTTGCCGCCGAGCCGGCGGCGTACCGCGATGCCGAGGGCACGAAGATCCGGAACCAGAGCCATGTCCGTCACATCCTCATGACGAAGCGGCCGATCCTGAGCGAGATGATCACGGTTGTAGAAGGGTTCCCGGCAACGGTCATCGCCGCACCGATCTTTGATGACGAAACCGACGGGAGCCGGTTCGTCGGGTTCGCCGCCACTGTATTCCGGCCGGACGACCTGATCGCCGGCGTCGCCGGCCCGGCGGCGAACGGCACCCCGTACCAGGTGATGGTCATCCAGACGGACGGGCGGGTGCTCTACGACACCGACCCGGCCCAGATCGGGAAGATGACATTTGAAGATCCACTCTACGCGGACTACCCCGAGCTGCTCGACGTGGCCCACCTGGTCGCCGACGAGCGTTACGGCACCGCGACCTACGAATTTACTGCCGATGGGCAGACGGTGCAGAAAGAGATCACCTGGACGACGGCCGGGCTCCACGGGATGGAGTGGCGCGTGGCGGTGATCCAGGCGGTGGGGTGAGAGATAACCGGCACGGGCTGCTCGTGCTGTTCGGATTGGGCTGCTGGGAGTGTATGGGGATCCCCTCCCGATCCGGTTACCCCTTTTTGTAGGTACGTAGTTTTGAATCCAATAGTATACTCCATCCCTCGCAGAACCCGCGCCTGGCCGGGGTCGGCGGCCGGGATGTTGAACCAGACGATTGTCGGCATATGCCTCTCGGTGGAGGCTGCGGCGGATAACCCTTTCCCCGGCTGAAACCTTTTATAGCCGGGCGCGGATAGGAGTGGGCCATGGCGGGACTGGAGATGCGCCGGTTCGGAAAGACCGGGCGGGAAGTCACGTGCGTCGGACTCGGGGGAGAGGGGGTTCTCAGGACGTACGGGAGACACGAGGAGGCAAATGCCGTCATCATGGAGGCCATTAATCAGGGGGTCGTCTACTTCGATTCGGCGAAGGCCTACGCGGGGAGCGAGGATTACTATGGCGAGGTCTGGGTGAGTCGTCCCGACCTCCGGGCGCCGATCTTCCAGGCAAGCAAGTCGGCGAGCCGGGCACACGCGGGCGCCGAGATGGATCTCCTTGAGACCCTCCAGAGGATAGGCATCGAGACCCTTGACCTCTGGCAGATCCACGACGTCCGGACCTTCTCCGAGATCCGGGAGATCGAGGAGGCGGGCGGCGCTCTCGAGGCGTTTGTCGAGGCTAAGGAGAGGGGCATCGTCCGGCATATCGGGGTGACGGGGCACCACGACCCGGATGTCCTCTCGCACGCGGTCGAGAACTGGCCGGTCGACGCTGTAATGATGCCCGTCAACCCGGTGGAGGGGGCGCTCGGGGGTTTCCTCTCCTCGACGCTCCCCGCCGCGAGGGAGCAGGGGGTCGCAGTCATCGGAATGAAGGTGCTCGGCGGGTCGAACTACCTCGTCCCCGGTGCAGGAGTGACACCGGAACTCCTCGTCCGGTACGCCCTCGCCCAGGACATCTCTGTCGCGATCGTCGGCTGTTCGACACCTGCAGAGGTGCAGGCGCTTGCCGCCGCCGGGCGGAGCGGTCCTCTGCCCGACGACGAAGCGGCGGCGCTTGTCGAAGCGTTCCGCCCCTATGCCCGCGAGCTCGCGTACTACCGGGGATTCTGGTGAGGCGGTCCCGGCAAAATCCCTATTCTGGTATCGATATATGCCGGCGGCACCAATCTCCGGGGAGAGGATAGATCACTATGACAACCAGGGGGCCCCACCGGCTCCGAGCACTCAGGAACCGCATTGCCGCATCGCCGGACGCAATTCTCGTACTGGTCGTGCTCGTCATCTTCATGGACATGATGATCTACGGTCTTCTCATCCCGGTCTTCCCGCAGTACGCACCCCGGCTCGGGGTGGACGAACAGGTCATCGGGGTCGTCTTCGGGATTTACGCCGCCATGCTCCTCATCTTCTCCATCCCCATGGGCCTCCTCTCCGACCGGGTGGGCCGCCGTCCCCTCATCGTGGTCGGGATGCTCCTCCTCGCTCTCGCGACGGCTCTCTTCGGGTTCTCTACCACGTTCACGCACCTGGTCGTCGCCAGGACTGTCCAGGGGGTATCGGCCGCGGCCACCTGGTCCGCCGGGCTTGCGCTCCTCGCCGATACCTGCCATCCCTCCCGGCTCGGGGAGAAGATGGGCATCGCTCTCTCGGCGGTCGGGGTCGGGACGATCCTCGGGCCGGTCGCCGGGGGGCTGCTCTTCGAATACGCGGGCTACATGGCGACCTTCCTCGTCCCGGCGGTGCTGGTGGCCTCTGTCGGCCTGCTCGTTCTCGCCGTCCCGTTACGCACCTGCAGGCAGGAAGGCGGTCCGGTTCGATCCCCTATGCTGCCCCGGGGCGCTTTCCTCCCGCTCGCCGCCTGTGCGGCCGCGATCGTCGCGGTCTCCGGAACCTACGGCGTCGTCGATCCCTACCTCCCGGTCTACCTGCACGCCGCCTTCTCGGCGTCCCCGGCGGCGATCGACCTCGTCTTTGCGGTGCTGGCGGTTGCGGCCATTCTCGCCCAGCCGGCTGCAGGAAGGATCTACGATCGGTACGGGGGCAGCCGCTATCTCATCGGCGGCGGGCTCCTTCTCTCGGGGGCCGCGCTCGTCGCCGCCATGCAGGGAGAGACCCTCCTGCTCACCGCCGCCGCAATCTTCGCGCTGGGGGTCGCGCTGAGCTGTGCCCTGGTGCCGGCGATGCCGATCCTCGCCGGCATTTACCGGGGCCGGGGATCGCAGGGCGCCGCTTACGGCATGTATAACACCTTCTTCTCCGTCGGGCTCTCGGCCGGGCCGTTCGCGGGAGCGGTCCTTGCGGGCCGGTGGCCGCTGCCGGTGTTATTCCTGCTGCAGGCGGGAGTCCTCGCGGTTATGGGGGTCCTGGGCTGGTTCGTCGTCGGGAGGCTTCGATGGCGGTGAGTTACGTTCATCATGCCGCCGGACCAACAGGGATAGCATCTCCGACCAACGGACCGAGGAAATCATGCCGCTGAAATTCTGCCGCCTCCACGCCCCCGAACTGCTGATCGCCTTCTTCGCCCTCATTATCCTGGCCGCGGCTTTCGGGGACGTCGGAGGGGAAGCGGGGGCGTTCCTCACCTCGGCGCTCGATGTGGCGCTCTTCGTCATTCTTGCGATGCTCGTTTATCTCGCCGGCACCCGGCACCCTGCGTTCCGGTGGGCCGCCATCCTCTGGCTCCTGGTCCTGGTGGCCGGGCTTGCGGCTGTTGCGGCGGGGTTCGGGGTGATAGCAATCCTGCCGGCGGAGGCGCTTGGGGCCGGGGAGATCGATCCGGAGACGGTCGACCTGGACCTGGCCGCGGGGGTTGCGCTTCTCCTCCTCGGCGTTCTTGCGGTAGGGGCCGCAAGCCTCATCGGGTTCTCACGCCGGTTCCGGGGATGGCTTGCGGGGTATCTCCCGTTCGACCCGGACTCACTCCTCCATACGGTCGCGCTCGTGGTCATCCTTGCGATGATCCTCATCCCGCCCGTACCGCTCCTTGCCGCGGGGGTTCCGCCCTTCCTCTCGGAGCCGTTCCTCGACCTCCTGCTCGAGTCCGGCGACCTCCTCGCGGAGACGGTCACGCTGAACGCCTATACCCTCTTCTGGACGCTCATCGGCTCGTTCTTCATCGCCGGGGCATGCGTCCGGCGGACGGGGCGCGAGACCCTGGAGCGGCTCGGGCTCGTCCGCCCGACGGGGAAGCAGATCGTTCTCGCCGTTGCCGCGGCTCTCGCGCTCGTTGCCGCGTTTCACTTCATCGACCCGGTGCTCGCCGCGCTTGTGGGCTGGCTCGGCCTTCCGGTCACCGATATGGAGGCCGTCAACCTGCTCTTTGCCGGAACGCTCACCCTGCCCGGGATCGTCGTGGCATCCATCGCGGCGGGGTTCGGCGAGGAGGTGAGCATCCGCGGCCTGCTCCAGCCCCGGTTCGGCATCCTCCTCCCGGCGCTTCTCTTTGCATCGCTCCACGCGTTCCAGTACAGCTGGGACGGCCTCATCTCGGTCTTCCTTGCGGGAATTATATTCGCCTATATCCGGCGGTATACGAACACAACGACGTCAGCGATCACGCACACCGTCTACGATCTGGTGCTCTTCTCGATGATGCTGATCGGGATGTCGATCTGACACAGGGGATTCGCGGGATACCCTTTTTCAGAATGAACTCGCCCCGAAATGTCTCTGCCGGGAGGAGGACACCCTCCTCTCAATGCCCGATATGGTCCCCGTCGCAGAACGGTTTGTTCCGCGATCTCCCGCACCCGCAGAGGGTAACCCGGTTTCTGATCATGTAGGTTCTCCCGTCGGCGGACTCGACAGGGATCCCGTCACGGACCCAGAGCGGCCCATGTTCGCCCCTGGCGGGGTTTTCGATCACGACAACGGATTTTTCAAGAGCGGGTTCGATCGCCTCACCGGTCTTTCGGTCACGGAGAACGAGCCGGCTGGAGGGACAGTTGCATGCCTCATCTATCGCCGTGTCCCGGGCTTCCGGGGTATCGGATCGCTTCGTGAGGTTCCAGATCCCCCCGGCCCGCAGGCAGAACCGTGCGTGCGCACAGAGCCCTTCATAATCGGCCAGTTCCAGTTCCGGCCCTCTGATGACGGTGGGGTTCTCAAGATATGGTTCATCCCCGGCAGTCTCGGTACCGTCAAAGTGAATCTTCGCGTGCGTCCCGTCGCAGAAGGGTTTGTTCTTCGAATGCCCGCAGCGGCATAGGGCATATTCTTCCCGCAGGGGATACTCCCGTACCTTTTGCCATGAACGGCAGTCGCCCTCATCATCGTGAGAGATCTCCATCACCATGAGCGGGACACTCCCGGTCACGATGTATGGACCATTCCTGCTCACCCGGATCTTCATGGTATCATTCTCCACGGGAGCTTTTCTGCATGTTAACCTGTGGGGTGAAGGGGGCGGACCTGACGGTCCTCAGGCTAAACGGTAAATAATACAGCACAACCCGGAGGATCGTGACGGGCAGCTGCAGAGCTGCCTCTGTGAATGATCCGATAAAAGAATCGACTCTGTTTTAAAACGCTGAGGGGGAGATTTGAACTCCCGAGGGGCTCAACGCCCCACGGGCTTTCCAGGCCCGCGCCCTACCGGTCTAGACTACCTCAGCAATGTGCATCATTAGTTGGCGGGATACTCTATTAATAGTAGCTCCCGGCATGGGCCGGGAACCTCTGTTTACGCCCCGGCGTGCGCCTTCCAGGCGCGGGGGTAGGTGCCGGGCCGCATCAGGACGGTGGTGGGGGCGACGACGAACCCGGGTTCTCCCGGCTTCAACGTCGAGGAACTGATGAGGGCTCTCCCGAGTCCCACGAGTTCGCCGCGCTCTGTCACGATCGCAACCGTCTCGCCTTTTGCAAACCCGCCCACCTTCTCCGTGACTCCCACCCCGGCGAGCACCGCGCCGTGGCAGACGGCGTCGACGGCGGTGTCGCGGATGACGACCCGGGGGAGGTCCTGGACGGCGGCCGCCGGGGGGAGGATCATCCCCTGCAGGGGTTCGGGGTTCCCCTCCGGGGCCGCTCTCGCGGCATCAGCGAGTGCGTGGAGCGTTACGGCAACGGTCTCGTCGAAGGATCCCGAGCGAATCCTCCGGAGTTCCTCCATGTGGGCACAGACCCCGAGCGCGTAGCCCATATGGACGCAGAGTGTCCGGATGTAGGTCCCGGCGTCGCACCGAACCCGGAAGAGGACGAGCCTGCCGTCCATATCCAGGACCTCGATCTCCTGGATCTTCCTTATCCTGAGGCTCCTTTTGACCGCGCTTTTTCTCGGCGGCCGCTGGTAGATCCGGCCGGTGAATTCCGCCGCCACCCGGTCTACGGCCTCCCGGGTTGCGTCGCCGTGAAGGCGCATCAGGCAGATATACTCCTTGTTGTGTGAGAGGAGGACCGGGGCGAGCCGGACGGCGCCGCCGAACATGACGATGAGCACCCCGGATACCTGCGGGTCGAGCGTTCCGGCGTGGCCCACCCGGCGCCCGAGGATGTCCCCGACCCAGGCGGTCACCTGGTGGCTGCTCGGCCCCCGGGGCTTGTCTATGACGACGATCCCGGAGTCGGGGACGGAATAGTTCTGGCCGGTCAACGGTCTCACCTGCCTTCCGTGTAGCGGTTCAGCGCTTCAAAGGTTCCTGCGAGCGACCCGTCCCCGACGACCGCCGGGGGATGCCCGCCGGCCCGCATGGCATCCGCGGTGATCTCGCCGATGGCGACGAGGAGCAGGTCGTCGCGGGGTTGCCAGCGTGCCTCCCGGTAGGACATGGCGCTCGTGAAGAGGATGGCGTCGGCGGCGTCAAGTGCGAGTTCGGCTCCGGTGGGGACGAGCGCGTAGACCCGCTCCTCCCTGACCATCCCCCCGGCCGCGGCGATCGCATCGAGAAGGCCCGGGTTCGGGACGTCTGCCCGCGGGATCCCGACCGTCCGGCCCCGGAGCCAGTCCCCGAGGTAGGGGACGAAGTCGCGGGAGTAGAACGAGGGGAGGACCTCCGCCTCGATTCCGGACTCCTTGAGGACTTCGGCGGTCTTCGGCCCGATCGCGATCACCCGGGGCCACCGGTCGAGTTTCGGCCCGACGATCGCGGCGGGGAGGGCGCTTGAGAAGAAGAGGCAGTCGAACTCGCCGCGGAGGACGGCCTCGACGAACGTATCGACCCGTTCAGGCCGCAGATCCGCCCGCAGCGGCGAGACCGTGTAGCAGTCGTGACCATACGTTGCGCAGAGGGCGCGGTCTCCCGCCGCCTTGTTCTCGAGCCGGGTGATGGCGATCTTCATCGCTACAACCTTCGTCCCGGTGGAATATGACTGTATCGTGGGAGACGATTCGGTTGGTTTATCCCCGGCTGTTCCAACCGGTAATTATCGTGCTCTCCGGAATCGTGCTCGGCACCGTCTTCGGCATCGGCTGCGGCGCCGTGAGCGGCCTCGTCCCCGGCATCCATGCAAACACCATGGCGGGTGTCCTCCTCTCGCTCCAGGCGCTCCTGCTCGCCTGGTTCGACCCGGTGTTCGTCGCTTCCGCGATGTTTTCCACCCTCGTTACGCACACGTTTCTCGACTGCGTCCCGAGCACGTTCCTCGGCATCCCCGACGCCGATACATCGCTTGCGGTTCTTCCCGCGCACGCCCTCTGCCTCGAAGGGCGGGGAGAGGAGGCCGTCCGGATATCCGCCCTCGGGAGCGCCGCCGGTGTCGCCCTCTCGCTCCCACTCGCGCTTGCCTTTGTCCTGGTGCTTCCCTCTCTCCAGCCAGCGATCGACTGGGGCATCGGCCTTGTCATTCTCGCCGTCGCCGGCTACCTCATCGTCGTCTCGGAATCCCCCGGGTGGGCGCTTGCGGTCTTCGCGGTCTCGGGAATTCTCGGGCTCTTCTCTCTCGGCTACGCGTTCCTCGCCTGGCCGGCGGGTGGGGAGTCCGGGGTGCTGATGCCTCTCCTCTCCGGCCTCTTCGGGGTCGCGGTCCTTCTCAAGGCGTCGCACGGGGCGATGCCGGAGCAGCAGTTCCGGGGATTCGACCTCTCCCGGAGCGCCGTCCGTCGGGGCTCTCTCCTCGGCTCCGCCGCCGGCGCTCTCGTCGGCTGGCTCCCGGGCCTCTCGAGCGCCACGGCAAACGCCCTCCTGACCTCGGTCGTCGGTTACGACTCCAACCCCCGGGAGTACATCCTCGCGACCAGCGCCGCGAACACCGTGAACGCCTTCCTCGGGCTTGCGGCGTTCTACGCCGTATCCCGGACCCGGAACGGGGTGATGGCGGCGATCGGAGCGCTCGAGGAGATGCCGCCGGCAACCGCCATCCTCCTCGCGGGCGCGATGGCCGCGGTCGGCGCCTACCTCCTGACCCTTCTCTTCTCGCGCACTGCCGGTCGGTTCTCCGGCCTGAACGTCACGAACCTCAACTACGGCGTCATCGCGTTTGTCGTCTGCCTCTCCCTCTTCCTCTGCGGCCCGTTCGGGGGGCTCGTCCTTCTCCTCGCAACGGCGGTCGGCTGCGTTCCGTCCCTCGTCAACGTCCGCCGGGTCTACTGCATGGGTGCGATCATGGTCCCGGTGATGGCCTACTCCTTCGGCCTCGCCTGACGGCCAGCGGGGTTTGCTCTTATATCGGCCGGGCACCAATACCGTACCATGCTACAGCGCTACTGGTTCGGGGACGTCGACGAGGAGGGGTGCCGGACCGCCGGCACCGATCCGGCCGCGCTCGCGGAGCGGGCGGCCACGCTCCGCACCGGTATGGATTCATTTGTTCCCATCGACTGGGAGGTTGCCCGGGACTGCGGGGTCGTCCGGACCCGGGAGGAGTACGTCGACCTGCTCCGGTCGGTCTGCACCACCCTTGCCCGGAAGAGGATCGCGCAATCATACCAGGGCCGGGACGTCGAGCTCCTCCAGATGGTGAGGATGCTCGACGAGCTCGATAACGTCATCAATCTTCTCCAGGAGCGTGCCGCGGAGTGGTACCAGGTCACGAACCCGTCGTTCTCCCGGAAGTACCGCTCCCTTCCGGCGAAGAAGATGCTCGGGATCATCCGGAAGGGAGCAAGAGGGGGTCTCTCGGACGTTGCCGACGAGATCGACCGTCTCGCCGGGACGAGGAGCCGCCTGATGCGGGAGGTCTCGGCCCGGGCCGACGAGGTGATGCCGAATACGAGCGCTCTCATCGGCGGGCTGGTCGCGGCCAGGCTCCTCTCCAAAGCCGGGGGGCTTGAGACGCTTGCGAGGATGCCGGGGAGCACCATCCAGGTTATCGGCTCGGAGCGGGCGCTCTTCTCGCACCTCCGGGGCGGCACGCCGCCGCCCAAGCACGGGATCATCTTCCAGCACCGGCGGGTCCACAACGCGCCGAGACCAGTGCGGGGACGGGTGGCCCGGGTGCTCGCGGCGAAACTCGCCATCGCCGCCCGGCTCGACTACTACCGGGGCGAGGCGGTGCCGGAGTTCCTCAAAAGTGCCCAGGCGCAGATCGACGAGGCGGGGGTCGAGGCATGATGAAGTGGCTTGGAAACGTGCTGGTCTCTCCCGGCGAGGGCGGGGTCTACGGGGAGCGGACGCTCGATGGTTACCGGGTCTGGGACCCCTACCGGAGCAAGCTTGCGGCGCTCTACACCCTCGGCGGCGGTGTGGAACTCACCCCCGAAATAAGGGTGCTCTACCTCGGCGCAGCGAACGGGACCACGGTCTCGCACGTCGCCGACTACGTCGAGACCGTCTACGCGGTGGAGTTTGCGCCCCGGCCGATGCAGGATCTTCTCGAGGTTGCACGGCGGAGGAGGAACATCGTCCCGATCATGGCCGACGCGAACCGGCCGGAGGAGTATGCGCCGTTTATGGAGGCGGTTGACATCCTCTACCAGGACGTGGCGCAGCCCAACCAGGTCGAGATCGCGGAGCGGAACCTCCCCTTCCTCAAACCGGGAGGCCACCTCATCCTGATGCTCAAGACCCGGAGCGTGGACGTCCGGCGGGAGCCGGCCGAGGTGCTCGCCGGGGCGCGGGCCGGGCTCGAGGAGCATCTTGACGTGACGGACGTCCGGTGGCTCGACCCCTACCACCACGATCACGCCGCGATCGTCTGCTCCCGCCGGGGGTAGCATATATTAGAAGGGAGGGCAACCCCTTCACATGGACCGGGTCGTCTTCAACCCCTTCTCCCCGCTGATGCTTCTTTTCTTCTTCGGACTGCTCGTTCTCTTTCTCCTCGCCGTCATCGTCTTTCCGATCCTTTTTCTGACGGCGATCGGGGCGACGTTCACGCGGCTCGGGTTCTCCTGGTGGCAGGCGCTCCTCATTCTCTTCCTGACGCTCATCGGGAGTTTCATCAACATCCCGGTGAGCACGCTTGAGGGCCGGCCGGGGGTGCCGGCCTACGACCGCTACGCCGTGATGTACGGGCGGCTCTACCGCATCCCGCAGCAGGCGCAGCGGACGGTCCTCGCGATCAACGTCGGCGGCGCCCTCATCCCGGTGGCGATATCGCTCTACCTGCTCTACGAGTCGGTTGTGATCAGCGAAGGCTACCACCTCTTCGCCCTTGCGCTTGCCGGGGTCGCGGTCGTGACCGTCGTAACAAAAATCGTCGCCCGCCCGGTGCCGGGGCTCGGGATCGCGACGCCGTTCTTCATCCCGCCGCTCGCGGCGCTCTTTGCGGCGCTGATCCTCTCGCTCTTTGCAGGCGGCGTCCCGGCCGCGGCGGTGATCATCGCCTACGTGAGCGGGACGCTCGGCACCCTGATCGGTGCGGACCTCTTGAACCTCCACCGTATCGCGGAACTGGGGGCGCCGACGGCGAGCATCGGCGGGGCGGGGACGTTCGACGGGATCTTCCTGACCGGGATCATCGCGGCGCTTCTGGCATGAGGGGGTAGGGCGTCGGGAGGAATCCGACGGTCTGACCCGGGTTGCGGCGAAGCCTGAGGGATCTACCCGTTCCGGGCTTGTGCGGCGGGTGAATGCGTTAGATAGTTGCCCTGTCACCCACGACCAAAATGATTGTGCCGTGTCATCCCCACACCTGTTGGCCGCGCTCTTTCCGCTCGGCCCTTTTAACCCCGCAAGACGAAGGGGATCGCGACCGGCTTGATTTGATGGCGTTGAGGTCTGAGGTACCGGTGATCGAACCTGATATATACTACTGTGGTGGTACACGGTAGTATGTCAGAGATGACATCAATTAAGATCGCAACGGGAGTAAAGGATCAACTCAACCATCTCAAGACCCATCCCCGTGAGACCTACAGCGATCTCATCTCCAGGTTGGCCTCCCAGGCGCAAACAGAGTTGCCTCCATGGCAAATTCCTCTTATTCATGTCAGAATCAATGGAGTCATCCGGGAACTCAAGCATCCTGTCGAGATCTCGGCTGAGATGGATGAAGGGGAATATATCCTGTATAATCACGAGTACCGACTACTGGTCGTCGCCTCGGATCTCTCTGAAGGTTTGAAGGACATTATTGACGAGTTTGAGGAAAACTGGAACGATTTCGTTCTGCAGGATGAGAGTGCTTTACTTGGAGGTGCCCGCGACCTGAGGAGGAAGCTCATCGCACTCGTACCCGGAGAGACCTGATCGTGCCCCGAAAAAACAAGGCCATCGTGCGCCGCCTCATGAAGAAGGGGTTCGATGCCAGGATGTCAAAACATATCAAACTGGTATTTAGCTACAACGGTTGTGACACGGGAATCCGTACATGGGTTTCCCATGGCACAAAGGAGATTAGCGACCAGTTGCTTTCTCGCATGGCGGAACAACTCAATCTCTCCCGGCAGCAATTCCTTGATCTCATCGACTGCCGACTCGATGAAGCGGGGTTGATTGCAGTATACAAGGAGATGCACTTTTTATGACGCTGGACGTATCGACTGAATGGGAGGCGCTCTTTGACCAATCTCCTGGAGTTTGATACGGGTTGCCGTATCCCGGATCTCGCCCGTCACACCGTCGCCTCCTTGCCGATGTAGTTGTACAACCGGTGCTTGAAGTCGTCGAATTCCCGGATCGTCGGGTACGCGACGTCGTAGAGGAACCGCTCGTCGGGGCAGTGGATTGCCTTTCCGCGGAGGACTTCCGTCCTGACATAGAGCGGCAGGTGCGAAAAGATCTGGATGTCATAGCGGTCGTCGGGAAGATCGGAGAGCGCTGCAAACCTGAACCGGGCTGCTTCCTCGCGGCCGGCGTCGTAATAGATGCAGAAGTCGATGTCCGACCCCGTCCTCGCCCGCCCTTCGGCAACGGAGCCGTAGAGGATGATGAAGCGGACCCTCTCGAACCCCTTAACGGTCTTCGCCCGCTCAACCGCATGCCGGACAAAACGGTTCATTCGCTCTCACCTCCCGGGGCGTGCCCGGAAGTCCTGTAGGTTTTAGACGGGAATCGCTCTCACATTAACGTTTCCTGCGGCGGGGGGCCGGATCGGGCTGGTCGTCTGTCCCATTTCCCCATATAGTCAATATCGCCATCCGGGGTCCCCGGACGGTCGTTCAGTCTCACAACCACAAAAAAGGTGACATAGATCGCTACCTGGTGAGCCGGCTCCATTCCTCACGGGATATGCCCGCCTGCCGGAGGATGCGCACGAGCAGGTCGACGCTGATCTCTGACCTGGTTTGGGATGGTTAGAACGAGATCTCCTTTCACCATGAAAGGGTGTCTGCCTCCCCGGCACGGCCCCTCGAATCCCAGGGCCTGAAGGTTCTTTACGAGTTGGTTCCATGAGATGGGTCTGATCCTATGCTCCGGCACCCGTATCAACCCTGACGATCTCTCCCACTGTGCGGCCGGCGATCGGAGGTATCGGGAGGCCGCGCCGGAGTCGTATGATCAACCATTCGTCGATGACGCCTGCAAGGTTTCTCCTGCACTCTTCCAGCGTCCTGCCGGTTGCAAAGACCCCGGGAAGTTCCGGGATCTCTCCATAATACGGTTCATCGTCCTCGATAATCTCGTAGTTGGCGTGTTCGAGTGCCGCGTTGATATACTCAAGGATCATTATATATTTCAATGGGATTGCCCCCGCATATAGGATTTTGCTTTCCCCGGCCGAGCGGGATTACGACTGTTGCTGTTGGGCCAATTCTTCAGGGTGGCCCCGATGTGCTATGGGTGTGATTCACTCCCCGGCACGATCCCAGAGCCCGGCAAAGACCTTCACCTGCCGGGCGTAGACGTCCGCGGAGTCCTGCTTGTACTCAAGGGTCGTCGGCACATCGGGGTGCCGGCGGAGCCGGGCAAAGACCGCCGAAAGGTTGAGACCGCTGTCGGGGTGGTCGAGTGCGAGGTGCTCGTCGGTGATCGAGCCCTGCCGGATGTTCGAGAGGTGGTGAAGGGCCACGTCGAGGGACTCAAACCGTTCTAACTCTTCCACGAACGAGAGGTGGCGGTAGTTTGCGGTGCAGGCGAGGTGGGGGAAGTCGAGGCAGAACCGGGTGATCTTTGTGCCCGCAAGGGCCGCGAGTTCTCCGGCGGTGTTCCCGAGGAGGGGGTAGCCGGCGTAGACGGCGGGGAGGTTCTCGAGGGTGAGGCGGGGATCGTTGTGGCGGTCGAGGAAGTCGGCGAATGTTTCCACGGCGGCAAAGCGGCCTCCCGGTTCATATCTCCCCGCGTGAAGAACGATCGTCTCCGCGCCGAGGGTGTCGGCGGCTTCAAGGGTCTGGCTCATCGCCTCTTCTATATATACCTCGATCTCGTTCGCCGGCCGGTCGTCATAGGCGGCGGGGGCGCAGGGGTTGACGCCGTGGCCGTGGTGGGGCGCGTGGACGACGGCGGGGATGCCGGCCGCGGCGACTCGTGCGAGGTGTTTTCTGAAGAGGGGCTGCGGCAGAGGGACGGCCTGCACCTGGATGTGCCGGATTGCGCCTTCTTCGTAGAGCTCTGCGAGCAGGACAAGCGTTTGTTCGTCGTCGAGCCGCACGGTGCAGCCGAGGTTGTAATCAGCCATATACTACCCTCCGGTGCATGGGTTTTCAGGTATCGGAGAAAAAGATTCGAGTAGCCCGGAGCAGATTCGAACTGCTGTCGCGAGATCCAGAGTCTCACATGATTGACCGCTACACTACCGGGCTATTGGGCTCTAAAATGTTGTTTGTGAATCTTAATTAAAGTGACGGCCCGGGATCATGCTCCGGACGAGCGGGGGCACTTCCCGCAGGCGCGGCAGACCTCGGCAACGGGCCGGATTGCAGTACCTGATTTGCAAAACGGTTCTATATCGTTGAGATCCCGGCGGTAGTAGACGTGGGGAACGAGCGCGATATGCGTGTAGCGCCCGCAGGGCACGCCGAGCCGATCCGCGATCGCCTTCTGGAGGTGGACGAGCGCATACATGTTCGCGCCGGCGGCGGAGAGAATGTCGTTGCTCCGGAAGACGACCTTCATCTGGAGTTTGCCGTCCCGCAGCAGGCACTGGACGAGCTGCAGGCAGGGGCAGTCGTCGAGGTTCTCGTCGACGACCGGGTTCCAGGTGATCGCGACCGCCCGCCGGGAGTTCGGGGCTTGCCCGAGTTTCCGGGCGATGTAGTCGATCTGGTCGACGTGGACGTCTTCGCCGTTCACCGTGAGCTGTTCCCCCCAGTCGAAGAGCCGCCGGTGGTAGTCGTACTCGAACTCTGCGTCGGAGCCGTGCAGGAGGTTCTCGGCGTAGGCGTCCAGGAACCGTTGCTGGAACCGGGAGGCGGGGCTTGCCATGGGAACGCTTTCCGGTGATTCCACCTCGAGCGCGAGCTCCTCGCACTCGATCGTCGCCTCGTCGTTCTCGGTCTCCAGCACCCATCCCTTCTCGAGGACGGTCCTGACCGCCAGTTCGTGTGCCCGTGCGAGTGTGGGGGCCCGAATGATCCGCATAGAGAGTAGTTGGCGGGCCGGGGTAGAAAAGGCTCCGCACTGGGGAGGGTCTGGTATATAGATGCTCCGGCAGATGGCGCCGGCCGGGGCCGCTGGCCTGGGTGCGGTCGGGGCGGGCACCCGCGGCGCTCCCTCCCGGGGTGGCGACCGGGTTGCGGCGCCGCGGAAACCCAGGGGCTTACGGGGTAGAGTGGGCGCCGCTGGAGTCCGGGGTTCTCGTTTTTTTCCGGAGTAAAACTTTTATCCTCGCATACCTATGAATCCCGGTGATCCGGGAATGAAGCGTGATCCTGGCGCATTCGGGGCGTTTTCCAGCATTGTGGTGCCTTTTCGGGACGCCAGTTCCCCGGTCGACCACAAAGGATATATTAAGTGTTCCACAAATATTGTGACATATTCCGTGATTCGGAGTATAGAGCGTGGTGAACCCGTATTCGACGTCTGTCGAGTACCTCGCGTTCACATTCCCTCATGTCATCACAATGGAGGTATAGTATGAAGAGTATGACAAAACTGATGATTGTCGCCATGATCCTCGCGGCTGCGCTGGTCGTTGCACCGGCTGCGGCACGGAGTGTTAGCGATGGCGATACAATCTATGTAGGCGAGGACGACCTCGATGTAGATGCTCTGTTTGGCAGTCCAGGACCTGGTACTTCCGGGACTCTGGTCTGGTACAGCAGTGTCTCAAGTGCGACCAGCGCGACCGTCGGCAAGACCATTGCGGTAGCTGACGTCTCGGATTTTGATCTGACTTCAGCGGCAGTTGGGTCTTCGACCGGAGCCTGGTATGCTTTCACCGGCGCCCCCTTCACAGATCCGACTGCAGCCGCTGGAACCGTTCTCGTTGAGACTCCCTCAGTGGGCCTTGATGTTCTGCAGGGAACTGGAACCACTTCTGTGGACGGGAAAGCTGTAACCCGGGGCCAGAGCATCCGGTTCGAGATCCAGCACAATGTTGGAACTCTTCCGTCGGGAGACGCTGATGTAGAGGTCCGGGTTACCACACCCGCCGGCGGTACGGTGACGACGTTCGAGGGCGTGGCCCTCAATGTGGACCTTAGCGGCACCCAGAAGGCGGACACTGGACTCGTCGCGCTGAGCAACGCTACGACAGGTACCTACACCGCTCAGGGTGTTTGGAAGTCCGGCAGTGCGCTTTACGACAAGGGCTACAGCACCAACTCCGTGACCTTTGAGGTCACCACCGGGTCGCTTGCCGTCACTGCCAACAAGGACACCGTCATCCGCAACAACGCGTTCACCGTGACGGTCACCGGCGAGTCGAGCAAGGCGTATTACCTGAACGTCACGACCACCGTGGGCGCTGGTTCTACCACCCCGATGATTGTACCCGGTCAGATCGGTGTGTATCAAATTCTGAATCCGACCACCTTCGCTAACGAGGCGATCATTAATACCACTGCTGGTGGAACCCGGACTGTCGAGTTCAACACCACTACGTCGACCGATGCGAAGACCTACACCATCGAGGTCAAAGAACTTGCGCCGGGCGACAAGTCCGACGAAGTCAAGGTGAAGGTTGAGGCAGGTGCGGTCACCGTCACGGCATCCGGCACCGGTACCTACTACATTGGTGAGGAGATTACTCTCTCCGGTACCAACACTGACAACAACGATGTTTACATCTTCATGACCGGTCCGAACCTCGACAGAGATGGTGTCAATCCAAAGAACGTAACAGACACGACACCCTACCAGGTAGACGTCGAAGCTGACGACACCTGGTCGTTCAAGTGGAACACCGCCGACACCACCCGTAACATCGATGCCGGCAGTTACACGATCTACGCCGTCTCGAAGAACGTAAACAAGGACAAACTCTCCGACGCCAAGTATGACACGGTCTCTGTATCGCTCAGATCCGGGTTCATCAGCGCGACCACGAGCGGTGCCACCGTCGCAAGAGGAGACGACCTGACGCTCTCCGGAACCGCACAGGGCAACCCCGACAATGTGTTCATCTGGGTCTTCGGTAAGAACTACTATGGTAGCCTGGGCGGTGGACTGGATGTGCTTTCACCCTCTGTTGAGTCTGACGGCACCTTCGAAGAAGACATCGACACCACCGATCTCGCTGCAGGTCAGTACTTCGTTGTCGTCCAGCACCCGATGGGTGTTACTACTGGTAACGCGGGGTCAATCACCTGGACCACCGCTGGATGGATTAGCGGATCTGGCATTAACATGGTGCAGCTCACCGGCCTGCAGGCACCCGCCGCGGCGGCTGCGCTGATCAATGCCCTTGACTCCCCGAACATCCCTGACACCTACGTGAAGCTCACGTTCGTCGTCGACGAGCCCCAGCTCTTCATCGACCCGATCGGTGACAAGGCTGCAGGCAGCACGTTCACGATCACCGGCACCACCAACCTTGCTGTCGGCGAAACGCTGAACGTTGAGGTCACCTCCGCTGCGTTCCAGCCGGGCCAGAAGACTGAGGGTTCCACCTTCTCCGGCGCCGGTGGCTCTGCAATCATCCAGCAGGGTGACGGCATGAACACGTGGTCTTTCGAGGTCGACGGAACCAGCTTCAATGTCGACCAGTACATCATCACGGTTGAGTCCATCGACACCGGCACGGTCGCGACCGCAGTCTTCAACGTGATCGAGGGCCAGCCGACCACGCAGCCCACGGGCGAAGTGACCGAGACCCCGACCGAGACTGAGACCACCACGACCACGACCACTACAGCAACCCCGACCCAGTCCCCCGGATTCGGAGCACTCCTTGCTCTTGCCGGCCTTGGTGCGGTTGCCTTCCTGGTCCTGCGTCGGGACTAAACCCTAACTAACCCTATTTTTTCTTTCAGTCTGTTCTACTGAGCATTATTTCGGATATGGGACAGGATGTCTGGCTTTGTGTCCTGCACCTGAGGCTCTTTTGAATCCCCCGGGACTTCACCCCGAAAAGCACTGAAGAGAGACCTGACTATTTCATGGGGCTTGACCGAACGATCACGCCACCGATGATCTCGGTATTCCCGGTGATCCAGGGAGTGTTGATTGAAGACGGCACCGACCGACTCGTCGGAGCCGGCGGCGGCGAAAAACAGCGCGGGAAAAACAGATCTGCCTGTCTGGACACCCGGGAACGGGTGCAGCCTCAGGCGCGGGTTTCCTTCTTCCGGCGCTCCAGGATTCCTGCAGCAACCGTATCGAGATCCTTCTCAAGCCAGGTTTTGCGCTCTCTGGTGTAATCCCCGCTACCATGGGAATAACTCTGGGTGAACTACCCCGCTCCTCTTGGGCGGGGCTTCCTGCTTCATTCTCCTCCCCAACGGGAGCGAGTCCACAGGCTTGACGGTGCGTTCCACACCTGATACTCCAACAAGATTCTGATCTTGCAGAGCGAATTTTTTGATATTGATCGCCGCGTTGATGTCGCGGTCGTGGTGAGTGCCGCAGTCAGGACACACCCATTCTCTGTCTGCAAGGATGAGATCCCGCTTGAGGTACCCACAGGTGCTGCATATCTTTGAAGATGGTTCAAACCTCCCGATCTTCAGGAGAGTCTTTCCATACTTCTGGCACTTGTACTCCAGCATCGTGAAGAACGTGCTCCACGACACGTCGCTGATACTCCGTGCCAATTTGTAGTTCTTCTGCATTCCAGCGACATTCAACGATTCGACTGCAATGGCTTGGTTCTCGCTCACAACGCGAAAAGAGAGGTTGTGCAGGAAATCGTTGCGCTGGTTAGCGACCTTCTCATGGCACCGGGCAAGTCTCAGGATTGCCTTCTGCCGATTCTTCGATCCTTTTACCTTCCGGGATACTCGCTGCTGCAATACCTTCAGGCGCTGGAGGGAGTTTTTCAGGAACCGGGGGTTCTCAACCTTCTCCCCGGTCGAGAGGGTGGCAAAGTCCGTCAACCCAACATCGATCCCGAGCGTCGTATCCAGAGCAAACGGTGCGGGATCGGGCGTTGCTGCCCCATCATCGACGAGGATACTGATGAACCATTTCCCGGTCGACGTCACCGAGACTGTTGCATACTTCAGCTTCCCGGTGAATGTCCGGTGGAGAGTTGTCTTGACCTCACCGATCTTTGGGAGTTTGATCCACCCCTGATCGAAGTCCACGGTGTAATACTGGGGTACCTGAAAGGACTGTACCGGGTTCTTCTTCGACTTGAACCGGGGAAAACCTTTCTTCTCGCGGAAGAACCGGGTGAAGGCATTGTCGAGGTTCTTGTTGGCACTCTGGAGTGATTGAGAGTTAACTTCTTTGAGCCACGGATGCTCTTCCTTGAGGGCGGGAAGGCGGGTGTTCAGGTCGGAACAGGAGAGTTTTCGCCCTTCCTGTTCGTATGCCCGGAGCTTTTGTTCCAGAGAATGGTTATACACAAACCGACAGGCATGGATGTGCTGCAGGAGAGTGGCAATCTGCCCCCCATTGGGATACATCCGATACTTGTAGGCTTGAAGCATACAAGTATTACGTATTCTTATAATAATATATATTCGAGTAATTCATCGGGAATATGACGAAGGGGCTCCGCTTCCATCCCCGGCCTAAAGACCGGGGTCTTCTCGCTCCGCCCCTTCAACCCCACAAGATAAACCGTATCGCATCTGCAGGCCCGAGATTCTTCACCAGCACTTCGAACCCCCGGATCCTGATCTCATTGAGCGTCTTTACTTCCACAGATTGTCACCTCCATGAGCCACTGCACTGTTTTTACAGAGAATGCAGGCTGAAGGCCTCTCATCACCCACTTACGCCACGCCTTCGGAGACCCGGACCCTGCCGATGATCAGGTCTTCCTCTGGGGGAACCGCCTGCCCCTCCTGCCGCAATGCTTCCATGTGCCCTTCGATCGCTTCCCTGATGTTCTCCAATGTCTCCTCGACTGTCTCTCCCTGGGAGTAGCACCCGGGAAGCGCCGGAACTTCTGCCCAGAACCCTCCTTCTTCAGCCTTCTGGATCACAACGGTAAACTCCATTTTTAGCCCCTCACTTAAAGTAATGCAAGAAACTCTTCCTCTGTTAAACCGGCTTTCTTTATTGCCGCCGTAAGAAGCCCGATCTTTAACTCCTTTGACCAGGGCAGAGTTATAATCGCTCCGGATGGCATTTTAATGTTGACGTGATCGCCTTTTCCTTGCCGCATCACGCCGCCTGCCCGCACAAAGGCCCGCACCGCCTCGTGACCTTTGATCCCCCGGAGTCTTCCCACACCATGCCTCCATTCAGTAGTGGCCCCACTGCAGGATATTCGTTTCGCTGCCGGGAAGCCACGGCGTTGTGAGTGACGGCCGGCTCTACCATCCCCGGGTCTCCCAACTCCGGCACCCTCCCGATCAGCCGTCCTTAAGTAGTACAACACCTCAATCTCAACCAGGATGGGATTACGCACATGAAACTGACCGTGAAACTGCTCGACATCGCAAATCGGGGGGTCCTTCTCCACTGCACCGACGCACAGAACATGCGGGTCCGCGACGGCGACCGCGTCCAGATCGTCGACGAAGCGACCGGAAAGACCGCCCAGGCGCACGTCGGCACCACGGGGTCGCTCATCGAATCGGGCGCCATCGGCGTCTACCAACCGGTGAACGCCACGCTTGCCGTCGATGAAGGGACCTCCGTCGAGGTCCGCGGCGCCGAGCGGCCTGCGTCCCTCTCGCACATCAAGAAGAAGATGGACGGCGGCCGGTTCACCAAGGACGAGACTGCGGATATCGTCAGGGATATCGTCGACGACGTCCTCTCGCCTGGGGAGATCACCGCTTACGTCACCGCGTCCTACATCAACGGCCTCGACATGGACGAGGTGGAGTACCTGACGAGAGCAACGGTCGAGACCGGGGAACAACTCCACTTCACCCGGCACCCCATCGTCGACAAACACTCCATCGGGGGCGTGCCCGGGAACAAGATCACCCTCCTGATCGCGCCCATCATCGCCGCCAGCGGCCTCATGATCCCGAAGACCAGTTCCCGCGCCATCACCGGCGCCGGCGGGACCGCCGACCTCATGGAAGTCCTCGCGCCCGTTTCGTTCCCGGCGATCGAGGTGCAGCAGATGACCCAGAAGGTCGGCGGTGCCATTGTCTGGGGCGGGGCCACGAACATCGCCCCCGCCGACGACAAGATCATCACCTACGAGTACCCGCTTCGGATCGACGCCCGGGGCCAGATGATCGCGAGCGTCATGGCGAAGAAGTTCGCCGTCGGCGCCGACCTCGTGGTCATCGACATCCCGGTCGGCCAGAACACCAAGATCGCGACGCCTCAAGAGGGACGCAAACTCGCCCGGGAGTTCATCGATCTTGGGGAACGGCTCGGCATGCGGGTCGAGTGCGCGTTGAGTTACGGCGAATCGCTCGTCGGCCATACCATCGGCCCGAACCTCGAGGTGCACGAGGCGCTCGCCGTCCTCGAAGGAGCGACCGAACCGAACTCCCTGATCCAGAAAAGCCTCTCCCTCGCGGGGATCGCGCTTGAGATGGCCGGGAAGGCCGGACCGGGGCAGGGTGCCCAGGTGGCTGCCGACATCCTCCAGAGCGGTAAGGCGCTCGAGAAAATGCGGCAGATTATCGAGATCCAGGGCGGCGATCCGAACGTAAAAGCTGAGGATATCGTTCCGGGAGAGTACGGGTTCGATGTAAATGCGCCGCAGGACGGCTACGTCATCGAACTGAACAACAGCGCGCTCGTTACGCTCGCCCGGCTCGCCGGTTCACCCTATGACCATGGCGCGGGCCTGCTCGTCCACGCAAAGAAGGGGACCCGGGTCAGGAAGGGCGATCCCATCTTCACCATCTACGCCGACCGGGAATGGCGGCTCGAACGTGCGATCGAGGTCGGCCGGACGCTGATGCCGGTGCTTGTGGAAGGTATGGTACTTGAACGTATCCCCCACGAACGGTGGGTGTAAACCGAAGCACTCAAATTTTTGACCGCAGTATACTCCAGCATGAAGAAACGTCGCCTCATTATAGCTCTTCTTGTCTCCTGCGTTCTCCTCTGTTGCGCGGCGCAGGCGGTCACTCTTCGCATCAGCGTGACCGACAAGCAGACCGATGATGCGCTCGCCGATGCTTCCATATACGTCGACGGCGACTACATGGGGAGAACAGCATCAGATGGCACCTATTCCTACGTCCATTCCGGAAAGAGGGATTTGAACCTGAAAGTCGTTCGGAACGGCTACCGGACCTGGGTAGACTACGTCGACTACGATGAAACTCGCGTTCAGGTTGATATGGTTCGGGAGGACGAAACCCTCACATTCGAACTGTACGACGCAGGAACCCTGAAACCGGTTGTCGGTGCCGTGGTGCGCGTCGAGGGTGCGGACTACTCCGATTCGGAGGTCACCGGCAGCAGCGGGAGCGTGAACTTCCCGGTGAAGGCGGGAGAGTCATACAACGTCGAGATCCGCGCGTCTGGTTATTACGACCTCTCTAAGACTGTGCAGATGGAGAACAGCGAAAGGATCGTTCAGTACTGGCTTTTCTCTAACGATCTTCTGGCGATCCAGGTCCGGGACGCCGGGACATCCGCTCCCCTCAAAGACGCTGAGGTGTACATCGACAATGTGCGCGCCGGGGTGACCGACGCCGACGGCAGGCTGCCGCTTCACCTGGAGCGGGCGAATCGGTATTCGTTCAGGGTTACGGCGCCGGACTACCAGCCCTACCAGGAAAGCCGCTACCTTGAGGAGGACGACGTCCTCCTCACGGTGGCCCTCTCGAAGTCAGCATACCCGGTTTCGATAACAGCCTTCGACGAGACGACGAAACCGGTCGAGGCAGCGGAGGTCTACCTCAACGGGACGCTCAAGGGCAAGACCAGCCAGTACGGCCGGTTCATGCTCTCCGAAATCCATGCGGGCACCTACAAGATTTTGGTGCGGGCACCCGGCTACCAGGACTGGAGCGAAACGCGCCAGATCTCTGGTCAGGGTGAGGATATC
Organism: Methanoculleus nereidis; assembly: GCF_032944295.1. Classification (NCBI taxonomy): domain Archaea; kingdom Methanobacteriati; phylum Methanobacteriota; class Methanomicrobia; order Methanomicrobiales; family Methanomicrobiaceae; genus Methanoculleus; species Methanoculleus nereidis. Next base: position 728,234 of record NZ_JABFFQ010000001.1, read on the forward strand.
GTCGCCAAGCTTGGTTACGAACGGGCAAGCGTGACCATCCGCGCAAAAGACCCTGTTCAGAACACGGTGGGCAATGCAGTCATCGTCATCGACGGCCAGGTCGTCGGGGTGACGGACAGCCAGGGATGCTTCAACACGGCGCTCGTTACAAACAAGGTGTATGCGGTCACCGCTGCCTGTGACGGCTACCGGAACATCTCGGTCGACGCCGATATCCCGCTCGGCACAACCGAGTTCACCGTCCCGCTCGTCATGGAGCGGGAGTCCAACCTCTGGCTGCTCGTTGCCGGCGTCGGGGTTGTCGCCGCGGCCCTCCTCGCAGGGGTCATGGTCGTGCGGCGCAGGCGTGCCGGAAAGAATAAGGGCAAGTCACGCGGCCGGGACAGCCTTTAGGCTTCCCCGCGATCACTTTTTTCCCGGAGTTGGCCCTCCTTCGGGAGCACAACTCCCCGGAAGTTTGGCGGCAGAATTCACATGCGACAGAAAGGATATTTTATAGTCCCGGGGTGCGAAATGCGTTTTATTCCCCCCTGTCCTCCCTGGAGAACATTTGTTCAATCAGAGTGTATATTATTGTTCTTTATGGAAAAGAAGCCTTCCTGACTGTTCGTTGTGTGGATAATATTTATATAATATGGTGTGCTAGGAACACCTACGGTGACGTATGAGAGGATGGACATATGCGTGTCTGGCAGTGGGGTTACTTCTGCTGACGGCCCCGGCCGGTGCGCTGATACCTGATGATATTACCCTTAGCACCGATAAGCCGTGGCTGACGGCGGGGAGCGGGGAGACTGTGGACGTCAAGGTGGAGGCTGCGAACAGTAGCGGCCCGATCTATGGGATTGTTATTGATTTTGCGGTGGACAGTGTCTACGGAAGTATTTCACCTGTGCGCGTGGTCACGAACGATGACGGAAAGGCAACAGCGACCTTCAGGCACGGGACGCGAAGCGGGACGGCAACGATAACGGCGACGATGTCGCACGAGGAACTGGATGAGCCACTGACCGATAACGTCGAGCAGCAGATCGACCATGCGGCGCCGAACAAGATTGCCAATCTCTGGTACGAGCCGGAGGTGACCGCCGGGGAGACGACGGAGATCGTCGTCCAGGTGGCGGACAGGTACGGGAACCTGGTGGACGGCAGGCGGGAGAGCGCCGAGGGTAGCGATCCCGAGGAAGTGTTCTTCATGGTGGGTTCGCCCACCGAGAACGCGACATTCATCGGAGCCACAAAGCCGGACGAAATCGAGATGCCAGTGAATACTGCCGGGGACGCCATCGCAACGCTCCGGGTTGATACGGTGGCCGGGGAGAATCTTGTCTGGATCCAGCCTGCACTGATCGGTTTCTCCGGGAGCCGTAGTATCTCCATCACCGGTTTGGGGGGATTGCCGGCCGATATCACGCAGGCGGTCGCTCCGGACAGCGGTTCGGTTCCGGCCGACGGGAAGACGAAGGTTTCGTTCACTTACACATTGCTGGACGAATTCGGGAATCCTTCCGCCGGGCAGGGTCTCTGGGTGAACGCCACACTGAAACGGTTGAGCCAGCCTGATGAGCAGGAGAGCCGTCTCCTCAACACCAACGCCCACGGACAGGTGATGATCACCTACGGGCCCGAGGACTCCGTCGGCATGGCCATCATCACCGCGACGGCGGCCGCGAATGTGGACGTGAGCACAACGCAGGAGCTTGAGTTCACCAGCACCGACCCGACGAACATGCTCCTCTCCGCAAGCCCGCAGTCGATGCCGAGCCGGGATGTTAAATCCGATTCCGTCTCGCAGATACGGGCCAAGGTGATGGATGTCAGGGGGAACCCGGTCGGGGATGAGACGGTGTGGTTTGAGATACTCTCGGTTAATTTCGATGGGTACAACCAGACCGAGGGGCCATGTATTGGCGAGGGCTTGAATACAACGTCTGCCATCACCAACGACAACGGTTATGCTCTGGTCGAGTTCAGCCCCGGGTCTTTCGCCCGCGAAGGGGAGTCGGGCTGGAGCGAGACCGCGACCGGGACGGCGATCGTCCGGGCGACGTGGGGCAACGTCAGCCGGGACATCGAGCTCACCTGGAAGAACTATCCCTACCTCTCGGTGGAGACGGAGGTCTCCCCCGAGACGGTGGCGGTGAACGATACGGTCGACGTCACGATCCGGCTGCGGGGCGACGGGTGGGCGCTCCAGCCGGACCCGATCGATGTGGTGCTGGTGATCGACCGGTCGGGGAGTATGAAGTATGATATCGCCAGGAACAGCGGTACCTCAAATGAAAGGATGGAGGCAGCACAGGATGCAGCGAACAACTTTGTCGCTCAGATGAACTCTACTCGTGACCGGGTGGCACTGGTCTCGTTCGCCTTCGATGCCACGCTGGACCAGGGGTTGACCAGTGACTCTAACGAGATTGAGGGATCAATCAACAGCCTGTCAGCGGACGGTGCAACGAACATGAGGATGGCGTATTACACCGCGATCAAGTACCTCAAGGAGAACGGAAGGTCCAATGCCGTCAAGGCAGTCATCCTCATGGGGGACGGCGACTGGAACTATCACGGCTCCCCATTGGCGAAGGGCACCGGTTACGCCGACAATAATCGCTATCTCACCAGCGACTGGTATTCATATCCCTACTGGGCCCCGCTATCAGGATACCCCTGGAGCGGGAGCAGCTACAGTTTCTCAAACGAGAGGTACGAGTGGTACCATGACCTCCCAGATCCGAAGGGCGATGCCAGTGGTACACAAAAACTTGATACTGGATACTGGTATGATACATGGAATTATAACGAGAAGGAGTACCGCACTCCCACGAACAATATCTGCGACAACGGTCAGTTCACCAACCAGAACATGTCGGTGTACGCCAATAGCGGCGATGAAACCGGTAACGTGACAATCTACAGCATTGGGTTCGCTTCGGTGCTGGACTCCGATGTCGAGGAGGATCTTGGTGTTCTGTCCGAGGCGACCGGCGGCGAATACGTCTGGGCAGGGAACGAGGACGAACTCCGGGAAGTCTACACCAAAATAGCCGGCGAACTCAAGACCGAGGCCGGTGTCGATACCAAACTGGACGTCGTCTTCAAGCAAGTCGAGGTGAACGGGAATCTCACTTCTGGATCTGGTGTGTTCGACTACATCTACGAAGAGGATGTATCGACCACCGTCGAGAGCTGGGTCGACAACGAGACGGGACATTATGAGGTCATAAACTTTACCACCATCGAGCAGACCGACGACTGGGACGACCAGAACCTCCACTTCGACATCGGCACCGTGCGCCTCGGCCAGACCTGGGAGACGACCTTCAGGCTTGCGGTGAAGACGGAAGGGAACATCAACATCTTCGGCCCCGGTTCGACGATCTCGTTCAACAACGGCACCGATTCACTGGAACTCCCCGACACCTTCATCACGGCCTACCCCCTGAACAACACCGGGATGGACTTTGCGGTGCTCAACATTAGCAACTTGAATTTCACCGGCACAGAGCCGATCGATGAGTTCTTCCCGGTCACCTGGGACCTCAACTACACCGGGCTGTACGGCGTGACGGAGGATGTCTTCTACTCCAACGACAACGAGTACACCTGGGTGAAATTCGACACGCTCTCCGCCACAAACGAGACAACGAGTGGAGAATCCACGCTTGACGTGCGGGGCCTCCCGCCCGGCGAATACATCATCAGGGTCCGTGGCTACGCACCGGATACCGAGGACGCCTCGGCAAAGATTACCCGGACTGTAACTGCCGGGGCGACCGGAAGCGCGTATATACGTATCCAGTGAGGGGCTCCGGCACCCTTTTTTCCAGCAGGTGGGGTGCGCCCCTGAACTCCCTGCGGCCCGTACCCTCGTCCTGCGGTCGGCCGTCTTGCTCATGCCGCGCGGAGATAAAAGCCCGATGCCTTTCTTCCCCTCGGCTTCGTTCCGGCTGCGGCACCGGCTCCCTCTCCGGACGCCGTCCGGCGCACCTGCACAAACCTATATTTAATTCAAGCGGGATGCCCAGCGCTCCGCGGATGGCATATTTTTAATCGATCCTGGACATCTGCATTTAAATCTTTGATTTGAACTCATAACGACTCTTTTTTTGGATACTGATGTGCGGAAAATATGTCCTGGATTCCCTATATGATTGTTGTGTGGTGCTAATAGTAATCTGTAAAACTGTTCTAGCGAAAAATATCGTTTAAATTTCCTTTGTAGTGGCAATCAGGGTGGTTTTTGCAGGTTTTGAATACCTGCCTTAAATTCAGATCAAATCAGGAAACATATATATATGATGTAGGATCACGGCTCCCTGATCTCACTATGTATTTTCAAAAAGTAGTGCTCCTCACGATCCTGCTCGGCCTGATCGTTTCTGCCGTGAGCGCGGCGGACCCGGATCGGATCCAGCTCTCGACCGATGCCGACTGGCTGGTGGCGAGCGGAGTTGATTCGGCGGCTATATCGATACAGGCACTCGATGCGAGTGGAGCGCCGCTTAAGAACTGCACCGTGGCGCTCTCCGTCGACCCGATCTACGGCCGCATCTCACCCGCGACCGTCACCACCGGTGTTTCCGGGATCACGACTGCCACGTTTACCGCCAACCGGACGAGCGGCACTGCTGTAATAACCGCACGGGCCGGGGCGGTGGAAGAGGCACTCCACCTCTCGATCGACCATGACCTGCCCTGCCGCGTCACGCACCTTGACTACGGGTCGGAAGTGACCGCGGGCGCCACCACCACCATCACCGTGGGGCTGGCCGACCTGCACGGCAACCCGGTGGACGATCAAAGAGTTGCCGAGACCGTGCATTTCAGCGTCGGTTCGGTCGATGACGATGCCGCTTTCATCGACGACGGGGGAGAGCCGGTGCCCGAGTTAGAACGGACGATCAACGCCACGGGTTTCGTCCAGGTGCCCTTCCGGACCAGCCGCACCGTCGGTGAAAACATCGTCCGGATAGGTGTTCTCCAGGATGGAACCAGCCGCTACATCTCCGTCCACGGGCAGCCTACAGGGATTCCAGCTGCGATCGCCGTCTCGGTCAGCCCCGATGCCGACCCGGTCCCCTACCAGCCCGCCGATAGCGAGAGCATGTTCACTTTGACCTACAGGCTTTTCGATACCTGGGGCAACCCGGCGGCCGGCCGTGGCTTCCGGGTCAACACCTCCCTCGGAGAGAATGCCGTCCTGACGACAAACAGCACGGGCGTCGCCTGCCTCACCTACGGCCCGAAGGACACTACCGGTATCATCAATTTTACTGCGACGGCTGTGGACAATGCGAGTGTGACAATAGCACAGGAGGTCGAGTTCATCCACACCGATCCGGTGAACATGCTCCTCTCGGCAAGCCCGCAGTCCATGCCGAGCCGGGATGTCCATCGAAACTCTGTTGCGGAACTCCGGGCCAAGGTGATGGATGTCAAAGGGAACCCGGTTGCCGGGGAGGAGGTGACGTTTGCTATCGTTCCCGGATCGATCCACGTTGGTGGCTACACCCAGACCGGGGCGCCGTACCTCCAGACCGTGGGGCAGAATGAGATGTCTACCACCACCGGCGACGACGGCTATGCCATCGTCTGGTTCCACCCGGGTGAGTTTGCCGGTCCGGAGGAGGAAGGCTGGGACGCCGCCGCAAAGGGCACGGCGACCGTCCAGGCGACGTGGGAGAACAGCACCCTGAACCGTCATGTCACTCAGTCTCTCGACCTTACCTGGATGAACTACCCCTATCTCTCAGTAGAGACGAGTGTCTCCAATGAGACCGTTGCGGTGAACAATACAACCGATGTCACGATTCGGCTGAAGGGCGACGGCTGGGAACTCCGGCCGGACCCGATCGATGTGGTGCTGGCGATCGACCGGTCGGGGAGTATGAATTGGGCTATTGATGGATCCTTCTCTCCATCTGGGGAGAGGATAAAGGCAGCAAAGGCCGCGGCAAAAATTTTTGTTGGGGAGATGAACCCTGCCCGGGATAAGATTGGCCTGGTTTCATATGATAAGGATGCCTCCTGTGACCTGCATTTGACTGATGAATATTTGGGGGTGAACAGCACTATTGAGGGGCTCGAGACCGGAAGTGGAACCGGTACTCGAAACGGGCTGTATGTCGCGATCCAGGAGATGATCGGCAATCCCAATTCCAATCCTGATGCCGTACAGGCCGTTATCCTGATGTCCGACGGTGAGTACAACTATTATGGTGACCCACTTGCCCGGGGCACTGCTCATAGTGGGACGGGTTACTATGGATGGAACGACTACGACTATACAACGTTCACGGATCTTACGGAGCAGCAGCAGAATCTATCGGCCTATGTGAAAGATAAGAAAATCCGAATATACACGATAGCGTTCACAAAAGACATTGGCACGAACAGCAACACCTGGAATACGATGAAAATCCTTGCAGACGCGACCGGCGGCAAGTACTACCATGCAGACTCCGCTGAGGGGCTTTCTGGGGTCTACACCGACATCGCCGGCGAACTCAAAACCGAGGCCGGTGTCAACACCGAGATAACCCTTGACTTCGGCACAATACGGGTCAACGACGATGACCGGAATGGCCGGGATGTCTTCTCCTACGTCTATGAGAACGAGGTCTCGACCGTCATCGAGAGCTGGGTCGAGAACGAGACCGGACACCATGAGATCATCCGCCTGACAACCATCAACCAGACCGATGACTGGAACGACAACCACACCCTGCAGTTCGACGTCGGCACGGTCCACCTCGACCAGACCTGGGAGGCGACGTTCCGCCTCCGGGTGCTCACCGACGGCAACATCAACATCTTCGGACCCGGTTCAACGATCACGTTCAACGACGGTGCGGCTGAACTCGGCCTCCCTGACACCTTCATCACAGCGGTTCCGGATCTCAACAACACGGGCCTCGGTGCCGCGACGCTCACCCTCTCAAACCCGCACTACACCTGCACAGAGCCGGTCGAGGAGTTCCTCACCGCTGCCTGGGACCTCACCTACACCGGGTCGACAACCGCAACCGAATTCGTGGAATACTCAAATGACGGCGGCCTCTCCTGGGTGCGGTTCGACACCCTGACCGCGGACGGCACCGTGACCGGGGAAATTTCCTCTCTCTATGTCGGGGCGCTCCCACCGGGTGAATACCAGGTCCGGATACGCGCCTTTGCAGACGATGCGCCTGATGCCGTGCTGTTCTTCCCCTCGATCAGGGTTGGAGAACTCAGTGCGGCGTATATCCGGCTCGCATAACCATTTTTGTAGGTAAAGCATGCACCTGGCAAAAAATAACGGACCCAGCGGGAATTGAACCCGCGTCCTTGGGTTCGAAGCCCAAAAGGATGTCCTCTACCCCATGGGTCCCCTCATGGTTTTCTATCATAAGTTATTAAGCGTTTTTGTGCCAGTACCCTATACAATGATTATTTCGTCCAGCGAAATCGTTCGCCGTCTCCAGAACGGCGATCTTGTTATCGAGCCGTATCACAGTGGATCTCAGCAGCCCGCATCCTATGACCTTCGTGTGGCTGAAGAGACCGTGCTTCCGCGCGGGGCATGTACCCTCGTTCCTTCGATCGAGCGGGTGGAGCTTCCAAAAGACCTCGCGGCTACCCTCCGGTGCCGCTCTTCGCTTGCCCGCCGCGGCGTCCTCCTCGGCGGCGGGTTCGTTGACCCCGGGTTCCGCGGTCAGCTGACACTCTGCCTGACGAACGCCGGTGCGGAAGAAATTTGCCTCTCAAAAGGCGATCGGGTTGTGCAGATGATCCTGCAGGAAGTGCTGAACGGCGACCTGCTCTATGAGGGGCGGTATCAGGATAGCCGGGGCGCGGTGCATACACGATGACCCCATCGATACGTTCGGAGCGGAAGTACCTTGAACTTCTGAGGATCCTCGCGGAGTCGCACGAACCCCTGGGCGCGAAGAGATTGAGCGAGAAGATGGCCGAACGGGGCTTTGTCTTGAGCGACCGCGCCGTCCAGTACTACCTTCAGTACCTCGACGAGATGGGATTTACGAAGAAGATCGGGAACCGGGGGCGCATTCTTACCGAGGCGGGGATTGCCGAGAGCGAGAGCGCGCTCGTCGACGAGCGGATCGGGTTCATCATATCGAGGCTTGAACAGCTCGCCTTCCGGAGCACCTTCGATCCGGCAACCGGGACAGGAAGCGTTGCCTACAATCTCTCCTTTGTGCGGGATGAGGATCTTCCCGCCGTCACGGCAGCCTTCGACGAGGTGGCAGGAGCGGGCTATGGGTTCCTGAACACCTACCGGGTCGTCGACTCCGATCCCCGCATACCCGACGGCCATGTTGGGATCATGACGGCCTGCAGCGTCACCCTGGACGGCGTCCTCCAGAAGATGGGTATTCCGACGAGGCTCGAATATGCCGGCAGGATTGCCGTCGATGAGAACGGCTCCGCCGGGTTCCTCGATCTCATCGGTTACCGGGGAGCATCGGTCGATCCGCTCCACCTCTTCATATCCGCCGGACTTACCTCGATACACCGGCTGGTGACAACCCGTGCCGGCGTCGCGCTTGCGAACGTCCGCGCAGTGCCTGCTGCCGCACGGTATCGGGTGGAGGTGGCGGTCGGCCTGATGGAAGAATGCGGGTTCACCTTCCCTGTCGGGGGAGGCATCGGGGAGTTCAACCTCCCTAAACACCCCTACCGGCTCTCGATCGTCGCATTTTCCGGCATGAACATGGTGGGGAACGCCATTGAGAAAGGCTACGCTTTCAGGACCGAAATTGGCGCCGGGATCATACCGTTCGAACGAATAGCGGAAGCTACCGGATCCAGGTGATCCCGTCGTCCGGGTCGTCTTCCGGTTTCTTCTCCTCCCCGCTCTTCTGCCGGGCTGTCGCGTCGATCACCTCGAGCTTTCCGCGCGAAGGGCCGGCCTCCTTCGGGCGGGGCCCCGGCCGGGCGAATCCCCGGCCGGTCTGGTCGAGCTGGGTATCCTTCGGCGCGGGGGCCGCCCCCCGCACATGCAGGCCAAATTTATCGAATGCACCGTCGATCGGCCGTTGCGTCTTCCGGTCCAGCACGATCGCATCCCCGGTGTATACCCCGTCCTTCGGCCGCTGCACTCTGCGATCGAATGTGACCTGCTCTCCGTCGAACACCCCGTCTTTCGGGCGCTGCACGGGTTTTAAGAGTGCAGAGTAGGTTGCCGCATCATCCTTCGGAGCGGTCTTCTCGATGCTGATCCCCTTCAGGCCAAAGGTGGCGTTCTTTGGAGCGGGCACAGATGAGGTGACCGAGGCGGAGCCGGTGAGGTCGATCTCTCTCCCGCCCTGCCTGGGCGGCAGGATAACGGCCCCGTCGTCCTGTTTCTTATCCGGTTTCGGGATCATCTCGATGGTATCGTCTCTGCGCTTCTCACCGCCTTCGCTACCGCCCGGGAGCGTGATCATTTCGTCTTTTTCTGGTGCAGGCATCTCTGCCACGTATCCACTCTCCTCAAGATATGCCGACTCAAGGGGGGAGGCGAAACCCGGGTCTTCGTCCCATTCCGGCAGTCCGGCGTCGGCACTCGATGCCAGGGCCGCCTCCTCGTCGCGCAGCCGCTCTTTCTCTTCGACGTTCAGTTGCTCTTCCTCGCATTCAAGCCGGTACTCCGTCCGGATATCCCGGAGTTCCTCGACCCGGGGGATGTTGGATAACCCCGCGAGCATGATGATGATCCCGACAAACGATGTGTTCTTCACCGGGTAATCTCCGGACCGCATCTCGAGCCCGGCGATGCTCCGGTCAATCCACTTCCGGACAGTCTGGAAACCCTTCATCGAGAGTTCGGTCGAAGGGCCGGCGATCAGCACCAGCGCCTTGTCGGCGCTCGTGAGATCGCAGGGGACCGAAATCTCCTCATAGACAGCCTTTTTGGCGAGAGAAATGATCCGGGCGGCCTTCTCCTGCGAACCCTGGATGAAGTCCTTCAGCGACTGCCGCCTGCGGAGGATGTTCAGCCACCCGGTCGGCAGCCGCTCGGTGGCATAGCCGACCGCGACGAAACTGTTCCCTTTCAGGGTGTTGAGGACCTCTCCGGCATCCAGGACGACCTCGGCGACATCGAGACCTGACTCGTTGAACTCCCCGGCGCGAAGCAGAAGGCCGATCTGCCGGGCAACCCGTTCATTGAGCATATTGTAATGGGTCCTCGGGTCGGATGCCGCAGGAGTCTGACGCAGCTGGGCGATGACGCCGGTGTTCTCCGTCTCGGCCGCATCTACGGCTGCCCTGATCTTCTGCGACCAGGTCTCGTTGTCGAAGAGGATGACGGCGTCGACGAGTTCCTGGAGCATGTCGAGGTCGTCAGCGGCCTTGGATGAGACCCGTTTCCCCTCATCCAGGCACGGCAGTATGGCAAGAGCGAAGATCGGTTCCACGTAGGATTTCCGGATCTCATCGATGATGAGCGGCGCGATATCGATGACGCTGCCCCCGAGCCCACAGCAGAGGAGGATGGCGTCGATCTCCATCGTATCCATGCTCTGGAGCCGGGTCATCACCTCTTCGATATCGATCACGTCCGTGACCTGAGCGTGATCCGCGATATCGACCCGCGGGAAGAAGATTCTCGCGGGGTTCGGGAGATGGCGGAGCTGGAGCAGAGAGTTTGGGTCGATGTCAATCGCTACTGCACTCATGCAACAGATTTTGCTTCGCCGGTCATGGTCGTAGAGGTTATCCACAACCCGTGACCCGGCGCCCCCGAGCCCGATCGTCAGCACTCGCATACCGCTATACTCCCTGCCTGGTACCCTTCATCGCTGGAGTGACCTTTGCCACGAAAGAGGCATGCATTTCACCCCAAACTACTGATGAATATGTGGGCGGGCGAACATATATATTTCTGTACGTACCCTGGAGGGAGGAACGCATCCTCTCGTTCAATGCCTGTACTTATGCATTCCGGTTTAATCTCCTCGTGCTGGAGACCCCTGCAGGGTAAGGGAAAAGACTCCTCGGATTTCCTCGGGAACCTGGCACACCTCTCCGTTTTGCACTACCTGTGCGGTACGTGTCGTTTGATGAGCACAAAATGATAATATATTTAACTCCCTGCACGTAACTACTCAATGAGGTGCATAGCCTTGACTACATATGGAATTGAATTTGTGCCCGGAGCAATCAATGTCAAGCAGGTGGTGAACTACACCAAGCTTGCAGAGTCGAAGGATATCGACTACGCTTGGATTACCAACCACTACAACAATCGTCACGCATACCCGACCCTCGCCATGATCGCGGCAAACACCGACTCGATCAAGATGGGACCGGGTATCATGAACACATTCACCGACACCCCGGCAGCCATTGCGTCCTTCATGGCTACCTTAAACGAGATCTCCGACGGACGTGCCGTCCTCGGTATCGGACCCGGCGACCTGTCGACCCTTCCGAAGCTCGCGATCGACCCCGTCAAGCCCGTCGGTCACCTGAAAGAGGGTGTCGAGCAGATCAGGAAACTCCTCGCCGGTGAGGAAGTCAAGAAGAGCGGCAACATGGAGTTCTTCGACTACGACGGTGCCAAGCTGACCGGCGTCAACCTGCCCGGCAAGAAGGGCATCCCGGTCTACATCGGTGCCCAGGGTCCCAAGGTCCTCGAGCTCGCCGGAACCATCGGTGACGGCGCCCTGATCAACGCTTCGAACCCCAAGGACTTCGACGTCGCCATCCCGATCATCAAGAAGGCCATGGATGCAGTCGGCAAGAAGAAGTTCGACGTCGGCGCCTACACCGCCATGTCCATCGACATGGATGAGAAGAAGGCCCGGAACGCCGCAAAGATCGTTGCCGCGTTCATCGCTGCCGGCTCCCCGCCCGCGCTCCTGCAGCGCCACGGACTCAACCTGGACAACGTCGCGAAGATCAAGGAAGCGCTCGGCCGCTTCGACTTCAAGACCGTCGGCGGACTCGTCAGCGACGCGGAGATCGACGCCTTCACCATCGCCGGAACCCCCGACATGGTCAAGCAGAAGTGCGATGACCTCACAAAGTCCGGAGTTACCCAGATCATCTTCGGCTCGCCGCTCGGCCCCGACATGACCAACTCCATCCGCCTCCTCGGCAAGTACATTGTCTGAGGCGGGTAAACACTCATCACCTTTTTTCCTCCTGGACCGTACTGCCGGATAGCTGATGCGGATCGGTTCCACGGGTATTTCCGGCAGTGGCACATCCTCTCCACACCCCGGGCTGCCGGCAGCGCGAACCCGGACAGGGTTTTATACAGTCGGCGCGCTAACCGGTGTACAAGGGCTATGTTCACCACCCACGAGATTCGGACAGAGCGGGGAGTTCTCCAGTACCGCCGGGAGTCGCTCACCGGTATCCGGTGCCGGATCAGTCCTGTCCGTTTCAAGCGGCAGATCGACACCGCCCCCGCCATGCCCGACTCTCGTGACGGCTGCCCGTTCTGCCCCGGCGCCATAAATACTTCCACCCCGACGTTTGAGGACGGTGGCCGTCTCCGGTGCGGGGAGAGCGTGACGTTCCCGAACCTCTACCCCTTTGCCGAGCGGCACGTGGTCACGGTGATCACGTCCGATCACACGCCCGGCCGGTTCGACCGAAGGTGTCTCGCCGATGCCATATCCGGCACGGCACAGGCCCTGTCCGGGTCTTCCGGATACGCGAGCATCAACTGGAACCACCTCCCTTCTGCCGGCGCGAGCATCGTCCACCCGCACCTGCAGGGCATCGCTGACCTGGAGCCCACCCACCTTGCGGACCTCTACATATCCGCTGGCCGCCGCTACCTCGCCGATCACGGCCGCCTCTACTGGGAGGACCTGGTGGAGCGCGAACGCTGCTCTGAGAGGTTCCTCTTTGAGAACGAGATCTTCTGGTCGGCAAACCCTGTCCCCCTCGGCGAGCGTGAGGTGCGGGGAATCCTCCCGATATCGACGCTTGAGGAACTCGAACCGTATATCGACCCTCTGGCCGACGGGATTCTCCGTATCGTCGAATTCTACCGGAGCCTCGGCACGCACGCCTTCAACGCCTCGATCTTCTTTGATGCCCCCGGAACAGCCGGGCAGGGCCATCGTGCTTTCTGTTCTATCATTGCACGGTTAAACCCGAACACCTTCTCCATGTGCGACTCGGCGTTCATGGAGCGGCTGCACCTGGAACCGGTCATCCTGACGCTCCCCGAAGACCTGGGCGCGCTCTTCCGGGAGCACAAGTAGTTCTTTTGAATATCCCCAGGTGTACCGCTGCTTTTAGTGTAGCTATCCCGACAGGGGTCGCACCCCCGCCTCTATTGGCAACCGGATAATACCTGGAAGTTGCGTGAAGGATTTTAACAGAGCCAAAAATTATCTCCAAGTCGTACCAACCCATCTTCTATGACAGACCCGCATGCATTCCTGGTCGGGGGAGAATGGCGAATAAGCACCGATATCCTGGACGTCCGGTTCCCCTACACGGGGGAGGTCGTCGGCCGGGTCTGCCTTGCCGGAAGCGGGGATATCGAGGATGCCCTCCGTTGTGCAGAACAGGGTTTCGATCTCACCCGGCGCCTTCCGGCCCACCGCCGCTCAGAGATCCTCTACGCCCTTGCCGGGCTCATTCAGGAACGTGCAGCGGACCTTATTGATACAATCATGCTCGAAGCGGGAAAGACCCGTGCTCTCGCCGAAAGCGAGGTCGTGCGTGCACGGGAGACCCTCGAGGTGTCTGCTGAGGAGGCGCGCAGAATCGACGGCACAATCCTCCCGCTTGACTGGAACACGGCCGGGGAAGGACGGGTCGGCTGCCTCCGCCGGTTCCCGCTCGGCCCGGTGCTCGCGATCACGCCGTTCAACTTCCCGCTCAACCTCGCCTGCCACAAGCTGGGGCCGGCTATCGCCGCCGGAGACTCCGTCATCCTCAAACCCGCGTCGGCCACCCCGATCTCCGCGGTGATGCTCGGCGAGATGGCGCTCGACGCCGGGATGCCGCCCGAAGCGATCAGCGTCGTTCCCTGCCGCACCGATCTTGCGGAGAGAATGGTGCGGGACGACCGTATCGCCTGCGTGAGTTTCACCGGGAGCCCGGCCGTCGGGTGGCACCTCCGGGAGATCGCCGGCCGGAAACGTGTCGGGCTGGAACTTGGCGGCAACGCGGCCGTGGTCGTTCACGAAGATGCCGACATCCCCTTCGCTTCCGGCCGCATCGTCGCCGGCGCCTTCTCGAACGCCGGCCAGACCTGCATCGCGGTGCAGCGGGTCTACCTCCACCGTCCGATCTTTGAGGAGGTGCTCACGATGCTCGTCGACCGGGTCCGTACCCTTACCGTCGGCGACCCGCGCGAGCTCGGCACCAACGTGGGTCCGATGATCTCGGAGTCTGCCGCCGCCGCGGCGTTTGCAAAGGTGCAGGACGCCGTCGCAGGCGGCGCGAAGGTGCTCGTCGGCGGAACCCGCGACGGGTCGGTCGTTGCGCCGACGATCCTTGTCGACACGACACCGGATATGGCGGTGAACCGGACCGAGGTCTTCGCCCCGGTGGTGACGGTCACCCCCTACGAGACCTTCGAGGAAGCGATAGCGTTCGTGAACGACACCGAATACGGGCTGCAGGCGGGCATCTTCACCCACGATTCCCGGAGGATCGCGCAGGCGTTTGTGGAGCTCCGGGTCGGCGGCCTGGTGGTCAACGACATCTCGACGTTCCGTATGGACCACGCGCCCTACGGCGGAGTCAGGGGTTCCGGCATCGGGCGCGAGGGGCCGAAATACGCGATCGAGGAGATGACCGAAGAGCGGATGATGATCTTTTCGCCGTAGGTGGTGCTATCCGTCAATGAGGTGGCAGGTGCCGGGCGAATAGTTTCTTACACGAATAATGGCTTCCCGAGGGGGAAGGTGTTTGAGAAGGCCGATGCTCGCGAATTGCCTCTCGTTTCCCGCATCTGCCACTTTTCTGCGACCACACTGACACGGTTTTCGAGGTAATATCGCCACGCACTGCCCGCCCCCCTTGGGGGGGCGGGAGGAGCGCGAAGCGCGGGCGGTGGGGGGCTTTTGAGGAGAGCCATCCAGTGTGAGGAGACGGGGGGGATACTCCCCCCTTCGCACCTCCGGTGCTCAAGCTCGCTTCGCTCGCACTCCCCACCTGACGGTGGCCGAGCTCCGGGCGTTCCGCCCATCGCACTCCCCGTCAGCCCCTCTTCGCACCTTCGGTGCTCGAACTCCTGCCGTCCCGGCAGTCGTTCCCCCCTATGGCGATAGTCCCACGGTCCACTGCACGGGGTTCTTTTTTTATTTTAGTTGCGTTGTTGCCAGCACTCGAAACCCCTCGGGTTTCTCACGCTCCGGTTCTTCGCACCTGACGGTGCTCACGCTCCGGTTCTTACGAACCATCACGCTTTGAACCGTCGTGACTCGCACATAGCGGTGCTCATGCTCCAGCCCTTTGGCCCGTCGCACTTCATGCGAGGCACCGATGGGGAGATGGACACCCGAAGATCCCGCTCTCACCCCGCTTACCGGCGGAGACAAACGGCATACTCTCTCACGGGTAAAGTGCTCTACAAACTCGAAAAAAGAAGTGGTGCCGAGGTTACTCGGGCTTGCTGATGAGTGCCGTCTTTGCGACGATCTCGCCGGTCTTCTTGTGCGGCTTCCTTATGACCGCGTCCATGCCCTTCTCGAGGTCGCGTGCTTCCTCGCAGAGGACCATCGCCTGACGCATCATCTCGTGGGCGCTCGCGACGATCGGGATGTACTTCTCCCACTCCTTCGTCATGAAGCAGCCCTTGACGTTGACGCCTGCGACCGCCTGTGCGATCTCGTAGGCGGCACGGGCCTTCGCGAGCGCGTAGGGGTTGCTGAACTCGCCGTCGACGGCCTTGTCGGAGGTCATGACGACCTTCGGGAGCGCGAGGTCCGCGCCCTTCTTGCCTGCCTTCACCTGGTCAATCACCTTGTCGAGTTCCGTCTGCATCTTGCGGAACGCGCCGGTGAGGGCGAGTACCTTGACGAGGTTCCCGTTGTAGTCCGCCATCTCGATGGGGTCAAGGAACTCACGGCGGGCGCCGATCATGGCGTCGGCCTTCATGATAATGTAGCCGAAGTTGCTCGCCTTGAGCGCTTCGAACTGCTCCTTCTTGGTGGTGACATCATCGGTGATGACGACGCAGGGAATTCCAGCCGCTGCGAGGTCCTCACGGGCCTGGGTGGGTCCGGGAAGGACGCCATTCGGGGAGACGACGATACAGAAGTCCGGGCCCCATGCCTTCATATTGCTGACAACGCGGTCGATATCCTCGGGCTGCAGTTTCGTACCGGAGGTCGCCATGAAGGTAATGATATCCTCACGGTCGGCGCGCTCGTCGAGCAGCAGTTCACCCATTACACCACTGGCGATATTTCCCAGTTTCGCAATTCCTACTTTAACAACCACTTTAACACCTCTCAAAATTTGAGAACACGATAGTATCACCAAGTTCTCATATAAACGTTTTGAAAAAGCCCCGCAAATCCCGCCCGGAGAGGTAGGGTTAAGGAAAAGTGTTTAAATTTATACCGTCCATATATACCTGATGAAACAGGGTCTGCTTACCGATCGCCAGAAAGAAGTGCTGCGCTACCGGAAGAAGGGGTTGACGCAGCAACAGATCGCGGAGATTATCCATACCTCAAAGGCAAACGTCTGCACCATCGAAAAGGCAGCTCTCGAGAATATCTCGCGCGCACGCGAGACACTCGAGTTCCTCTACACCCTCGACGCCGTGCACCTCTGTACGCTTCAGAGCGGCCTCGACCTGCTCAAGGCTCCCGAGTTCATCTACGCCGAAGCCGAGAAGAAGGGGCTGAAGGTCAAATACGACACGATCTCGCTCATTAACAGGCTCAGGGACGCTAATCCCGAGCGGTTCAGAGGAAGGCAGGTCCGCGAGGACGTTGAGATCTATATCAACAAAGACGGCGACCTGTACTTCGGATAATGCGGTTTTCCCCGGGCGCGCACAGGCTCCGTGCCGGAGCGGACGCCCCGTGGGAGAGTGTCACCCGGTCGCCTGCTGCGAACCGGGTCACTGCAGCCCTCCGTTTATCCACACGACCGTGTAATCCGGTGCATAGGTGCCGCACCTGCAGCGCAGAGGTGTTCGACGTATATTCCCGGAAAATGCGATAACAAGATTTATATCACATTTTAAGTAATGTTTAAGAAACCGCTCTGCACAATTCCACCCGGATCCGGGTGGGTGGCGGCACTATACGTGCCCCCGATTCCCGGAGTGTCCCCAAATCTCCCGCGTAGGCGGATCAGGGACCCGCGGCGGAAGGGTGTGGAAGGTACAAGACACAAGGTCGAACCCTCCTCACGGAGGGCCGATGTCGATATGGAGTTGTGCTCGTCACAACGGGATGACAGGAGCTGGATCTGATCGAGACGTTGGGCCAACGCCAGTGCAGCGCGCCCGGTTCCGGGAATACTCTTCCCGGAAGCGTCGGAGAGTCAGGATCTGTTGGCGACGACTGGAATGCACCTGGTGCACACCGGGACGGCAGCGAGAGCGGTTGGGCGCACGGAGACGAACGTCTCTCTGCCCTTCTGGGCTTTGCTGCCTCCATCAACTGTTTCCCTTACGCTACGGCAAAATGGCGTGGCGTTCGATATCCTGCCCCTTACGGGTTCGCCAGAAGGTCCATCGTGCCGGCATGTTCGGCACGAGGCCCAGCGCATGCATCGCTCTGCAGGTTGCTGCAGAGTGATGCCTCACGCTACAACGCACGAAGGGTTGATTGAAAAATGCCGAAGATTAACAGACCACGCAGAGGATCCCTCGCGTACAGCCCGAGAAAACGGGCAAAAAGCCCGGTTCCCCGCTACGGCTCATGGCCGGAGTATACGGGAGCCCCGGCCGTGCAGGGATTCGCAGGGTACAAGGTGGGGATGACCCACGTCATCATGGTCGATGACCACAAGAGCAGCCCCACCGAAGGCAAGGATGTGATGGTGCCGGTGACCGTGGTTGAGGTCCCGCCCATGCGGGTGGCAGGCGTGCGCGCATACAGCGAGGATACCTACGGAAAGCATGCGCTGACCGAAGCGTGGACGACTGACCTCGATGAGGAGTTGTCCCGCCGCGTCAACGTCCCGAAGAATCACGACACCGCCGCCGCCCTCGACGCCATCAAGGCCGCCGTCGGCGAAGGCAAGGTCGTGGAACTCTACGCTCTGGCCTACACCCGGCCCATGGAACTCACCGGGGTCCCGAAGAAGGTCCCCGATCTGATGGAGATGCGGATCGCCGGCGGAAGCCTTGACGACCAGATTGCCTACGCCGCCGATATTCTCGGAAAGGAGATTACGATCTCCGGCAACCTTGAGGTCGGCGAGTACGTCGATGTGACCGCCGTTACCACCGGCAAGGGGACGGAAGGCCCCGTCAAGCGCTGGGGCGTCCAGGTCCGGAAGCGGAAACACTCCCGCGGCGGCAAGAAGCGTCACATCGGTAACCTCGGTCCGTGGCACCCGCACCATGTTCGGTGGCAGGTCCCGCAGTCGGGTCAGATGGGCTACCAGCAGCGTACCGAGTTCAACAAGCGCATTTTAAAGATCGGCACCGACGGCGACGACATAACGCCGGCAGGTGGGTTCCTGCACTATGGCCTTGTGCGCGGCCCCTACGTGCTGATCAAGGGCTCCGTCCCGGGACCGAACAAGAGGCTGGTCCGGATACGCTCCGCGATACGGCAGGGTGAACACACCGTCCGCACGCCGACGATCAGTTTCGTCAGCGCGCAGAGCCAGCAGGGGTGAGCAGCGATGAAGGCACAGGTTCGAACACTGACAGGCGAGATCGCTCACGAGATCGATCTCCCGGAAATCTTTAACGAAGAGTATAGACCCGACCTGATTAAGCGGGCCGTCCTCGCGCTCCAGAGCACCCGGTTCCAGCCGCATGGGACAAACCCCTATGCCGGCATGCGCACCTCGGCAGAGTCCTGGGGCAGCGGCCGCGGTGTCGCTCAGGTCCCCCGGCTGAAAAACGGCAGCAGGGTGGCCAGGGTGCCGCAGGCAACCGGCGGGCGCGCAGCGCACCCCCCGAAGGTAGAAAAGATCCTCGTCAAGGAGATCAACCGGAAAGAGAAGCAGAAAGCTCTCCGGTCTGCCGTCGCAGCCAGCACCTACCAGGACCTCGTCCAGGAACGCGGGCACCTCTTTGAGGGCGACCTCCCGCTGGTCTTCGAGGACCGGTTCGAGGAGATCACCCGCACAGGCGATGTCATCTCCGCACTCTCTGCGCTCGGTGTCTATGCCGACGTCGAGCGGGCGAAGGATAGCAAGAAAGTCCGTGCAGGGCGGGGCACCATGCGTGGCCGCCGCTACAAGCAGCGCAAGAGCGTTCTCATCGTCACGGGGAACGAGCCGCTCCGGGCAGCCCGGAATCTTGCCGGAGTCGATGCCGTGACGGTCAGCCAGCTCAACACCGAACTGCTGGCACCCGGCACGCAGGCAGGACGCCTGACGGTCTGGACGGAATCTGCCATCCGAAGGCTGGAGGAGTTCTCATGATACTGAAATACCCATTCGTTACTGAAAAAGCAACGATGATGCTCGAAGGTGAGAGCAAGCTCCAGTTTATCGTGCAGAGGGATGCCACCAAGCAGGATATCAAGCGCGAGCTGGAGTCGGCCTTTGAACAGGAAGTGGCCAATGTCCGCACCATGATGACCATGAAGGGCGAAAAGAAGGCCATTGTAACGTTTTCGGATGCGAAGGCGGCTGAAGAGATCCTCAGCCGACTGGGAATCATGTAAGGTGAGTGACGATGGCACATAGAATTATAGCACAGAACCGTGGAAAAGGCGGCCCAACCTACCGTGCACCGTCGCACCGGTATAAGGCTGAGCTGCGGCACGTAGGGAAGAATGACGCCCTGACCACCGGGACCGTCGTCGATATCGAACACGACCCGGCCCGCCACGCACCGATCGCTCTCGCCAGGCTTGAGAG
Organism: Methanoculleus nereidis; assembly: GCF_032944295.1. Lineage (NCBI taxonomy): Archaea > Methanobacteriati > Methanobacteriota > Methanomicrobia > Methanomicrobiales > Methanomicrobiaceae > Methanoculleus > Methanoculleus nereidis. Next base: position 748,205 of record NZ_JABFFQ010000001.1, read on the forward strand.
CGGCGAGAAGGTCTACGTTCTCGCCACCGAGGGGCTCGGTGTCGGCGACGCAGTCTCCTGGGGAATAGGAGGCGCGGTGAAGAACGGAAACACCCTGCCGCTCCGGGAGATCCCGGTCGGTGCATACGTCTGCAACATCGAAGCGCGCCCGAACGACGGCGGCAAGTTCGTCCGCTCGAGCGGGGTCCAGGCCCTCGTCATCGGCAAGGCCGATGACGGCAGAGTCGGTGTTCGGATGCCGAGCGGCAAGAACAAGTGGTTCAACGGTGCCTGCATGGCAACCGTCGGTATCGTTGCCGGCGGCGGACGGGGCGAAAAACCGTTCGTCAAGGCAGGAAAGAAGCACTTCCACGTCCGGTCCTCTTCCGAGAAATGGCCTCGCGTCAAGGGTGTCTGCATGAACGTCATCGACCACCCGTTCGGTGGCGGTGGGCACCAGCACTGCGGAAGGCCCAAGACCGTCTCCCGCGGCACGTCCCCCGGGAGAAAGGTCGGGAACATTGCCGCCCGGAGAACCGGCAAGTGGAAGAAGTGAGGGGTGAAGCATGGCAAAGAAGACACAGAAGAGAATGCCGCGGCGCCGCGAGGAGTTCACCTATCGCGGCTACACCGTTGCGGACCTGCAGCAGATGGCTCTCTCCGAGCTGCTGCCGCTCATGCCGGCCCGGGCACGCAGGAAGTTTGACCGGGGTCTCTCACGAGAACATGAGAAACTCCTTGCCGATCTCCGGTCGGGAGACGCGAAAATCCGCACCCATCTGCGTGACATGATTGTCATGCCCGAGATGGTGGGAAGAACCATCGAGATCCACAACGGGAAGGAGTTCCAGGCGGTGGAGATTCAGCCCGAGGCGGTCTTCCACTATCTTGGAGAGTTTGCACTGACCCGCAGAAGGGTTTCCCACGGCAGCGCCGGTATCGGTGCAACCCGGTCGAGTAAGTACGTACCGCTGAAGTGATGGTTATGGCAAGAACAGGTTATTCAGCACAGATCGAGGGTGAGAACGTCGCTCGCGCCAAGGCGAACGAGCTTCCTGTCTCTCCCAAGCACTCGATCGAGATTGCCAGGTTCATCCGGAAGATGACCACCACTGAAGCAAAGGCGTATCTCGCCGACGTGGTGGCGCTGAAGAAGGCCATCCCCTTCAAACGGTTTAACCGGAACGTCGCCCACAAGCGCGGCCTTCAGAAGTGGCCCGCCGGCCGGTACCCGGTCAAGGCTGCAGAGGCCTACATCAGGCTGCTCGAGTCCGTCGAGAAGAACGCCGAATACATCGGCCTTGATGTCGAAAACCTCCGGATCGACCACGTCGCCGCTAACACGGGTCGTGGCCTCCGGGCATTCTTCCCGCGTGCGATGGGCCGCGCCACCCCGAAGCGCAGGGAGACTGTGAACATAGAGATCGTCGTGACCGAGGTGGCGTAATGGCAATTGAGAAGAAATTTATCACGGAAGGCGTGCGCAACGTCCGCGTCGAGAAGTTCCTCACGAAGGAACTCAAGCGGGCTGGATACGGCGGCATGGACATCACCCGGACGCCGCTCGGCACCCAGGTGACCATCTTTGCGGAGAAGCCTGGTATCGTGATCGGGAAAGGCGGCAAGCAGGTTCGCCAGCTTACCCAGGACCTTGCCACCGCTTACGATATCGAGTCCCCGCAGGTGGAAGTCCAGCAGGTTCAGAACCCCAACTTCAACGCCCAGATCATGGCTGAGAGACTGGCAAACGCTCTTGAGCGCGGCTGGTACTTCAGGAAGGCCGGATCGAGCACGATCCGCCGGGTGATGGAGTCCGGCGCCCTTGGCTGCGAGGTCATCGTCGCCGGGAAACTGACCGGCTCGCGGTCGCGGACGCAGAAGTTCACCGAGGGCTATGTTAAGCACTGCGGTGAGCCCAGCGAGACGATCGTCGAGAAGGGCTATGCGCTTGCGATCAAGAAACTCGGGACTATCGGTGTCCAGGTCAAGATCGTCCCGCCGGACGCACGGCTGCCCGATGCTTTCGATGTCCTTGAACCCGAGCCGAAGAAGGCTCCGGCAGAGCCCATCGAGCCTGAAGAAGTCGGCGACGATGTGTTCGCGGAAGAGTTCGAGGAGACCTCCGAAGAGGAGTACGTGGAGGAGAGGTAAATGGCAATCTTTCGCGCACAGGAAGTGAGGCAACTCTCCGACACTGAACTCCTCGAGCAGGAGCAGAAGCTCTCCCTCGAACTGATCCAGGAGCGAGGAAAGGTCAGCGCCGGCGGTGCCACCGAGAATCCCGGGAGGATTCGCGAGGTAAAAAGGACGATTGCGCGCATCCTGACCGAGAAGAACGCACGGAGGAACGCATGATCTCCCCCCAGAACGTCCTGCGGCACGAGTTAATCGGCCTGGATGTTCTGGTCGTTCGTGCGAGCAACCCGGGTCATGCCGGGGTATCGGGTCGCGTCACTGATGAGACCCGAAATACCCTGGTTATCCTGACCGGGCGGGGCGAAAAGCAGATACCAAAACGGTTCAGCGTGTTTCGCTTCCGGCTCCCTGACGGCGCGACCGTCGATGTCGACGGATCGAGCCTGGAGACGCAGCCGGAACGGCGGATCAGTATGCGCATCAGATAAATGAGGATGAATAATGGCACGAAACATTGGGTTGGACGTTCCCATTCCGGAAACGGAATGTGAGGACGCAAATTGTCCGTTTCACGGCACTTTGCCGGTACGCGGCCAGGTGATTACCGGCAAAGTCGTGAGCGACCGTATGAACGGTACTGTCGTCGTGGAGCGTGAGTTCCTCCACTACGTCAAGAAATACAAGCGGTATGAGAAACGCAGGTCCCGGTACCATGCCCACAGCACGCCCTGTATCAACGCGGGCGTTGGTGATGTGGTCCGGATCGCGGAGTGCAGGCCGCTTTCAAAGACCAAGAACTTCGTTGTGGTCGAGGTGATGAAGGAATGAAGGCGATGCAGTCGACCATTCCGCGCGCCCTCGCCACCGGCTCCCGGATGGTCTGTTCCGACAACACCGGCGCACGGCTTGTGGAGGTCGTTTCGGTCGACTATTATCACGGTGTCCGACGCCGGCAGCCCTGCATGGGCCTCGGCGACGTCGCGACCGTGAGCGTCAAGAAGGGCACCCCCGATATGCGGAGGAAGCTCGAGAAAGCAGTGGTCATCCGACAGAAGAAGGAGATCCGCCGTCCAAACGGCATCCGTCTCTCGTTCGAAGACAACGCTATGGTGCTCATCAACGAGCGCGGCGAGCCGAAGGGGACCGAGATTAAGGGCGCCGTCCCGCGTGAGATCGCGGAGCGGTTCCCGAAGATCGCCTCCATGGCGACGATAATCGTGTAAGGTGTGGTAAATATGGTACGTATAGTTAGCAAACAGCCGAGGAAACAGCGCAAGGCGCGTTACAACGCACCGAACCACACCCGGGGCCGGTTCCTCTCCGCATCTCTCTCCCCCGAACTCCGTGGGAAGTACAACGCCCGGAGAACCCGTATTGTCAAGGGCGACACCGTCAGGGTACTCCGTGGAGATTTCGCCGGTGACGAAGGTGTCGTCGATGCGGTGGATATGAAGATGTGCCGGGTGATCGTGCACGGCGTGATGGTGACGAAAGCGGACGGGACCGAGGTCCCCCGGCCGGTCGATCCCTCGAACGTGCAGATCACGAAGCTCAACTTGAAAGACAAACTACGTGAGGAGAGACTCGGAGGCGGAGCATAATGTCCAAGCATCTCAAGCGGCTGGTAGCGCCAGGGTCCTGGCATATCCCGAAGAAAGTACAGAAATTTGTCATGAAGACCGCTCCGGGCCCCCATAACGCCGGCGCTCTGCCGGTCGGTGTCTGGCTCCGTGAGCACATCGGCCTTGCACAGAATGCAAGCGAGGTCAAAAAGATCCTGCACCAGCGGGATGTCATTGTCAACGGGCGGGCCTGCAAGAACCCCCAGATGGGCCTCGGTGTCTTTGACATTGTCTCGATCCCGAAGCTCGGAAAGCACTACCGCATTCAGCTCGACATGCGGGGCAATCTGGTCGCTGTCGAGATCCCGGCGGAGTCCGCAAAGACCCGGCTCTGCAAGATCCGGAACAAGACCACCATCAAGGGCGGCAAGGTGCAGCTGAACCTCGCGTTCGGTGCAAACGTCCTCGCCGACAACACCTACAGGGCAAAAGACTCTGTCGTGGTGACCCTCGGCGACGGAAAGACCGATGAAGGCCGGTTCCAGATCGTCGACCATTTCCCCTTCGCCGAAGGCAACGTGGCCATGGTCGTCGGTGGAAAGCACTCCGGCAAGGTCGGCAGGGTCGTCGAGATCATCAAGACGGCGAGTTCCGTTCCGAATCGCGTGGTTCTCGTGGACGACTCGGCCGATGAGCGGTTTGAGACCATCGAGGAGTACATCTTCATGGTCGGTCGTTCCGCGATTGCACCTGAGTTGGAGGGTTCGGCATGAGCGCGATGAAGGATGTCTACGTCGACAAGGTCGTTGTGCACATGGGCGTCGGGGAGAGCGGCGAGCGGCTGGTCAAGGCCGAAGACCTCGTGAAGCAGATCACCGGCCAGAAGCCCGTCCGCACCATCGCCAAGCGGACCCAACCGGCGTTCGGTATCCGGAAGGGCGCACCCATCGGGTGCAAGGTTACCCTGCGCCGGGAGAACGCCGAGAAGTTCATCACGACCGCGCTCGCGATCGTCGAGCAGCGGCTCGCACCCTCGCAGTTTGACCGAACCGGGAACGTCTCCTTCGGCATCGAGGAGCATACCGACTTCCCGGGCATGTCCTACGACCCGACGATCGGGATCTACGGTATGGACGTCAACGTGGTGCTCGAGCACAAAGGCGTGCGGATTGCACGCAGAAGCGTCGAGCGCAGGAAACTGCCAGAAGACCAGAAAGTGAGCAAAGAGGAAGCCATCGCATTCATGCGCGAGCGCTACCAGGTGGAGGTGTAAGGAATGGCAGAAGAGTCAAAAGCGCCTGCGTCAGGTGGTAACGCCAGGAAGTTTGGCCGTGGCGCGAACGAGTGCCGCATCTGCGGCCGGAAGCAGGGCCTTGTGCGTAAGTACGGTATCTACTTCTGCCGCCAGTGCTTCCGCGAGTGGGCGAGCAAGATGGGCTTCAAGAAGATGAACTAGGGGTTAAGGAATATGGCACGACTGAATCCAATCGCTGACGCGATGAGCACGATCAAGAATGCCGGCGACTCTGGAAAGAGTGAGGTTATCGTTGAACCCGCCAGCAAAATTCTCGGTGCAATGCTCCGCGTTATGCAGGAAAACGGCTTTATCGGCGGCTTCGAGTTCATCGACGACGGCCGTGGCGGCCAGTTCCGGGTCCAACTCTCCGGAACGATCAATAAGTGTGGCGCCATCACTCCCCGGTTCCCGGTGGCGATGGCTGATATGGAATACTGGGAGTCGCAGTACCTCCCCGCAAAGAACTTCGGCATCCTGATCGTCTCGACCTCGAAGGGAGTCATCTCCCATGCAGAGGCCCGGAGCGAGGGTATCGGCGGGCAGTTGCTGGGATACGTCTACTGAGGAGGGAGCGAGTATGGGAATTACACGACAGGTCGAGATCCCTCCCGGTGTGGACGTGAAACTCGAAGGCGGTGTGATCACAGTCTCCGGACCGAAGGGCACACTGGTCCGTGACATGCGCTTCCCGCAGATCGATCTCAAGGTCGAAGGCGGCGAAGTCGTCGTCTCCACGGCATCCGACAAGAAGCGGATCCTCGCTATGAGCGGCACGCTCGAGGCTCACGTGAAGAACATGATCCGGGGCGTCGTCGACGGCTACGAGTATCATATGAAGGTGGTCTACAGCCACTTCCCGATCCAGATCAAACAGCAGGGCAACCGCCTCGAGATCAACAACTTCCTTGGCGAGAAACAGCCCCGGGTCGCAAAGATCATCGAGGGCGTCACCGTCAAGCTTGGAAACGACGAGGTGACTCTCACCGGTATCGACAAGGAGAAGGTGGGCAACACGGCCGCAAACATCGAGCACGCGACCAGGATCACGAAGCGTGACCCCCGGGTGTTCCAGGACGGCATCTATATCACCGAGAGGGCGTGAAACCGATGGATGAAACAAGAAGACTGATCCGCGTCCGCACCCGGCACAACAAGCCTGCCTTCAAGAGGCGGGGACTTCACCGCAAAGCGAAGCTGGCAGATGTCTGGCGGCGTCCGCGTGGTCTGCACAACAAGCAGAGACGGCAGTTCAGTGCAAAGGGAGCCCTTCCCCGGCCGGGATACGGGAGCCCCGCCGCAGTTCGCGGCATGCACCCGAGCGGCTATGCGGAGGTACGGGTGTTCACACCGGCAGAACTTGCAGGACTGAACCCGGAGACCCAGGCTGTCCGGATCGGCGGATCCGTGGGCAACAAGAAGCGTGAAGTGATTCAGACCCGGGCCCTGGAACTGGGACTCAAGGTGCTGAACGCAAAGGACTTCACCCGTGCGGCCGAAATGCCCGCCGAAATCGAAGAAGAGGTGAACGAGGATGAGTGATCTCGCCAGCCAGAAGCGAATGGCGGCCGCCATTCTCAAGTGCGGGGTCAACCGCGTCTGGTTCGATCCCGAGCGCCAGACCGATATCGAAGCAGCGATCTCCAGAAACGACCTGCGCGACCTCATCGGGGAAGGCGCGATCAAGGCGCATCCCGTGAAGGGGAATAGCCGCGGCAGGGCCCGCATCCGGATGGCAAAGCGTTCCTACGGCCACCGTAAAGGACCGGGGCGGAGGAAGGGTGCCGCCGGAGCACGCGGTTCCAGCAAGCGGTCATGGATCCGGAAGATCCGGGCGCAGAGGCGGACTCTGCGCGAGATGCGTGATGAAGGTACAATCGATCGGAGTCTCTATCGCCTGATGTACCGGCGGGCTTCCGGAGGGCAGTTCCGGAGTGTGTCGCACCTTGCGGCTCATGTTGAGACGATGGCAGGGAGGATGAAATAATGGCAACCGGCCCAAGATACTTCGTGCCCTTCCGGAGAAGGCACGAAGGCAAGACTGACTACTACAAGCGGATGTCGCTCCTGTCATCGGGAAGCCCGAGGATGGTCGTCAGGAGGACAAACCGGCAGATCATCGTGCAGCTGGTCGTTCCCGAGATTGAGGGAGACCGCACCCTGGTGGCTGCATACTCGGCGGAACTTGCCGATTACGGCTACGAGGGATCGACCGCGAACACCCCGGCCGCCTACCTGACCGGGATGCTGTTTGCGGTCAAGGCGCTGAACGCGGGATACGATCAGGCCATCCTGGATATCGGGCTCGCCCGGGCAAAACCCGGTGCGCGTGTCTTTGCCGCCCTCAAGGGGGCAGTGGACGGGGGTCTCGACGTCCCCTATGGCGAGTCAATCCTCCCCGACGAGGAGCGGCTCAAGGGTGCCCACATCGCCGGGTATGCTCCCGAGCGGGCGGGCAACCTGGTAGCGAATGTAGAGGCTGTGGCTCTGGCCATCAAGAAGGAGCTGGTGTGACATGGCATACGTACAGGAAGAATGGATTCCGCTCACCGGTCTCGGGCGCATGGTCGCCGCAGGCGAGATCACCAGTATCGATGAGGTGCTCGCGAGCGGCAGGCCGATCAAGGAGCCGCAGATCGTCGATCTCCTCCTGCCCGACCTGGAGGACGAAGTGCTGGACATCAATATGGTCCAGCGGATGACAGATTCGGGACGCCGTGTGAAGTTCCGGACCGTCGTGGTGGTCGGCAACCGGAACGGCTACGTCGGGTTCGGCCAGGGGAAGGACGTTCAGGTCGGTAACGCGATCCAGAAGGCAATCGTAAACGCAAAACTGAATCTGATCAAGGTTTCCCGGGGATGCGGGAGCTGGGAGTGCGGTTGCGATACCGGCCACTCGATCCCCATTGAAGTGACCGGGAAGTCGGGCAGCGTCCGCGTGACGCTGAAGCCCGCCCCGCAGGGTATCGGCCTCGTGACCGGAGAGACCCCGAAGAAGGTCCTGACGCTTGCAGGCATCAAGGATGTCTGGGCGTTCAACCGTGGACAGACCCGGACAACCATCAACTACGCGAAGGCGACGTTTGAGGCGCTCAAGCAGACGAACATCGTCAGGATTGGAGGGACGGAGTGATGTACGCGGTAGTACAGGTGCGCGGCGTGGTCAAGACCAACCGCGAGATCAAGGACACCTTGAAGATGCTCCGCCTGCATCACGTCAACCACTGCGTTCTGGTGCCCGATACGCCGGCGTATCTTGGCATGATCCGCAAGGTGAAGGACTTCGTGGCCTACGGCGAGGTGGACCGGGAGACCCTGGCCACCCTCCTGCGCACCCGGGGCAGACTGACCGGCGACGAGAAACTGACCGACGACTACGTCCGTGCGCATACCCCGTATGCCGACATCGACGAATTCGCGGCAGCGCTCTGCAACGGCGAGATGAGTTTCCGCGATCTGGTGGAGATCAAACCGGTGCTGAGACTGCACCCACCTCGAAAGGGCTATAAAACCATCAAGCGAACCTTTCAGCAGGGTGGAGCTCTCGGCTACTATGGCCCCCAGATCAACGATCTCCTCTACAAGATGAGGTGAGATTGATGCCCGTAAACAAGAGATCCAAATACAGGGGTTCACGGACCTGCGGCGGCGGCACGCACAAAAACCGGCGTGGCGCCGGCAACAGGGGTGGACGAGGTAGAGCCGGGCAGCGCGATCACCGCTTCTCCCATTTCTACCTGAAGGGCGAGATAGCCAACGGCAAGCACGGTTTTATCAGCAAGACATCCGTGTCGGTATCCGCTCTTGACGTGGGGGAGATCGACCAGATGGCCGAAGCACTGCTTCGTGAAGGGCTTGCGAGCCAGGAAGGAGACCTTATTACCCTCGATGCCGCCGAGATCGGCATCGAGAAGGTACTTGGTGGCGGAAGAGTCACCCATAAACTGAGTATCTCCGCCCGCGGATTTTCAGAACGGGCCCGGACAAAGATTGAGGAGATGGGCGGTCAGGCAACGACCGTCTGATCTTCTTTTTAGGTGAAACCATGGGAGATCTGCTGGATAGATTTGAACCCATCCTTGCAGCGATGCCTGCAGTCAGAGGTCCGGAGGGCCACGTCCACTTCAAGAATAAACTCATGTGGACGCTTGCGATCCTGCTCCTCTACTTTGCACTGACCAACATCAATATCTTCGGGCTCTCTGCTGAGTCACAGGATATTTTCGGAATGTACCGGGCCCTGCTTGCCGGTGCGAGCGGTTCGCTCCTGCATCTCGGTATCGGGCCGATCGTCACCGCGTCGATCGTGCTGCAGCTGCTCAAGGGTGCCGGAATCCTGCAGATCGATACCAGCGATGCACGCGGCCAGGTCATGTATATGGGCCTGCAGAAACTGCTCATCTTCGTGATGATCATCGTCGAAGCGTTCCCCATGGTCGCGAGCGGGATGATGATGCCCGATGCGTCGGTGGCGATGCAGTTCTTCGGCGGCAATATGCTCACGGTCTCGCTCCTGATCTTCCTCCAGGTCTGCATCGGCGGACTTCTGGTGGTGTTGATGGACGAGGTCGTCACGAAGTGGGGCGTCGGCTCAGGCGTGGGGCTCTTCATCGTTGCGGGGGTCTCGCAGGGTCTCGTGAACGGCTTCCTGAACTGGCAGACGGGCACCGATCCCTTCCCGATCGGGTTCTTCCCGCGGCTGTTTGCCATAGGAACCTCGGGTGCGAACTTCCTCGAGTATTTCGGCACGGACCTCTTGGCCCTCATCACGACGATTGCCATCTTCATGGTCATCGTCTACGTGGAGTCGACCCGTATCGAGATCCCGCTCGCGCATACCGCTGTCCGCGGGGCTCGCGCGCGGTTCCCGGTGAAGCTCATCTATGCAAGCGTTCTGCCGATGATCCTGGTCCGTGTCCTGCAGGCAAACATCCAGATGATCGGGATGTTCCTCTCGAACGCCGGGATAACGATCCTGGGCACGTTCCAGGGGCAGATGCCGGTAAACGGGCTGATGTGGTACATCGCTCCCATCAACCAGCCGCAGGACTGGATGTGGTGGCTCTCCGACCTCGGGCACGCCCCCTGGGAGATCATGCTGCGTATGGGCATCGATATCACCGTCATGGTGGTCGGGGGCGCGATCTTCGCGCTCTTCTGGGTCAAGACCGCCGGCCTCGACTCGAAGGATGTGGCCCGGCAGATCCAGAGGAGCGGGATGCATATCCCCGGCTACCGGCGGAACGAGCAGGTGCTTGTGAAGTATCTCGACCGCTACATCCCGCGGATCACCGTCATCGGCGGTGTCTTCATCGGCCTCCTCTCGGTCGTCGCGAACCTCTTCGGTGTGATAGGCGCGGTCGGAGGAACCGGGCTGCTGCTTGCGGTGAGTATCACCTACCGTCTCTATGAAGAGGTCGCAAGCCAGCAGATCATGGAGATGTACCCGTTCATGCGGTCGTTCTTTGGGAAGGAGTAAGTCCGGAGGCCCGACCCCGGGTCGGGCCGGAGGAGTTACTCCTGGAGAAAAAGGTGCGTCAGCACCTTTTTCGACCAGGGGTGGGTCCGGAACTCATTCCCTTTTCCCAAATTCCGCACGACATCCATTTTCCACGCGGGACCGCCCGGGCCCGAAGTGATTCCGAAAGGACTTACTCTTCAGGCGCGGATTTATTTTATACTGAACTATATTCTAAATGGAGTGATAAAGTTGGGCAAGAAAGTCGTCGTGACGGGGGTTCCCGGTGTCGGAAAGACCACCGTCATCAATGGTGCGATGGAGAGACTGGCGGCCGAGGGCGTTTCCTACGAGCCCGTCAACTTCGGCACGTTCATGTTTGACGTGGCGAAAAAAGAGAACCTGGTCTCCAATCGCGACGAAATGCGCAAGCTCGGAAAAGATGTCCAGAAACGTCTTCAGCAGGCGGCTGCCTCGGGGATCGCCGCTATGAGCGGCGATGCGAACATCATCGTTGATACCCACAGCAGTGTCAAGACCCCGACGGGATTCCTTGCGGGGCTGCCCGAATGGGTGCTCCGGGAACTGATGCCCGATATCGTCGTGCTGGTGGAGACCGATCCCGACCAGATCCTGATGCGCCGGCTCGGTGACGAGTCGAGAACCCGCGATATGGAAGGGTCACGTGCGATCGCCGAGCACCAGGAGTTCAACCGCGCGGTTGCCGCGGCATATGCGATGTACACCGGCTGCACCATCAAGATCGTCCGGAACGAAAACTTCCTGCTCGAACAGGGCATTGACGACCTGGTGAGTGTGCTGAGGTAACCTGGTATGGTGGACCTGAAGAAGCACGGCCCGACGATCGCCCTCCTCTTCACCATGCTGGTGATGCTCTCGTACAGCGTCGAGTGGATACGGGTGACGGTCGGTTCGGCGATGAATGTAGTGCTGGGCCCGTTCATCGATACTCTCGGCGTGCCGTTTTTCGTCATGATCATGATCCTCTCCGGCATGACGGGGCTGTACTCGTCGCTTGTCCAGAAGTACACCATCGATTATGAGAAGATGCAGGAGACGCAGGCGAAGATGAAGGTCTTCCAGAAAGAGTTCCGGGAGGCCCAGTTATCCGGGGATGAAAAGCGGATCAAGAAACTCCAGGGGAAGCAGGAGCGGATGATGCAGGACCAGCTCGACATATCCCGGCAGCAGTTCACCCCGATGGCGATCATCCTTGTGCTGTCCGTGCCGATCTTCTTCTGGCTCCTCCTCCGGCTCCCGCCGGTCGGGACGGAGATCGCAATCACAAACGGTATCGTGCTGCCCTTCCTCGGGGCCGTCAGCCTCTCGGGCTTTGCGTTCTGGGTTGTCCCTGCGTGGATTCTCTGGTACATGCTCTGTTCGCTGACCATCAGCCAGGTGATAAGGAAGGCCCTCAACATCGGAGGGCTCTGATGCGGATCACCATCAGCGGCCCGCCGGGGAGCGGCACCACGTCGCTCGCCCGCTACCTCGCCGGGAAGCACGGGCTCGACCTCATCTCCGCGGGAGAGGTCTTTCGCCAGCTTGCCCGGGAGCACGACATGGACCTCGCCGACTTCGGGAAGTTCGCAGAGAACGATTCCTCGGTCGACCAGATGATCGACGCCCGGCAGAAAGAGATCGGCGAGGGCGCCGAGAACATCATCGTCGAGGGCAGGCTCTCAGGCCGGATGATCGGGAACGCCGATCTCCGGATCTGGCTCTCCGCATCGCTCGCCTGCCGCGCGAAGCGGATCGCAGGCCGTGACGGGATGGACGAAGAGGGGGCCCGTGTCTTCACGGAGAACCGGCAGCGCTCGGAGGCCACCCGCTACCGGAACTACTACGGTATCGAGATCGACGACCTTTCGGCATATGATGTCATCCTCTCGTCCGAGACCTTCGGCGTGGACGCTCTCGGCGCGATTGTGGATACCGCGATCGTGTGCCTCGCGCGGCAGCAGGCCGACGACCTCTAGAGCCTCCCTGCCCTCTTTGCCTTTATCTTTTTGATGCGGCGGAGCCGTGTCCATTCCTGCCGCTCCATCTCGTCGCGCTGATTCTCGATGAACCGGCGTGCCTCCTCGAGCTCCGGGATGATCTTGAGCTCCAGCGCGTTCACCCTTCGGCGGGTCCGTTCGATATCGTCGAGCAGTCGCTTGACCCCTTCTTCGAGTTCGGCGCTTGTGATGATCGCTTCAAGGAGATCCTCATAGGCGTCGGCAGCGTCGTCTATGACCGACGATGTCCCGAGGATACCGTAACCCCGCTGATCGAGCGTCTTCTTCACCATCACCGGTTCGAAGTCCGGGAGCTGCACACCAAAGACGTTCTTGTACCCGGCCGTATAAGTGGGGTACGTCTCCACCGAGAGCGCTGCAAGGAGCACCCCCGTAGCCCCCTCCATCATGGCGGCGACCGCTACCATCTCTCGTGCCCTGTTGTGTTTTTCTTCAAGTTCCCGGCGCTCGCGGGCGGTCCGATCAGTTTGTTTGACCAGCTCCAGCATCATGCCGTCCAGTTTCATCGATAAAAGTTTATGTATCCTCTCCGCGAGCGCCATTCGCCGCCTGACGAGCAGGAGGCCGGACCGGGTGGGTTTGATGTCGTCGACCGGCATGAGGCTCCTCTTACAGCACGATATACTGCCATATCCGCTCGGGCGGCAGATTGAATGCTTTTCCTCGCACGATTGCCCGCAGGTTCGCAACCTCGTACCTCTTCCGTTCGAGGTACGCAAGCACCGGGAGGACCGAGAACGGGTGACGCCGGGAGAGTCCCTCCAGCTGGTGGAGCCTGACGCGGGTGACCGCCACCTCGATCTCATGAACGGGTCGCCGGCGGTGGTGCCACCGCTGCCAGATCAGTTCCGCGGCGTCGAAGCTTGAGAAGTTCGGGTCCTGCCGGAGTTCGCGTACCGCCTGGGCGAGAACCGGGGCGATATCGGTCGCCAAAAAGGCAGTGACGAACTCTTCCTCCGTCTCGATGCCGTAGAGCTTCCGGAAGAGCCCGGTGGGGATGCGGCCGCCCGGGATCATGGTCCGGTCGATGACCGCGATGTCGCATGCTTCTGCTGCGCAGTGGAGCCGGAGGAGGTTCCTCATATTGGTGATATCGATCTCGAACCGGAGGTAGCCGATCAACTCCTGGCATCCGCTGCACCCGGATGAGCCGAGTTCGAGCAGCCCGGCGTAGTATTGCCGATAGAGCTCGTTCTCAATCCGGGCGAAGACTCCCTGCTCCCCGCATATCCGGTAGTATTCCGCCAGGACCGGGTAGAGCCGCCAGCCCTGGAGGCCCTCGAGGATCTCGTCGCATGTCGTGGCCCCGAGGAGGCGGTCGAGGAGAGCGCTGTCGATCTCGCCCGCCGGGATGAGGAGGTCGCGGATCTGCTGCCGGGGTATGCCATGGACCGTGCCCCGCAGAGCTGCCATGACATTTGCAATATCCCACCGGTTGAGGTACTCTCCGGTCAGGGTCCGCAGGTCCCCGGGAGCAATCGTCATGGCGTGCCGGAACGACTGCGCCAGGTTGCGGTGCACCGCCTCTTCGATGAGCTGGGCGCCGGAGAAGTCGTGCGCGAGGTCTGCGAGTTCCTGCCCGTACTCCTGCCGGCCGAGGTGAGCGACGACTTCCGGTATGCTCATCCGCATGATCCGCAGGTACTCTTCACGGGGGAGGAGTGTCGTCCTGCGGACCCGGAACCGGGTGCAGGCATAGATGCATGAGGGGGATATTGGGCCACACAGTGGCATGGAACTCCATTATCGTTCCTTCCTATAAATGCACATCCGGTTGATCGGAGATGGGGGACGAACCGGGCGCAATTCACGGACCGGGCCCAGGAACAAAGGCCGGATCGCACGGGTCGATGGTCATGACGATGTCCGGGCGTCAAAAATGCCGGAGCCCGGGGTGCTCAGGCGGATGCCTGCCTCTTCCGGGGACAGGGTGGAGGGTGCGTTTCCAGGATGTCTATACTACCGGCATGACGATCATCGTCAACAGTTCGCTCTCCGGGTACTCGGGCCCGTTGTAGTAGTGCTCGTAAGCAGTGCCGACAGGCTTAAGCCCGTTTTCCTCTATCCAGGTTGCCATCTCACCGTATGTCGACGCCATATCTCTGTATGCGCCGCGGTATATGCAAAAGACAACTTTGCTTGCCGGGATAGAGCCCGATTGGATATCTTCCTTTGCCGGCAGTGCTGCCGGTACGGGAAACCCTATCTCTACATCAAGATTTTGCATATCCATGTTATGATATGCAACATATGGGACATCTGAGAGATATTCGCTCAGTTCCTTCAGATAAGCCGCCATCTTGCAGTAACTCTCACCGATCAGCACGGGCAAATCTTCGACTTTTGTTCTGGTGCGGATCGATAGGGTGGGTTGCTCTCTTTTTCGGAAAACATCGATTTTCGAAACTCTTGGCATCTTACTCCCCCGGTTCGATGTGCAATATCGCTCTGCTCCTTGATAGGGCCTCTCTCTTCCTGTAAGTGGGCTGAGCTTCGTCTTACCATCTGATGATTCCTTTTCTCTCTTCAAATATTTTCTGCTGGCGGACCTGCCCCTCGTTGCGTTGCACCTCCTGCGCACGAACGGCATTCTGTTCATTGCTCTACCTCGGACCACCTCATGTATGCCGGTTGAACAGGGAGCAGCCCCGTCGACCGCTTTATGATCCGGCCCCTGCCACCGTGTCCCCGGGTCCCCGTCCGACAGGTAAGATTCATGTCCCGCGCCGCCAACCCATCGTCGATTGCCATGTCCTACTCGGTCGTGACAGGGGATCTCTTTGCCGGCCACGACGCGCCCGGTCACCCCGAGTCGCAGGCACGCCTCGATGCCGCCCTTGCCGGGGTCCCCACTGAGGCCCGCCGCATCGCTCCGGCAAAAGCGACGGTAAAAGACCTGGCGCGGGTGCACACCAACCGTCACATCGAGGCCGTCCGTTCGTTCTGCAGGGAGTGCCCGCCCGGCCGGGCCTGCTACCTCGACCCCGATACCTACGTCACCCGGCAGTCGTTCGATACGGCCCTGTATGCGGCGGGGGCCGCATGGCAGGCGGTGGAGCGGGCGCTCGACGGCGAGCACTGTTTCGCCCTGGTGCGCCCGCCAGGGCACCATGCCACACCGGACCGGGCCATGGGGTTCTGTCTCTTCAACAACGTTGCCGTCGCGACAGTCCGCGCGCTCAATGAGATCAGCCGGGTGGCGATTGTGGACTGGGATCTGCACCACGGAAACGGGACACAGGCTGCGTTCTACACTTCGGACAGGGTGCTTTACTGCTCGGTCCACCAGGCGGGGATCTTCCCCGGGACCGGGTGGCCGGAGGAGCAGGGCGCCGGCCCGGGCGCCGGGTATACCGTCAACGCCCCACTTGCGGCCGGCTCGGCCGGCGCCGACTACGCTCTGGTCTTTCGGGAGGTCTTCATCCCGGCGATCCAGCAGTTCAGGCCGGACGTAATGGTGGTCTCGGCGGGGCAGGATACGCTCTTTGACGACCCGCTCGGTTCAATGCTCCTTCGCCCGGGTGATTTCGGGGTTCTTACCGGGATGCTTGTGGACGCGAGCAGCCAGGCTCTCGCCCTTGTCCTCGAGGGGGGCTACGGGCGTTCTCATGCGGAGGTTGTCCGGACGATCTGCGCGGCCCTTGACGGGGCGCGCTTCGTGCCCGAGGCCGGAAGGCCAAAGGAGAGCACCCGGTTGCTCGTCGAGGCGTATGCCGGTGAGGGGCAGCCCGTTCCCCTGTGACAGGCAGGTTCATTATCTCCCTGGCTGACCGGGGGTAGGTGAACCATATGCCCGATAACGCCTTGATCCTCGCAGTTGTCCTCCTTGTCGCGTTCGCCACCGCTCCGGCCGCCTCCGCCGTCACGGTATACCCGGGGAGCGAGGTGACACTTGCAGGGACGAGCACCGGGAGTGATACCGTCTACCTCTTCGTGACCGGGCCGAACCTCCCCGCCAACGGCGGGCGGCTTGAAGACCCGCA
The DNA here is from genome assembly GCF_032944295.1 of Methanoculleus nereidis. Taxonomy (NCBI): domain Archaea; kingdom Methanobacteriati; phylum Methanobacteriota; class Methanomicrobia; order Methanomicrobiales; family Methanomicrobiaceae; genus Methanoculleus; species Methanoculleus nereidis. Next base: position 764,659 of record NZ_JABFFQ010000001.1, read on the forward strand.
GACACCCGTCCGGACCGGAGACCTGCAGAGTTTCACGACGGCGACGGTCGGTGCCGACGGCAGCTGGACCTACCGCTGGGAGGCCGGTGAGGCCGAACTTGATCCCGGGACCTACACCGTCTACGCCGTGGAGGCGCCTGTGGACCGGTCGGACCTCTCCGGTCACGGCTACACGACTATTCCCGTCACCTTTGGGACACCCCCGGGAACCCCTGCGACGCCGACCGCTGCTGTGCCTACCACGACACCCACGATGCCGGCGACCGTGGCCTCACCCACACCCACGGCAGCGGCGCCTGCAGCTGTCCCTGTGGCGGCCGGTGCGGTGCTTGCTGCGATGCTCCTGCTCTCGCGGCAGTGAGTTCCCCCCGGGCCCCGGAAAATATATATGCCTTAATGCACTATTATGTACAACAATGTGCGGTAAACTACAGGTGGCTTCTGCCCCGCCTATCCCTTCCGGGAACTTCCCGGGAAGCCTCTTCTGGCCTCGACCCCAGCCCCGCTGGCGTTCGCACTGATTCTCATCGACTCCATCGAATTGTTTGTCGAACCCCATACTGTGAAACCGATACCATGAAATCGAGAGATATTGCAATCGTCGGCATACTCCTTGCCATAGGGGCCATCATCAGGTACATGTCCCTCCTGATCCCCGGCCCCATCGTATCGAACCTCGTGATCGCCTTCTATAGCCTCGCCATCATCCTCATCGTGCCCACGTTCCGTGAGGCACTCGGGATCGGTGTCGTGGCCGGTGTTGTCTGTGCCCTCCTCAGCCACTCGATCTTTCCGCCCGCGAATCTCATCAGCGAACCCATCGGGGCGGTCGTCTGTCTTGGGACCTACCTGGTGCTGAGAGACCGGTTCGTGCTCGCCCCGGCGGTGACGACCCTTGTTGCCACCTTCGCGAGCGGGTTTTCGTTCATCCTCATCTCCATCCTTGCCGTGGCTCCGACGGTTCTTGACAAGTTCGGAACCCTCGAGGCGTTCCTCGTGGTCACCGTGCCGATCGTCCTGATCACGGCGGGGGTCAACGCCGCCGTCGCTCAGGCGCTCGAGATGCCCGCGTCGCGGGCGCTGATGCGTGGAGCCCAAGAGAAGGCCCCGGCACGGGAGGCGAGGCCGGCAGATGAGTCCTGAGGGAGGCCGGGAGAGCGTCCTCTCTATCGAGCGCGTCTCCTACACTTACCCGGGATCCGGGACGCCGGCACTCGACGGGATCGACCTTGCCGTCGGGAAGGGGGAGATCGTCTTCGTCACCGGTCCTACCGGGGCCGGGAAGACGACCCTCTGCCTTGCGGCATCCGGCATCCTCCACCACGAGTACGGCGGCATGCTTGAGGGTGCGATCACCATCCTCGGCAAGGACGTCCGTGACTACCGGAGCATGGCCGAGATCGGGAGACACGTCGGTGTGGTCTTTGACGACGCCGATGCCCAGCTCATCTTCACGACCGTCGAGGAGGAGGTGGCTTCCGGGCTTGAGAATCTCGGCCTCTCCCGGGAGGAGATGCAGCGGAGGCTCCGCGAGGTGATGGAGGCGACCGGGATCGCCGATCTTGCGGATCGGGCCCCGCACACCCTCTCCGGAGGGCAGAAGCAGCGGGTTGCCATCGCCGCAACCCTTGCCCTTGGGACAGAGGTCCTCGTTCTGGACGAACCAACCGCCGAACTGGATGCGGAGGCGACCGGTGCGGTATCCGCGATCCTCCGCCGGCTTTCTTGCGAGGGTACGGGCGTGCTCATCATTGAGCAGAAACTCGGCGAGCTCGCTGCCATTGCAGATAGGATGGTCGTCGTCGAGAACGGAGCGATCGTTTCGGAGGGGTCCCCGGCGCAGATGCTGCACGATGGCATCCTGCAGCGCCCGGAGGGCGGCAGTGCTCGCCGCTTTGCACCGGCGGGCATCACGCAGAGCGAGGCGGCTCCTGTGGTATCAGTCCGGGGGCTCGTCCACCGCTACGACGGTGTTATGGCCGTCGGGGGTCTCGACCTCGATGTCGCTCCCGGCGAGATCGTGGCCGTGGTCGGGGAGAACGGGTCCGGGAAGACGACGCTTGTCAAACATTTTAACGGGCTGCTTCGCCCCACCGAAGGTACCGTCATCGTCGATGGGCTCGACGCCGGAAGCGTTCCGATAGCCCAACTCGCGCGTCACGTGGGTCTTGTCTTCCAGAATCCGGACACCATGCTCTTTGCGGAGACCGTGGAGGACGAAGTGGCGTTCGGCCTCAAAAACATCGATTCCGGCGACCCCGGGGAACCGGTCGACGCGGCCCTTCGCGAGGTCGGCCTCCTTCACCGGAAGGCAGCCTACCCCCGCTCGCTCTCGCGAGGCGAGCGGCAACGCCTGGCCATCGCCTGCGTCATCGCCATGAAACCGAAGGTGATCGTGCTCGACGAGCCCACGACCGGGCTCGATGCCCGGGAGTCGGGAAGGGTCATGGAGATCCTCGCCCGCCTGCGGCAGGATGGTCGCACGATCATCATGGTGACGCATGATATGCTTCTCGGAGAGGAGTATGCGGATCGCATCGTCAGGATGGAGCAGGGAAGGATCGTCCGTGACGGAAAAACCTGTAAGGAGGAACCATGTCCGAGATTATGCAATACGTCACCCGGGAGAGCGCTTTTCACCGCCTCCACCCGCTCACCAAACTGATCTTTGCCGTTGTCGTCGTGGCCCTTGCGGTGCTGACGAGCGATACCGTGATGCTTGCGGCCCTTGCAGGGGCGGTCGTAGCCGTGGCGATAGCGAGCGGGCTCGCCCGGGACCTCCTTAGGCAGGTTCCGCTGCTGATCTCGCTTGCGGTGAGCCTGCTTGCCCTCACCATCATCACCATCAGGAGCGGGGAGATCATCTGTTACCTGGTTCCGCCGTCGGTCCCGGTCATCGGCGGGGCGTTCCCCGTCACGGTGGGGGCGATTGACCTCGCGCTCGCGATGTCGCTTCGGTTCGCGGCGATGCTCTTTGCGTTCCAGCTCCTGGTCATATCCACCCAGCCGCGCGACCTCGTCCATGTCATGGACCGCCTCAGGATGCCTGTAGACTACACGCTCATGTTCCTGATCGCGCTCCGGTTCATCCCGAGCCTGCAGCTTGAAGGGAAGCGGATCCACGAGGCGCAGCTTGCCCGTGCCTACAACCCCGGAAAAGGCCTTGCCGGGAAGATACGAGGTCTCTTTCCCATCATCATCCCGCTGGTCTCAAACTCCCTCGGAAAGGCCACGGTTCTCGGGCTGACGATCGATCTTCGGGGGTACCGTTCCGGCAGGCGGACGCCGATGCGCGACCTCTCTCCGTCCAGGACCGATGTCGCCGGGATCTGCTGCATGGGCCTTCTCGTCGCAGGGTATTTTGCCGTGCTGCTCGTATAACCTGATATGCGCAACGGCACCCCTCCGAAGGTGTTCGAGTTCTACCTGGGCGGAAGTGTCGGGCCGTCCCTCTACGTCAGGCTCGTAGACGGTCGGCTCCTCTACGAATGGGCGAGTGCCGGCGGCTACTCCGGGGTGGTGATGGAGGCGTCGCCCGGAGCGGAGGAGTGGGCGCGGTTCCGAAAGAGCGTCAACCGGCTTGGTGTCCGGGAGTGGGAGCCGGAGCACGTCTCCGCCCATTCCTGCTGCGACGTCACCTACTGGCACCTGCGGCTGGAGATGGACGGGTGGAGCACCGTTGTCCGGGGTGCAAACGCCTATCCGGGCTCATCCGGCCCGGAGGTCTCGAAGCAGTTCCGCGAGTTCCTCACGGCGGTGAAGCGGCTGATCGGCCGAACCCCCTGAGCGTTCAGGAGAAAAGGCCTCTCAGGTGTTCGAGACTTCGTTCGTAGTCCTGAAACGAGTTCGGTTCGACGACTATCGTGACGCCCGGTGGGAGAGCCGCAAACACGCGGTGAAAATCGATATTCCCGTCGCCGCATGCCAGGTGGTCGTCCCGATTGCCGCAGTTATCGTGCAGGTGGACGTGAATTGCTCCTCCCTGTTCCAGGAATTGTTCCAGGTTGCCGTTTGCGTGGGCATGCCCCACGTCGAGGGTGAACCCGAGGCCGTGGTCCGCAAGGCGGTCGAGGAACCCTGGCTCCCGGAAGAAACAGATATCCCACGCCCCCATGTTCTCGACGGCGAACCTGACGTTCATGTCCTTCTGGATTGCGGCGAGGTCGCCAAGCGATCGGTCAAGGGCTCGTTGTGCGGCGCTCCACATCTCTTCTCCCCAGGTGTGCCCCGGGTGAATGACCAGCCGCTCGGCGTCGATCCGGTCGCAGACTTCTGCGAGGTCTCTGATGACCCTGACGGCCGCTCTTCGCAGGTGCTCGTTATCGGATGCGATGTTGATATCGGCGACCGGCGCATGGACCGTGTAGCGCAGTTCAAATGAGAAACAGGCCTCTTCGAACCTGGAGAGGGTGTGGGGGCCGTCGGAGAGGATCTCCGCAAGGCCCGTACGGTCGGCGATGAGGTCGAGCGCCTCCCCAAGTGGCCGGTCCATCAGGCAGCAGGTGGAGCATCCGATATCCTTCACGCGATCTTCCCCTTAGCTCTAGCCCCTCTTCCAGAGCAGGATGGCAGCGGATAACGCACAGATGAGCGATAGCACGCCGATACCCGGCGATTGGACTGTCTCTGCCGCCTTCGGGGTGCCTGTTCCGAAGAGGTCCGGGTGAAGGTCCCCTGCCACCTCTTCCAGGGCGTCCACGATCCGCGGGCTTCCACGGCTGACGACATCGGCGTCGACGACGTAGACATGATTGTTCCTGACCGCGCTGAGCCCCTGCAGCCGGGGTTCGCTTATGACGTAGTTATAAACGGCATCGTACCCGTCCCTGTTCATGCCACTGCCTGAACTGACCAGAATGTAATCGGGATCCGAGGTGATGAACTCTTCAAGGCTGACGATGCTCCATTCCTCGACAGAGCCGAACGCGTTGGTTCCGCCGGCCATCGTGATCACCTCGTCCTGGAACGTGCCCCGGCCACTGACCCAGAGCGGATCGTACCAGACAATATGGGCGACGGACGGCCGCTCGGTCTGGTTCTCGACCATTCCGATCACCGCCTGGATGCGCTGCTGGAGTTCCTCAACGCACGCCGATGCCTGCGCTTCCTGCCCGGTCACTTTTCCGGCAAGTTCGATGTCCCGCAGGACACCATCGACCGTCTGCGGGTTGAGGATAACAACGGTCATCCCGAGCGTTCGCAGGCGGCTGGCAACGTCCTCGGTGTTGCGCGAGGCGAAAACCAGGTCCGGTTCCGCCGCGAGCACCCTTTCGACGTTGCCGGTGATGAACCCGCCGACCTTTGGTTTATCGGCAGCCGCCAGCGGATAGTCGCAACAGTCGGTGACACCGACGATTCGGTCCTCAAGGCCGAGGGCATACAGGATCTCGGTGTTGGAGGGCGCGAGCGAGACAATTCTCTGCGGTGTTCCCTGGATGACGACGGTCCCTCCGAGATCGTCGGTCACTGTCACGCATCGTTCGTTCTCACCCGCCGTTACGGGTGACGCGCCTGCTGTACCGGCAAGCAGAGCGGATATGATGATCGCTGAAACAGAGAGTATCAGGCACGTGGTTCGCATTATCATAGGTACACTTGCGTTACGGTAATAACAGTTTACAAATTAACATCACGTTACGGCACCGCGCCGGTTGCCGCGCGGCGCCTTCCTGCATCGTCTCCCCGGATAGATCCCACGCATATTGCCGGGATTGCCGCTCTGGACGAGATTACCGGGGTTATCTTTGATCGGAATATCCCTGCGGGAGACCGGCAAGGAGCTCCTCTCCTCCCTCGATCCGGAGCGCCCCGCGCGACTCCAGTTCAGTCAGCACTGCATCGGCTTCGCCCCCGGTATAGTCCTCCATCCGGGAGTTGCTGTTCCCTGAGTAGAGGAGTATGGGCTTTTTCGGGTAGTCGAGCAGCACCTGGAGGTTGTCGAGGTTCCCCCTGCCGATCGGCATTGCCGTAACGATGATAGCGTCTGCGCTATCCAGGCATTTCCGGAGGTCTGAGAGTGATCCGGGAGTGATGCCGTGAAACGGGGGCTCTGCAATACAGGAGAGGCCGAGGCGCATGGCTGTACCGTAATCCGTATCCAGGACATTTAAGACGCCACAGGTGACCGTAAAGCTTGCAGCATAGAGCAGGTGGAGGATATCGGATCCCGTCCCCCCGCCACAGACGACGTGTACCCGCCGGTTTGTCCCCACCCTCGATTGGTGTGCATATACGGGCAGGATATACGGCTTCCCTGTCAGCGGGTGCGGCCTGACGAGAGCCTCCATCTGAAAGATCTCACGGATATTCTCGTAGGTCAGAACTTCCTCGGGCGTCCCTGTGGCGTAGACTCTCCGGTCTTTGAGGAGCAGGAGCCGGTCACAGTAGTATGCAGCCAGGTTCAGGTCATGAAATACGCTCACCACCGTGATTTTCCCCGCGAGCTCCTTGATGATGTTGAGGATATCGACCTGGTGGCTGACGTCGAGGTTTGAGGTTGCTTCATCCAGCAGCAGGATCTTCGGTTCCTGCGCGAGCGCCCGTGCTATGAGCACCCTCTGGCGTTCTCCGCCGCTGATGCTGTGTATCGACATCCCGGCGAGGTGGGCGACGTTTGCGAGATGCATGGCGCGGTCGCAGATCTCCACGTCCCGGAGCGTCTCAGAGGCAAGCCTCCCGATGTAGGGATGCCTCCCCATCATAACGACGTCGCGCACTGCATAATCAAAGCCTATCGAGATGTCCTGCGGGACGACCGCAACCTGACGTGCAAGTTCCCGGTACCCGAGCGTATCCAGATCGCGGTTATCGAGCCGGATCTCTCCGCTGTCCCTGGCGACAACCCGGCTCATCGCTTTGAGCAAGGTCGTCTTCCCTGACCCGTTCGGCCCGATGATCCCGAGGATCTCGCCCGTGTCGGCATGGAACGTGATCGCTTCGAGGATCTTTTTAGCGCCGTAGGAGACGTCGATATCAATGATTTCAATTGGTTTCATGTTTTCATCCGGCTCCGGAGCAGGTATATGAAGAACGGTGCGCCGAAACAGGCAGTGATAATCCCGACCGGCATATCGTTCGTGAAGGTTCTTGTGAGCGTATCCGACCAGATGAGGAGGATCGCGCCTGCGAGAGCAGCTGCAGGGAAGAGAAAGCGGTGGTCGGGTCCGACGATCAGGCGCATCACGTGCGGGGTGATCAGACCGACGAACCCGATCGATCCGGCTACCGCAACGGCTATTCCCGCCACGAACGCGCTCAGGGCGAGGAGGATCTGCTTCAACCGCTCGACGTTCACCCCGAGATGGGTTGCATCCTCTTCGCTCAGGGAGAGGATGTTGACGTCGCGTGCGAAGAGGTAGATGCCCACGCACCCGAGCAGAATGGGGAGGGCAACGAAGACGTCGTTCCATGATACGTTCCAGAAACCTCCCATCAGCCAGAACATGATCTGGTGCAGGCTTCGTCCTGCGGTATACATGAGAAAGGAGAGGAGTGCTGAAAGAAGCGTTGAGAGGGCGACACCGGAGAGCAGGAGCGTTTCGACCGGGATCTTACTCCCGCTGCGGGCGATGAAATAGACGATGAACGTTGCGGCCATCGCCCCGATGAACGCGAGCACGGGCCGCCCTGTGCCGGCAAAGAGGACGATCGCGATCGTGGCCCCGAGCGCTCCGCCTGATGAGGTACCGATGATGTATGGGTCGGCCATGGGGTTCCTGAACAGTCCCTGCATGGCCGTACCCGCTACGGCAAGCGCGCACCCGACCAGCGCTGCGGCGATCACCCTCGGCAGCCTGATGTCCCAGACGATCTTCCACGTATTCTCCGACGAGAAGAGAGATTCGAGAGAGATACCGGTCGGTCCGAGAGCGACCGCACAGGCCATGCTGATGAGAAGTAAACAGGTGAGTGTCAGAATGGTGATCGGTGCCGTTCTCCGCATAGGTGTGTCATAAAATTAAGTTTACTTTGTTAAAATCTATTTGGATTAATCGCGGACGTGTGCGGTCTTTTCTGGAGATCCAGCATGCCCCTGCAGGGCACCGTCGACGCCCGGGTGGCGTGGAGCAAACCTCATACCCCTGGATAACCAAGAGATCTGGCATATGGGCAATCTGAACGTTGCCGTGCTGGGACCCCCTGGTTATGCGAAGGACCTCGGGAAGAAGGGCACGGAATCTGATATAACCTTCTATAACCTGAAGAAGGGCGACGATACCGTCACCATCATCGAACCGACACGGTACCCCGAGCGGCTGGCTCCGCTCTTTTACGCCGCATCGATGGCGGATGCGGTTCTCATCGTGGTGAGCGAGATCACCCCGACGTTCGGGGAGTGGGTGCTGATGCTCAACGAGGTCGGGGTGGAGCAGGGTTACATCGTCCTCGAAAATTACGTAACCCCCGGTGAGGTTGCGCCGCTCCTGCGTGGGACGGTGCTCGAGCACTATGAATTCGTTGACGCCGACCCGATCGCGCTTCGCGACCGCCTGCTTCGCGAGGCGTCCGCCCGTGCATCCACGCCGCCCGCCACCGGTGCCGTGGGGACCATCCCCATCGATCACCACTTCAACGTCCGCGGCATCGGGACGGTCATCCTCGGAGGTGTGGTGCGGGGCGGCATCAGGAAGCACGATTCCCTGAAGGTCTATCCCGGGGAAAAGACGATCACGGTGCGGTCCATCCAGAAGCACGACGACGACTTCGACTGGGCCGCAGAGGGCGACCGCGTGGGGCTCGCGCTCAAGAACATCGAGTCCGACGACCTCGATCGGGGCTTTGTCCTCTCGGACGACCCCGCGCTTCAGGCCCGGTCAACCCTTGAGGCACGGGCGACCCTGGTCAGGTACTGGCCGGCGCCGCTCACGGCGGGGACGGTGCTCCACCTCGGCCACTGGATGCAGTTCATCCCGGCGCGGGTGGAGGCGGTGCGGGATGACGGAGACTGGCGGCAGCCGACGCTCACGCTTGCGCTGGAAAAGGACCTCGTCTACCTCCCCGGTGATACGGCGGTGCTCCACTATCTCGAGGGCGGAAAACTCCGGATTGCCGGGCATATCGAGCTGGTGTGAGTGGGGGATGCTACGTCTAATAACAAACTCTGCCTCTGTAGATATCAGTGATGTGAGTCGAGATCTATGTGCGACCGAAGAGAACTGCTTCAACCAACCCCGGTACTGCTCAGTTGACATGGAGAGGTGGTGCGATCTCCCGACAAGGCTTTTCTACAGAGTCTAAACTCTTCTTTTTGTGAAGGATGACCGATCGGGACGCGCCCGTCCTGCCGGGGCGCATGGACTCGAACATCATGTCATAGGAGCGACGCTTTGATAATGCGGCTGCCGATACCCTTCGCCTGGTCTTTGTAAAAAGAAGATTAATGGTTCTTGCGCTCCATCTACAAGTGAGGAGAACGATGAGTGCTACAGGAGAACAGTACGTCGTCGATGAGCACGGGAACCGGGTCGCAATTATTCTCCCTCTCAGCGAGTACGAGCAGATGCAGGAAGATCTCCATGACCTTGCCGTGGTTGCGGAGCGGCGTGAAGAACCGACTGTAGAGTTCAATGAGTTCCGGAAGCAGTACGAGCAGTAGTAATGGCGGGATACACGATCCGCGTTAAGGCGAGTGTTGATGCGGATATTGCGCCATTGCCACGCGATGTTGTTTTGCGCATTTTTCAGCGCATACAGGCTCTATCTGAAACCCTTCACCGTCTGGTGTACGTAAATTAAGCGGAGCAGAGCATCTCTACCGGATCCGGGTAGGAGATTACCGGATTATATATGCCGTGCATCATGAGGAGCGGGAGGTTGTAATTCTCTATGTACGTCACCGTCGTAGTGCATATCGTGGGCTCTGACGACACCTGTTTTGTGAATCCAATCCTGCCTGTTATATGAGCCCCCTGAAAGTTCTCAAGTAAGAGCTTTGTTGAAACCCTCTCAGGAGAGTTATCGATTGCATCCCGGACACGGATTCCAGGGGGACTGCGCATCTAGGGTGCTCGAACGACCGCCGTGCCGCCAGTCGCCAGTCCAAGACCTTCGGTCTTCTCCTGCGATGTCCCGTGAGGACATCGCCTATCGCCATGACTGCCCCCGCCCCTTAGGGGCGTGGAACGACTGCCGGAACGTGCGACGGTTCGCAGAACTGGAGTTTGAGCGCCGTTAGGTGTGAAGGCAGGAGTTTGAGCAGCGGAGGTGCGTTTGAGGAGGCCGGGTGGGGTGCGACGGACGGGACGTCCGGAGCTCGAGAAGACCGGAGGTCTTCGAGTGGGGGTTGTAGGCGTCAGCTTGTGTGATGGAGACAGGGGAGGGGTGATGCCCCCCTCGAAAAACTTCGTTCTTCTCGTGCTCCGTTCCTGCGGAACATCGCACCTCGCACCTATCGGTGCTCAAGCTCGCTTCGCTCGCACTCCCCACCTGACGGTGGTCGAGCTCTGGGCGTTCCGCCCATCGCACTCGCACCTCCGGTGCTCAAGCTCTGCTCCTTCGGAACGTCGCACTCCCCGTCAGCCCCACCCCCAATGGCGATAAACGATGCGTGCCCGAAGGGCAGGCGGAGTTCGAGCACCAAAGGTGCGAGTCTCCCACGCTCCACTGCACCGTGATATTTTCCCATTTTAAGGCAGCACCTTCGGTGCTCGCATTCCTGAGGCTGGTGTCTCTCTCCTGCCGGCCCTTCCTGGGCTCGTCATGTCCGGGGTGGCATTCTGGTTGTACGTGGGGACCTGCGTGACTCACGCCTGAAGGCTGTACCTCCCGGGGCAGCCACGGCGGGGATTGCACGACGTAAAAAAAGTGGGGTTTTAGACGAGTCTGAAGAGCGGGTGAGTGTCCACCTGGGGCTCGACACCGAAGTCGCGTGCCGCTTCCAGCACGACGATGTCGGTGTAGGCCTGTGCGGTGATCATCGCTTCCACGTTCTCGATCGGGCCGTACATGATCAGGTCGGCACCGAGCGTGCTTGCAATCATGTTGCAGCCGATATCGGGTGCAGACCAGGCCGCCTGGCGCATGCCGTCCAGCCCACCGAGATAGTGGTGCAGGAGCTGCTCGACGAGTCCTTCTTTGCCCTCGAGGCCGGCCAGCTGCTGCGAGGGGGTCTTCTTCGTTCCCTTCCAGCGCTTCAGCCAGGTCCAGGAGACGGTCATGTTGTGGTAAGCACCACCGGTCGGCAGACCATGGATCGCCTTGCAGGCGAGAATCTCACGGTACGAACCGCCGGAACCGAGACCGAGCGGGGTTGCCGCGGTATCGAGGATCGGGCGGGTGATGCCGCACTTCTCCGCGATCTCGAGCATACCCATCTCCTGTCCGGCGACACCGCCCTCGACCAGAACCTTCTCGCGGCCGGAGACCGACGGGTCGGCAGGGTTGAAGGCGAGGACGATGGCTGCGTTCACATCGCTCTTAGCGAGCGCCTCGATGTTCTCCGGTCCGATCGAACCGTTGATCGAGTTGTAGATCGCACGGTCCGCAACGCCGGCCTGGGTGACGTAATCACACGCATGGGCGAGCGCTGCCGGGACGGACGAGTCCATCAGGAACGCGGTCTTGTCATCGATGCTGCAGAACCAGTCGATGTAACTCTCGAAGGCCTCGCCGAACTCCCCGATGATCTGGATGAAGTGCGGAATGCCGGTGAGATCCGAGAGTTCCTGGCAGCGGTTCCAGAGCGCCTCTGCCTTTGGTTTGTCAATCTTTCCGGTGTGGTCATCCAGAACTACTTCGTGCTTGTTGTAGAAGATGGATGCACCGAGCACGGTCGGGTACTCTCCAGGCTGCCCGCCGATCATGGTACCGTTGAAGTCGTGTACCGTCTGCTCTTTTTCGAATTTGAACATATTCGTCAATCCTCCTTACAGGTACCCAATTAATTTGGGCAGTAATACCAACAACATCATGAATACAATCAAACCTGCGACCAGTCCGTATAGGATGCCGATATCGCGCCCGACTTTTCTTCCGACACGCTGGGCTATCTCTGCATCGACGAACTCTATCCTCTCCTCGATAGCGTTGAGCCGCTCCTCGATCTCAAGGTATTGCGGGTTTGCGCCTGCAGCGGCAACTTCCACGCCGGCGCCGCCTGCTTCCTTTACCTCGACGATCATGGGTTCCGCGCCGAAGGCACCGGGGTCTTTGGCCTTGAGTTCATCGATCTTGGCCTTGATGGTCCCCATGTCTTCGCTTTCCATGATGTTGACTATCTCGACCTGTTCCTGGAAGCGCGTGATCGCTTCATCGGAGAGGTTCTCGATGAACGGGATGGCACCCTGGGCTCCGACGATCTTGCCGCCGGAAACACCGCCTGCGTGCAGGGCAATGAAGCTCTGCCCGGACAGGTGTCCCTTGACCTCCGTACCGCAGCAGAGGATGAACCTGATGTTGGGGTTGGAGATGACGTTTGCGATGACTTTCTCAAGGCCGAGGTTCTCGGTCTTACAGGATCCGGCGATTGCCGCTCCGGCATCGCAGATGCCCTGTTCGTCGAGGTGGGATCCCATGGTGATGACGGCGACGCAGCTCTGCGCATCTCCCGTGTGGAAGTCGCCCTGTGCAATCGGCCATCCACTGGCCGGTGATTTCTTTTCAGCCATGTTAGATCGCCCCCAGCAGCAGTGCTGGAACCAGGATAAAGAGCAGGACGATGACAAGTCCGACTGCGAACCCGACGATTCCCATGCCCATGATACCTGACTCGAGTTTGGTCGTGCGGGCAAGGATCTGTGCCTTGTACCGGATGGCGCCCATCATGTTGTTGATCGCTGTCATCCGGATGGGGCCTGCCTGTGTAACTTCTTCTGCCATTTATCTCACCCCAGCAAGATGAACCCCAGGATCACGAACGAGACGATCAGGCCGATCATGAGGCCCTCGATCTTGCCCGAGTAGACACCGGCGGCAAACTTGTTGCGGTAGCCGATGTCGGTGACCATCCGCTCGATGACTTTCATCCGTGCGTGTATCAGTGCCAGTTCGCCGGAGAGCGGCTGTACCTCGCCGGTAACTTCCTCTGCCGCACCGCCTGCTTCCTTTACCTCGACGATCATGGGTTCCGCGCCGAAGGCACCGGGGTCTTTGGCCTTGAGTTCATCGATCTTGGCCTTGATGGTCCCCATGTCTTCGCTTTCCATGATGTTGACTATCTCGACCTGTTCCTGGAAGCGCGTGATCGCTTCATCGGAGAGGTTCTCGATGAACGGGATGGCACCCTGGGCTCCGACGATCTTGCCGCCGGAAACACCGCCTGCGTGCAGGGCAATGAAGCTCTGCCCGGACAGGTGTCCCTTGACCTCCGTACCGCAGCAGAGGATGAACCTGATGTTGGGGTTGGAGATGACGTTTGCGATGACTTTCTCAAGGCCGAGGTTCTCGGTCTTACAGGATCCGGCGATTGCCGCTCCGGCATCGCAGATGCCCTGTTCGTCGAGGTGGGATCCCATGGTGATGACGGCGACGCAGCTCTGCGCATCTCCCGTGTGGAAGTCGCCCTGTGCAATCGGCCATCCACTGGCCGGTGATTTCTTTTCAACCATGTTCTTCACCTCACAGCACTCCTAATACAACGACACCGGCGACCAGAAGGCCGACTGCCATGCCGTACCAGAATGCGGTCACGCCTCCGGCGATGTTGAGGACCCCCTCCCTGTTCGGGAACGATGCCAGGAAGTTGCCCTGTCCGGAGAGCATGCCGACCAGGTCGTCGGTAATCTTCTCGAGTTCCGCTACCTGCTCGATCACGGGGGTGTACGAGACACCCGCGGTGGTGACGATGCCGACCATCGGGTCGACGACCAGTCCGTACTCGGGCAGTACCTGAATGTATGCCATTTAGGCACCTCCCTCTTTGGGCTCCAGGATCGGCTGAGCGTCGAGCCATGCGTAGGCGTCACGCTTCGAGAGCTCGATGTACTGCATGTAGGTGTAGATCCACCCGATGGCCGAGATCAGCAGCGAGACGAAAGCGGCAAGGAGTCCAATGAACGCGAACGAGATGATCGCAACGGTGATCATGGAGAGAAATCCGCACTCCGCGGCGAGCATGAGTGTCCGGTCCTGTTGCTCCCCCGGCCCGAGACAGGCGTTGAAGGAGTGCTGGATGGCGATGGCGCCGAGCATGAAGATCACGGCGATGATGCTGCCGCCGATGAGGGAGGCTCCGTAGGCTTCTACGGCGAATCCGAGGAAGACGACCGTGCCGGTGATCATGCCGATGAATTCGAACGTTCCGCAGGCCATGGCCGAGAGGCCGAGCACCGTCATCGCACCGACGACTGCAAGCTCGATCAGCGAGACGATCATGACCGGGATGTCCATCCGGACCACATGGTTTGCCATCAGTCCGGCGACCGCACCGATGATCGCGGCGATGATGACCGTCACGATGGGTGCTAAGATGCCGGTTGTGGCTCCGAAGATCGCGGCGATGACACCGGACCCGAGGGCGATCATACCCGCCGACGGGACACCGGTACCGAGACCGTAACTGCAGAGGTGCTTGATCGTATCGGTACCCCAGATGAGCGCTGCGACGGCGGCAAGCCCGCCGAAGAACGAGAAGTACTGGGTGTTGGTGACCGTGTTCAGGTGTGTCAGGTAGATGAGGATGAGCGATCCCACAAGTCCGTAGATCAGGATCTGGTTGTGCGGGATGCCGCCTGCTCCGACTTCAATTTTTACTGACATTTAGAATACCCCCACCAGTTCGAGCAGCGCGATCGCGAAGAAGCCTGCAACAGCGGATGCCGCAGCGGCCGCGATGACTGCTCTCGGGAACCTCTTGAACTTGGGGTCGTGCGGTCCCTCGATCGTACCGGTGATGTTGTACGCGGCAAGCACGGCGTTCATCAGGAACATACCGACCGCGAAGATACCGGCAAGCGAGATGGCGACGGGCGCGATCTGTTCGACCGCTGCGTCCAGGATTACGGGCAGCTGCGCCTGGTAGATGTCGAGGAGCTCGAGGTAGATGAGCGTTCCGCCAAGACCACCGAGTGCGCCGCCGATGACGCCGCCGACCCAGGAGATGAACGGGAGGCCGTGCCCCTCGGTACCCTGGCTCTTGTACTCGGGGAAGGTGTCGCCGGTGATCGGGTCCTTATCGACCTTACCTGAAGCGGACGGGATACCCATACCGAAGATGTAGATGACGTTGACCATCGTACAGGTGATTGCCATAAGCAGCCCACCGCCGATAGCACCGCCGGCGAGGGCGATGACCAGTCCGAAGGGGGCGGCCCATGCGCCACCGAAGAGTCCGGCAAGGCCGGCACCGGCGGCAAGCATCGCGACACCGGTCGCGATACCGGGCGCCTGTCCCATTGCAGCGGGAGCACCGCCGACGGGGACGAAGTGGACGCCGAACGCGATCAGGACGCCGCCGATGATGATGCCGACGAGAGCGATCACTCCGGCCATCTGCACGAGGAAGAAGGCGAGCGCAAGCGCGACGACGATAAGAACGATGCTGAGAACGAGGCCCATTGCCGTCGGGGGCTGGACACCTCCAGTCTGTGCGGGTCCACCGAGTGCGCTCATGATGATGCCTCCTCAGGAGCCTCAGGAGCCGTGTAGGGCCCGAAGTTCTTCCTTGCCCAGACCTCGATGTAACGGTCGATGATGGCAAAGACCAGGATAACGACGATACCGACGATGATCGGTCCCCAGACGTTGAGTTCTTCAAAGACCACGGTACGCCAGAGTTCGAAGAAGACGATCAGGCCAAAACAGATCCCGGATGCGGGGCCACCGAGTTTGGCGCTGAAGAAACCGTTGTCGAGTGAGTTCCGCTGGCCGGCCTCGGCGTAGCGGACGATATTGCCGGATGCGGAGATAGGAACACCTGCTCCAAACTTCTGCTCCTGGTACTGCCGCTCCTTTCCATAGAACGGGTTACCGGTTGCAGACCCGGCTGCACCGAGCGCGATACCCCATACGAGACCCAGCAGCGGGAGCGGGAAGGGGTGACCGAGCGCGGCGATCATCAGATGACACATCGCGACGGTGGTGAAGATAGCTACGAACGCGTGCGCCATTGTTACGGTCGTCATCGACTTCAGAATATCGATGTAGACCGGCTGTCCAAATTTGGCGAGACTTGCAGTACGGCCGAGGTATGCGGTTGTCGCATAGACGCCCTGCACGAAGACCGCGAGAGCGCTCCCGAGCACAATTGCAAGTATCGGGTTTATCTGCATCGCCATGAATGCCCAGGCAAGGCCTGCACCCAGAGCAACCCATAAGCCATACGCGGGGGGTTCACCGGCAACTGCCTTGTTAAAGATGCGGTGAATATATCCCATCTGCGGAGCCAGCTGAACCTGAGAGTTCGGGTCACCCTGTGATCCGATATCAGACTCAGTGTCTTCCGCAGCGCCGGCGACGGTTGCAAGAGCACCTGCCAATGCGGTAATGCCGATGCCAAATACGATCTCTTCCATTCAGCATCCTCCTCCGGTGCTCATGGCACCAGAGTATGAGTTCAAAACCTTTTTGGTTCAATTAACAGTTGTTTATGACTTAATTAAAGGTTTCGAAAAGTTACGCCGTTATCGCAACGAAACGTTAAAATTCGGCTAAAATACCCTTTTTAGGCATGTTAAGTTACGCTAGGGAAAAAAAAGTTGAGTTGGGATTACCGGGCCGGGATGATGAGCGAACGCTCGCCGGCGGGCATGAACTCGCGGATGGCACCCTTCGCGAACTCGCGGCGGGGCTCGGCGAAGTCGAACTTCAGCGCCGGGTCGGCGAAGCAGATCTTGATCCGCGGGTCGAAGCAGAACGCGTCGCCGCGGCCGTAGTGGGCACCGCCGGTGATGGCGGCGTACTCGCCCTGGTGACCGACGTTCATCGCGTAGTTCGGGTAGTTCGGACCACGGACCTCGCCGATCGCACCCTCGTCGCCACGGACGGAGAGCGTGTTCGCGGAACCACACTGGTCCTGCAGGTCGTAGCCGAAGAAGCCGAGACGCGACCATCCGTCCTTGTGCAGGAGCATGCAGAGGTACCAGCCGTTTAAGCCGGCGTTCGAGTTGCCGGTCGCGATGGAGGTCGACAGACCGCAGGCGGCGGCAAGCACGCCGGCACGCTGGGACCCGCCGAAGTGGTCCTCCATCATGGTCGGGAACTGCTCGTACTGCTCCATGCCGTTGAGGGCGACCTCGGTCGAGATGTCGTTGACGATATCCTGGGTCGGCTTGACCCTGTCGTCCGGGCTCGGGTTCTTCCAGTCGACCTTGTACTTGTCCTTGATGTAGTCCATACCGTAGTAGGTGAACTCGTCGAGGATGTTGTCGGTGTAGGCCGCGGTCGCGTACTGCGTGAAGCCGACACCACCGGACATGTAGGAGCCGAGCCAGATCTGGTCGAACAGCATGGTTCCGGCGCCGACGACCTCAAGGGAGGCCTTTGCGGGGTCGTTGGGGTACTTCCGGTTCGCCTGGACGATATCGGAGAAGACACCGAACATGATGCCACCGGGCTCGTTCGGACCACGGGCACGCCGGGCGGGCAGGTGGGACGCCATCTGGACGACGCCTGCGTGCTTCGCGGCGTAGGAGAGGTCGGCGACGGCTGCTTCGCCGGCGCACATGCGGTAGGCACCGATGAAGGACATGCCGATCTGCATTGCAGACCACCGGGAGGTCGTTCCACCGTCACAGGTCCTGGAGACCGTGGTCGGGATGTGGATCGCCTGCCAGAGGGACTTTCCTACGGCAGCGGAGAGCGCTTCGGCCTGCTTCGCCGGGAAGAGTTTCTCGACGTCGAGGACGAACTGGGGCTCGAGGTCGTCGGCGAGTTCCTGGTCGCCGGTGAAGACCTTGACGTAACAGTCGTCGACGAGGCCGGGGTGGGTCTCGACCATGTGCTCCTGAACGACGGCCGCGCCGGGCATGGCGTGGTTCAGCACGTGGAGGTACTCGTTAATCGTCTCGGGAGTAACTTCCTTGCCGAGACGCTTCTGCAGGGTCTGGTGGGCAAGGTCCATGTTGACGATGACGGTCCTGCGGATATCGTCCCACATCTGCTGCATCGCAGCGTTGTTGACGAAGTGCAGGTCGTCACCCTCGACGAAGACACCGGTGCCGGAGACCTCGTAGGTCATCAGCTGGCGCTGGCCGAGCGGGATACCGCCAAGGTGGCAGCGCACGGGGTCGTACATGGAGATGCCGCGGTCCATCTCGACGGCACGGCTCGCCTTTACGAACTCCTCCTTGCGGGGGGACTGGTGGTAGCCGTTGAACGAGTAGTATTCAGCCGTTTCGGACTGGGGATCCTGTCCCTGGAACTTCTCCTTGAGGGATTTCAGGAACAGCTTCTGGGTTCTCTCAATCTTTGCCATAACTCATCACTCCTTGGGCATGAATCCGTACTTTGTCCGCAGCGAGTGGATCCGCTGGACGTATTCGATGTACTCGGCGTCGTCACGGTAGGCGGTGCCGCCAAGGGAGTGGAAGATCGTCGTGTGGGCCTTGAGCCACTTCTCATCGAGCGGCTTGCCGATGGCAACCGCACGGTCGAGGGGCTCGCCGATCTGGTTCTTGACGTAGCGGACGATGCCATCCTCGCCAAGGACACTCCTCTGGAGCATGTCGAACATCATGCCGTTCTCGGCAAGACGGAGCGAGTGACCGTGCACGGTCGCACCGCGGATGCCGGTCCGGGCCGGGTCGAGGAGTTCGGTCTCGAGGAGTTCCTTGGAGTACTTCTCCAGGTCGCGCTCGCGGCACTCGACAATCTGACGGCCGGAGAGCGTACCGGGGTCGATACCGCGGAAGCGGTAGCACTCGGTGTAGGTCCGCTGGTAGGGGTGGCAGGGGGCGAAGAACATCGAGTCCGCGAACTGAATGTAGCGGACACGGTCGCCGGCCTTTGCACCGTCCGTCGGGGTTACAATCTTCCTGATGGGGCAGTCGGGCTCCTGCTGCTCGGCGAGCGGCGGGTGAGCCGTCGGATAGGCGGCTCCCGGCGCCCTGTGGCCGAGAATCAGCACGATGTCCTCATCTGTCACATCACGCATCTTTTCAAGCTTCTGGCTGGGGTTCATCTGCTTGCGCCGGTTCTCGGCGACATTAGATGTACCCGGTCCGTATTGGGGCTTGTATGCCATGTTTTCTTTCACCTTCATGTTGGGCTTTTTAGCACTTTCATAACGGCACGAATGACTTCTGCCAGTTTACCCCTGCCTGGCGTCTGACCGCGTGTCACGCCGCTGACGATATCCATTACCATGCCTTTCGTCTTCACCCGGTCGGGCGGCGGCATAACCGCCGCTGTCCTGACTCCCTCTTTTGCGAGATCCTCGAAGTCGATGGGGACTTGCGAGACAACGATTGCCCTGATGTTCACATGCTCAAGGATAAACCGGACCTTCTGCACCACATGGGAGCGGACATTCCCGTGGTGCAGGATCGCGACCTTGTGCTGTTCGATCTGGACGATCTCTTTCTCCGTCAGTCCGAAATAGGCTCCGAGAACGTGGCCCGCGACGGGAGAGTCGGCCGGAACACCGCTTCCTGCGTTGAGGACAAGCGTGGTCACGGAGAACTCCGTCCCCTCCCTCCGGAGACCGGAGGTGATGTCGCAGACAGGCTTTGTCACGTGCCTGCGGCCGGGGGACATTCCAATCACGATCACATCCGGGGACCTGGCCTCAGAGATGGTGCCCCGCTGGGCAAGACCGCCTCCTTTTCCCATCCCCATGCTCTCGCGGCAGTCGACAACCTGGGTTACTCTTCCGATTGGCATCTTACTTGGTTCCCTGAATGATAACAGGCCCGTCTTTCTTTCTGGGATCGACAAGCCCGAGAATTTCTCTGTCAGCGTCAGGTCCGTACTTCGCATAGTCGGACACTGTCGGCCGGGACTTCATATATCGTCCCTGCTGGACGACGCAGGAGAAGTCCTTATCGGCAAAGACTTCATCGACTGCTTCTCCTATGGCCGTAATGTACGACTCGTCCTCAAGCTCCAGGATAATTGTTCCGACCTGTACCTGGAGCTGGACATCCTGGTCTCCGACATGGATGACTTTACGGTCCGGGTGGGGGTTGGGTTTCCCCCGTGCCGGGCCGTAAGGAACGGTGGCGGGAAGGTTTGGTCCGTTGAGGGACATCCGAAGAATCCCGCTGACCTGAACTAGCCTGTTCAGGAGTTGTTCCACTGTATCGGGTCTGAGGAATCGCGCAGAAACGATTCGAACCTGAGGGTATATGGCTTCAGTCATTGGTATCCTGTGTTATTTACACACCCTGTGCGATCTGCTGGATCGGCTTGTTGAAGACGTCAACCTGGCCGAATGTGTCGCCGTAGACCTTAGAGGTGCTCTCCGGCGAGAACATCTGTGTTCCGGCGTCGAGTGCCGCCGCAGCGACCACGCACGGGATAGCCACGCCTGCGGCGTGCCTGGTCACGACGTGGTTGCCGTTGAAGACACCGGGGCCGCCACCGCCGTAGATCGAGTGGCTGAAGAACGAGAACCCGACGGCTACACCCATGACACGGCCGTAGTCACAGCCGGGCAGGCCGGTCTCGTGTTCAAGCAGGTCGTTGAAGTAGAGGAGCGTCGAGGAGACTGCCTGGGCGAACCGTCCGGCACCACAGTTGACCATGGTGGCTGCCATGGTTCCCGCAGCGGCGTAGGCGTTCCAGAGCATGGGGTCCTTCGTGTCGTAGAACTGGAAGTACCCGCCCTTCTTGCCGGGGGTGATGACCTTGTCTTCAACGGCGCGCTCGACCAGGCTCTGGACGACCGTACCGATGGTTCCGGATGCTCCGTTCTTCTTGACTAGGTCGTAGACCAGATTGTTCGCGTTCAGGCCCTGGTAAGCGTAAGTGAGCAGATGGGCGCGCTCGAACGGTCCGATGGCGTTACCCATCTCAAACATTCCTGCCTGCTCGAAGGTGGACGAGAGTGCGGCACCCTGCATCGCGTTCTTGCCGGTGATCATCACGGCGTGGTTGACCGGGATGTTACGGAGCGCGTAGCCGAGACCTTCGTTGTTCTGGGGGATCGACAGGATGGACGTGACGTTGGCACCGGAAAGATCCATCGTGTGCGGGTAGGAACCCCAGAGTGCGGCCTTGACCATAGCCGCATCGAACATGCCGATGTCGAACTGCTCGATGATCGCGTAGGTTGCCGCGGATGCGACCGAGGTGATTGCTGCATCGTAAGTGGATGCCGCCTCGAGACGGGTCTTCGGGACCTCAACGAGGATCAGTTTGCCGCCGCCGAACTCACGGATGTTGGTGTCGTCGCCTTCCTCGACCTGGACCATCTCCTTGATCTTACCGATGATGGCATCCTTGTTCCCGACAATGTCGAGATTGAGCTCACGTCCGAGGACCTGTCCCTTCGCTACCTTTCCGGCCTTCAGGCCTTCCTGAACGCCTCCGAGGTTGACTGCAATTGTCCTCTTGGTCAGATCGATGAGTTTCCGGGTCGCCGGGTTGACCAGCGGGCTGATCTTCTCAAGCGGCACACCACTCTTCAACTGCTTGCCTGCATCATCGTACAGGTCAATAGTTTCCTTGTATTTTGCCATAATTTTCCTCCATTACCCTCTTTAAGTGCATACAATCCGTGAATGTGTAGTGAACGCTAAAAGTATCGCTGACTGTGGCTGATGGTGACTACTGCACGTCCTCGTGGGACAAAAAGATAGTAACCTTCTCTGATGATATAAGCATTGCTATTTATGCCTATGATTGGATATATATCTGAAGTGCAATATTAAATATCTGCCGAATAACAGTCAATCGCACAGGATACCAAAAGTATCACACCTCTTTCTGAGTAATATGAATTATGCAAAATCGTGCTACTTAGTGTTACTATTCGTGCGCCGATCACATCCTCTCTCCTGTGATCGGCATCATTTCTTGTGCGCGGCAAAAAAATGAGGGGTTCAGGCCCTGATCTGCTGGTAGAGTTTCGCGTAAATCAGCTGACCTTTCCTCTTTCGGTGGCGCTCTCCGAGGTCACCCTCGTAGAGAGCAAACCGTCCTTTGATGC
The DNA here is from genome assembly GCF_032944295.1 of Methanoculleus nereidis. Classification (NCBI taxonomy): domain Archaea; kingdom Methanobacteriati; phylum Methanobacteriota; class Methanomicrobia; order Methanomicrobiales; family Methanomicrobiaceae; genus Methanoculleus; species Methanoculleus nereidis. The sequence continues at coordinate 786,683 of NZ_JABFFQ010000001.1, forward strand.
CGTCCATCTCGACATCAACATCCTCACGGTATGCGAAGCCGGGCATCATAACGTCGATGTTGCCAAGGACATAGATCTCGCCTTCCACCATCTGGCCCCCGAGGCGGCTCTTTGCATTGCCCTTGATGACGATCTTTCCACCCTCGGCATGGGTGGCAACATGGACATCCACATCGCCGCCGACGACGATCTCGCCGCCGGTCATGAAGGTGCCGAGATCGCTGCCGGCATTGCCGGTAACGGTGATCTTTCCGCCGGCCATGCCGCGCCAGTCCCCACGGTATGCGGCACCGAGGTAGTTCCCGGCGTTGCCGTTGACGACGATCTCGCCGCCCTTCATACCGGTCCCGGCAAAGGCGTCAACGTTCCCGTTCACCGTGAGCTTGCCGCCCTGCATCCAGGCGCCGACGTACATATCGGCGTTGCCGTTGACGACGACCTCGCCGTCGGTCATCTTCATGCCGATGTACTTGACCCGGGAGAGGTCGCCGTTGACGACAACCTTCGTCTCTTCCGGGGTTGCCCCGGCATTGCCGGAGACTTCGAAGAAGTCTCCGAGCCGGTACTGCTCCCTGCCTACGTAAACGTGAAGGTCGGCGATCTCATCTGCCTTCTTCCCGGCGAACGCATCGGGGGTGATGTTGTCAGCCTCAAGATACAGGTCGGGCTGGTTCTTTATGGTGAGTGTAACGGTTTCCATCCTTCTCTCACCTCACTGTGTGGCGTCCACCTCGATCACGTACGGGTTCGGCATATAGTGGTGGCCGGCAACCTCGTAGTTGTTTAAGGTGACGGTGTAGTAACGGAGGAACTTCTCCTTGACGTCACGCATCACCTGCGGGTTCTCGTTGACCTTCGCGTTCACCCAGAGGGTCCGCTTGTTGCCGTTCGAGGCGATCTCGTGGTCTTTGACGACCTGGACGCCGGTCTTGAAGAGGTGCTCCGCGTTCAAGAACGCCGTCTCGATGTCGTCGGGTGCGTAGGGCTCGTTCGGGTTGAAGTCGTAGACGGCAACATCCGCTTCGAGGCCGGGCGCAAGCCCGCCGTACATGTGCGCGAGGCCGAGCGATTTTGCCGGTCCGGCCCGGGTCATCTGGGCGATCTCGTAGAGGTCGAGTTCGCGGTCGATGCCGGCGATATTGGTCGCGTCGATGACCTTGTCCTTGTGCTTGAAGGCGTCGATCTGCTGCTCACGTGCCTCCTGGCTCATGAGCCACTTCATGACCCGCGGGTAGCGAATGAATGGCCCGGCGTTCGGATGGTCGGTGGTGATGAAGATGCGCATCGGGTCTTTTGCGAGCAGCGCAAGTTCGAGGCCGATGCACCACTGGATGCCGCAGACCTTGATGTTCGGGCTGTAGAGGTAGGGCACGATCCCTGCGGCGGTCTCGAGTTCCACGTCGGCGTTCGCCCACTTTAAGTGGTTCAGCTCGGTGAGGTGGTGCTCGAACGGTCCGTCGGCGGTCATGGTCGTGGTCTCGTCGAGTGTCACCTGACCCATGTCGATGGTGATGTTGTCGTGCGAGTTCACGTAGTCCATGATCTCCTTTGCCTTGGACTCCATATTGCCCCAGTTGTCACCGCCGTAGGAGTGGAACTGGACGTGGGTATGGTGCATCACCTGGTCGCGGCCGAACTTGCTGTTGGGCTTGATGCCCTCGGAGAGCTGGAACGTATCGAGCGTCGTCGTGTAGTTGCCGGGGTTCCCGAGGTTGTTCGCGTGAACGTGCATCGAGTGCGGGAGACCGAGGTACTCGTTCGCCTCGATGAGGCCCTTCACGATCTGGGCCGGGGTGATGTCAAAGTAAGGGACCGGGTCGTGCACGTTCTCGCAGTTCAGGCCCCATCCCCAGGCTTCGGTGCCGCCGGGGTTGACGACCTTGACGGCGTAGCCCTTCGTGACGCGAAGCAGCCAGGCGATGTAGGCGGCGGTGTTCTCGATCTCGTGGTTCTTGAGATACTCGAGCACGAACCAGTTGTTCCCGAAGACCGGGTAGGCCCCCTGGTCGAGGATCGGGGTGTCCCGCATCTCCTCGTGGGTGTGCCGGGCGTAGAGCGGCGGCATGGCCGCTTCCATCACCGTGGTGTAGCCCATGCGGGCGTAGTTGTAGCCGGTTCGGATCGTTGTCGGGACCGAGAACCCGCCCTGCATCCGCTCGATACCGTTTTTGGGCTTGTAGGTGAAGAGTTTGTCCTCCGGGCGGAAGTTGCGGCCGATGTTCACCTTCGGGCCGGCGACGTGGGCGTGGATATCGACCCCGCCGGCCATGACGGTCTTGCCTGCGGCATCGATGACCTTCGGGTTCGTGACCGCCGTGGTCTCGACGATCTTGCCGTCCTTGATGGCGACGTCGGCCTTATCGCCCTTGATCCCGAGAACCGGGTCGAAGACGAACCCGTTCTTAATGAGATACTCTGCCATCGTTTACACCCCCTGGATCTCCTTGACCCGCGTAAGAACGCGTTTCAGGAACTCTTCATCGGTCATCATGCCCTCCGGGGGCTCGACGACCTTTCTGGTCTCAATCGGTACGTTGTCCATCCGGTATGCGCATCCACCAATCTCGACGCCGACAAAGGCGACCGGGACGTGGACCTTGCAGACCTCGGTGGTCGGGGTCTCGTGCGGGTCGATCGCAACCGACGGGCGGTTGTAGATCTTCTTGACCGAGCTGAACGGGAAATGCGCACCGGGGTCGCTGCCGAGCACGAAGACGGCGTCCACTTCGTCCCTGCGGAGCAGGTCGTTGGAAGTCGTCTCGCCGGGGTTGTAGCGGGCGAAGCCGCGGGAGAGGTCCACCGCGTAGGGGAACCCGAACAGCCAGCCCCAGACCTGGCCGGAGCCGGTGACGTTGTAGTGCCCGCGCATCGGCATGATGGCTGCTTTCGTGTACTCGTTCAAGTCACGGGTGACCGCGATAGCTTCGTCGATGTTGTGGTTCTTCCCGAGCGACTGGGTCACACCCATGCCGAAGAAGATGATCGCGAATCGGCCGCTCTTGAGCGTCTCGGCGACCTCGTAGATCTTCTCCTTCGGGATTCCCGCGACGACGTCCGGGAGTTTCTCGCCCTTGAACGCCACGCGGAGCGCGTCGAGGAGTTCGTAGTCGCGCCCCTGCTCGATCTGCAGGTGGATGTCTGCAAGGCTCGCGGTATCGGTGGGACGGGGGTCGACGACGATCATCTTGCGTCCCGTGTGGCCCTTGCCGGTGAAGAAGCCGCGGGGGAAGATCGAGTACCGGGACATGTGCCGCGGGTGGGCGTGCGCCGGGTTGCATCCCCAGAAGAGGATCCGGTCGGCCCGGTTCTTGATCTCACCCAGCGTGCAGCTCGGAATCCCGATATCCTGCACCGCGATGAGGGATGTCCCGTGGCAGACGGTCGCCGTGTTGTCCATGACCGCGCCGACGGCCTCACCGATCTCGGACCCGACGGACTGGGCCTCACAGTTCGTGGAACTCCAGCCGTACATCAGGGGCTTCTTTGCGTCGGTGAGCATCCGGGCGGTATACTCGATCGCCTCATCGTAGGAGATCTCTTTCCAGGAGCCGTCGTCCTGCCGCATACGGGGGCGGGTGATCCTGTCCTTTGCCTGGGAGTGGAGAAACTTCTCGGCGCCGATGGCGCACGCGTTGTAGACCTCGAGGAGTTCCTTGCCGTCGTCACTGACGACGACTTCAAGGTCGTCGCAGAGCGTTCCGCAGAACGGACAGATTACGTCGGTTACCGTCTTTGTCATGCTAGCTCACCCCTGCATCCCTTGCGCACCAGTTCCAGTGAGCTGAGGACGGGTTCGTTTTTGGCGACCTCCACCGTGACTGGTGTACCCTTAAACGTTGGCATACCGGTCGAGTAGGTGTTCGGGTTGACCACCATGTTCGCCCAGGGCCCCATCGGTATATATGCTACACCGGGGTGAGGGCCCTGGGTTGCATCGACCGCCTTGACAACGACATTGCCGTACTCGCTCGTGACGCGTACGTTCGTGCTGCGGTAAGCTCCCAGCTTCTTAAAGTCCGCCGGGTCGAGCTCGATAATCCCGCAGGCGGCGGTGTAGGCGGGTTTTTCCTTCCCCGCCTCCATTGACACCCCCTGCTGGATGGTCCGACCCGTGATCAAATTCACTCTGATTGCCATTCTTATTCATCCCCTGTCTAAGGTATTTATCTGGCAAACTCTTTGAGCGGGCTTGGACCGAGCTCGTTGATGGTCTTGACGACGTCCTCCATGACCGTGCCCCACTTTGCACCCTCGGATGCGGAGACGAAGGTCATCCTGAGACGCTTGTCGTCAAGGCCGATGTTCTTGAGGACACTCTTCAAGAGGAACATCCTCTTGGCTGCCTTAAAGTTGCCCTCAAGGTAGTGGCAGTCGCCGAAGTGACAGCCTGAGACCAGCACGCCGTCCGCCCCGTCCTGGAATGCCTTCAGGATGAAGAGGGGATCGACCCGGCCTGTGCACATCACACGGATGGCACGGATATCGGGCGGATATTGAATACGGGCGCCGCCGGCAAGGTCTGCACCTGCGTAGGAACACCAGTTGCAGATGATGGCGATGATCTTGGGTTTCCAGTTTTCGTCTGCCATTTACTGTTCACCTCCCAGGAGGAACGCATCGATCTGTGCGACGATCTGCGGGGTTGCGAAGTGCTGCATCCAGATTGCACCGCCGGGGCAGAACCCGCCGCAGGTGCCGCAGCCCTTGCACTTGGCTTCGGTGACCTGCATGACCGTGCGGCCGTCCTTCTCGACGAGCGAGAGGGCGCTGTAGGGGCACAGGTTGACACACATTCCGCACCCGGCACACTTCTCCTCGATACACTGGGCGAAGTAGGGCTCGAGCTCCACCTCTCCCCTGTGGATCGGGATGGATGCCGCGGATGCTGCACCCTCCGCCTGGGCGACCGTGTCGGGAATGTCCTTCGGTCCCTGGCAGACACCGGCGAGGTAGACGCCAGCAGTGGTGGTGCCGCACGGGTTCAGCTTCGGGTGGGCCTCAAGGAGCCATCCGTCCTGCGAGCAGGAGACACCGAAGAGTCTCCGCGTCTTCTCGGTCTCGGCGGAGGGCTCGATGGCTGCCGCGAGCACGACCATGTCGACTTCGACGTCGAGGGGCCGGCCGAGGAGCGTATCCTCCGCGTTGACGTGGAGGTTCTTGGTCACCGGGTCTTCGAGGATGTTTGCGACCCTGCCGCGGATGAACTTCGCACCCTCGTCCTGGATGCGGTAGTAGAACTCCTCGTACATCTTCCCAAAGGACCTGATGTCCATGTAGAAGATGTAGGGCACCACGCCGGGGATCTTCTCGATGATCTGGTGGGCGTGCTTGAGCGAGTACATGCAGCAGAACCGCGAGCAGTAGGGCTTGCCGACGCCGGTGTTGTCACGGGAGCCCGCACAGAGGACGAACGCGACCTTCTTCGGGGTCTCGCCGTCGCTCGGGCGGACGAGGTGGCCGCCGGTCGGGCCGGACGCACAGATCAGGCGCTCGAACTCGAGCGACGTGATGACGTTGTCGTAGTTCTTGTAGCCCCACTCGAACTTCTTCTCGATGGGGAAGATATCGTATCCCAGAGCGAGGACGACGGTACCAACCTTGACGGTCATGAACTCGTCCTTTGCCTCGAGGTCGATCGCCTTCTTATCACCGCATGACTCGACACAGAGGCCGCACTTGACGCAGGCGTCGAAGTCGACGGTGTAGATCAGCGGGGAGACCTGTGGGTGGTAGATGTAGATCGCCTTTCTCGGCGCCATGCCGAGCTCGAACGGGTTCGGCTTGATGACCGGACAGACTTCGGCACAGTCGCCGCAGCCGGTACAGCCGCCGCCGACGATGCCACGGGCTTCCGCCTCTTCTGGAGTGAGGACGCCGCGCGCCTTCTTCCGGAGGGTCACGTCGAAGTTGCCGATGTAGCCCTCGACCGCCTCGACCTCAGTGTAGGTGAGGAGCTCGATGCCTTCGTTGCGGTAAACGTCCACCATCTTCGGTGTAAGGATACACTGCGAGCAGTCAAGCGTCGGGAAGGTCTTGTCGAGCTGGGACATTCTGCCGCCGATCGTGGGGCTCTTCTCCACGAGGTAGGTCTTGATGCCTGCGTTCGCAAGGTCGAGCGCCGCCTGCATGCCGCCGACACCGCCGCCGACGACCATCGCCGCCTTCTCGACGGGTACGCTCTTCGGGACGAGGTCCTCAAGCAGGGAAGCCTTTGCTACGGCGATCCGGACTGCGTCCTTTGCCTTTGCAGTGGCCTCTCCGGGCTGGTGCATGTGCACCCACGAGTTCTGCTCGCGGATGTTTGCCATCTCGAACCGGAAGGGGTTCAAGCCGCCCGCTTTGGTCGCGTTGCGGAACGTGGGCTCGTGCAGACGGGGAGAACAGGCCGCCACGACGACTCCGGTTAGTTTCTGCTCGTCGATTGCCTCCGCGATCTTGTTCTGGCCGGGGGTCGAGCACATGTACTGGTAGTCATCGGCGACGATGACGTTCGGGAGCGTCCTGGCGTACTCCATTACCTCCTTAACGTCGATGGAGCCCGCAATATTGGTACCACAGTGGCACACAAAAACGCCAATTCTTGGCTCTTCGTTCTTTTTGACTTCTGCCATGTATTTGCACCTCACAGGATCTTCTTCAGGAACGGCTCAACATCGATGGCATGAAGGTCGAGTGCAAGCTCGTCCGGGCTCATGCCCTGAGCCAGTCCCAGGAGTTCGTTGTAGTGCAGGACCGGGAGGCCCCAGGTGATGCCGAATTTATCCTGGATCTCGACCTGTCCTCTGTCGTACTGGAGCTGGCAGAACGGACAGACCTCGGTCAGCGCATCCGCGCCCACTTCCTGCAGGTTGATCATCTTCTCGTTCGTGATATCGAGTGCGTGTGTCAGGTCGTACCCACGGACACCGCCGCCGGCACCGCAGCACTGCATCTTGTTGCGGTACTGGACCGGCTCGGCGCCGAGTGCGGCGACGAGTTCTTCGATCCACATCGGGTTCTCGGTGTCACCAAAGTGCCGCTCCTTGCCGGGCTTCATCAGGTGGCAGCCGTAGTGGACGGCGATCTTGGCGCCGGTCAGGGGGCGCGTAACGCTCTCGGCAATCTTGTCGATGCCCACGATCTTGGGGTCGTAGTAGAGCTCGGCGAGGTGCCAGACGTCGACGGTCCCTTTGAACTCCATGTCGATCTCTTTGAGCACCTCGTTGACTCCGTCGCGGAGCTCGTCGTTGTGCTTCAGTTTCTCGTTGACCTCGTAAATCGACTTGTAGCACCCGTTGCAGATGAGGGTGATGTCCATGCCCATCTGTTCGGCGAGGACGACATTCCGGGCCGCCATCGCGTACCAGACGTTTAAGTCGATCGAACCGAACGCACCCGGTGCCGGGCAGCAGCTTGCGCCCTTCAGGGGCAGGAGGTCGATGCCGACTCTCTCACTGGTCTTGATGGCCGCCGCCTCGATGCCGGGGTACCGGTTCGGGGCGATGCACCCGAGGAAGAATGCATACTGGTGATTGTTTCCGCTCATGGTTTCACTCTCCCTCCGCGAGAATTCTGTCCGCGTTCTCTTTCAGCCTGTAGTGGTCGAGGATCTTTCTGATACCAGGCAGGTACTCGGGGTACTTGTGCGTCGTCTCAGGCTCTTCCTCGAGGCCGAGTTTCTTTCTGGCCGCGCGGTTCGCGTCGTTGTTCGGGACACCGTGGCCCGACTTGTAGATCAGCTGGACGGTCTGGAGGAAGTTGCGCGGAATGATGTCGCGCTTGAACGCCAGGTTCCGCATCGCCATGATCGCGTCGGTCGGCGCGAGGTCGCGGGGGCACCGGTCGGTGCAGCTGTAGCAGGTCGTGCAGAGCCAGAGGTCTGGGTCTGTGAGGCACTCTTCCTCGAGACCGAGGACTGCCTTGCGCATGAACTGCCGGATACGGTACGAACTCCGGGGTGCCGAGGGGCACGAACCGGTGCAGGTGCCGCACTGGTAGCACATGTGTGCAGGCGTCTGCCCGATCTTCTCAACTTCTTTGAGGAACTCGGGGTTGCTGTCAGGAGCGTAGTACTTCCTGTCCCGGAGTTTCTCAGCGAGATTCTGGTCCTTATAGTCTTTCTTCACTGCCATTGGCTATCCCTCATGCCTCTTCTGCTTCTCCCAGAACTTTGACCTCGACCTCTCCGGGGGCGGTCTCTTTGACCTTCGACGTCCTCGGGGCGAGCAGCTTCTCCTTGATCTGCTTGAAGAGATCCGTCTCCTTGTCCTGCATCCGGATACCCGTCCGCCGCAGGATGATCGCATCCTCGCTCGGGCAGGCGTTGACGCAAGCACCGCAGAGGATACAGAAGTCTTTGTTGATGGCGATGTTAGCCTCGACCTCACCCTTCATCTCCTTTGCAGGGACGGGGGTGGGCAGGTAGAGCGCGTTGCAGGGGCAGACCTCGACACAGGTCGAACAGCCGCCGGGACACTTCTCGGGGTTGATCTCGATATCTCCCTCGAAGATCTTCTCAACGGTGATTGCCTCCTGGGGGCAGGTCTGGACGCACCAGGTACAGGTGCAGCAGTTGTCCTGCTCGATATCGACCTTGCCGGGCAGCTTGTCGCTGATGATCTCGCGTTCGAGGGTGATGCACTCCTGGGGGCAGGCCTCGACGCAGATCATGCACCCATCGCAGGTGGCCTCTTCCCACTTGACCTCCCCTTCGATCTTGCCGGTCTCAGGGTTCGGGGCGTTGCGGATGACGGTGATGCTCGGGCAGAGATCGCCGCAGATGCCGCAGACGTCACACTTCTCGGTATCGACGTTGAACGTTGTCTTGGTCTGCAGTGCAGCCTGGCGTGGTTTGCCGGCCTCGTCGCTGCCTTCGAATGCGGGGACATCACGGTTGATGGCGTCTCTCGGGCAGACTTCCTCGCAGATGGTGCATCTGTCGCACTTTTCTTCGTCGATTACAGTAACCATGTCGTAGGTGGGGAATCCCTCCTTCTCGAGGATCGGGAGCCTCTCCTCCCCGTCAACCTTGAGCGTCATCGCATTGAAGGGGCACATAATGACACAGACGCCACAGTACGAACACTTCTCAGGGTCGACGTCGACAGGTTCTGCGTAGTCGATTGCCCCGCGGCGTGTCGCACCGACAGGTCCGAGCACAATTGCCTCTTCGGGGCAGGCGTCGACACAGATGCCGCAGCCAGTGCACGTCTCTGCGTTAAGGATCAGGTTGTTAACGGCTTTCAGGAGCCTCTGCTCCATGACGACGTTCTGTCCTTCCCGCTTTTTGGAATACTTTGGAAACAATGCCATATTCTAGTATCACTCCTAGGCTTCCACTTTTCGGGCCTTCGCCCGGCTCTCCCACGGTCCTGCAAGCTTGATAACCCCATAGGGGCATGCCTGGACGCATACGCCGCAACCGGCGCAGAGCTCGGAGTTGAAATCAAGGATGACGGCTTTGCCGTCTTTGACCTTGTAGATCTTCTCCTTTGTCACCGGATCTTCGGTGTAGAGCTCGAGAGCGTCGACCGGACATGCCACCACGCAGTTATTGCAGCCTGTACATCGTTCCATATTGATGTGCAATGCAAATGCCATGGTATCACGCACCAGATCTGATCGATTAAAAATCGATATAAAAAGAATTGTCAAAGAATATACATAAACTTTCTGAAATCCGGCAGTCTTATATTTCAGAACTATGATTATTCGTCAAATTTTATAAATTAAAACAGTTGTTATGTTAACTCGATGTTCAAAATCTCGCCGCCAAACGCACTTCCGGGGGTATCGACAAATGGAAAACCTTAAATTATTGATCAGGGATTTTGATGAAAATCGGTGGCCAATATGGGCCGGCAGCGTTGAGAGCGGGCCCGATTGCCTTGCAAGAGGGGTGTAATCCCTCCCACTCCGCAGGCAGGGCCACCTCACCTGTTGCGCGGTTTGAGGGGTAACCGTTTCTGTATCCCTTGATTCTTCTTCCTCTGTGACGAACGCCCTGGCTCACCCGGGAGATCCCTCCCGATTGTGTGCCCGCGATCCCCGTGCCGCATTCATGACTGTCCTGCCGGCCGGGTGAACCTGCCCCGGAACACACATTAACCCGACCCCTTGCCACAGGGTCGGGATATATTGCCATTTCGCGCCAGGAAGGCGCAACAGGAATGACCCGAGGCGTCCCTGGTTTCCCTCGCCGGTTCTTTTTACGTTTACCCGTTGTGATGGTGAGTATCGGTGGGTGGATAGGGCCCGGAGGGAGGCCGCGCGGTTCTGACTGCTATGACGTTCTGGCGCCGGCCCGTCGCGCCGCCGGGAAAAAAAGAAACCTTATTCTGTCCACATCGTAACATTGTAGCAAACGAGGTGTATCCTGTCCATGGAACTGAATGGCGTTACTATTGATGATACCTATGCAGAAGCGTTCCCGACCTGGGTGGCACGGCCCATAATCACCGCCGTCACCGAGGAGTGGGCATACAAGGCAGCAGTGGAGGCCGTCGGCTTTGCCACCTCTACCATCGGATGTCCGGCAGAGGCGGGTATCGACTGCTTCGTCTCTCCCGATGAGACCCCCGACGGCCGCCCCGGCTACGCGATCATGATCTGTGCCAGCAAGAAGAAACTCAAAGAACAGGTTGTGGAGCGCCTCGCCGAGTGCATTCTCACCGCCCCGACGACGGCAGTCTTCGACGGTCTCGCCGACGTCGTTGCCGAGGTCCCGGAGAAGCTCCCGGTCAAGCTGCACTTCTTCGGCGACGGATACGAGGAGAAGCGCGAGGTCGGCGGCAGAACGGTCTGGGCCATCCCGATCATGGAGGGCGAGTATATCGGTGAGGAAGAGTTCGGCGCCGTCAAGGGTGTTGCAGGCGGCAACTTCTTCATCATGGGGGAGAATCAGATGGCCGCTCTCACGGCTGCCCAGGCGGCGGTCGACGCCATCAGCGGTGTCTGTGGTGTCATTACGCCCTTCCCCGGCGGCATTGTCGCGAGCGGCTCGAAGGTCGGGAGCAAGAAGTACAAGTTCATGGGCGCAAGCACGAACGAGGCCTACTGCCCGACGCTCCGCGACAAGGTCGAGAACAGCAAGGTCCCCGAGGGTGTCAAGGCAATCTACGAGCTCGTCATCGACGGCGTCGACGAGGACTCGATCAGGACCGCGATGGCCGAGGGCATCCGTGCGGCAACCAAGGTGCCGGGCGTGAAGTTCATCAGCGCCGGGAACTTCGGCGGCAGCCTTGGGCCGTTCAAGTTCGAACTGAAGGACGTCCTGGCTGAGTATCTCTAAATCTCTTTTTTTGTGGTGCGGTCGCTCGGGTTGCTGAGTGTTTGCTCGTGCTGTTGACGGTGTGGGCTGCTGAAGACTTCCCTCTATCACGCTTCGAACTCCTTCAACTGTCGAGAACCTGGAATATTCTGTCTATCACTTGCCCTTCCACGGCTTTCCATCGGATATCGCAATTGGGGAGTGCGACTGGCCAAAGGTGCGATGTTCCGGAGGAACGGAGCTGGAGCACCGTTAGGTGCGGGGGCAGGAGCATGAGAAGAACGAAGTTCTTTGAGGGGCTGACGGGGAGTGCGACGGTTCGGAGCGCGACTGCCGTCCCGGCAGGAGCGTGAGCACCGAAGGTGCGAAGAACCGGAGTTCGAGCACCCGAAGGGTGCGGAGGGCAAGCGAAGTTCTTCGAAAGGGGGCCTCCACCTTCCCCTGTCTCTATTGCGTAAGATCCTCCCTTTGTAGCCCCCACCCCGCCCGCGCTTCGCGCTCCTCCCCCGCCCCGAGGGGCGGGGGCAGTCATGGCGATAGCCGGTGGGAAGCCGTGTCCCGGGAGCGAGTTGGGATTCTGTTCTTTTTCGGGATCTCCCCATACTGTGGACCGTGGGGATATCGCCACTGGGGGTGGGGCTGACGGGGAGGACGACGTTCCGCAGGAACGGAGTTCGACCACCGTCAGGTGGGGAGGGGGGAGCATCCCCCCTCCCCTGTTTCTCGGAAAAAGGACATCTGTAGCCCCCACTCGAAGACCCGTGGTCTTCTCGAACTCCGGACGTCCCGTCCGTCGCACCTCGCCCGGCCTTCGGCCCGCCCCCAGGGGGGCAGTCATGGCGATAAGCGATGTTCTGGCAGGAACGGAGCACGAGCACCGGAGGTGCGGAGGTGCGCAGTCCACTGGAAAGCCGTGGGTGGGGCTTGCAACTGGTGAGGACACGATAGACTAATCGTCTGAAATGCAAATCTGCTTGCTCCCCGGGTCCCCCTCCCGGCACTTCCACCACCCAGTCGATCCCCACTATGAAAGAACCGCCCTCACACTCAATCACCCCCCGCCCCGGCTCCCCTCAACCGCGTGTAAAACCCCCCCTTCCCCCCTCATCCCCTGCCAAAGCCCGCTCTGGCTCACCCGTTCCCTCACGATCGATCCTCTTAAATATCGTTATCAACGATAATTTTGTTAACGATTATTTCGGTGACATCATGATTACGCTCACGCCTGATGAAGTCAGGGCCCGGTTCGGGCCGTTGTTCTCGATGAAATTCCTCACCATGGTCGACCAGAACGCCGGTCTCGCAGAGATCCGCGAGCATTGCCGGGCCCGGGGGACCATCGAGTGGGATGCGGCGAATCGGGTGCGGGCGAGAGGTGCAATTCAGTCCTGCCACGTCGAGGGCACGACGATGACGATGGTTGCCCGTCTGGGTGTATCCCCCGCGAACTTCGGGGCTGCCGGCCAGGAGATCGGCGGCCAGGCACTCGAGGGGGTCGAGGTTGTCGGGGATGAAGTGGTGACGACCTGGTCCGGGATTGCAGGGGCGGGCGTCGGCGTCGCCGCATGCCTGCCGCAGGCGCCGGGGGTGCTCCGGGCCGAGTACCCCTCCGAAGACGATCTCAAGATCGGCGGCGCCCGGACCTGCCGGGTGCGGATTGTATCGCCGCTCTATGAGAAGGTAACGATCGGGATCGACGACACCGACACCCGTGAGGAGGGTGCCACGTGGGTGCTCGCGCTCAAATGCGCCGAAGCCTGCACAATCCCGGGGGTCGAGTACCTGGACATGCGCCTCGTGCAGCTCAACCCGGCGGTCCCGAAGAAGACCACCAACTGCGTCGGGTCCGCCCTGAACTTCGCCGTCCGCCCGGGAAAGGTGGACGAACTCCTCGAATACGTCCGCGACTTTGTCGAGTCCGAAGCGGTCAGCAACGATACCGGCATCGCCGTCTACCGCGGGATTGCGTTTTCTGAGGAATCACCCTACGCGAAAAGGGTCAAGACCGAACTCCTGACGGTCGACGACGCGGAGGCGGAGGCGGCACGGATGGGTATCCGGTTCATCGACTCGACCGGCCGGAAAGGGCGGATAGGAGCACTGGGCGCCGTTCTCTGGGGGAACAAGGGCGTTGAAGCGGCAGGTCTCTATGGAGAAACTCTCTGACCCGTACACGATACGGTATCCACAGATCGTGGCGGTGGCCGACGAGAGCGCCGGGCAGGTTGAGCTCATCGAGTTCTTCGACTGCACTGGCGGCGCGATGTGGGTCAAGCGCCACTATGCGCAGAGCCCGCTCGTCCGCTCCGTCCGCACCGTGGGGTCGACCAACCGCTACCTCCTCTCGACCGGCAGCGCCGACCTCGCGCTCGAGGGCTCGGTCTTTCCGGCGGGGATCGCCGGTGTAGCCGTCGAAGGGGACGAGATCGCCGTCACCTACCGTGGGCTCGGCGGCGGGGGCGTGGGGGCATCCATCTGCCGCGCCGAAGCTGCGGGTGTCGTCCGGTGCAAGAGCGACCCTGCCGGCGGCGGGCGTCTCGCGGGCTCGACGATCTGGCTCCCCCGGCTTGAGAGGGTGATCGTCGGCATCGACGACACCGATACCCCGGAGGAGGGCGCCACCTGGACGCTGGCCCACAACATCGCACGGGCCGTCGAAGACGCCCGTTCACGCTACCTCTCTCACACCATCGTTCAGCTCTATCCTGTCCCCTACCGGACCAAGAACTGCGTCGCCATTGCCTGCGAGTTCGCCACCTCCGATCCCGTTGGACTGATCCGGCACTACCACGATTACCTGGAAGAGTACACGCTCTCGGACGAGACCGGAATGGCGGTCTGGTGGGGGTTCGATCCTTCGCCGCTCGAAGAGTTCGGCGGACGCGTAAAGCGGGGCGAGGTCTCGCCCGGCGACCTTGCCGCCCTCGACGATCCGCGGCTCTCCATCATCATGGATGGCCGGGGCGCGATCGGAGCGGTTGCGGCGATCCCGTTTGCCACGCGGTATGAGGAGGCACTGGCGTTATGGAATGGGTCCGGCTGAAAGCCCGGCTGCTTGAGGCTGGTTCGGTTCGCCTCTCCGGCGAGCCTGCAGATGAATACGTATCCCGTTCCGCCGCCGGCCCTTCAGCCGGGACATCCGGCTCACTCTTTTTCTCTCCCGTCACCGGTCGGCGTGTCCGGGCCGGCATCGATGAGAAATGTTCTATCGAGGTCGTCCACCGGGGGGGCGGCGAGGCAGACCTCTTCATCGACGACGACGTGGTCTCCGGCCGCCTTGAGCCCGCTGCCCTCCACTGCCCCCGCCAGGCCTACATCACGGTCAGCGGGACATGCATCTTTCGTTGCCGCTACTGCCCGGTGCCGTCTCTCCCCGGTCGGCGGAAGGAGATCGCCGAGATCGTCCGGATGATCGAGAGCGTCGCCGACCGGATCGACGCCATCGCGATCACGAGCGGTGTCGCCTCCTCGATCGAGGAGGAGGAGGCCTACGTCCTCGAGGTCGTTGCAGCCCTCCGCTCCTTCGAGCTACCCATCGGGGTCTCGATCTACCCCTGCCCCGAAACTCCGGCAAGGCTTCACGCTCTCGGCGTCGCCGAGGTAAAATTCAACATCGAGGCAGCGACTCCCGAACTCTTCTCGGAGATGTGTCCCGGCCTCTCCTGGGAGGGAGTCTGGGAGGCGCTCTCGTCCTCCGTCGCGCTCTTCGGGCGGGGCAGGGTCTTCTCGAACGTCATCGTCGGCCTCGGGGAGACCAACAAAGACCTGGAGCGGATCATGGGAGACCTCGCTGCGATCGGGGTCGTCCCGGTCCTCCGCCCCCTCACCCCGGCGGCGTCTCTTGCGGACATGCCCCGGCCGTCCGCCGACCGACTTCTCAGGCTCTGTGAGGTTCACAAGAAGATTCTCCGGCGGGCGGGGCTCGACCCCTGCCGGGCGCTAACGATGTGTGCGGCATGTACCGGGTGCGATCTGGTGCCGGGGAGGGACACATGAAGGGCACCGGGGCGCTCGCACAGGCCCTCCTCCGGTCAGCAGACCGCTGCTATACCGTCCCCGGCTACCCGGTATCGGAGGTTGCCGCCCGGGTCGGGGCCGGAATCACCGTAAACGAGAAGGTTGCCCTCGAGTACGCCCTCGGCGACTCGCTCTCCGGGAGGAGGGCTGCCGTGGTGGTCAAGCACGTCGGCCTCAACGCCTGTGCGGACCCGCTGGTGCACGCCACCGCTCAGGGCCTTCGGGCGGGCGTCGTTATCGTTGCCGGTGACGATGTGCGCGCGGCCGGATCGGACGTCGTGCAGGACTCCCGCTACTACGGCGAGGTGGCCCGGGTCCCGGTGCTGGAACCTGATACCGAGACGCTCGGCCCGGCAGTCGAGGCGGCGTTCGAGGCTTCGGAGACCTTCTCCCGTGTTGCCATTATCAGGGTCACGCCTGACCTCCTGGATGCGGATGTGCCGGACGTCCCCGTTCCCCGGCGGCGTCGGGAGGGAAGCCTCGCGGATCCGGGACTCACGATGGCCGGTCGGGCGCTGACAGCCGACCGCCGGACCGCGGCGATGTTTGTCTGGTCGCGCACCTCGCCGCTGAACCGCGTTACCGGAGGGACGCCGCGCATCGTCACCGCCTACCCGCCCCCTGCGGTGGCCCCGGACGCGCTCGCCTCGATCCCCGAGATCAGCCGCCCGTTCCTCCGGGAGCACCGGCTGCTTACCCCGCCTGAGCCCGCCGGGGAGCCGGAACGGTTCTCCTCCCGCGGGTACTCGCGGACGTTCTGCCGGAACTGCCCGTTCCACTCCGCCCTTGCCATCCTCCGCGAACGCAAACTCCGGGCGGCCTGCGACGCCGGGTGCGCGATCCTCGCGATGAACCCTCCTTATAGCATCGGCGTCGCCACCTACGGCCTCGGCTCGTCGGTTGCCGTGGCTGCGACCGGTCCCGGCGTCGCGCTCACCGGCGACTACGCGCTCCTGCACTCGGGCCTGAACGCCCTCATCGACGTTTACGAACGCAAACTCCCGCTCCTCTGTATCGTCTTTGCGAACAACCGGATGGGGATGACCGGCGGTCACCCCGTCCCTGACATCCTTCGCTACACCGCCTGGGCGGATCCGGTCATCTGCGCTGCAGACGACACCGCGGCGCTTCGCCGGGCCCTTGTTCCTCCTGAGGGCGGGCCCCGGACGGTGGTTATCGAAGGCACCTGCCCAGAAGGTGAGAACCATGAAACCGTGGCATATCGAGATCTGTGATGTAACGCTGCGAGACGGGGAGCAGACTCCCGGCGTCTCGTTTACCCTTGATGAGAAGATGGCGATCGCCCGATCGCTCGACGAGATCGGCGTGGAGGTGATCGAGGCCGGTTTCCCGGTGGTCTCCGCGGCGGAGAAGGAGTGCGTTGCGGCCATCGCCCGGAGTGATCTCGACGCACGGGTCTGCTGCCTGGCACGGGCGCTCAAGCCCGATATCGAGGCGGCGCTCGACTGCGACGTGGACATGGTCAGCATATTCTTTGCGACCTCAGACCTCCACATCCGCCACAAGTACCGCAAGCCCCGCGAAGAGGTGCTCGACGGTGCTCTCGATATGGTGGAGTTCGCCGCCGACCACGGTGTCCAGGTGCGGTTCGCTGCCGAGGACGCCTCGCGGACCGACCCGGCGTTTCTCTCGGAGATGTATGCCCGGGGGGTCGAGCGCGGCGCGAACCTCGTCAGTTTCGCAGATACCGTCGGCTGCCTCACCCCGCTTGAGATCCACGCGGTCGTCTCCCGTCTCCTTGAAGCGGCCCCCCTCCCGCTCTGCATCCACTGCCATAACGATCTCGGGTTCGCGGCGGCCAATACCATCACGGCCGCGGCCGCCGGGGCGTTCCAGCTCCACACCACCGTCAACGGCATCGGCGAGCGTGCCGGCAACGCGGCGCTTGAACAGGTGCTCGTCGCCCTGCGGATGAAGGGCGGCGTCGACCGCTACGACCTCTCCCGCCTGCAGGATATCTCACGCCTGGTCGCCCGGTGCTCAGGCGTGGCCCCGGAGCGTACCCGGCCGGTCGTCGGCGAGAACGCCTTCGCCCACGAGAGCGGGATCCACATCGCTGCTATCCTCTGTGATCCCTTGACCTACGAGTACATCGCCCCGGAGATGGTAGGCAGCGAGCGGCGGTTCATCCTCGGGAAGCATACGGGGAGGCGGGCGCTTGAGCATGTCGCGAAGGCCTATGGGTTCGACCTCTCTGACGGGGAGGCGCGGTGGGTGCTCGAACAGGTCAAGCAAAAGAGTGAGGGGAAGTGCAGCGTCACCCGTGAGGTGCTCTGCACCCTTCTGCGAGCGGCAAAGGAGGGGATCGTCCAGTGAGCACGCTCTCGGAGCAGATCCTCGGCGCGCCGGCGGGGGAGTACGTGGACCGGGAGGTCGATATCGCCTTTGCCCATGACGGGACCGGCGTCCTCGCACGGGAGGCGCTTCGGGAGATGGGGGTGGAGCGGCTCCCGCACCCTGAGCGGCTGCGTCTTATCTTCGACCACATCGTGCCGGCGAATACCGGCACGACGGCGACGCTCCAGGCCGAGCTCCGCGAGTATGCCCGGGTGTCGGGGATCGCGCTCTCGGATGCCGGCGGGGGGATCTGCCACCAGGTGATGAGCGAAGGGGTCGTCCTGCCCGGCACGATTGTCGTGGGCGCTGACTCCCATACCTGCACCCTCGGCGCCTTCGGCGCGTTTGCCACCGGTGTGGGCGCGACCGATATGGCGGCGGTCTGGGCGTCGGGAGCCACGTGGTTCCGTGTCCCGGAGACGATCGCAGTCAACCTCTCCGGCAGGCTCTCCGGCGCCGCGGAACCGAAGGATGTCGCCCTCGCCTACGTTGCGAAACTCGGGATGGAGGGAGCGACTTACCGGGCGCTGGAGTTCGCGGGCGACGGGGCGGCAGGAATATCCATGGACGGGCGGCTGACCCTCTGCAACATGGCGGTCGAGACAGGGGCGAAGACGGGTATGTTCTACGCCGATCCGGTCACCGTCCGCTACCTCGTGGACTACGGGGTTGCGCCCTCGCCCCAGGTGCCGGAGGACTGCTGCTATGAGCGGACCGTTGATATCGATCTCGGCGGCATCGTGCCTCTCGTCGCGGTCCCGCACCGGGTGGACACCGTCAGGGAGGCGGAGGAGGTTGCAGGCACGCACCTCGACCAGGTCTTCGTCGGGACCTGCACGAACGGCCGCTATGAAGACCTTGCCCTGTTCGCCCGCAATGTCCGGGGCAAAAAAGTGGCCGTCCGCACCGTGGTCGTCCCCGCCTCGCGTGCAGTGCTTTCCCGGGCGATTGCCACCGGCGTCCTCGCCGATATCGTGGATGCGGGGTGCATGGTGGCGCCGCCCGGGTGCGGGCCGTGCCTCGGGGCACATGCCGGCGTGCTCGGGGAGGGAGAGGTCTGCCTCTCCACCGCCAACCGGAACTTCAAGAACCGGATGGGCGTGGGCGGCGAAATTTACCTTTCGTCGGTCGCCACCGCCGCAGCGAGCGCCATAGCCGGGGAGATCACCGTGCCGGAGGTGGCATGATGCAAGGAGTTGGGCCGGCGGTCTGTCTCGGGCGCGACATCGACACCGACCTTATCATCGCGGGCCGTTACCTCCGGACGAAAGACCGCTCGGTCTGGGCGGAGCACGCCTTCGAGGATCTGGACCCGGCGCTCGCCGGCCGTCTCAGGGGTTCGGTCATCGTCGCCGGGAGGAACATGGGCTGCGGGTCGTCCCGCGAGCAGGCGGTGGTCGCCCTCCGCGAGGCGGGGGTTGTCGGGGTCGTCGCGGAGTCGTTCGCCCGAATCTTCTTCCGGAACGCCGTCAACGTCGGCCTGCCGGTGATCGAGGCCTCTGTCGCCTGCACCGACGGCGCCCGCATCGCCTTCGACCTCGATGCCGGGTGGGTGGAGGTGGACGGGGAGCGCTATCCTGCCCGCCCGCTCTCCCCAAAGATGGTTGCCATCCTCCGGGCCGGAGGACTGGCCCCCTACTGGAGGTCGTGCTGATGATCTTCCCTCCCCATTGCAAGTTTGTCGGGTCCGTGAACGGCGCCCCGTGTGGCAATAAAGCCTACTTCCTCTCGCGCTACCTGGTTCGGAAGACCGCCGACGGCACAGAGGTCATCGAGGTGAAGACCGATCCGAACGGAACCGGCCTGATGCGGAGCGTCCTCTCGACCCGGGTGCTCGCCGCCGGCGACGATGTCTACCGCTACCCGGATCGCGTGAACGTTCAGGATCGAACATTCTTGGTACAGGAGGCGATGCGGTCCGGGTACCGTTGCACCATATTCACCGGTCACGGCGAGCAGACCACGTTCGTGCTCGATCCGGACCTCTCCGGGTTCCTCCGCATCCACGTCTATGATATCACCCCGCCCCGCCCCCACCTCTCGGCCACGCTTGGTGACCTTGAGAGGACCGGGCTCTTCGGCGACCTCGAGGTCGTCTTCGAGCACCACGTCCGGGATATCCGGGAGATCAAGGCCGATGTTTATCCCTGCCGTGCGGCCGGTTTCCCCCGCACCCTTGATGCGGACCCGCTCCGACCAGGTGACCGCATCGCCGGCTGCCTGACGGCGCGGGAACTGGTGCGGGAGTGTTACGGGGAAGGGGTTAGCGTGGAGAACATCTGCCCCCTCGAGGTTGTGGCGGCCGAGCCTTTCATCGCCCGGTGCTGCCGGAGCGAGCGTGCCGGCATCGGTCTCAGGAACGGCCTGTTCGGCGGTATAGTCCACTGGGGAGCGTCGTCGTGGGAGATCGCGGAGGCGGCAAGACAGGTCGCAACCGCGTGGAGGAGACAGAATGGTGAAGGTCGCGGTCGTTGAAGGCGACGGCATCGGGCACGAAGTCGTTCCGGTCGCCCGCGATATCCTCGCGGCCGTGCGCCCGGATATCGAGTTCTTCGACGTCGAGGTAGGATACGGCCGGTGGGAGCGGACCGGGAGCGCCTGTGGGGAGGGGACGATCGCCGATCTCCGGTCGGCGGACGCCGTCCTCTTCGGAGCCGTCACGACGCCGCCGGATCCCGGCTACCGGAGCGTTCTCCTCCAGATCCGCCACGCGCTCGATCTCTACGCGAATGTCCGCCCAATCCGGGGCGAGGGGGTCGACGTCGTCATCGTCCGGGAGAACACCGAAGGACTCTACTCCGGCATCGAGTGGACCCAGGCCGACCGTGCCTGCACCGTTCGGGTCGTCTCCCGGCGGGGGAGTGCGCGGATAGCCCGATACGCCTGCACCCTCGCGAAGTCCCGCCATCACCTCACTGTCGGCAACAAGGCGAACGTGTTAAAGTCGGACTGCCTCTTCGTCGAGGCCTGCACGACAGAGGCCACCCGGGCGGGAGTTCCCTGCACGCTCTGCTACATTGACGCGCTCTGCCTCGACCTCCTTATGCACCCCGACCGCTACGACGTGGTTGTGACGACCAACATGTTCGGTGACATCCTCTCCGACGCCGCTGCCTACCTGGTGGGGGGGCTTGGGCTACTCCCGAGCGCCAATATCGGAGACCGGCACGCCCTCTTCGAGCCCGTGCACGGGAGCGCTCCCGACATCGCAGGCAAAAACATTGCGAACCCGATCGCGGCCATCAGGAGCGCTGCGATGCTGCTCGAACACCTCGGCGACCCCGCATCCGCGGCGGTTGTGGAGGAGGCCGTCGACCGGGTGCTCCGCGCAGGCATCCGCACTCGCGACCTCGGCGGCGCCGCCGGGACCCGGGAGTTCGGGACGGCGGTGCTTCGCGAGGTCGGGCGGGGGAAGGCCTAAGCGATTTGGGGTCGAGAGTTACGCTATGGTGCTGGTAGGATGCCACGTCTCCATCGCCGGTTCGATCGATCGTGCGGTCGGGCGGGCCCTTGACGCGGGCTGCGATACGTTTCAGATCTTCTCCCGAAACCCCCGCGGCTGGAAGGTAAAAGATCTCGACCCGGACCTGGCCGAGGCCTTCAGGGCGGCGGTGAGTTCGTCGGGCATCGCCCCGGTCGTCGACCACATGCCCTACCTCCCGAACCCGGCCTCGCCCGATGCCGAGATCTACGAAAAATCGGTCGCGGCGCTTGCCGGGGAACTCCGGCGGTGCTCTCTCCTCGGGATACCTTACCTGGTGACCCACCTCGGGCACCACCGCGGCGCCGGGATGGAAGCGGGGCAGGAGCGGGTCGTTGCCGCCATCAACCGGGCGTTTGAAGACGCCGGGGAGAGCGGCGTGATGCTCCTCCTCGAGAACACCGCCGGGGAGAAGAACAGCGTGGGGACGACCGTCGATGACCTCTCGCGGATCATGGACGGGATCAATGCGAAAGAACGAGTCGGAATCTGTTTCGATACCTGCCACGCGTTCGCTGCCGGCTATGACCTCAGGACCCCGGAAGGGGTCGATGCGGTCTTAGGGGAGCTCGATGACCAGATCGATCTATCCCGCCTCCGGGTCGTTCATCTCAACGACTGCAAAGGCGATCTCGGGAGCGGGCTTGACCGGCACGAGCACATCGGGCTCGGTTCTATCGGTGAGGAGGGGTTCCGGCATATCCTCCGCCACCCGGTTGTCCGGAGCCTCCCCCTGATCTGTGAGACGCCGGTGGACGAGCGGCGGGACGATACCGGAAATATCGCGAAGGTCCGTGAACTTGCGGGTGCGTGATCGCCCCGGGACGTTGCTCCGGCGAGATCGTGCTGCCGGGTATGCTGCGCTGGCGCCCGGGGCGGACTATATTTCACAATTTTTATAATAATCTGGCATCCCCTCTCAGTCCGCCTGCATTTATAGTAAGATATTTATATTGGCAATTCTATCCTGCAACGCGCGAACCCTTTATCCTGAGGAGTCCCGGTAATTCTCCGGAATTCCACAGGATCTCCGTTTGTACGCCGGCGGGGGAGTTCCGTTTCCCCGGCGCGCGTACAGACACCATCGTATGGGACGAAGGGGGCGTTCTCATCGTGGTGATACAAGAATGGCTGAATCTAAAGCGCTGATTGTTGCCTGTACCGTCATTGTTATCGGATTGCTGGCATCACCGGCCCTGGCCGGGGAGAGGGCCCCGGGGGATATAATTTCGATCTGTATCGATGGAGGATCGCAGGAGCACCCCGATATCGACGGGAGCACGGTCGTCTGGGAGGACGGCAGGAACGGAAAGTCGATCTACTATTCGAGCAGCCCCGGCAGCGGAGGCCAGAGGGTTGCGGGCGAGGGGACGGGGCAGAGGTACCCGTCCGTCTCGGGGGATTACGTCGTCTGGGAGGAGAACCGGAACATGAGCCCGGATATCTGCTTCTTCGAGATATCGACCGGCGTGACGACGGCGCTCACCGACGACCCGGCCGACCAGTGGATGCCCATCGTTCACGGGGAGCATGTTGTCTGGTACGATGCCCGGGGCGGGAGCACGGATATCTGCCTTTATACTATCGAGACCGGCAGCGAGACCTTCCTCTCCTGCTCGCCGGTGACCGAATGGAAGCCCGCGCTCTCGGAGAGGTATGTCGTCTGGGAGGAGAGCGCCGGGAATGGAGATATCTGGCTGTACGATATCTGGAACGGGGATAAGCAGCCGATTACGCAGGATAACTGGCGGCAGACCTACCCGTCGATATCGGGGAGCCGGATCGTCTGGGAGGACTACCGGAATGGAGCTCCCGACATCTACCTCTTCGATCTCGACAATCCTGCCGCCGGAGAGCAGAGGATCACCGACGACCCTGCCGCTCAGGTCTCCCCCTCGATCGACGGAGACCTCATCGCCTGGGAGGACAAGCGGGAGGGGACCTGGAACGTTTACATCTGCGACCTCTCTCTCGGGAAGGATAAGCAGATGCCGGTCATTCCTTCCGGGATCGAACAGCTCTATCCTGCCGTCAGCGGTGATCGGGTCGTCTGGCAGAACGGCCGTGGCGGGGGTTCGGACATCTACGCCTTCACCTACTTCAGCGGAGGGGCTCCGGTGGCGGAGTTCTCGGCGGACCCAACCGAAGGAGGGGCGGTGCTCATCGTCCGGTTCATCGACCAGTCGGCCGGCGACCCGGACGCCTGGGAATGGGACTTCGGCGACGGGAACATCTCGACCTCGCAGTATATGTGGCACTTCTACGAGGTCCCGGGGAACTACACCGTCTCGCTCACGGTGCATAACGAGTTCGGGTCCGACACCGTCACGAAGACCGATCTCATTCATGTAAGTCCCCCGGAACCGCCGGTTATCAGCTTCCGGGCGGTGCCATTGTCGGGGCCTGCGCCCCTCACAGTCTTGTTTTACGGCGATTCCCCGAACTACGCGACAGCCTGGCTCTGGGACTTCGGTGATGGCGAGACATCGACACACCGGGACACGCGTCACCGTTACGATCGTCCCGGTGTTTACAACGTCTCCCTGACCTGTGACAACGCGGGAGCCAGCGCGACGCACACGGAGTACGGCTACATCACCGTCTATGAGCGACTCGAGGCCTCGTTTTCGGCCGACACCAGGAACGGAACCGCGCCGCTCACCGTCAGGTTCACGGATACCTCCGCCGGTGAGCCTGAAACGTGGGCCTGGGTCTTCGGCGACGGCGGGACTTCTTCGGAGCAGAACCCGGAGCACACCTACGTGAACGCGGGCGCCTATAACGTCACCCTGACCACAGAGAATGCCGCCGGAAGCAGCACGGCGGCAGAGCCCGGGTACATAACCGTTCATTCCCCTACTCCTACTCCAACGCCGACTCCTACTCCAACGCCGACTCCTACTCCAACGCCGACTCCTACTCCGACTCCAACAGTCAACGTGACCCCGACCCCGACTCCGACTCCGACTCCAACGGTCAACGTGACGCCGACACCTACGCCAACGTCCAAACCGACGCAGAAGTCGTCGGGCGGTGGCGGCGGAGGAGGTGGCGGTAGCTCTGCATGGGTCGATCCGGGCTGGAACACGCCGAAACCCAGCCCGACGCCAACTCCGGTGCCGAACACCATCCCTGATGACGCTGGCCCCGGCCGACTGCAGATCGGAGAGGCTGGCCTCGTGGAGCGGGTCGTCCTGCTCGGTTCCGCCGACGATATTGCGACCCTCACGATTGCGGAAGGCGTCAGGGCGGTCGATGCCGCCGGAAACCCACTTCGCGCGGTGACCCTTGTGTCGCTCGATGCAGCCGACGTGCCCGCGGTGCCCGGCGTTGGCGCATACGCGTTTACCGGGTATGCCTGGCTTGCGGGGCCGGAAGGAGCCGCCTTCTCTCCGCCGGTGACTCTCTCGTTCAACTTTACGGAGGAGCAGTGGGATGCCGTCTACAACGGCAGCGGGCTCGTGGTGCAGCGGTACGACCGGTCTATGGGAGCCTGGGAGGAGGTTCCGACCACCGTCCACCCTGAGATCCGGAGTGTTACAGCCGTTGCCTCTCACTTCAACCCATACGCGCTCTTCATCGAAGTGCCCGATGCCAGCGCGGCGCAGGTGGTCGCGGCCGAAACCGGCCCGCAGTCTGGAACCGTGCCGGATCTTCCCTATGCGCACCTCATCCCCGGCCTGCTTGCCCTCATCCTCGTGGGGGCGGGGGCCCTTCTCTACTTCCGGAAGGAGGGGCCCTGAAAAAATGTAAATGAGTGAGGGGTTTACCCTCTCCGCTTCCTTCCCGCGAGCAGGAGGAGGAGCGCCGCCCCGGCGACCACTGTGCCGAATCCCGGTGCCGCCGTTGGGGCCGGTTCCGTCGTCTCTGCGAGGCCGGCCAGCCATGCAACGCTGGTATCGGGCGAGAGGTGCCGGATGCCCGCAAGGGTGTAGCCACCGGGGGCGCTGCTGGCTGCATAGATACCCGTAGCGGGGAAGGTCATGTTCCACTGGATCGTCCCATCTGCATCGATCCCGAGGGCGAAGCCTTCCCCACTCCTGTGATCCGTGCCTGCGATCATGTATCCGCCGGCGGGCTGCAGGGCGACGGCGTACCCGGAGAGCCCCTCCATATTCCTGAGCCAGACCTCCTCTCCTTCTCTGTCGACGAGGCCGTACCAGTAGTTGCCCGAGTAGACGAACCGCCCGTCATCGGTCTCTTCGATGTCATAGACGACCGGGGCCTGGTAATTCTCGTGCCAGAGCGTGTTGCCGTCGGCGTCGAGGCGGATGAGGAAGGCGTCACCGATGTCGTTGTTGAAGGGCGATGTCGTGCCCCCGATAATGTAGCCTCCGTCAGCAGTCACGAACCCTGCGTTTGCGGAGATGCCGGGGAACGTCCGGTTCCAGATGGGCGTTGCGTCACCGTCGGTCTTTGTGATGACTGCCGTCGTATCGTTCGCTGATTCGGGGGGGTCCCAGAGCCACCCGATGACGGCGTAGCCTCCGTCGGCGGTCGGGCGGACGGTTGAGACCTTCTCCCCCGGGAGGACCTGTCGCCACTCCTCATCTCCGGTGGCATCTGTCTTGATCAGGAACGAGGTGCCCTGGGATGTGAGGCTCTGATCAACCACCGTTCTGGACATGGTGTAGGCGCCGACGATGTACCCCCCGTCCCCCGTCTCTGCAACCGAGGCCGGTGCCATGTCGGGTATTCTCACGGTCCATTCTTCGTTCCCCTGACCATCGGTCTTTACGAGCAGCAGGTCTTCCCTGCCCCCGACCATCTGCGTGAGGGTGGAGCCGAGAGCAATGAAACCGCCGTCCGCGGTCGGCGCAACGGCATCGAACTTGCTGATATTCTCCGGCGTGAACGTCACGTTCCAGGCGACCTCCGGAGAGGTCTCGCTCGCAGAGACGACCCCTGCCGGCAGCACCACCACGATGAGCATTGCTGCGAGGATCATCTCCGGGCGCCAGATAGCTCGGTATCCTTTCGTCATGGAATCGATCACTGGTGCGATGCGGCATGCAAAAAGCGTGGTGGTTCATCTCCAGCAATCCATTAATGAACGTGAACTCCCTATAGCTCTAGCACGTGTTGGCGACATTCGACGGAACCTGGGTGCGTCTTAAGGGCGAAGGACGCACACTCTACGAGCAGGGTGGCTACGGGAGGCTGGAGGGGGCCGGCCTCCGGCTCTCCCCCGAAGAGGCGCTCTACCTTATGGAAAGGAGCAAGATCGACGTGAGGGATTTCGACTTTGACACCCTGCTCGGCCTCTTTGCCGGCCAGCCGAACTTTGTCCGCAGGTATCTCGTCTACCGCGACATCCGCGAGCGGGGATACGTTATCCAGCCCGGCCCGCAGGACTTTCGCGTCTTTCGCCGCGGCCACAAGCCCGGCGCGGGGAAGTCCCGGTACCTGATCCGGGTTCTTTCCGAGCGCGACATCGTCGACTTCGACCGGTTAAGCCAGGACGTGGTCGCTGCGGTCAACATGCGCAAGCAGTACCTCCTCGCGGTCGTGGACGACGAGGACGAGCTGACCTACTACGAGGTGCGGGTGCAGGATCTCCCTGCCGTCGAGGAGCCAGCTGGGTGCGAAGCACCGATGGAGGCTTCGCTCTTCGGGACCTACGCGCTGGCTCACCTGCCACCGGGAACCTCGCTCGAGGAGGACTGGTACGGCAAGAGACTGGACTCCCAGAGGCTGCTGCTCCGCCCGGTCGAGTCGATCTATCTCATGCGCAAACGCTGCCTCTCAATCACGCGGGACGGGGAGCCGATGAGTGCAGAGCAGTTCCTCGATGCGGCGGCAGGAAAGGACGTTGAGATCCGTGAAAAAGAACGGGTCTTCTCAGACCTCCGGGAGAAAGGCTACATCCCGAGAACAGGGTACAAGTTCGGCCACCATTTTCGCGTCTACTCCGGGAAGAAGAGCCACTCGGAGATGCTTGTCCACGCCGTTGCGTCCGGAACCTCCACGCCGATGAGCGCCGTCTCCCGCTCGGTCAGGCTTGCTCACAGCGTCAAAAAGAAGATGTTGTTTGCCTGCATATATAACACCGATATCAGATACGTCGAATTCGCCCGAATAAAACTGTGAGCGACAGCACATGCATTCCGAAATGAACCCGTGGTCGAATAACCAGACCGTCGATGTGGATAGACTCTTTGCCGAGTTCGGCATCGAGCCGATCGGTGAGGTCGCACGAAGGCTTCCCGAGGTACCGCAGTTTATGCGCAGGGGTATCGTCGTCGGGCACCGGGATTACAGCCTGGTCGCCGACGCCATCCGGAACAAAACCCCGTTTCACGTGCTGACCGGGTTCATGCCCTCAGGCCTCCCGCATCTCGGGCACCTGATGGTCATGAAGGAGGTCGTCTGGCACGTCCAGCAGGGCGGGAACGGCTACGTCGCCGTCGCCGACCGGGAGGCGCACGCGGTCCGCGGCATCTCGTGGGAGAAGTGCCGCGAGTACGGGAAGGAGTATCTCAAGGCCCTCTACGCCCTGGGATTTGAGGGCACGACCTACTACCAGAGCAAGAACGACCGCTTGAAGGATCTCGCGTTCGAGGCGTCCACGAAGGTGAACTTCTCCGAGATGACGGCGATCTACGGGTTCGGGCCCGATACTTCGCTCTCCCACGCGATGAGCGTCATCACCCAGGTGGCCGACATCCTCTTCCCGCAGCTCGACGCCGGCCCCGCACCAACAATCGTCCCGGTCGGCCTCGACCAGGACCCCCATCTCCGGCTCACCCGGGACGTGGCCTACAAACTCAGGCAGTTCACGGTCGAGGACCGCGGCGACCATATCAGCGTCCGGTCGAAGAACGCTCCCGAAGCAGCTCTCGAGGCCGTACATCGGGCTTTCCCCGGCTCGAAGAAGTACGCGGGCCACGTGGACGTCAGGGGCCTTCCGCTGGACCGGGTCGAGGATGCCGTCCGCGAGATCGAGATCGCTCACGGCGGGTTCGGGTTCTACCTCCCCTCGTCGACCTACCACATCTTCATGCCCGGGCTCCAGGGTGGGAAGATGTCGAGCAGCGCGCCCGAGAGTTCGTTCGGGTTCTACGAGTCCGAAAAGTCGGTCAGGAAGAAGGTCATGGCGGCGAAGACCGGCGGGCGGATGACGCTCGAGGAGCAGAAGCGTCTCGGGGGCGAGCCGGACGCCTGCTCGGTCTACCTCTTGAACCTCTTCCACATGCTCGAGGACGACGTGGAACTCGCCGATCTCGCCCGCCGGTGCGAGAGCGGCGAACTCACCTGCGGGCAGTGCAAGAAAGAGACGCTGGAGCGCGTGAATGCGTTCCTCAAGGATTTACGAGATAGGATGGATGCGGTCGAGCACCTTGCAGAGGAAGTGTGAGAGTGGAACTGACGCTGAACGAAAAAAAGCTCCTGGTTGTTCTGGGATCGATAGGGACGGCCGATACGGCCGTGCTTGCGGAGAAGATGGATACCCGCCGGGAGGCGGTGGTGCAGTATGCGAACCTTGCCGGCGAGCGGGGGCTCGTGGACGTGGAAAAACACGTCGCCCGTCGGTACGTCCCGACAGAAGAGGGACGGGCCTACATGGGAAAGGGCCTTCCCGAGCGGCAGTTGCTCGAGAGTTTTGAGGAGACAATCCCGATGCGGGATCTCCAGAGCCATCCGCTCGCAAAGATCGCCATCGGCTGGATGCGCAAAAAAGGCTGGATCGCGATCCGTGACGGGGTCGTGACAAAGACCGGTAAGACCGCCCCGGGCCCCGACGAAGCCGCGTTCGCCCGGCTCGCCGAGAACGGCGAGATCGCCGACGGCGGAGGAGTCGCCGATCTCGCGAAACGCGGGCTCGTCGAGGAGGAGGAGACCGTCGCCTACACCGTCTCGATCACGCCTCGCGGCCGCGAACTCCTCAGCCAGGGCCTCGACCTGCGGGAAGAGGCGGGGACGCTCACCCGCGAGCAGATCCTCTCCGGTGAGTGGAAGTCTCTCCCCCTCCGGCGCTACGACGTCACGAAACTCCCGAGGCGCGCCTATCCCGGAAAGGTGCATCCCTACCAGCGCATCATCGACGAGATGCGCCGCATCCTCTTCGATATGGGGTTCGAGGAGATGTCGGGCGGGATCGTCCAGAGTTCGTTCTGGAACTTCGACGCCCTCTTCCAGCCGCAGGACCACCCGGCGCGGGAGATGCAGGACACCTTCTTCCTCGGCGAGCGCCGGCCGCTCCCGGCGGGCTACGAGCGCGTCCGCGATATGCACGAGCACGGCGGTGGAACCTCCTCGACCGGATGGGGAGGCACCTGGAGCGCCGAGAAGGCGGAGCAGTGCGTGCTCCGGACGCACACGACAAGCCTCTCCATCCAGCACCTCGCCGCGCACCCGAAGCCGCCGGTCAGGGCGTTCTGCATCGGCCGGGTCTACCGGCGGGAGGCGATCGATCCCACCCACCTCGCGGAGTTCGAACAGCTCGAGGGGATCGTCATGGACGAAGACGTCAATTTACGCCACCTCCTCGGTTTCTTAAAGGAGTTCTACGCCAAGATGGGCTTTGAGAAGGTCCGGTTCCGGCCAGGCTATTTCCCCTACACCGAGCCCTCCGTGGAGCCGGAGGTCTACGTCGACGGGCTTGGCTGGGTGGAACTCGGCGGGTCGGGCATCTTCCGCCAGGAGGTGACCGAGCCCTTCGGGATCGAGCACCCGGTGCTCGCGTGGGGTCTCGGGATCAGCCGGGTGGCGATGCTCCGGCTCGGGCTGCGGGATCTCCGGCAGCTCTACCGGAGCGACGTCGAGTGGGTCCGGGATACGCCCACCTACGGCGGGAGGCGGTAATATGGCAATAATCACGTTACCTTACCGGTACCTGGAACGGCTGGCCGGCACCGACCGGCAGACGATCATCGACCGCGTTCCGATGATCGGGGCCGACATCGAGAGGATCGAGGAAGACCACGTGGACGTCGAGTTCTTCCCGAACCGTCCCGACCTCTACTCGCCCGAGGGTGTCGCCCGGGCGATGCGCGGGTTCCTCGGTATCGAGGAAGGGCTTCCGAACTACACCGTCCGCCCCTCCGGGATCACCTTCTCGGTCGACCCGAACCTTGCCGATATCCGGCCGTTCCTCGGCTCGGCCGTGATCCGGAACGTCGCCCTCGACGAAGAGGGGATCGAGAGCCTGATGGCACTCCAGGAAGCCCTCCACTGGGCGGTCGGGCGCGGGCGGGGCAAGGTGGCGATCGGCGTCCACGACCTCGATACGGTCAAACCTCCCTTCCGCTACGTCGCCTCGCCCCGGAACCGCTCCTTCGTCCCGCTGGACTTCGAGCGGGAGATGACGATGGAGGAGATGCTCGCCGACCACCCGAAGGGCCGGGACTACGCCCACCTGGTGGAGAACTTCGATAAGTTCCCGCTGATCGTCGATGCCGAGAACCGGGTGCTCTCCTTCCCGCCGATCATCAACGGCGAGCTGACGCGGGTCACGGCGGCGACGAAGAACATCCTGCTCGACTGCACCGGCACCGACAGAAAGGCGGTGATGACGGCGGTGAACATCATCTGCACGGCGCTCGCCGAGGCCGGGGCGACGATCGAGACCGTCACCGTCGAGGGCGAGGAGATGCCGACGCTCGCCCCCGCAGAGCGGGTGGTCTCGGTCGGGGAGTGCTCCCGCCTCCTCGGCCTCCCCCTCACGGCAGAGGAGATGTCGCGGCTCCTTCGCCGGATGCGCTTTGACGCCGAGCCCGACGGCGCTTCAAGGGTCCGGATCCTCGTCCCCTGCTACCGCTCGGACATCCTCCACGACTGGGATATCTTCGAGGACGTGGCGATCGCCTACGGCATCGAGAACTTCGATGCCGCCCTCCCGGCGACCTCCACGGTCGCACAGGAGCACCCGATCAGTGCCATCACGGGAGCGGTCCGGTCGGTGATGACCGGTCTTGGGTACCTCGAGGCGATCCCGTTCACCCTCTCAAACGACCGGGTGCTGTATGCGAACATGCAGCGGGAGCCCGCGCCCGGAACCCTGCGGCTGCTCCACCCGATCAGCGAGGAGCAGACGGTGGTCAGGACCGACCTCCTCCCCCTGCTGATGGAGATGCTTCTTGCGAACAAGCACCGCGAACTCCCGCAGCGGCTCTTTACCGTGGGCGACGTGGTCGAGGACTGCGTCACCTACCCGAAGGTCGCGGCGGTCAGTATCCACCCGGCGGCCGACTTCTCCGAGGCATACGCGGCGGCGGACGTCCTCTGCCGCGAGCTCTCGCTCTCCTACACGGTCGTCGAGTCGGCCGATCCGGCGTTCCTCGACGGCCGCCGCGGGGATATCGTCGTCGACGGAAAAATAGTGGGGGTGTTCGGGGAGATCCACCCCGCCGTTCTCGGGGCGTTCGACCTCGAGCATTCGGTCGCGGCGTTCGCGCTCGATCTTACAGCCGTACCGGGATACCCCGCCCTGCCAGGTACTCCTTGACCTGGCGGACGGTGAACTCGCCGTAGTGGAAGACGCTTGCCGCAAGGCAGGCGTCGGCCTTTCCTTCCGTGAACCCCCCGTAAAAGTGCTCGAGCGTCCCCACGCCGCCGCTCGCGACCACCGGGATGCCGACCGTCTCCGAGACCGCTCTCGTGATCGGGATATCGAACCCCTCCTTCGTCCCGTCGGCCTCCATGCTGGTGAGCAGGATCTCGCCCGCCCCGCGCTCCTCCGCCTCTCTCGCCCAGGCGACGGCGTCAAGCCCCGTGCCCCGGCTCCCGCCGTGGGTCACGACCTCGTACCAGCACTCCTGGCCGTCGGCGAGTGTTATGGGCGTTTTTCCCGGTGCCGTCTCGTAGTTGCGCCGGACATCGACGGCGACGACGACGCACTGGGTGCCGAATCGCTCCGCGCCCTGCGAGATCAGGTTCGGGTCGGCGACGGCGCTCGAGTTGATGCTCACCTTGTCCGCGCCCGCCCGGAGGATCTGCTTCATATCCTCGATGGTCCGGATGCCGCCGCCGACGGTGAGCGGGAGGAAGAGCTGGTCGGCCGCCCGCTGCACGACGTCGATGATGGTGCCCCGGTCTTCCCTGGTGGCGGTGATGTCGAGGAAGACCACCTCGTCCGCGCCCTGCTCGTTGTAGCGCTGGGCGAGTTCCACGGGATCGCCCGCGTCGCGCAGGCCGACGAAGTGCGTGCCCTTGACCACCCGCCCGTCCTTGAGGTCAAGGCAGGGGATGATCCGCTTGGTCAGAACCATGTGTAGTGGTTTTGAGGCGGAGGTGATGAGGGTTTGCCTATGCGACTGGCCGAAGGGCAGGAGCAGGAGAAAACGCGTAGCGTTTCCGACTTGCGAAGTTTCGTTGGAACCGGAGCACGAACACAGGAGGAGCGGGTTGGAGACAGGGGAGGGGGGATGCTCCCCCCTCCCCGTCAGCCCCTCCCCCAATGGCGATATCCGGTGGAAATCCGTTTCCGATTTTTGCGACTGGAAAATGGCTGAACACTCCGGGGCTCCTTGGAGGATCTCCGTCAATAGAGGTTGCACATACCCTCGGGCGAACCGGATCCCCTGGAGCCCGTGCTGCTCCCCTACTTTTAAGTACTCACGAAAGACACCTTTACAGACAAACCGGAGAATATCCGGGCGGGATAAACGGTCTGGTGGTTTTTATGGAGTCTGGAGATCTAAAAATTGCATGGGCGCGGCAGTACATGCCGGTACTCTCGTCCATTCGGAAGCGTTTCGTCGAGGAGAAGCCGTTTTCCGGGATGACTATCGGCATGGCCCTGCACGTCGAGGCGAAGACCGCGGTGCTGGTCGAGACGTTCGCCGCGGGTGGCGCCGAGGTGCACATCACGGGGTGCAACCCCCTCTCGACCCAGGACGACGTCGCGATGGCGCTCGATACCCGGGAGCGGATTCACTCCTATGCCCGCCGGGGAGCCAGCGTTGAGGAGTACTACGCGGCCATCGACCGGGTGCTCGACGCCCATCCCGCGATCACCGTCGATGACGGCATGGACCTGATCCACCGCATCCACACCGAGCGGCAGGAGGTGCTGGACTCGGTCATCGGCGGGTGCGAGGAGACCACGACCGGCATCCACCGGCTCCGCGCGATGGCACAGGAGGGGGCGCTCAGGTTCCCGGTCATCGCCGTCAACGACACCCCGATGAAGCACTTCTTCGACAACGTTCACGGCACCGGGGAGAGTTCGCTTGCGTCGATCATGATCACGACGAACATCCTCATCGCCGGGAAGAGGTTCGTCGTCGCCGGCTACGGCTACTGCGGCCGGGGGCTTGCCCAGAAGGCCCGGAGCCTCGGCGCCCGCGTCATCGTGACCGAGGTCGACCCCAGAAGAGCGTTGCAGGCGCATATGGACGGGTTCGACGTCATGACGATGGATGACGCGGCACGCCTCGGCGATATCTTCGTCACCACCACCGGCAATACGAGCATCCTCACGGAGCGGCACTTCCCGAAGATGAAGGACGGGGCAATCCTCGCGAACGCCGGCCATTTCAACGTGGAGATCGACGTCGACTGGCTCGAATCGCACGCGGACTCCGTCGTCCACCGGGACGGTGTCGACACCTACGTTCTCGGCCGCAAAGCCGTTCACGTCCTTGCCGAAGGAAGGCTCGTGAACCTCGCGACGCCGAAAGGCATGGGCCACCCCGTCGAGGTCATGGACCTGAGCTTCGCGGTCCAGGCGCTCTCCGCCGAGTTCATCGCGAAGCACGGCCGCGAACTCGCTCCCGGCGTACACGACGTCCCGTCCGTCATCGACGAGGCCGTGGCGCGGCTGAAACTCGACGCGCTCGGCCTCTCTATCGACCGGCTGACGCCCGAGCAGGAAACCTACATGAGCAGCTGGACGATCGGGACGTAAATCCACTTTTTTTAATACAAATCCCTGTGCAATATCCGGGGTGGGAAAAACGGAAGGGCCGGGACCGATACGCCGTCAGGTCTGACAGGTGTCTCCGTCACAATTCATTCGTAATATGAACCCGTGGCCGCACTCGCAGCAGCGGTACTGCGCATACATGCCGCACCCGGGAGCGTCGACATTCCCCAGGAGTTCCCCCGGGGAGCCGCACCGGGGGCATGCCGGCCCCCGGTCGTCGAACCAGTGGCCGCATTTGAGGCATTGATGGACGGTATGGACCCGCGGGTTGGCGGTCATGATCTCCTTGACGTGGTCCCGGCACCCGCAGAATGGGCAGGGGGCAGATCCATCCACTCCGGTATCACCGGTGTCGCACGGCGGGCACATCGTCTTTTCAGCCACGCTTAACCCGCGCACACGCCCGTCCCCCTGGTTACAGTGCGGTTGTCTCTCCACGGGATGCCACACTCCCATATCTTTTGGGTCCGCCTGCGATCGCCGGGCAGGTACCGCCCGGTCGGCTTGCTCTGTCTCATGCACCCCTATAGGGGCTCCTACTGCTTAAATGATACCTATCGGTATCTATAGGTATCTGATTGGAAAAATAAAAACGGTATAATATAATTGTCCTGCCGGGATACCTGAATAGGAAGATGGAGTCTCCCGATAACGTCTCAAGCAAGCAGGTGGGTGTGCGGCTCCCGGGCCATCTCTACCGGTGGCTGAAGGAGAAGGTCGACAGCGGCGAGTACTCGAATATGGCCCAGTCCGTCATCGGGGAGCTGACGAAGGCGAGGACGCTCGAAGAGATGCGATGCCGGGAGACTCCACGTTACGATGTTTCCGGGGAAGAACCCCTTGCCCGGATGGTGAACGAGCGTATCGAGGGAGTCCGCCGCGAGCTCCTGGATGAAGTGAAGCGGCGGCGTACCTGATCCGGACCTATCGCTCCACCTCCGCGTGACCGGCACAGCCGGGGTGCCGGCCGGTTCTCGCCCGACCGCCCGGCAGAGCCTTCTCGAACTCTTTTATCGTCCGTTCCGGCAGCCGGCAGCACAACATGTTTTTATACTCGCCGGGCGCGTAAATCAAATATCCTTAATTTGGGTCCAAAATAAGCTAAATTAAATATCCCGTGCCGCAATCCTCTATAGCAAGGTGTCATTAGTATGAAAGTACCTACCACGGCAACCCTTGTTGCCCTGACCCTCGTGATCATCGCCGGCCTCCTGGTTGCGGGATGCACGACCACAGAAGAAACTCCGGGAGAGACAACTCTGACCGTCTTTACGGCCGCGTCGCTCACGGGAGCCTTTACGGATATCGGCAAAGCCTACGAGGCACAGAACGAAAACGTCAGGATCGACCTGGTCTTCGACGGATCGCAGGCCCTCCGCACCCAGATCGAGCAGGGAGCGAACCCCGATATCTTCGTCTCCGCGAGCGAAAAGCACATGAAGGCCCTCCAGGACGGCGGGCTCATGGATGACGATACCGTGGCGGTCTTCCTCGGGAACAGCATGGCCCTGATCGTCCCGGTCGACAATCCGGCCGGGATCACGGGTCTTCCCGACCTGGCAAACCCGGGCACGAAGATTGTCATCGGCACCAAAGACGTCCCCTTCGGCGACTACACCCGGCAGGTGCTCGATAAGATGGCTGCCGATCCCGCATACGGCGAGGCATACCGGGAGGCCGTGATGAACAACGTCATCTCCGAGGAGACTGCGGTGAGTTCCGTGGTGCCCAAATTGACGCTCGGGGAGGCGGACGCGGCGTTCGTCTACAAATCGGACGTCTCGAAGGACGACCTCGAGAAGGTGTCCCGGATCGAGGTTCCGGCGGAGTATAATGTCATGGCCACGTATCCGCTCGGCATCCTTGCGGAGTCGCTACACAAGACCGAAGCGGAGTCCTTCATAGCGTTCGTCCGGGGCCCGGACGGCAGCGCCATCCTGACGGAGTATGGATTCGACCCCATTCCGGCAGAGTCCTGAGGTGACCCGGCGCGAAGGCGGCCTGGCGCGAGTCTCGAGGGCGGGTCTCACCCCCCTCGTTGCCGCCCTCGTCGCCCTCTTCCTCCTCTTCGTCACGCTGCCGGTCGCCTCGCTCTTCCTGCGCATATCGCCTGAGGCGTTCCTCCGGTCGCTCGCCGAACCGGTGGTGCTCGACGCGCTCTCCCTCTCACTCGTCACCGCGGCGGTGAGCACGGCGATCGTGGTCATCTTCGGAACGCCTCTTGCCCTGGTGAATGCCCGGCACGACTACCCTGGGAGAGCGATCGTCGATACGCTCACCGACCTTCCCATCGTCCTGCCGCCGGCGGTGGCGGGCATCGCGCTGCTGATGGCCTTCGGCCGCCGGGGCGTGGTCGGGCAGTACCTCGACCACTTCGGCATCTCCATCGCTTTCACCACAGTTGCGGTGATCCTCGCACAGGTCTTTGTGGCCTCGCCGTTCTACATCCGGCAGGCGAGAGCGAGTTTCGAGGCGGTCGACCGCCTCTACGAGGATGCGGCGCGGACGCTCGGGGCAACCCCGGCGACCGTCGCCCTCCGGGTCACCATCCCGCTTGCATGGGGCGGGCTCGTCTCCGGTGCGATACTCTCGTTTGCCCGGGCGCTCGGGGAGTTCGGCGCCACGATCATGTTTGCCGGGAACTTCCAGGGCCGGACGCAGACGATGCCGCTTGCCATCTATACGACGATGCAGGGCGACCTCGATGCCGCGATCAGCCTCGCGATCATCCTGGTCGCGATATCGTTTGGGGTGATCGCTTCGGTGAAGATCATGACCCGGAGGAGACTCTGATGCTCTCCGTCCGTGCCGTCCGGCACCTCCGCGACTTTACCCTCGACGTCACGCTCTCGGTCAGGCAGGGAGAGACGCTCGTCCTGATCGGGGAGAACGGGGCGGGCAAGTCCACGGTGCTGAACCTGATCTCCGGCATCCTCACGCCTGACGCGGGGGAGATCGTGCTCGGGGAGAGGACACTCTACTCAAGCGAGGAGCGGATCGACGTCCCTGCCGAGAGCCGCAAGATCGGCCACCTCTTCCAGTCCTACGCGCTCTTCCCGCACATGACCGTCTTTGAGAACGTGGCGTTCGGCCTCCGGTGCCGGAAGGTCCCGCGGCCGGAGATCGCCTCTTCCGTGGCGAACCAGCTTGCTGCGATGAACCTCGCCGATCTTTCGGACGTCAACGTCGGCAGACTCTCGGGCGGGCAGCGGCAGCGGGTGGCCCTCGCACGGGCGCTGGTGCTCGACCCGGACATCCTCCTCCTCGACGAACCGCTTGCCGCCGTCGATATGCGGGCTCAAGGAGCGATGCGGAAAGAACTCCACGACCGGATAAGGAACGCCGGCATCCCCTGCATCGTCGTCACCCACAACCTTGGCGACGCCCTGGAACTCGGGAACCGCATCTGCCTCATTGAGGAAGGGCGGGTGGTGGCCGACGGTGCGCCGGAGGAAGTGCTCAGCATGCGGGATAACGGGTTTATCGCGAGCTTTGCCGGGCCGGGGCCCCACAATGGTCTTATGCCCCGGGCGCCAATCACTGGTCATTGCGGGGGGCCGCCGGACTTCCAGCCCCTCTGATGACGACCATGAAGAAACAAGGCTACGTGCTGTTCCTGGCACTGCTCGCGGTTGCCGCACTTTTGCCGGGATCGGCCGCAGGGGAGACCGCCATCGAGTACTCGTTCAACGAGTCGCACTCCGAGATATATGAGCAGATGCTTGAGCGGAACGCATCCGTAGGGGAATACTATGAGAGGATCTGCCCCGAATTCCTGGAGAACATGCCCCCGGAGACGAGGGCGCATCTCTACAGTGTGCCGCTCTCCCGGCACCAGGATTCTGACAACAGGACGTTTGTGCCTCCCGAAAAACAGGTCGCCATCGGGATTGCCTCGCCCGTGATCATGGTGTGCGGAGTGCCCATTGCCCTCGTCACCATCGTCGCCATCGGCCTCGCCATCCTCATCTTGCTTGTGGGAGCCTTGCTCGTCCGGGAGCGTATCCGCAACGGGAACAAGTGAGCATCACTGCGCCCGGCGTGCCGGGCCCCGGGCGCAGTAGAGGTACTCCTGCGCGTATCCGGCATACTCCCCGAAGTAGTCCCGTGCAAACCGCCGGATCCGGTCGTACTCCGCCGGGGTGCAGTTTTTGCCGGTAAGATCGGAGAGGTAGGTCTCCCCCACGATCCGGCGTATCCAGACATCGACCGGGAACGCCTCGAAGAACCCGAACGCAAAGAGCAGCACGCAGTCTGCCGCTTTCGGCCCGACACCCTTGAACTGCATTAGCGCCTGCCGCGCCTCCTCGAACGGAAGGGCGGCCACCCGCTCCGCCCAGTCCGGGTGCTCTGTTGCATATGCGGCTGCCTCGCAGACGTAATCCGTCCGGTAACCGAGTTTGCAGTCCCACAGATCCGCGTGGGAGACTGCGCCGAACGCTTCCGGGTCCGGGAACGCATACGCCCTGCCGAATGGCCCGTCTAACGGCCTTCCGCAGCGCTCCGCCATCAGCGCGGCCCGCCGCTTCACCGCCGGGATATTCGTGTTCGTGGCGCAGATGTAGGAGACCAGGCACTCCCACGGTGATTGCCTGACGAGACGCAGACCCCGGCAATCCCGGATCGCGGCAGCGATCGCCGGATCGTGATTGATCGACGAGAGAATGGCCAGAAGGTCCTGGTCGAGCCGGAAGTAGTTGCGGACGAACCCCGCGTCCGCCCCTTCAAACGTGAGCCTGTTTTCGTCCTGCCGTATCCGGACGGCCCGGCCGTCGGCGACGCCCCGCCACCACCCGTCCGCCTTCTCCCAGCGGAACGCCTGCCCGCAGGAGAGCGTCAGGTCGAGGTCGAACGGCTGATCCGGTCCGAGCGTGAGTGTTGTCATGGCCGGGAGCACCGGCAGGTAAAAAGTAGGTTATTCCACCTTCTCATCCTTCATCTGCTGGTAGACGCAGGACTGAACGTCCTGGCCCAGTTTCCCGATCGCGTCCGCCCGACAACGTGCGCAGTGGCGCATCTGCTTGATGTACGGGGCGCACTGATCCTGCATCTCCCGCTTCTCCTTCGGTGTTGGGGGGGTGATGCCGGCGAACTTGTACTGCGGGATGAGCGGGATGACGTTGAAGGTGAACGCTCCCATCTCCCCGACCTTCTTCGCGATCTCGGGGATGTGCTCGTCGTTGATCCCGGGGATGTAGACGGTGTTGATCTTGACGAACATCTTCTTTGCAACCGCCATCTCGATCCCCTTCATCTGCTGGGAGAGGAGGAGTTCTGCCGCCTCACGCCCGTGGTACTTCTTCCCGTCGTACTCGACCCAGGAGTAGATCTTCTCGCCGACAGCAGGATCGACGGCGTTGAGCGTGACCGTAACGTTCCCGACGTCGTACTTTGCGAGTTCCTCAATCGATTCCGGGAGCATGAGGCCATTTGTGCTGATGCACATGATCAGGTGCGGGAACTCCTCGTGGATCAGCTTGAGCGCCTCGAACGTCTCCGGGTTTGCGAGCGGTTCTCCCGGCCCCGCAATGCCGACCACCTTCACGTAGGGGTACTCCTTGACGACGTTCCTGACGAGATCGAGCGCCTCCTCCGGGGAGAGGACCCTGCTCGTCACGCCCGGCCGGCTCTCGTTCACGCAGTCAAAGTCCCGTATGCAGTAGTTGCACTGGATGTTGCACTTCGGGGCGACGGGGACGTGGCACCGCCCAAAAGCGTGGCACGCCTTCTCGGAGTAACAGGGGTGCTCGCTGATCTTGCGCAACTGCTCCGGATCGTAAGGAACATCCCTGCCCTGGACCGTCGCGGTCCGATACTCATCGGCCATATAATAAGATCTATGCGACAGAGGATATTATATACTGATGGGTACCGGCGGGGTGGCGGCACTCATGCATACCCCGAAGTCCGGTCGGCCGGGTCCGTGCGCACCTTGCCGCCGGGTTCCTGCACGGATTTCCGCGGCGCATCACGGTTCCGGTCAAGGATAAGGCCGACGTCGGGCAGGACGAGGTAGACCGGAAAGAAACCGAAGATGCTGTGATACTCCGAAGTGTATGCCTTCATCCGCCGGTAGTCGCCGTGCATCTGCGCCAGGTTTGCCACGAGATCCGCAAGACGCTCCTCTGTCGGGATCACCTCCGGGGTTTTTGGGAATGCGGCGAGCCGGCGCAGGATTCCGTCCCGCCAGACATGGATCTTATAGTCGCCGACCTGCATGAAGAGTTCCCGGCTGTACGCCCCCTGCAGGTACCTGACGATGACGACCTGTGAAACGAATACGGCTGCGAGCGGCAGGAGGTCCCATCCGAGGGCGAGATCGGCCGAGGCGAGGAACGTCGAGAACGTCATCCCGGGGAGGAGCATCGCCGATACGGCGAGGGCCCCGCTCACGGCCCCCAGGGCGGCGACGAGGAGGATGACCCGCATCGCCGCCCGCCACCCGGCCCGGACCTTCTCCTGCAGGGTCGTCCACATGCCGTCGAGCGAGAGGAAGAAACTCGTCGTGTAGGGCCTGACGTAGAGGATGCCGGCATAGAAGAGGATGATTGCAAGGGACTGGAGCACGATCAGTGCCGCCGCCCCGGGCCTGAGCGACCCGGCCATGTACCCGCCGAAGAGTGCGAAAATGACGTTGATGCCGAATACCAGCCCGAACCCAGCGGCGAGGGGCTGACAGTTGATGAAGAAGGTGTCCCAGAAGACCTTCCAGTAGACCCTCGCGTCTCCGGCCGCAAGAAAGGATATCCACCCCGCACCGCGGATCGACCCGAGAAACTCCACAATCGCCGTCCAGTCCGGGAAGGCCGTTTTCGGACCCCCGGTTGGGATCATCAGGATAAAGGGATTCACCATGTAAAGGATGAAACTCGATGCGATCCAGTAGAGCATGTACCGGGGGAGAAGGAGCAGGAAGAGAAGGTTCACGAGCACCGCGGCGAGGATGAAGAGCCCGGTGACGTGGAGCCGGCCGTCGCAGGCGAGGAGGGCTGATTGCCGCTGCTCCTCGCGTGCGATCTCGTCCTCCACGTCTCTTGCGAGCGTCTCCGGCCTCCCGGGCGTACCTCGCGAAGGCAGAATCTCTCTCCGGCACCGCCATCTGCGGGAGACAATAGCCCTTTTGGAATAAATGCATTCGTGAGGATCCGGGCCGTTCCTGCTCGCCGAAAAAAGTGGACGGGTCAGGCCGTCTGCCGGCTGAAGTCGAACGGAAGAGGTTCCTTGCCGGTCTCCCGCATATCCCTCTCCGGCTCCATGCCGAATCGCTCCTCCGCGGCTTTGAGGATACGCCGGAGCATCTCGGGGTACGACAGGCCCGCGTACTTCGCCATCTTTGCGAGGTGGCCGTCCCAGCACCACCCGGGGTTCGGGTTGACCTCGAGGAGTTTCGGGTTGCCGTGCTCGTCCAGGCGCCAGTCGAACCGGCAGTAGTCGCGGCATTCCAGGCGCTCGAAGAGGGCGAGGCAGCACCGCACGATCACCTTCTCGGTCTCTTCGGGGAGATCCGCCGGCTTCGATACGATCTTCCAGTACGGCGAGTCAGGGAGCCACTTCGCTTCGTAGCCGCAGATGCGGGGGAGTTCTGGGGGCAGCGCGGAGTAATCCTCCTCGATGACAGGCAGCACCATGCTGTATCCGGGGGGGTTGCCGATGATGCCGACGCTGATGTCCTTTCCGGTGAGAAACTCCTCGACGAGGAGCGAGCGGTCGTACCCGAGTGTCGTCCGGAGCGTGCTGATGACGTCGGAGAGTTCCTCGATGGTGTGGGCGATGCTCTTTTGCGTGATGCCGTAGGAGGAGTCGCCTGCGTTCGGCTTGACGATCGCCGGGAGTTTCATGCCGACGTCGTAGGTACGGTCGCCCGGGGTGATGAAGCAGGCGTCCGGCACCGGGATTCCCATCTCTTTCGCGATGCCGCGCACGAGCGATTTGTCGTAGCAGAACGCGAGCGACTGCGGCCCGGATCCCGTGTACGGGATATCGAACATCTCGAGAAGCGCCGGCACGTGGAGTTCTTTCCTCGGGTCGTTGTTGAACCCCTCGTCGCAGAGGTTGAAGACGTAGTCGACCTTTCCCCTCAGTTTCGGAAGGTCCTGGATCAGCGTGTCGTGTTTGCACAGGAAGGTGAACCGGTAGCCGGAGAGTTCCCGGAGAGCCGCCTTCATCTGGTCGATGGTGTAGAAGTCGTCGTCGTCGAAGGCGCAGGAGGGTTTCAGGGCGTCGGGCCTGGCCGGGTCGCCGAGCATCACCGCGACGTGTTTCGTCTTCGCCTGCCCTCTCGCCTTCACTGGCGACCACTCCTTCCTGACGACCGCGGTGACGATGTGGCGGCGTTCCATCATGCCGAGGTCCTGGTTCCGTTGCGACTCGGTCGCGATCTCATGGAAGGCGATCCCGGAAAACCCCGCCTTCTCAAGGAGCCGCCGGAGCGCTTCGGGGGTGTAGAGACGTTCGGCGTAGAACTGGTCGGCCACGACGCCCTTCTCGACGTCGGTGATCACCTCCCGGGATATCAGGCGCTGTTCGTCGAGCGAGAGCGACCGTTCGCGGCAGACGAACATCGTATCGTCGATCCACTCCCACGACCTCGCCAGGAAGTGCTCTTTCAAGTACTCGCCGTCGGCAACGTCCAGGAGCACCCGCCCCCAGGGTTTGAGGATACGTCGGAGCTCGGTGAGGATCCGCAGGTCTTCCTCGACGGAATCGAAGTAGCCGAAGCTGTTCCCGAGGACGAGGACGACGTCGTAGGTGTCGGTGCGGTACGGGAGTCGGCGGGCGTCCCCCTCCCGGAACCGGACGGAGAGCCCCTCCTTCTTCGCGGTCGACCGGGCCCGCTGGATCAGGTAGTGCGACTGGTCGAGGCCTTCGGCGTTGTAGCCCCTGCGCACGAGTTCGAGGGTGTGCCTCCCCTGGCCACAGCAGAGGTCGAGGATCTTCTCGTCCGGCTGAAGGTGCAGGATCCGGGCTATCCGGTCAATCTCTCGTTCGGTGATCTGCGGATCGTCGACGACATCCCCATCGGTCTTTAAGTAAAGCCGGTTGAAGATACCCCTCCACCAGTCGGATTTCACATGCTCTTCAAGGTTCGGGACTGGACCAATAGACTTCCTGTCCCGGCGCTTTCCCTTGCGCCTGCTATCGGGGGGCTCGTCTGTGTGGCTGTCCTCGGTCATGCTGGGTCACTCCCCCGGTTGTGTTTCCGGAACAGGATCGGTGTTATGCCGGGCTGCAAAAGAGATCGAGTATCATGTGCCATAGTTGGATGATCATTCGGTAGGATAGTATCGATAAAAGGGTTGTGCCACAGTTCTCCCTGCGGTGGTCAATGGCCGCACTGCAGAGGAATTTCTCTCCCCCGAAAGCCCGGGCACGCACCCGGGGGAGGGGGCCCGCACTGGATGGTGTGTGGCGGGAAGCAGGAGTTCCGTGCTGCTCTGCGTTCATGGGATCGTGAGACGCACCTATATATGCAGGCAGGTAGTTGTGTATGTGCAGATTATCTGCATGGTTGAAGTATATGGAAGAGAGATACCCCCGCAGGGGCCCCCGTTCGTTTGAGGACCGTCCCCGCGAGTTCCACAAGGCGGTCTGTTCCGACTGCGGCAAAGAGTGCGAAGTTCCTTTCAAGCCAACGGAGGGTCGGCCAGTCTACTGCCTCGACTGCCTCCCGAAGCACAGGAAACCCCGGTTCTGAGTAGCCAGTATGAATACTGTTTCCAAAAGTGAGTGAAATTCCAATGGAAGAGAGATATCCTCGCAGGGGTCCCCGTTCGTTTGAGGACCGTCCCCGCGAGTTCCACAAGGCGGTCTGTTCCGACTGCGGCAAAGAGTGCGAAGTTCCTTTCAAGCCAACGGAGGGTCGGCCAGTCTACTGCCGCGACTGCCTCCCGAAGCACAGAAAACCCAGATTCTAACCCTTTTTTTGCATAAGACGTCCGCGCCTCGAGCGAATAGCCCGTAACATCATTTGCTCCACGGACGTGTCATACGATAAGCCGCCTTCTCATCAGCCTGATCGCGAGGACGAAGAAGAAGACGGTCGCCACCGCGATCCAGGCGAGGCTGAAGAGGTTCACCGACGTAAACGCCGAGAGCGTGATCGCCCGATTGATGCCGACAACGTGCGTGAGCGGGAGGGCGGCGAGGGCAAAGTACTGGATCGGCTGCGGTAAGAGGTCAAGGGGAAAAAACGTCCCCGAGAAGAGGAACATCGGGGTGATGAAGAGGAACGATGGGTAGTTCAGCGCGTCGATGCTCGGCGTTATCGCCGTGAAGCACATTGCGATGCCCGCAAAGAGGAGGCCTGCAAGGTAGGCGAAGGGGATGAGGAGCAGGGACGAGGGC
Source organism: Methanoculleus nereidis (assembly GCF_032944295.1). Classification (NCBI taxonomy): domain Archaea; kingdom Methanobacteriati; phylum Methanobacteriota; class Methanomicrobia; order Methanomicrobiales; family Methanomicrobiaceae; genus Methanoculleus; species Methanoculleus nereidis. The sequence continues at coordinate 830,999 of NZ_JABFFQ010000001.1, forward strand.
ATGGCGACGACGCCGAAGAGAAGGAGCACCGGGAGCATCAGCGTTGCGTAGATCATCCCCCGGGTGGCGCCCCAGAGCATCTCCCCGGCGATCACCTCGTCGATGCTGACCGGCGTCGCGATGATCGCATCAAACGTCTTCTGGTAGTACATCCGGACGAACGACGAGTAGGTGCACTCGAAGAAGGCGGAGTACATCACCGATATTGAGACGAGGGCCGGTGCGATGAAGACGGGGTAGGGTATCCCGTCGACCGCCTCGATGTAGGTCCCGAGCCCGAATCCCAGGGCCAGAAGGTAGAGGACCGGCTCGATAAAGGGCGGGATGAAGTTTACCCGGTAGGTCCTGAGGAAGGCGTCCCAGTTCCTCCGCCAGACGCTCTGTACCCTCGCGGTGATGTCGATCATGCTCGCTCACTCCCGCAGGCTTCGGCCGGTCAGCCGCAGGAAGACGTCCTCGAGGGTTGCCGGGCGGACCGTCACCGCCGCTTCGTGCCGGCAGACCTCGAGCAGTTCGCGTGCCACGTCGTTTGGACGGTCCGTGAAGATCTGGAGCACGTCGCCGGCGAGATCGTAGTTCACGCCGAGTTCGTCGAGGCGGGTGACCACCTTCTCCGTCCGCTCGACCTCGACGACGTCGTTTCCGGCATGCTCCCGGATGAGGTCTGCCGGGGCACCCTCGACGAGGATCTTACCGTGGTCCATGATCACCAGCCGGTCGCAGAGGCGTTCCGCTTCGTCCAGGTAGTGTGTGGTGAGGACGAGGGTGTTTCCTTCGGCCTGGAGGCTCCGGAGTTTCTCCCAGATCAGGTGCCGCGCCTGCGGGTCGAGCCCGATGGTGGGCTCGTCGAGGATGAGCAGTTCCGGTTCGTTGATCAGGGCCCGGGCGATGATCAGCCGCCGTTTCATCCCGCCCGAGAGTTTGTCGATCAGGACGTCCCGCTTCTCCTCGAGCTGCATGAACGCGAGGAGTTCTTCCGCCCGCTTCTCCGCTTCCCGCTGCGGGATGCCGAAGTAGCGGGAGTAGACCAGCAGGTTCCGGTAGGCCGAGAAGTCCGGGTCGAGATTGGTCTCCTGCGGCACCACGCCGAGCCGGCTCTTGATCTCCCGCTGGTGGGTTTCCACGTCCATGCCAAGGACCTCCAGGGTGCCGCCGGTCTTTGGGGAGATGCACTGGATCATCTTCATGGTCGTCGTCTTCCCCGCCCCGTTCGGGCCGAGAAACCCGAAGACCTCTCCTTCCCTGACCTGGAAGGTGATACGGTCGACCGCGACGAGGTCCTCGAATTGCTTCAAGAGGTCGCGTGCTACGATGACATCCCCGATTGTTTCTTCCTCCTGATGAGTCTGTGGGGTTGTGAGAATACAACATCTTTTCGCTTGCTCCTTCCGCTCCGGGAGGGGCAAACCCCTCCATCCGCGCAGGTGGCTTTGTGTTGCTTTTTCCGGAGGATCCGGCCGGCATTTCCATCTCTCAGGGCGGAGGGGCCGTATCCTTTTTTGCCCAAAGGGAGCCCACCTCTGTGCGTTGCAGCGATACCATGACCGATAGTGCTGTGGGGACGGGGAGGGCCGTCTATCCTCCAGAGACCGTGTATGTCGGCTCATCGAACAGCCGCGGGCGGGGAGTCTTCGCCCGCAGGGATCTTTTTGCCGGCGAGGTGATCGAGGTCTGCCCGGTGATCGTGCTCACTGGAGCGGACGAGCAGAGACTCCTTGATAAGACGCGCCTCTTCGATTACTACTTCGCATGGGGAGACCTCGCCGCCGTGGCGCTCGGCTACGGGTCGCTCTACAACCACTCCCGCCACGCGAACGCGGACCACGTCTGCGACATTTCCCGGGGCGAGATTCGCATCCTGGCCCACCGTGCCATCCGGCGGGGCGAGGAGATCACGATCAACTACGGCGGCCGGCCCGACTGCCCCGACCCCGTCTGGTTCGATGCGGTGGAGGAGTGAGTGCTCCTGTGTTCGGGCGGCGTCACCGTAACGCCCGTATTCGCGGCGGTTCGATCCCACGGAGGCGCCGGAGCGCGGTTGCTGCCGGAGGAGCAGCGGCGTTTACCGGCACCGGGAGCCGGGGGTGGGGACAGCGCCCCGGACCTCCCGGGCCGCTCCGGGGCGCGCGACCGGATCTCCAGTGGAAATCAAGGGGTTTGCCCTAATCTCTCCAGATCGTAGAGATTCTCTCGATCGCCCGTAATGTCTGCCGACCCCTGTAACCGTCCCGCCGGCCCTGTGGGTGGCTCAGAAATGCTCTTCAGTTTGAAGAATTTTCAGGGATTCAAGGACAATTTGGGGAGATCGTATCGGGCCATCAGGGGCGCGGGGACATGGTAGCGGGGATATTGTCCGGAACATCCCGCGATCCCCCTGCAAAGGCCATGCCGGCCGGTATACCGTGCCGGCGTTCTAGCGCCGGATGACCAGCTGCACCTGCTCCGTCCGCACAATGCCCCCTCCGGTCGCCGTCACCGTGGCGTCCACGGTCGCGGTGGAGACGAGGGGCGGGAGGTCGGGCGCCACGACGTCGTACGTGAGCGGCGGGTAGGGCGGGGAGACCGTGCCGAGGTCATGGTTGTCGCGGTATACACCCCCGAGCGCCGTAGCGGTTACCCTGACCTCGACGGGTGCGGAAAAGCCGCCTTCGGGGTGCACCGTGAGCGTGAACCTGACGGTGTCGCCGGGCCGAACCGTGGCGGCTGCGGGGGTGACGCTGATGGCGAACGAGCGGGAAGTGACCTGCACCGGGGCTCCCGTCGCCACCGGCGTCCCCGGCGTTGCTGTCGGGGCCGGGAGCGGGGCGGGCTGTCCGGGAGGGGGTGCGCCCCCGTCCATGAGGAGGCCGTAGGTGATGGCGGTGCCGGTGAGCATGACGCAGATGAGGACCGCGATCAGCAGGGGGGGATAATCTCGTACCATGGGTGCCGGTACTCCCTCGATGGGTACGCGTGCAGAACGGTTGCCGGCGTATTTATGCGTTACTGCTCTGCTGTTTGGGGAACTGCAGGCCGGGGTAAAATGGGTGGATTTTTAGTCGGTGGCGACCATGACTTCGGTCGACTTGACCACGGCGTAGACCTTCTTGCCGACGGCAAGCCCGAGGTTCTCCACGGCTCCTTTAGTGATGACCGAAACGAGCTCGCCGCCGCCGTCCAGTTCGATGGTGATCTCCACGAGGATCATCCCTTGCTCAATCTTCGTTACTTTTCCGGGTAGCTGGTTTCTTGCACTTACCTTCATGATGCATGCACCGCGGCGGTGGTCTGGCACCCTGAACGATATAGGTTTCGATACCCGAACCCCCGGTGCGGTCGTGCGGGCTCTGTTGAATCGGGCATGAATGTGGATTCAAGCATACCTGATGAAAAACAGTAATACGGATCCGATCGCGGTCTTGGTCAGTGGGGAGCGAGGCTGCAAGGGTTTTGGGATCTCAATCCCGATG